>JAEZVF010000046.1 GCA_023443225.1 Bacillota bacterium
GCCTTGGTATAAGCGTGGGACTGTCGATAAAAACAGTCAGGGGCAATTCCATCATTATCGTGCATTTCATTACTGGCTACCGCTAATTGGCTTTTTTACCGGCGCGAGGATAAATGAGTTATGTCAACTTTATCTAGATGATATTAAGCAGGATGCTACCGGGTTTTATTTCTTTGAAATCAGCAACGAACGGGCCGATCAGTCACTGAAAACGATTAATTCACGAAGAAAAATACCGTTGCATCCGACATTGCTCAAACTTGGATTAATCCGCTATTGTGAAGCATTGAAGAAAGCAGGTCATGAGCGTTTATTTCCAGAGCTTCCTTACCACTCTGTAAAAGGATACGGCGATAAGGCTTCTGACTGGTTTAACCGTTCGTTGCTCAAAGAACGGTTAGGCTTTGAAAAAGACAGCAAAAAATCTTTTCATTCATTCCGCCACACGTTTTCTACCAGGCTCAAACAAGCTGGAATCGACAGCGAGACGCGTGCGCAGTTTGTTGGACATATCCGCGGTTCTGGCGAGACAGAGAACCGGTATAGCAAAGATCATCCACCAGCGGCTCTCTATGCTGTTCTTGAGAGCGTTACGCTAGGGCTACCGGAAGTTGCTCCATTTGTTTGCGAAGATGGTGTGGCTGCTGTAGCTGATGCGCTACGGATTAAGCAGAGCAACAAATCGCGAAAAGAATCAAAATAGTCCAAATCTCACTCTCTCAGAGCGGCTCTGGTTCATTATCGACTCTCGTTAGGAATATGAATTTCTTATTCATAATTTCAATATTTAAAGTGCATTGATAAAGGCTTGATCAACAAGCCTTTAATACAATCATTTGAAAAAATCTGATGAGTTTCGTTGTTGAATTCGATCATTCATAGTCAATCCACCTTTCCATCTTCCATCTTTTTGATATCTATAAAAGAAAGGTTTTATACTATTTGCATAATCTGCTTTTATTCTCAGGTTATCAGAATTTACGTGATCGCTTTGAATAAAGCCAGTGCAGTATGAATGTGACGATATAGGCATAATTAAAGCCGAAGCTATAATATCTGTTAATTGAAGCATAACATGATTGTGGCTCTGTCCAAATGTTGGCATTTCACATACTTTTGGATAGGCATCACCACTTAATTTATTCTTCTTGGTAAAAAGAGAATGGGATAGCTGCTCATTAAGTTGGAGAGTTCTGTTATCTGAAATTACTATGCCTTCGCTGTTATTTGATGTTAAATATGAATTAAAATTGTCATATAGGCATTGCACTGCTGATGTATATACTGCAATCCCGTTAAAAGTATCTCCAGGCTTTTTTATATAAACGCGAGATAATATTTTTACATCATGTTTATTAATAATCTTTAATGTCTCATCAATAAATCTTTTTGCCCTTCTCCGGGCTTGTTTCTTTTTATAAGCTGAACCACTATAACGAATGTCTTTTTTTATATCGCTGCCTTTAAGCTCCTCTTTAGAAAGATTTAAACGCTCCTCAAAACTTATCTTTGGCTTATATATAAGTCTCTTAAGACTTAAAAAATCTTTTGTAATCGAATATAACTTATCGGATTTTATTATTAAACCAGTTAGAATAAAGATAGGCTGGACAGGACTGGTTGAGCTGGGAAGGGTGCCAGGGCATCCAGCTTCATCTATATACATGATATGCATTACGATCTCCATATACAACTAAAGCCGCATAAGCGGCTTCAGGAAACGTCGCCTTAAAGTTTACACCCTAAGTTCGACTAGAAACTAACGTTTCTGACAAGAATTATACTTATGAAATCTTAGATAGCAAGATTTTTCGAAACTTCAATCATGAGATGGTTTTTTTATATTTAAAATCATTAGGTTAAACGTCATTGTTCTTGCCAGTAAACGACCGTTTGCTGGCACCTCTTCGCTAGTATCTTCCGGGATGTTGAAAAATTAGCCTTGGCAATTGTTGGCAGGCGTCCTATTGTTGACACCGTTTTCTGACAGGTATTGAGAGGTGTTGAGAATGGCGATTTTCGGCTACGGGCGTGTCTCTACCGCTCAGCAAGATACGGAGAACCAGAGGTTGGAGCTTGAGCAAGCTGGTTGGACGCTTGACTTTTGGTTTGCCGATATTGTTAGCGGGAAAGTTCAGGCAATTCAGCGTAAGGCGTTTGCTGAAATGCTTGGCAAAATTCGAACCGGTGAAACGCTGGTAGTGGCAAAACTCGACCGTTTGGGGCGTGATGCTATTGACGTGCTCCAGACAGTCCGATTGTTATCTGATCGCGGCATCAAGGTGATCGTCCACCAGCTTGGAACAACTGACCTCACTTCTGCTGCCGGTAAGCTTCTATTGTCGATGTTGGCAGCGGTTGCGGAGATGGAGCGTGATCTACTGATTGAACGCACTCAGGCGGGTTTGTCGCGAGCAAAAGCCGAAGGAAAGAAATTGGGTAGACCTTCTAAAATCGCACCAGAAGCCCGTAGAGCGATTATAGAGAAAAAGAGTAGCGGAATCAGTGTCAGCGCATTAGCGCGTGAATATGGCGTTTCCAGAGCGACTATAGCCGCGTTGCTTTAAACGCTTCTAAACTTTCATTGCAACCCTGAGTTTTGAGTTGGTTAGTGTGAGAGATTCAAAGCGAAAGAAAGATTGTGACACCGTTTCCGGTTAGAGCAGCAAAGAAGATCGACGAGGTTGAATGCCCCCACTTATAAGTTCGGGGGGCTTATGGTGGTTACTCAAATGAAGCCGCGATGACTTCCCCGGTGTTGGCGTTAAAAACACAAAAATATTGCAGTGGTATCAGCATATTCATGCTGTTAATGGCCTTAGCC
>JAEZVF010000089.1 GCA_023443225.1 Bacillota bacterium
CTTGGAGCAGCAGGAGAACCAGTCTGCGGCATACCAGTAGGAGGCATATTAGATCTTGGAGCGGCAGGGGATCCAGTCTGCGGCATACCAGTAGGTGGCATAGTAGACCTTGGAGCAGCAGGAGAACCAGTTTGCGGCATACCAGTCTGTGGCATGTTAGATCTTGGAGCAGCGGGAGTTCCAGTCTGCGGCATACCAGTAGGTGGCATGGTAGTTTGTGGCATGCCATTCTGTGGTGCTGTAGTTACATTAGGGTTCATTAATGGTTTGCGCATATAACCTGCAGAATTATTTACAAAAGGTGAAACGGTGGAATAATCTGGTATCCCATGCCTTTCTAGAACTTGTGCTGTTTTAGGATAGTAATCTGGGTTCCTTTGTTCGGCTTGGGTTTGATTTGTGTAAGGAGAATATTCAGGAAAAGAATATTTCATTAAAACCTCCATAGTATAACATCTTATATATTTTATTTAACAATATATGCTATTTGCGGTAATCCGTGCACAACAGAACCCTGAAACTGTGGAATGAAGCTATGAAGTTAACAAAAAGGGTAGGATTATTTTTTGTTTTATGATAAAATACATAAATGAAACAAAACTAAAGTATCATAGAAAGGCTTACGATTCAGTTATGGACCAGAATATTGAAAAAGTTGTTTGTGATAATTTAAACATAGATTTCATTGATATGATACTTAGCAATCCTACAAAGGAATCGGAATTAAAGAAGGTAAAAATTCGACCAATTACTTTAAAAGGGAATTTGGTTTATCAGGCAGCAGAATACCGTGGAAAGCAGATTTTCCATCTAAACTGTTCGAAAGAAGAATTATTAAAAAAGTTACCAGAGTGGCTGGACAACGTAATGAAGCAGGTACAAATTCGAACTCAGCAGAAAATGGTTACTGTTTTGATTAGCAAAAAAGGAAAAGCTACTATTAAGATAAAAAGTATAAAAACTTCATTAGATAATGCACAAGTTTCAAGTGGGATGCCCCATAATCGAGAAAAGGATTATATTATAAAGGAAGGGAAGCCGATTCCTTTTCTAATAGACCTTGGTGTTATGACTGTAGATGGGAAAATTATTCATGCTAAATATGATAAGTTTAAACAAATCAATCGATTTTTAGAGTTTATCGAAGATGTTTTGCCTGTATTTGATAAAGACAGGAGATTGACAATTCTAGATTTTGGGTGCGGTAAATCATATCTTACTTTTGCTATGTATTATTATCTAAAAGTGGAAAAGGGATATCAGATACGAATCATAGGTCTGGACCTTAAGAAGTCTGTGATAGAAAATTGTAATATACTTGCAAAACGTTATGGTTATGATGACTTAAATTTCTTAGAAGGCGATATTGCTTCTTATAAAGGTGTGAGTAAAGTTGATATGGTGGTAACCCTTCATGCTTGTGATACTGCAACGGATTATGCATTATATAAGGCTATTTGTTGGAAAGCTGATGTGATCTTATCGGTACCCTGTTGTCAACATGAATTAAATGCTCAAATTGATTGCAATGATCTACAGCCAATACTGCATTATGGTTTAATAAAGGAACGTATTGCTGCATTGGCAACGGACGCTTTACGAGCAGAGTTATTGGAAATTGTAGGATATAAGTCGCATGTTTTGGAGTTCATTGATATGGAGCATACTCCAAAAAACATACTGATACGTGCAGTAAAAAGAACAAAGCAGGATGAAAAAAATCAGGAAGAAGCAACAAACCTAGGAAATTCCTCCAAAAAACTGAAAGAATATAAAATGTGCAAAAAGTTATTAGGGGTTGAACCCACCCTGTATCGTTTGTTATCGGAGCAGTTTCCGACATCTTTTTTATAAGGAAGTGAATCTATGTTAAAGCTTTTATATCGATTGATAATATTAGTATGTATATTTATAGGTGCTGTCTATTATTTTGGGCAGGATATGAAAGAAGAAGTTTTCGATCTTAATAAAACAACGCAGATGAGCGAAACATCTTTTCCTATTGTTTCAATTAAGACTGGAAATGATAAACTTAACTTACTTCATGGATATAGTAATAACCTAAATGCTAATGTCATAAGGGAATCCATTACCCCCCTTGACAGTGAACAAAGTTTTGTCGCAGTGATTGACGAAAAAGAAAATGAAGTAAAACGGGTTCTATATGAACTGCGTTCAGTTACGGACAATGAAGTAATTGAATCGAGTACAATTAATGCTTTGGAAAACGAAGGAGAAAAGCGAACAGCAAAAATTAAATTTAAAACGGAGTTGAAAGAAAATGCCGAATATGCTGTTAAAATAACCTTGGTTACCAGTGAAAGCAAAAAAATGAATTATTATACGCGGGTAAAGCTAATTCATAACTCCCATTATCAAGAAAAAATAGATTTTGCGATGAATTTTCATGATTCAATTATGGATAAGAACAGGGCAGAAGATGTCATAGCATTTCTTGAACCGGACTCCACTTCGGATGATTCTTCTCTTGCATATGTTAATATTCATTCCAGTTTTGAACTGATAAAATGGGGAAATTTATCACCAATAGTTCTGAATGAAATTGTTCCAACAATAAAAGAAATTAATGAGGATATGGCCTCCATTGAATTGAAATATATGATTTCTGCTGAAACAGATAACGGAACAGAGCTTTTTTATGTAAAAGAATTTTATCGCGTTCGTTACACTTCGTCCCGTATGTATTTGTTGAATTATGAAAGAAACATGGAAGCTGCATTTGATATTAATTTAACTAGCTTATCCAAAAGTGAGTTCAAAATCGGAATTACGAGCCAGGCGGATATGGACTTGATTACCAGTTCGGATAATAATAAACTTGCATTTGTAAGACAAAGAGAACTCTGGTTTTACGATCTTGCTGAAAATTCGGCTGTTAAAGTATTCTCATTCCGCCAAACAGATACGGATTATTTAAGAGATACGTATGAAGAACATGATGTTAAAATACTAAACATGGATGAAGACGGGAATATTAACTTTATAGTATATGGTTATATGAACCGCGGCGTTTATGAAGGTGGAGTTGGAATTATTTTATATAAGTTCTATAGTGGAGAAAACAGAATTGAAGAACAAGTTTATATACCGATGAATGTACCATATCAAATCCTAAAGGAAGAATTAGGTTCTTTTAGTTACGTAAATAAACTTGGAACATTTTACTTTACTATTAATGATGCTATATATGCATATAATTTGATTACTAAAGAATTATCTGAATTAGTTTCTGGAATTTCCAGTGATGATTATGTTGTAAGTAAAGAACAACATTATATTGTATGGCAGAATAGTAGTAGCCCAACAGAATCTACCAGTATTAACATTTTGAATTTGGAAACGGTGGAAGAGAAGCAGATCACAGCACCTGCAGGTTCGAATATTAAATTGTTAGGTAGAATTGAGAATAATATCATTTATGGATTTGCGAAAACGAATGATATTGTAGCAACGATTGACGGTAGTATCCTAGTTCCGATGTATCAAATCAATATAGCAGATTCCAATCTGGATATACTTAAGGAATACTCCAAAGATGGGTATTATGTTACCAGGGCCGAAGTAAATAATAATATTATTAATTTAGAGCGGATGGTTAAGCAGAAGCAGAATGGGGAAATTGATTATAGACTAGCAGAGCCGGATAGTATCATAAATCAGACCATAGAACAAACCGATGCAGTTAGCCTTACCGCAAGAGTTACACAAAAAACATTGACAGAACTGTATATCTCATTAACCTCTGGTTATAAGATGGAGAAAATGCCAAGTGTAAGTGAAACTATCAATACTATTATCACGAAAGATACTACTCTAAGGTTAGAAGAACGTAAATATTTGCCGGAACGGTTTGTTGTTTATGCACGAGGTGGTGTTGAAGGCATATATGACAATGCAGGAGATGCAATTAACAGAGCAGATGAATATGTTGGGTCTGTTGTTAATAATAAACAAATCGTTCTGTGGGAACGAGGTAGTAAGAGTGCTGAAAGTACATTAGTTGGAATTACACCTATTTATGAGAGCGCATCTACGAATAGTGTAATGGCATGTGCTAAGATGATGTTGAATTATTATAAAAAGAATCCCAATTATGCAAGTTCGGTAAAAGATGTAAATTCTGCATATGAAATGTTGAATCAGGGTATGGGAGATTCTTTGCTTAATTTGACTGGATGTACTTTAGATGAGGTTCTTTATTATATCAGTAAAAAGAGACCAGTATTGGCTATGAAGGATTCCGACAATGCCGTATTAATTATTTCATATGATGCGTATAATATAACTGTTATCGATCCATCTTCTTTTACTACTAAGAAAATAGGATTAAACGATGGTATGAAACTGTTTCAATCAGCAGGGAATATCTTCCTTAGTTATATAGCTATAGAATAAATTTGAAGTTGAAATTGATTTAATTCAATCAACAGAAAGAGGTTAACATGGATGAAAGAATAAAGTTATTAGCACATAATTTAGTAAATTACTCAATGAATGTACAAAAAGGTGAGAAAGTTTATATTCATTATGTTGGAGACTCGACAAGGGAGTTGGCAAGACAACTTATTAAAGAAGTGTATAAGGCAGAAGGGATTCCGTTTCCTCATTATACCGATCAGAAGGTGCATAGAGAAACACTACTGCATTGCACAGAAGAACAATTGAAACTCATGGCGAAGATTGATGCGGCTGAAATGGACCAGATGGATTGCTATGTTGGTGTTCGAGGAACGGATAATGTTACAGAATTATCTGATGTACCTTCAGATAAGATGGAACTTTATGAAAGGCTCTATTCTACCCCGGTACATCATGATATTCGTGTCAAAAAGACAAAATGGGTAGTGCTTCGTTATCCAAATGATTCTATGGCACAATTGGCGAACACAAGTACAGAGAATTTTGAAGATTTCTATTTTAATGTATGTAATTTAAACTACTCTAAAATGAAGAATGCTATGGAGAACCTTGTGGCTTACATGAATCGCACTGATAAAGTGCGTATTACTGGGCCGGGTACAGACCTTACATTTTCCATTAAGGATATTCCAGCAGTGCCTTGTGCAGGAGAATGCAATATACCAGATGGTGAGGTATATACAGCACCAGTGAGAAATTCTATCAACGGAACACTTGCTTATAATACGCCGGCAGTATTTCAAGGATATACCTATGAGAATATAAGATTGACATTCAAAGAGGGGAAAATAATAGAAGCAACAGCAAACGATACTGAGAGAATTAACAAAGTATTTGACACAGATGAAGGAGCTAGATATGTAGGAGAATTTGCCATTGGAGTTAATCCTTATATCTTAAAAGCAATGAAAGATACCTTATTTGATGAAAAAATCATGGGATCCTTCCATTTTACGCCAGGAAATTGTTATGATACAGCTCCAAATGGAAATGTCTCTGCAATCCATTGGGATTTAGTATGTATACAGACCTCCGAATATGGTGGTGGCGAGATATATTTTGATGACGTATTAATCCGAAAGAACGGATATTTTGTAGTACCCGAGTTAGAGTGCCTAAATCCAGAGAGTCTGATGTAATACTAACATAGGCTGTTTGTTTTCTTATCTTTCAATTTATTTGACTGGTCACGATCTAAGAGCAGGGTGTTGAGGATTAGAAGACAACGGTCTTTGTCCTCTACAGTAAAGGAATCAAATAAGTTAAGGAAATGCTCTTTTGGAGAATCCTTCGTTACAAAATTATTGTCAACTAACGAATCGATTGATATTTGAAAATAATTTGACAATTTAATCAAGGATTCTATATTTGGGGAGGAGATATCTTTTTCATAACTGCTAATCATTTGTTGCGTAATTCCTAATGCACTCCCGAGAGTTGCTTGGCTTAGTTTGTGTTCTTTGCGTATTTTTTCTAAAGTTGAACCAAATGACATAACACTATTCCTTTCTACAACAAGTATCAAAATTACCACATTTATGTAAATAAATGTTACACCATGAATTATAGCATTCAATTTTGGGTAAAACAACGGAATAATTCTTACGTTTATCTTACTAATTTTTAATATTTATTAATATTTTATTATTCTATTTATGGGATATCTTTTATGTTCTATAATAAGAAAAAGCCCAAATTGGCATTTCAAATTGCAACATGAGAAAAATTTAGAAGGAAGGACAATAGATATGAAATTATTGAGTGTAGCCATACCTTGTTATAATTCAGCTGAATATATGCAACATGCAATTGAAACCTTACTAACCGGTGGGAGTGACTTGGAGATTATCATCGTTGATGATGGTTCAAAAGATAACACGGGGAAGGTTGCAGATGAATATGCAGAAAAGTACCCTGACATTATAAAATCGATTCATCAAGAAAACGGAGGACATGGAGAAGCGGTAAATACAGGGCTGCAAAATGCTACCGGGTTATATTTTAAGGTAGTGGATAGCGATGACTGGGTAAATGAAGGAGCTCTTAAGAATGTATTAGATACGTTGAAGGAATTAATTGAGGATGGGCATAGTATTGATTTATTGATTGCTAATTATGTTTATGAAAAGCCTAGTTTAAATAAACATAAGGTCATGAATTACCGCACGGCGTTGCCACAGGATAAGATATTTACTTGGAACGATATTATGTTTTTTAAGCAAAGTCAGTATATACTCATGCATTCTGCAATTTACCGTACCAAATTATTAAAAGATTGTGGTTTAAGGTTGCCAAAACACACCTTTTATGTGGATAACATTTTTGTATATAAGCCACTCCCCTATGTAAAGACGATGTACTATCTGGATGTGGATTTATATCGTTATTTTATTGGTCGTGACGATCAATCGGTAAATGAAAATATAATGATAAAACGTATTGACCAACAGATTAAGATTACAAAGATTATGATAGATTCAGTAAATGTAATGGAGATTAAAAATAAAAAATTGAGGAATTATATGATCAAGTACTTATGTATGATGATGACGGTATCCTCAGTTTACTTGATTAAACAAAATACAGAAGAAAGTTTAAGAAAGAAAAAGGAACTTTGGGATTATCTTGAGAAATCCAATAAATTATTATTTGGTGAGATTCATTCAAGAATGTTAGGAAGATCAATGAATCTTCCGGGCAAAATTGGAAGGGCAGTTGTCCGGGTGGGATATGCAGTAACAAAAAAAATATATGGTTTCGGATAATTCCGGAAACCATATATTTGAATTTCAGCATAACGAGATGTTACGCGAATGTGTAACACTCGTGGGTTTAGATTAATCGACAAAGACTTCCTTGCCTTTGATTTTATCTGTCTGCTTGTTTCCACTCAAACCATATACAGCAATATACATAATAAAACTTAATACAATGGCTGCAATAGCATCAAATGCAGAATGTTGTTTTAAAAACATAGTTGAAAGACATATTAGCACCATCAATACGAAAGAAGAAATTTGAATCCATTTAAACTTCTTTAATCTCTCATTACGGTGTATCGCAATATGAACTGCGATGGAATTAAATACATGAATACTAGGACACACATTGGTCGGTGTATCTGTTTTATAAAAGTGAGCAACGATTCGAATTAAAATATTATCCCGTCCTAAAGTAGATAAATCCGGACGAAGATTTTGTCCATTTGGCCAAATAGTATATATGATTAAACATATTGTCATTCCAATAAATAGAAATGCGGTACATTTATAAAAATCATCTTTGGAAGTAAAGAAAAAGTAAGCCACTGATATGAAAATATATGCAAACCATAAACAATAAGGTATAACAAACCATTCGTTAAAAGGAATGATGTCATCAATAGGTAGGTAAACTGGAGTATATTGAGTGGTTACAGCTTTTTCTAAGGCAAAAAACCAAACGATATAAACAAAGAAGTAAGATAGTACCCAACCGTGTTTATACTTTTTTATTAGTTCTTTCAAATAAACCCTACCTTTCTAAAATGTTATTTAGGTTATTTAGATACGTGGTATTACAAGACAAGCTTTGATTCTTATATCCATTCGGATTATAGCATATAGCTCAAAATAGCACAATATCAAATAATAAATATTAATTTAAATTAAGGAAAATGTAATAATTCTAAACTTTATGGAGGTAATTATAATTATGAAACGAGTATTTTTGATCGTATTGGATAGCTTTGGTATTGGTGAAATGCCGGATGCAATGGAATATGGTGACAAAGGTAGTAATACACTGGGAGCAGTGATGAACAATGAGTATTTTAATGTTCCCAATATGGAAAGGCTTGGTTTGTTCCATATAGATGGAGTACCAGCAAAACAGAAAAAGGAAGTAGTAGATGGAAATTATGCAAAGTTGAGTGAGGCCTCTAAGGGTAAGGATACCACCATTGGACATTGGGAGATCGCAGGTATTGTATCTGAAAAACCACTTCCTACATTCCCTGATGGTTTCCCTAAAGAACTGCTAGATGAATTATCCAAACGAACCGGTCGAGGAATTATTTGTAATAAGCCATACTCTGGAACTGAGGTTATAAAAGCTTTTGGAGAACAACATGTAAAAACTGGAGACTTAATAGTTTATACCTCTGCAGACAGCGTAATGCAAATAGCAGCTCATGAAGCAGTGGTTCCCATCGATGAATTGTATCGTTATTGTGAAATTGCCAGAGAATTATGCACCGATGACTGGGGTGTTGGACGAATTATCGCCAGACCATTCGAGGGTGAGGCACCCGATTATAAGAGAACTTCACGCCGACACGATTACTCTGTACAGCCTCCAAAGACTACCATGATGGATGCATTAAAGAGCAATAATTATGATGTTTTGGCTGTAGGAAAAATCTATGATATATTTGCAGGAAAAGGCATTACAGAAATGGTTAGAACAGAAAATAACGAGGCAGGCATTGAACGTACAATTGAGTATATGAGTAAAGATTTTGAGGGGTTATGTTTTACTAATTTAGTTGATTTCGATATGGTATATGGGCACCGTAATGATGTTGCAGGATATGCAAAAGCCTTAACTTACTTCGATAGCCAGTTGCCTCGAATCATTGACGGATTGCGTGAGGAAGACATTCTTATAATAACGGCTGATCATGGCTGTGATCCTAGCACAGAATCTACCGATCATTCTAGAGAATATGTACCTTGTTTAATTTACGGAAAACAATTGACAAAAGGAATTAACTTGGGAACTAGAAGTACATTTGCTGATATCGGTGCAAGCATTTTGAACTATTTTGGAGTAACAGCAGATATCAAAGGAATCTCATTTTTAGGAGATATAACAAAAGAATAAGCAGGGGTAATCATATATGAGAGTTGTGATTCAGAGAGTGAAAGAAGCTTCAGTAATAGTAGAAGATAAGTGTATCGGACACATCGGAAAAGGATTGTTACTTTTTGTTGGGATAGGCAAATTAGATACGGAAGCTGTTGTTGACAAATATACTGATAAAATTCTAAAGATGAGGATATTTGAAGATGATCAAGGAAAGACAAATCTATCATTAGCTGATGTTTGCGGAGAAGTTCTTGCGATTTCTCAATTTACTCTTTATGCTGACTGTAAAAAAGGAAACCGGCCAAATTTTCTTCAGGCTGCGGATCCGGCAAGAGCTTGGGAGCTCTATCATTACTTTGTTAAAAGGTGTCGGGAGAAGCATGGTAAAGCAGAAGAAGGTTCTTTTGGGGACGATATGAAAATACATCTGATTAACGATGGACCATTTACAATCATTTTGGATGAAAATACAATTTAATTTAATGCTTTAAGCATAGTAAATAGCGTGTTGTTTAATACACGCTATTTTTTTAGTTATATTAATTCTTTCATTTTCTTTTGTCAATATCCCTCATAATCACATAGTTGTCACCATTTTATTTCAAAAGTAAACACCTTAGCATAGAAACAACGCTAATTTTGCGTAGTAAAAGTAGTGAAAACCGTCGACCGATTCTTTTAAAATTGGTTTGAATATGGAAAAAATTTACTGTATAATACTGTATTGTAACAGAGGAGAAAAGGAGAAAAAATTTGGAGTATGTAATTCGAAAAATACATTTGATTATCAATACGATAGATAAAATTAAATTAACTTGCTTAAAGCAAAATAGTGTTGTTAATATAGTCTTATTTTATCGATATTCTTCTTTGCTAATTGCCTCAATCTTGTATTATTTTTCATCACCACATCAATTCATACTGCATCGGATTGTAATTATTACTGGAATGTTACTAGCATGTGGTATTTTCACGTATATTTATTTAGATAACCGAGGTAAACGGCAATATATACTGATTCTAACACTAGTTGAAACCTTTGGAAATAGCTTCTTTATTATTGTATCCGGAGGATTTGCAAGCCCATATATATGGTACTCCATTAGTACTTTATTTATTACAGCAGTAGAGTTGTATCTGCAAATATCTATTGTGCAGTCTGTAATCTACTTCTGTTGTGCTAGCATATCCACTTTAAGCAAAATATCAGAAACAATGAACGGTGATATCATTCGATTGTATCTAAATATAGCAATTTCTTATATACTTATCGCTTTCGGACTGTTGCAAATCATACGTTATACTGCAGTAAACGAAGAAAAAACGATTTGTTTATCCAATATGAATGAGGAATTAAAAGAGGCGAAGGAAAAAGTAGAAAAAACATTAAAATATTGTATAGAAATATATGAAACAGTGAATATATTTAATCTGGATGGTAGTAAAAATGTCATTGAAGAATTACTTACTCATATGAGAAATTTAAGTGGTGTCAAAGAGTGCATGTTCTTGCGCTTAAATTCACAAAGAGCTGGTCAAATTGAAAATTATACATGCTATGGGCTAACGGAATTAGAGCAAAAGCAGATATTATCAAAGGCAAAGAAGTTGATAGGAAAAGATACAGAAAAATTAGCGATTAAATACTGTGATTTTAATACAAAGAGACTTGTACTAAAGCCAATTTCACATGGGAAAACGGTATATGGAGCATTTATTGCAATAACGGATGAAAAGTATTTTTTAAATATTCATTCTTGTCTGAATTCAAAAAAGAAAGAACTGCTGGAACATTATAGTGTTATGCCTGTTTTTTTAAAAATAGCAGGAATTATATTGAAGAAGATGGAGTTAGATGATTTGGGAGAGAAACTGCTTATTAGTGAAGAGCAGAATCGCATAGCCAATGAAATTCACGATGTGGCATTACAGAAGTTATTTGCTATTTCGTGTAATTTATATGTTCTAAGTTCTAAAATTCAAGAAGAGCCTAATGTAGCATTGAGTAATGAATTATTAAGTATTAAGCATTCGGTTGATAATACCATGAGGGATTTAAGAGAAACTATTTATGGATTTTCCTGGGAGAAGGAGGGGGAAGATACTTTTAAACATAAATTGATAAGCTATACAGAAGAAATAAAGAAACTACAGGGAATCGAAGCAGTTACTGAAATCATTGGTGATACGCAAAAGATTATGACAAAACAAAAAAATGGATTGTATAGAATTATATGTGAAGCTTTAAACAATGCAGTAAGGCACGGAAATGCAATGCATATTAAAGTACAAATTATAATAGAAGATAAAAAAACCACAGTCACAATAACGGATGATGGTAAAGGGTTTGATTATCAGGAATATTTAAATAAGGCGGACAAAGGAATCGGCCTTGGAAATATAGACAGAATTGTAAAGCTATTAAATGGAAGTTTAGAAGTAAAAACTCAAATTTTAGGTGGAACTGAGATTTATCTATCCATACCAAGTAAAAAGTAGCATCGCTATCTAAATAAGGAGGCAGCAAATTGAGTATTTTAATTGTTGATGATCATCCTTTGGTAAGAAGAGGTATCATTGATATATTGTCTATTGGTAAGACGGGGGAAGAAATTAGAGAGGCCGGAAATATTGAACAAGCAATAAAAATACTAAAGAAACAGCCTACAAACATAATTATAGTAGATTTGCATCTGGGAACGGAAAACGGTTTTAGTTTAATTGAAGCCACAAGAAAAATACTTCCAGATATTAAGATTATTGTACTAACCTCATCATCCAATGTATTAGATTTTAGCCAGGCAAAAGAGTTAAATGTAGACGGATATCTTCTTAAGGACGCTTTTGTTGAGGATATTATATATGCACTTAATGTAATCCGGCGTGGTGGCAAATTTTATTCCTATGGTCTTGTAGAAAAAAGCATGAATGGACTGTATCCGCCACAGTTAAGTATATTAACAGAAAGAGAAAAAGAAGTGTTTTCACAGCTTAGCAAGGGATTAACAAATGCACAGATCAGTACAAAGCTGTATATTTCGGAGGGAACCACTAAAAAACATATTAGCAGTATATTATCCAAATTAAATCTGAATAATCGTATTGAAGTAATTCTTTATGCCGAAAAAATTTATGGGAATAGGTGGGAGGTAAGTAATGCGATTTAAGAGTAACAGGAATAGAAAATCAAATAAAAAAAGGTGGATTATTGCTGGAATTCTAGTTATTGGGATTCTCGGCTTAGGCACGAGCTATGGAGCATGGGCAGATGCACATACAATTGTGAATCAAGTCAATACCAAAGTGTTAGATTTCGTTTTTTCTTCAGAATATGAAGATGATTTCAGCATTAGTATGGATTATACTGATAAATCAGAAAAACTGGATGCGATTATTTCAAACTCCGGTAAGAGGATAAACATTTCTGGGGTGGAAGCAGTCGATATGGATAAATTACTAAGTGGTGAGGCCAGTATCCGTATTGAGTATAGACTGGAAGCTTCAGATCATCAAAAAGGACTCTTGTCCATAGCTGACAAAACCTATGATTTAGGTACAATTCCATTTGAATTGTCGGTAGATGAGCCATATTGGAAGATTTGTAATCAGTATGGAAGTTGGGGAGTTGGTGAACCGAGTATTGGAATTCCATCGGCTGTAGTTGATTTGCTGCCAGAAAGTTTAGGAGAACTCCACGGTTATAATAGAGTGGTATCCAATAATAATGGAATAGTACGTGGAACAATTACAATTCAGCAACTTAATCCTGACAAAGTGGAAAAACCAGAAATTGACTTGACAAGTTTAAATCTTTCTGATGAGATAAATCTCCAAATAGCTGATAATGAGTTGGAATCCAGTGATTTAGAGGTTATGGCAAATTACAATTTTTCCATACCTCTTGCAATAGATCAATCTAGCAGTAAATATTATGAATAAGAGAGGAAAATTCAAATGAAGAACATGAAATTATTGGTTGTTTCCTTTGTTTGCTGCATTGGAATTATTGCACTTTCTGTAGGTTATGGTTTCTGGACGGACCGTATGCAAATAGAGGGGAAAGCTACAATGCTTTTACATTGTACTGTCAATCATGACATTACCCCGACGCCAACCCCGACGCCAACCCCAACTCCCACTCCAATCCCGTCTCCCACGCCAACCCCCACGAGTGCCCCAGTACCGGAAAGTGCTTCCGTAGGTAATACGGATTCTGTGAAGATTGACACAATTGAAATAGTGGAAGAAGAAATAAAAAAGAGTAATTCTTTGCCAGAACAAAATATAGGAGAACATGAAATAGGAAAAATTCAAGGGGAAGGAAAGGGTTCGGAGAAAGGAACTATAATACAAAACAATGAAGTAAAACAGGATCCTATAGAAGACAGCTTGCAAGAAACAGATGCGATTACACAACCATCTGAAAGCAGCGAAAAAGATTCAGTAGTTCCGATTAATTCAGAAACTAATGGTACTACATCGGATAATGTGAGTATAAACGTTATAGAAACGGAAAACACAGCTTCTGATACACCAATATCGTCTGGAGCAGAAGTGTCAAAGGAATAGATGGTAAGGGAGATAGAATATGAAAACGGTCCGACTTCATAAAAAGTATAAACTAATAAGTATAATTCTAATTGCAGTAGGAGTTCTGATTAGTTTATTACCTTATTTACCTTTTACAGTAATTCTATCAAAAACCATGATTAAAAGTTATGTGATGCCCCTGTTTTGGGGCATCCTTTGTTGCGCAATATTGTGTTTTCTGCCAAGAGTTCATGCGATAGGAAAAGTAGACAAGCAGGATTCCATTCTATTTGATGCAATCATGTATGCAACTATCTTGCTAGGGTGCCGATTGGGAGCAGGGTTTCTAATGGATGGATTTGGGAAAAGCCCTTATGATCTAAGCTTATCAGGAATCTGTATGAATCTACTATTATTCGGTCCGGAGCTGGCAGCCAAAGAATTAATTCGAAGTTATTGCTTGTGTACCTTTTGTAAAGAGAAAAACAGCAAAGCTTTTCTGCTTTTAACTGTACTTTTTACAGCAAGCAGCTTAAATTACCGCGCTATCTTTGCACTCCAAGACACGGAGAAAATAGTTAGCTATATTGCGCAATATATAGCACCAGAACTGGCTAAGAATATAATGTTATCCTACTTTGCATTATACGGTGGAGCATTGGCAGCGATTACATATGCCGGAATCCTGTTTGGATTTCAGCAATTTTTTCCAATTTTGCCAACTTTAAAATGGATTACAGAAGGCGTTGTCAGTATATCAATTCCCATCATTGAAGCTTATGCGTTTACAAGCAAATATCAAAATGCACACCAGTATAAGTGGGTTCCAAAAGAAACCTTAGCAGGATTGGCAGGCTGGATTATTACACTTGCCGGGTCAGTGGCATTCCTTTGGTTTGTTATCGGTGTATTTCCGGTATACCCCTCTGTAATCGCTACAGGAAGTATGAAACCTATGATTCATGAGGGAGATGTAATCCTTATAAAACGGGCAATGAAGGAGGAAGAGATCTATAGTCTAAAAGAAGGAGATGTGATTCAGTTTATTAGAGATGATATTTTAATTACCCATCGTATCATAGAGATTATCAAGGATGATTACGGTAATTTGAGATTTAAAACCAAAGGAGATAATAATTCAGCAGAAGATGTTAGGTTAGTATTACCGAATGAAGTGAGGGGAATCCTGGTTAGGGTGGTTCCCAAGATAGGTATTCCTACTCTATGGATTAAGAGTAGGGAGCAGAAACAACCTGAAGAAGATATCGAGTTCTAGGATATACTCCTTTAGAGGTATGTGAATAAACCAAAAGGTAGTATACAGTGGTCCCCCGGCAGATGAAAACACAGGAGTTACAATCTATAATAGTAAAAGGTAGAACGTACCAAATTCTAATAAATTTTAAAGGAGAAAAGAAATGAAAAAAAGACGTTTTATTGCAGGGGTTTTAGCATTATCAATGTTACTTATGGGTACTGGTTATGCTTATTGGACCAAGAAACTGGATATCCAGACCACAGCTACCACAGGTAGGTTAGATGTTAAGTTTACAGATTTATCTCTCTATGGAAAATATAGCGATGAAAACGGATGGCGTATCATCAATGGTGTAGGGGCAAATGGCCTTGCTAATTTTAGCAAAAACATCGCACCAGGTGCAACCGTAGTTACAGAAACAGATGATTCTGTATCAACGAGTATTACACCTAGTTATACGAAAACAACTTCTAATGCAGCACTAGTAAGCCCAGTTCCACTTGGACCAAATTCAACTCCTTATAACGGAACAGCATCTTCTGATTCTATTAAAATAAACTTATCAGATATGTATCCTGGTTATGCAGAAGTATTTAGATCTGATGTTGTTAATGACGGTACTCTTGCAGCAAAACTTAGTCAAATTACAACAGAATATGGAAAAGTTGATGGTGAAAAGAATGGAAAGACAGCTAAAATGCTTGGTGTAGCTCTTTATGTTCAAAGAGAATATTCCACAACATCCGGAAATAGAGATGATGCAAAGGTTGTTGATGTATATGCATCTTTAGCAAATGTTCCTGGTATAAGCAATGAAGATTTCTTTACTGTTGGTAGTGTAAAATTCTTACGCTTATCTTCTTTGGAGAAATTAAACAAAGATCTGAGCAAAACAGTAGAAAACAATCTGCTTTATATAACACCGGATGCAAATAGAATGGATGTATTCTTTGCAGTTGCAATGGATCCTGATGCTACAGGTGTTTATACAACTGGTAGTGTTAAAAACTTATTGAAGAATGGTAGTAATAACGTAGATGCAGATTCTCAATTAAAAGAAGCAAATGTTACTGTAAAATTCTATTGGGATCAGTTTAATGAAGGAAAAACTCCAATAATTATAGGTGGAAAAGACGAAAACAACATTGCTGACGCACAATAAGAATAAATAATATAATAGCCATGAGCAGGTTGAGCAGGACTCTACCTGCTTGTTGCTGTCTCTAAGAGGAGAGCCTGTATGAAAGCTATCATAAGAAAGAAGTTGAAATTAGATTCCAAAATCAAAGCGGGAATAATAACTATCTTAAGTTTTTCCGCAATCTTCCTGAGTATTAGCATATATAAAGGGGCAAATGCACATAAAGTAAAAAGTGAAGAAAAGGTAGTTTATGAATATAGCTGTCAACCCAAAGCAGATTATCTTGTACATATTCATGAAAATACGGTTTACGAAGGAACCGTTCAAGAGGAAAATCTTAATTATTCAAAAAAGTTACTTGACTCAATTGAAATTAATTTTAGCACAGAATTTCAAGGATCCAGAGAGGCGGAAACGGAATTTGTATATAGAGTTACTGCTAAAGTTCAAGGATATGAAAATCTAAAAGAAGAAGCACCGGTAGTTAACTGGTCTAAAAACTATGATTTGCTTGAGGAAAAGAAAAAAATTACGACGGAACATCATTTTCTGGAAGAAGTAACGGTTCAATTTGGTTTAGAAGAATACGATGCATTTGCGTTAGAAGCAAGAGAAGTTACGGGAATGGAATTATCAAACCAGGTAGTAGTCAGTTTAGAAGGAAATTTAACGATTCACATGGAAGAGGGTGACTTAATTACTCCAGTAGCTGTTTCGGTTACGATACCACTACAGGAAGAAGTTTTTAATATAAGCAAGGATAATTTGGAACCTATCAGTGATGCAATCATTGAACATGTTTATATACCGGTCCCTCCAAATCGGTTGTTGCTTTTTGGACTTGCTATATTGATGTTCTTGTGTGTCATCGGAATTATGATACTTTGTATTGCTACAGAACCACCAAATGCATATGACGTAATGAAAGCGAATGCGAAAAGAATGATAAAGAATTATGGCAGCAGGATGATAGCAATACAAAGCAAGACAGATCATAATTATCATCAAACTTACGAGCTTAATTCCATTGAGGATCTTATAAAGGTTTCAGATGAAGTTCAGAAACCTATCTATTATATAAAGGACGAAATGGATATTATCGGAGATTACCTGCTTCAAGTAGTTGACGGTGATAGCCTGTATGTATTTCATATTGCCTAAAAGAGGCTCATTTCCTACTATTTTTCAAATATTCGTTTTAATTCATAGTAATCATATATGAAATATAAAAATAATAGTTGACAAAGAAAATATACTGTGTTAAATTGTACCTATAAACAATTAGTGCTAATATTAAAGGATAAAATAAAATCAACTGTTAATTATATTTTAATAAAGGAGAATGTGAATATGGGAAAGATTGCGCAGAGTATTACAGACTTAATAGGAAAGACACCACTTTTAGAGCTAACGAATCTTGAGAAAGCCAATGAAACAAAGGCACATCTTATAGGAAAGCTGGAATATTTTAATCCGGCGGGAAGTGTAAAGGACAGAATAGCAAAGGCAATGATAGATGATGCTGAAGCTAAAGGATTAATAAAGCCAGGTGCTACCATAATTGAACCAACAAGTGGAAATACAGGCATTGGTTTGGCAAGTGTAGCTGCTGCAAGGGGATACCGTATTATTTTAACCATGCCAGAGACAATGAGCATTGAAAGGAGAAATCTTTTAAAAGCTTATGGAGCAGAGATTGTTTTAACCGAAGGAGCCAAGGGAATGAACGGCGCTATTGCAAAAGCAAATGAATTGGCGGAGAACACTCCGAATTCCTTTGTTCCAGCACAATTCAACAATGATGCAAATCCAGAGGTTCACAAAAATACAACTGGTCCAGAGATCTGGGAGGATACCGATGGTAAAGTAGATATTTTTGTGTCAGGTATCGGAACCGGTGGAACCATTACTGGAGCTGGTGCATATCTAAAAAGCAAAAATCCTAATATAAAAGTAATAGCGGTAGAGCCAACTGCCTCTCCGGTATTATCTAAGGGTACACCAGGACCTCATAAGATACAGGGAATTGGTGCTGGGTTTGTTCCTAAAGTTCTTGATACCGGTATTTACGATGAGATAATTACGGTAGAAAATGAGGATGCTTTTGAAACCGGAAGATCAATAGCAAGACAGGAAGGGCTATTAGTTGGAATATCATCAGGTGCGGCTACTTGGGCAGCAATACAGATTGCAAAACGTCCTGAAAATGAAGGGAAAAATATAGTTATCATTTTGCCGGATACCGGTGAAAGATATTTGTCAACACCATTATTTTCAGAATAATTAGAATATAACAAATGAATATATGGGGCTGTTATAAGGTCGGTTAAATAAGACTTATAGCAGCCCTATTTCTTTATAAAACATTTGCTATTCCAAGCAATGAAAGATATAATAAGCTAGGATTGTAAATATTTGAATAAGGTTACAGTGAGAAGAAACTGGAGAAATGGAGAAATGGAAATGTATGAAACGGAATGATATAATATTGGCGGGAGCTGTACTGGTGATTGCAGTATTTATTATAATTTATATGAATGCTATTAAAAAAAACGGTGATACTGTAGTTGTTAAAATAAATGGAGAGGTATATAAAGAATTGCCTTTAGTGGAAGATACAACTTTAGAAATTAAGGGAGTAAACGAAGGTGTAAATATTCTGGTTGTTGAAGATGGATATGCAGATATTATAGAAGCTAGTTGCCCGGATAAACTTTGTGTTCGTCAAAAACGGATTCATTTTGATGGAGAATCCCTTGTGTGTTTGCCAAACAAGGTGGTTATTGAAATAAAAAGTGATACAGAAAGTGGTATTGATGCCATTTCGAAATAAGAGAGGAGATGCTTATGATTCCCGAAAAACACGTTCAAGATTCTTTAACAGAGTCAATACAGATACTGATGCCTCAACACATTAATGGCTCACACAGATTATTTGGTGGAAAACTGCTCGAATGGATTGACATTGTTGCAGCCGTGGTTGGAAGAAGACATTCGGAATGTAACGTTATAACAGCTGCAATTGATAATCTCCAATTTAAAGAAGGGGCTTACTTAAATGATACGCTTGTATTAATCGGACGCATTACGTATGTGGGAAGAACTTCAATGGAAGTACGGGTAGATACCTATGTTGAAGGTCTCTCTGGAATGCGTAAACTTATAAATCATGCATATTTGGTTCTTGTTGCATTAGACAAGAATGGTGATCCAACAGTGGTACCAAGATTAGTAGTTGAGACCGAAAATGAAAAGGCAGAATGGGAAGGCGGCGAAAAACGAAGCGCATTAAGAAAATCCAGAAGGGCAGATGGATATTAAAGAAATGCAGCTTGGAAAAAGGTAGCTGAATACTGGAATCTATAATCAAACTTGATATAATTTAACTGTCTTTTGCATACACTATAGAAACAAGTATAATAGGGGGATATCCTTTTGAAAGGCTATATAGAAGAACGGGCAGTAGAAATTGCTAATTACATAATTGATAATAATGCAACCGTGAGGCAAACTGCGAAACAGTTTGGCATTTCGAAATCAACTGTACATATAGAAGTAATAAAAACGAACGGTCTGTATTCTTAAAGCCTATACGAATGGACTACATTTCTGATATCCCAGTTGACAAATTAGTTTTTTATCATTACAATATAATTAAAATGTAAGTAAAATTACTTAAAAAATACTTAAAAACAGGGGCACAGAGATGGCGAAAAAGGTTAAAATGGCTGATATTGCAGCGGCATTAAATGTTAGTACAGTGACTGTATCCAAAGCGCTGTCAGAACAAAAAGGTGTTAGTGAAGAGATGCGTGAGAAGATTAAAAATCTTGCGGATCAATTAGGGTATAAACAGCCTTCGGCAATAAAAGCAACTAAAAAACAGAAAAGTTACACAATAGGGATTATAGTTCCTGAAAAATATTTTGGTAAATATGAATCTTTCTACTGGCAGTTGTACCAGGAAGTTGCTACTAAGGCCGTACAGAAAGAGTGCTTTACAATGCTCGAGGTAATTAGTGTTGAAGATGAAAATAATTGTGAAACTCCTAAATTAATTAAAGAAAAAAAGGTAGATGGTGTCATTTTAATAGGACGCCCGAACAATGGATATATTCAAAGATTGCGAACGGAAGCAGATGTTCCCTTGGTTTGTCTTGATTTCTTTGATAAATCTACGAATTGTGATGCGATTATTTCAGATGGATTTTATGGAACTTATCTACTGACAAATTATTTGTTTGATATGGGTCATGAAGATATCATTTATGTTGGTACGTTGTTATATACCAATAGTATCACGGATCGCTACTTGGGTTATTATAAATCCATGATGGAACATGGGAAACAAGTTACAGATCGCTGTGTACTCGATGACCGTGAATGGGAAACTGGTGATGTTGAGGGATATAAATTCAAGTTTCCTGAAGTAATGCCTTCTGCCTTTGTATGCAATTGTGATTTGACTGCCAATACACTTATTAAAAGCCTCCGGGCGATAGGCTACAGAGTACCGGAAGATATCTCTGTTGTTGGCTTTGATAATTATATTTATCCTGGTAGTTGTGACATTGGAATTACTACTTACGATGTTAATGTGAAAGAAATGGCACGAAGTAGCATTCAAGTACTAATTAAAAAAATAAATGGTGAGATCTACAAAACGGGAATTCGAATTGTAGAAGGGCATATTGTTTATAAAGATAGTGTATTAAAAAAAAATATGAAGGGTGTCATAAGTACCCAATAACTAAATTATTGAATAGCGATGTATATATATTCGTTTGTCGTCGACCGGCCGACAAGGCTGCTTATGTCTGACTAGAGACTCAGTGAAAAGCAGCGCACCTGCGATGCTTTTCATATCTTTGAGGCTCTACAAAGGACATGCCGCAGGAGGGTAAGGCAGACAAAGGAATATATATACAGCGCTATTCATTCAAAAGACTAAATTGTACTTATGACACCATAACACAATATTCATTTTAAAATAAGTTATTAGCCGGCGGCTGCTTTCTATAATCAAGGGGAGTAACGCCGGTTTGCTTTTTAAATAATCGAATAAAAAGATTTGTATTTTCAATTCCGACCATTCGTCCTATCTCATTAACTCTTTTATCAGTATGTATCAATTCTTCTTTAGCAATGCAGATTCTCTTGTGATTAAGATACTGAATGGGAGAAAGACCAAAGTATTCCGAGAATTCTCTACAGATACGATATTTGCTGATGCGATATTCCTGTTCTAAGGCATTGAGAGTGAAATTGTTCTGATAATACTGATCAAAGTTATTTTTAATCGTAGTTAAATATTCGGGTATTGGATTATTAGCATCATTTAATCTCTCTTTTTCCATCAAAATCTCTGACAAAATATCAATGATAAACCTAGCAGAAACAAATGATTTCTCTGGATTTTTTTCTAAATGAATAAAAAACTTCTGAATAAGATTAGGAATGTCGGAACCTAGAGATAAAGTATGCAACCCCTGGTAGTCGGATACGATCGAATGATAAAGAAAAGGGATCAGTTTACCATTCATAAAAAACACTTTATAATTCCAAGGTGATTGCTGTATTGTAATTCGATGCGTTTCCTTACAGTGAATCAATGCTATCGTGCCGGGTGCCAATGTATAACTACAATCGCCAATAATCAGGGTGCCACTTCCACTTACGGTATATAAAAGGCTATAAGAATCTAAGTCTGACATCTCGTAATAGTATGGATAGACTGTTTGGATATATCCAAACGCTTGTATATGAGGTAAGTTTTCTGATATGTCCTTTGGTACCCAAAGTGCTGATGGAAGGTAATCCTCTATAGAAAATGTTTTAGCAAGGACTTTATTCGGTACGATTGCATTTAAAAATGCTTGAAGAAAATCCATTTATTTCACTCCTTACCTTAATTAAAAATTAACTAATTTAAATTAGATGTTTTAACAGTTTATTATAATTATGGTATAATAGAATTTGTGTTTTTACAACCTAAATGTTTTATAATGTTAAGCAGCTGCCATATGTCTAAAAATAGTGATATTATAATATGGATTAAAATGATTAACTAACTAAAATTGATTTAGTTAAAAAAGTGTTAGTAAAGACTAATAATTTAAAGAAATTAGTTTGTTTGATAATTAGCATTAATTATAAATATACACAAATTCAAGGTGATTAAACATAAAAAACATAGAAAATGCATAAAAAAGGCAAGAATGAGATATAAAATGCAATTATTAGTGATGACTAATTTTTTAATTAAGTTTACAATTAAATTAAGTTATTATTTGAGTAACTTATCAAAAAAAGGGAGGAAATGTTTAATGAAATTAAAGAAATTAGTCGCTCTTAGCTTAGCAGTTGTACTTACCTTTTCCCTAGCAGGATGTGGTACAAAGAAAGAAACAGCTACTGACGTAACAGAAACAAAAGAAGTAACAGAAACAAAAGAAGCAACTGAAACTGCAGAAACAGCAGAAACCGCAGAAACAGATTTATCTGCACTAAAAGGATCAACCATCAATGTTTACACACATGGCGGAAACCGTGTTCTGGGTGAAGAAAAGAAAGATGCAGATGGTAACACTTATCGTGATGTTGAGAATACAGCTTACTTAAAGTATTTAGCTGAAGATTTTACAGCAGAAACAGGTATCAATGTTAATCTGAATGTTATAACAAACGAAGATGATTTAAGACCTTTATTCCAGGTTGAAGATTCCAGCGTTGACGTATTCACAGCACCTAACTGGAGCCTTGAGGAATGGGCACAATATTCTGAACCTTATTTTACAGTAGAAGAAGGTAGAGAATTATATGGTGATTATGCTAATGCGATGCCTGCAAAAGATGGTATTATCTATAGTGTTATGCCAGGTAGAGCATACAACCAAGCTGTTGTTTACAATGAAGAAGTGATCAAAGCAGCTGGTTATGATGAAATTCCTGCTACTTTGGAAGAATTCAACAAAATGTGTGATGCGATTAAAGCAAATGGTGTAACCCCTATCTCCATGCACAGAGTTGAAAACTGGCCTTTAGCAACTGTTCAGGACTTTGCTGGATATGTGGCTGGTAATGCTAACGTATTTGCTGAGTGCTTAAAGACAGAAAATCCTTTTAGTCCAGAAGCTCCATTTGGTAAGACGATTAAAATGTATACACAATGGAAAGCAAATGGTTATTTTGAACAAGAAGTATATACAGATTTCGGAGTAGCTATGGATAGCGTTGCTTATGGTAAAGCAGCAATGATGTTATTTGGTTCTTGGGTAGTTCCACAGATTCAGGGACGTGTTCCGGAAGGAAAAGATCCTGCTAGCATCAAATTTGCTCCAGCTCCTGACTTTGGTGCAGGAAGATATGTATTAGCAGCACCTGCTGATAACTGGGCAATCTGTAAATTCTCTGAAAATAAAGAAGCAGCTAGAGCGTTTATAGAATACGTTTCTAATGATGCTCAGTTTATCGCTGACAGTGGATTTATTGCAAATAAGAAAGGTGTTACTCCGGTAGTACCTGAATTGTATTCTATTATTGATGAGATGGTTTCTGCAGGTGAATGTACTGCATTATTACAACCTCCTTATGATGCAAACTCTGTTGCTAACCAGGATGTATTAACAGAAGCTGGTTTATGGGCAGATTACAAATATGTAGGTTTATTATTCGATGCTCTTGATACAACAAAACCAGACGATTGGTCTGCATATGACAAACAAGTGGAAGCTCAAAACAAAGCTTATGCTGAGTACAAAGAAGAACTTGGACTTGAATGGCAATAATTCAGTAGATTGGTAAATTTATAGACTTGTGCCTCTTCTGTTATAGGAAGGGGCACTTTGTTAAAATAGCTGAGTAAGAGCAGGAGATGGAGTATGAAACAGACAAAAAGTAGCAGAATTATAATTTTTGCATTTTTAATAATACCAGTTATTCACTTGTTAGTATTCTCCTACATTCCAATTATAAGTAACGTTTATTTGAGTTTTACTAATTATAAGGGTGTAGGTATACCTAAATGGATAGGATTAAAGAATTATAAAAGATTATTAACTGATCCACAATATATCATGATTTTTAAGAATTGCCTTTGGTATATGATTGTAGCTATTCCACAATTAGTATTTGCATTTGTATTAGCAGTTTTTGTAAATGGAAAATTCCGTGGCTTGAATTTATTTAAAGGTATTTTAATTATTCCTTACTTGTTAAATGGTGTAATTGTTTCAACAATTTTTATTATATTTTTTAATAATTCAGGTACGTTAAACTTAATATTAGAAACCTTTGGGTTAAATAGTTTAAAACAGCAATGGTTACAAAATCTTAAGATTGTAAATCCTGCTATTGCATCTATTAGTATCTGGCGATACTATGGTATGAACTTCATCATGTTTTTTGGTGCATTGCAGACGATTCCCTCTGAACTTTATGAGGCCGCAGCGGTTGATGGATGTACAAAGATTAAGGAAATACTTTATATTTCAATTCCGCAGATTCGAAATGTATTATTTATCAATGTCTTATTAAGTGTATCTGGTTCCATTCAGGTATATGAAATTCCATATATTATGATGAATGGTTCAAACGGTACCGTAACTCCTGTTATTCAAATCCAACAGAGTGCGTTTTCGGATAACCGTGTAGGGTTTGCTGCAGCGCTCTCCATCTTAGTATTCTTTATTGTATTAATTGCAGTAGGTTTACAGAATATATTGTCTAAGAAAGGAGATAATTATTAATTATGATAAAAGAAGGTAAATTATATCGTGTGTTACGTTATCTCTTTCTGATTGCATCTTGTGTTTTTGTTATCGTACCTATTGTACCTGTAGTGTATATGGCATTTAAAACTGGTGCTGAATATTCGGCAACACCAGTGCTGACACCTCCTAAGAACTGGTTTAACCTATATAATTTTAAGTATGCAATTCGTGTAGGTAAATTAGGTCGGGCGCTGCTGAACACAGGACTTGTGTTAGGGATTTCTCTGACAATACAAATCATGTTTACGACTATGGTATCCTATGTATTGCACCGTTTTAATTTCTTTGGTAAGAAAGTTGTAATGGCGCTATTCACATTAACCATGTTTATACCGGTTGTTACAACTCAGACTGTCGTATTTAAAATTATATATAAAATGAACTTAGTAAATAAATTACCAAGTGTAATTATCCTTTATTCTGGAGTGGGAATTGTAGGTATTTATATAATGTTTAACTTATTAGCATCCATTTCGAAAGAATTAGATGAATCGGCATTAATTGATGGTGCAAGCTATTTTACAATTTATCGTTGTATTATCCTGCCATTATTAAAACCAGCATGTACCACTCTTCTTATCTTAAACGGTATTGGTTATTACAATGATTTCTTTATTCCAAACCTTTACTTAAGTAAGAATGTGCAGACATTTACGGTTGCTTTATATAAATTCTTCGGAAGTATGGCAACGCCGTTCGAAATTGTTGCAGCCGCGATTCTGCTGGGTATTATTCCAATTGGAATTGCTTACTTATTGTTACAGAAATACATTTTCTATGGTTTAGCGGGAGCTATTAAATCATGACAAAAAGTACGTTGTTTTACAAGATATTATCCGCAATTCATATCGTGTTTTTTACAAGTATACTTTGTATGGGGACCATCATCATTACCGGTACCCTGTTGATGTTGCCTGCAATTGGAGCTGTTTTCTTAATCGGAAAAGATGCTTTGTATAAAAAGCTGAATGTAAATGACAGTATTATAAAAACTTACTTTATATATTTAAAAACTGCAATGTTGTTACTTAAGTTTTTCCCTGTTAATTTAATAATGATACTGAATGTTGCTGGAATGATTATCGCTGCAGGAACAAACAATACAATCTATGCTGTTGTATGCTTGACTTTTGTATCGTTTTTATTGGTTTTCATGTTTTATATTGCAGGATACTTTGCGTTTATTAACAATAAAGTTAATCTAATGGATTCGTTTTTTTGTATGCTGTTAAAACCACAATTTCTTATTCCCATTTTTGCCATTATGGTTATATGTGGTTTCTATTTTTCAATTGCTATGTTAATCATATTGTTTCTAACAGGTACATTTTTCTTGTTTGCAATTGAAGTAGTTATTTTTATTCAAACCTTATATTATCGTAAACTTATAGGGAATTTAGACGAAGACGAGGAGTTTGCTTATTTAATCACCAAGAAGGTAGTTGACCATAAAGGTAAAAAATAAGTAATTAAATAAAAAACAAGTAATTTATTGATAGAAGGGAAAGAAAATTTATGAACAAAATTAAAATGATAAGTCCAGTGGTGAAAAATGTCCCATGGCAGGAAAAACCAGCAGGTATCGTGGGTGCACCTATCTGGAGATACACAGAAAACCCAATTATCGGGAGAAACCCAGTAGAGGGTGTTGCCAGAATCTTTAATAGTGCGGTTATGCCTTACGGCGATGAGTTCATTGGTGTATTCCGTGGAGAACAAACAAACGGTATTCCTTATATCTATATGGGAAGAAGTAAAGATGCAATTCATTGGGATATTGAAAAAGAAAGAATTCCTTTTGAAGACGAGAATGGGAATCCTTTTATGCCAAAATATGCCTACGACCCAAGATTGGTAAAAGTTGAAGATACTTACTATATTATCTGGTGTCAGGATTTTTACGGTGCAGCAATTGGTATGGCTAAGACAGTAGATTTCAAGAAATTTGTCAGATTAGAAAATCCTTTTATTCCATACAATAGAAATGCTGTGTTATTCCCAAGAAAAATTAACGGCAATTATGTATTACTAAGTCGACCAAGTGATAGTGGACATACACCTTTCGGTGATATCTTTATCAGTGAAAGTCCAGATCTTGTATATTGGGGCAAACATAGACATGTAATGGGAAAAGGTCATGCATGGTGGGAATCCGTTAAGATCGGCGGTGGTGCTGCTCCAATTGAAACTTCAGAGGGATGGTTGATGTTCTATCATGGTGTAAGCGGTACTTGTAATGGTTTCGTATACAGTATTGGCGGAGCTATCTTAGACATCGACAATCCATCAATTGTTAAATACAGATGTGAGAACTTTTTGTTAACTCCGGAAGAATGGTATGAGGAAAGAGGATTTGTTCCTAATGTAGTTTTCCCATGCGCTACCATTCACGATTCAGAAAGCGGTAGAATTGCAATCTATTACGGTGCTGCAGACAGCTATGTAGGATTAGCTTTTACACAGTTTGAAGATATCGTAGATTACATTAAAGAGCATAGTGCTTTAACAGAATCGGATACAGAAATAGGGATAAGATAACGACGAACAAGATAACAATAAACAAGATACATATGTTTTTGTTTATACTCTTTTTTTCAGTTTCCTTATAGAAAGCCAGCGGATAAACCACCGCTGGCTTTTTGCAGGCCCTAACTTAACTTCGCTTTATAAATTCATAACTGCATTTTGGACATCGAATCTGTATCTTACCTTTGCCTCTAGGAATTCGGATCTTTTGCTTACAGGAAGAACAGGTATAAATATGATGTGTCTTTCGTTGCTTTAGTTGAGATATTTGATTTTTAAAAAAGAAATGAAAAGGATTATAATACTTTATGAACCTTTGATTTTCTTTATATCTCTTAGTATGATTCTTTGAAAAAATCCTAAAATAAGAGTAAATCAATAAAAGTACTGCAATTAGATATATGAAATTGTTTGGAAGAAATAAGGTTAAAACCATTAAAAATAGTGCTAAACCTGTAGTAAACCTGGACATTTGGTCCATTCCATATCTTCCCTGCATAAAATACATCAATTTTTCTTTCATTTGTACATTCCTTTCTGGCAATGTTTATTAACCTTATTTCTATTCACTATATAATATGAAGTTATTTAATTATTAAGTATTGAAATATTATACATTAGCTAAATCAAATGTCAATCGATTTAATTTTTATTTCATGAAGATTTTACAAATTTCACAAAGTTATAGATATTTCGTAGCGAAATCGCCTTGTCTAGAACATTAACCTTGAAACCATTTAATTACAATGTTACAATTAGAAAAATGAAAAGGGGGCCATAAAATGAGAGAATATAAGTATAAGAAAATCAATGCTTTTACAAACCAGTATTCTTTGGGTAATCCGGCTGCATGTATTTATTTAAATCAAAATGATGAATTGTCTACAGAAGTCATGCAGGAAATAGCAAAACAACATCAGGGTTTTGTATCTGAGGTAGTATATTGCCGTGTGCTAAAGGATAACAATCTGCATATAACATTTTATTCATCGGAATGTGAAGTGGATTTTTGCGGGCATGGTACTATTGCCTGTATGTACAGTCTGATTAAGGAGTCAGAAGATCTGATAAAAAAGGCCGAAATTTCGGTACTGACTAATAAAAAGGGACAAATTACAATTTACAACAGAATTCTCGATGAAGATACCATATACATAACAGCTCCGGAACCCATTTATTATGAAAATAATAGTAGTATCAAGGAAATTTCAAAATACCTTGAGCTTTCGATGGAGAGGATAGCCGATGCCTATCCAATAGAGCTGATTGATGCCGGATTAAAGACCTTAATTGTCCCAATTAAAACATTTTCAGATGAAGTAAACATCTATCCGAACAGAACTATGTTAGAAGAATTTTGCCTGAAGCAAGGTATTGATATCATATTAGTATATTCTTGGGATGTGGGGGGAGAAGGATATTATGCTCATACAAGAGTATTTGCACCAAAGTATGGCTATCTGGAAGATCCAGCAACAGGCTCTGGTAATAGTGCTTTTGGATATTATCTGTTGAAAAATGATTTGTGGGATGGTAAACCAATTACCATTGAACAAGGAGGTGCCCGCATGGCGTATAATACAGTAAAGCTGTATGCAGATATCCCATCGAATACATCCGGGAGTATTCTGGGAAGACGAGTTCTTTTTGGTGGAGCAGCAACGGATTGTATTGTAGGTAGATACTATATATAAACAGAACAACATGTCTATAGGTAAAAAGAGAAAAGGAGACCAACTATGAAAAGTCAATAGTAAAATAGAAAGTTCTTAGAATTATTTTTGACTAAAAAAGGGTATAGCAAATAAAGCATCATTATGGTGCTTTTTGAAAATTAAATATAGTTGATAGG
>JAEZVF010000025.1 GCA_023443225.1 Bacillota bacterium
TCAATGCCAACGTAAATCATTAAATCAACTCCTTAGTATATAATCACTGTGTTTGTCCACCTAGTTTTATCATCATAGACTTGCGTGACATGAAAGTTCAAAGACTTATCCAACTATAAATGATTCAGATAAAACTGTGGCAATACACTCCTTTAAATAGTCAAAGCTATAAAATTTTATAAAAAGTCCACAGTGTTACTATTGATTATAACAAAGTTGAAATGGAAAGGAGAGTATTGATGTATTTGATAACAAATACATCATACAAGTGAATTTTATGGATAATTCGAATCTACAACAGCAGTCTCATGTACACGAGATTTTAGGGAGTGTCCAAATAGGAGAGTTGCAGGAAGATCCTCATAGCCATCGATTTGCTACAGTAACTGGTGAAGCAATTCCTTATGGTATGGATCATTACCATGAAGTTTTATTTACAACAGATTTTTTCAGAGAACACTATCATGAATTTCATGGCAATACTACTACTTCTATCCCTATCGAAAATACTCATGTTCATTATCTGGAATCTTCCACTACAATGAATGATGGCCATGCACACGGCTTTAAAGTGGTAACGTTAATCAGTGACCCCACGAAACTCTAAAATACAACCCATCACTCCCCTGTTTACTGAATTTTATGTACTGGATGAAGTACGATAAAACAAGGACGTTGCCACCATACCTAACAGTAACAGTCCAATACTTAGGACAAAAGGCAATGTTCTTGAGATATCACTAAGTAGCCCGCCTATATATCCAAAAGGTACGCTCACCAGCATTACCGTCGTCTGAAGTAATGCCATAATTCCCGAACGCTCGTCAGGATCCACATGGATCGCAACCAAGGATTCTCTAAGTGTACTTAGTACTGCTCCACCCATCGCTTCAAACACTAAAGAAATAGATAATATTACATATCCCCACACACCGGTTTTTGTTATTGAGATCAATAACAAGCAACTCACTATGGCACTGAGGAACCCAGCATATAGCGGCCATTTTAACTTTGTCTGCTTAATATGGGTGAATAATGTGAAGAACAGTATAATAGAAAGTACGCTTTTCGCCATAGGGAAGATAGGCAATAATGTATCCGGAACACCGATACGACGAGAAGCAATAATCTGCCAAAAGGTCATTCCAAGCATAGCTACTATCTCTACTAATATACTTATAATGATAGCAAACTTTGTACCTCGGGAGGCTAGGATCTTGTTTAATGCACTTTTATAACCAGATAACATTTCACCCCATGATAAATTGCGGGTTGCCTCACGCCTGATTTTGCCGACAGCGGTTTCTGTTGATAGCTTATAAAGGAGTATTAGCTTTATTGTCATTATTATAAAAGCATTAATATAAAGAATTCGTATCGCCGGCACCAGTGTTAGCTTCGCTACTAAGATTGAGGATATGGGGGCAAAGAGAGCGGAGAGATTCCCGCAAATCATAACCCAGGAATAAATATGAGTAATTTTATCCTTTGGGGCATCCTCTACCAGTAGGCAATCCCAAGATACTGTGGTTACCTTCATCATACCATTAAGCAGTGCAGCTATCACAAAGAACCAAAACCCCTGGCTGAATGCCCATATGAGGCATGGGAGGCTCCAGGCTAGAAAATCAAAAATCATAGTACTCTTTCTCCGTCCCATTTTATCAATGATAGCACCGGATAAAAAAGCAAAAATCATCTGTGAAAACATATAGATGGAAGTTATGATTCCAACCTGTATATCGCTTATACCGAAAGTTAGCATATAAACGGTTGCATAAGGCAAACACAGATTCATGGAAAGTCCCCACATGGGTTCCGTATACACACAGGCACGAGGATTGCCACGGAGCGTGGTAAGGGTCCGTAGTAATTTATGGTTTAATAGTTTGTCTTTCATATCAATAAATATCCTTTCACTATGTTCAAATAAAAAAACAACCCCACCACGAATGGGCAGGGCCGAATTCACTTATGAAATCCCCTTAATGATTCATTACTTCTGATTAAATACATCTATATTATATATATAAATATTGGTAAAGTCAATTCATACGTAAACGAAGTGGATAGGCAGGATCATAGATTGAATTAATTTTTATAGCATAAGAAGTTTTGTCCAAAATGTCTTGGTCTGTAATATAGTGAACATCCAAAAGCCCATTGGATTTATAACCTGTTTTTAAAAAATTAATTTCAGATAATGCCAAGCTCCATCCTTTCAGCCAATTATCAAGTTTCTGTTTTTGAACCTCTGTTCCATCAAAGTGTATAAGCAAATCGATATCACTATTCAGCTTTGCCGTACCATTATTTGTACTACCAAATAGATAGATGCCCTTTACACCGCAGGCTTCCATATCTATTTGTTTCGCAATCTGCTCCGACATAAAATGACGCCATTTCCATTCCTGATCCTCTTTTTCATCGCCGTCCTTATCAAATTCCATTTTGGCCGAATTATCATTAGAATGTAGATTCGAGCCTTCTTTTGATGAAGAATCAAGGTAGGCTATTGCTTTTTCTAAATCTGCATTCATTAAGACAAATAGCTCTTTTCCGAAGAAGTTCTCTTCGATTTGTATCACCTTGATTACATTTTCCAGATAGGAATAGCTTGGTAATATACGACTCAAGGAATTTTTGCTACTATAGAAAAAGGGGCTATTAAATATTACTTGAGATTCCTCTGGATAAAGCGGTAAATACTTTATATTTTCTTCCACAAGATCTTGGAAAAAGTGGGTCCCAAATGATAGTTCAGGTTGGTATCTGGACTTCTCACTAGCAATTTCAATTAACATTGCTGTATTATTAATATCAGAATATGCGATTGGAACCCCTAGTTTTATATCTCCACGGCTCCCCCAGCGACCTGGCCCCATTAAAATAAAACTCTTTCTTGGCAATATTCTGTTGATTTCACTAATTGCACTTCCAACACTAAGTAAGTCTTCCTGCTTTTCCAATCTACTGTATTCGGTTGGATCAACGTAAACTACTGTTTTTATGCCGGTAACCTTACCATTTGAAATGTATTTATTTGCAGTGAAGACAGTACTTTGAAAAGGAATGTCCGATGGAATGGCTACAGGTGCATTATCATGATTTCTGCTCTGGGGACGACACTGAAGCAAATAAAAATGTTCGCCATCACATGCAAATTCAATATCAACAGGATATCCTAATTGTTTCTTTAACAAAGTTAATATAGAAAGAACTTGCTTGTTAAAGGTCGTATTTTTAAATAGTCCATCAAAGGTTATAATGAACTCATCCTGTTTATAATCAGCAGTAAGCTTATTCATTCCCATGATAACATCATTCTTTAAGACAGAAGCTGTATAATTAATATGAGGTATAAGATGACCAAATTCTTTCATCACTTCCGTTATTGGGAGAGTTAGAAATTGATTATTTTCAACATCTATTACATCCATCAACTGCGGAGAATACTTTTTTAATTCCATGACGGATTGATTTACACGTAACCCCGGTTGACCAGGTGAAATTAGAATTGGGAAATCTTCTCCAACTCGATCGACAGCCCTAGTTCCTAACCCCATTACCATTCTGAGTAATCCGTCCTCGCGTTTAATTCGCGGAGACCATCGAAGCTCATTGTTACTAAAGGCTACTCCTGCATAAAGTGGGAAAAAATAAGGCCCAACTCTAGTACCAACGACTTCCTGTATCATAATTCCCATTTGCTCCGAGCAATCTAATAAGTTACGTTCCTTTCTATATTGGATCGAATCCGGATTAAACATGGATGCATATACTTCTAGAATTCCCTCCACAAGTTGTTTCTGTCTGTCTTGCTTTGACCCTGTATTCGTTAAAAACAAGCTTTTATATTTTCCGGAAAAAGAGGAATCAATCTGATCTTCCAGCAGACTCGAAGATCTAACGATAAGGGGTTTATCCTCACAGTAATCCAGTATTTGCCCAAGCTCATTATAAACGTATTGAGAAAACTTTGAGTTCTTTAGCATTTGTATGATTCGAGGGTAGCTTGCACGAATTTCTAATATATCCTGATACTTAAGCTCGTTTAATTCATCCAGTCCATTATTTTCGATTAAGTTTAATAATTCATCAGATGAGATATACCATGTCTTGGGAAATCTTATATTTTCGAACTCTTTATTTTTAGCAAAATGTGATTCAATGATCTGATTTGCAATAAAAAACCCGGTACCTTTACCACCAATTTTTCCGATGCTTTTCGGTGAACATACAAAGTGATCAAGGAGATTACAGAAAGCATCAATCGTAATATATCTATGTGCATTTGTTATCACTTTTGGATTATCAGACAAAAAGCGGCGTATTAATTCCACCGTCAGCCATCTTTTAGTAGCTGCACTGGACATTTCGTTATCTTTCACCGCTTTCGTGTATTGACTTAATGCTTTCGAAATACTCTTTGCATCAGAGTCTTTTTTGTCCACTTTTTTGATTAACTCATATGTCTTCCCCTGATAAATCCAGAGATTAATATAATCATATATCTGGTCATCGTCCAAACAAGCACACGCCGATTCAAACATCAGATGACTTAGACGAGTTACATCAACAGCTGGCAAGGTTTCAAGGGGGAAATTCAACTCACCATTTACTTTGTATTTGGTCCAATTCATTTCATGAAAGATATCCATTAATAAACTTGGATTCATTCTAGCTAGTAACGCAAGCATTTTCTCACAGACATACATCAACATATCTTGATCTGTTTTTTGAAGTAAAGTTATAATAGTTTCCCAATCTTTTCTATAATTTCTAGTATCCAAAAGACTCTTTCTATAAATTGTTTCAGCTATTCTTTTTGCAATGGTATTTAACAACTTGATTTCCTGATCCAGAAATACAGGTTGACCTTCTGGAAATGTATATTTGGGATACATCACTTTAATAGAACCACGAAGTTCATTTGCTACTATAATATTAGCTTCTAGTACATCTGCATTCTCTGGGGTGGGTTTCGTTAAGAAAATCTGCCCATCCAAGACAATATTCACAGTACATGCATGCAAATTCCGAAATCCTACTGGAATGATTTCTGTAATCTTAAGCAGAGCATCTGAGTCCGTAATGCCTGCCAATGCCTCATCGATTAAATAAAGACATTCTAACTCTTTTGCGCGTTCTACTAAAACATCTTTTGATACGTCTATAAATCGGTTCATATAAGAAACCCCCAATCAAAATTTAGACTATATCAAAGAAAAGATATAGTCTAAAATATGAAATGTTATGTTATTTAAACCCAACCTCTAAGTTTAACTGCTTCAGCTACACGATTGATTGCAATTACATAAGCGGCATCTCGCATATATAATCCTCTGTCTTGTGATAACTTATGAACAGCTTGGAATGCAGAAGTCATTTTGAAGTCTAGTTTTTCTAAAACTTCTTCTCTTGACCAAAAATAATTCATGTTACATTGAACTTGCTCAAAATAGCTACATGTAACACCACCAGCGTTACATAAGAAATCTGGAACAAGATAGATGTTTCTTTCTTTAATTAACTCATCACAGTCTGGAGTTGTAGGACCATTGGCTCCTTCACAAATCACTTTGACCTGTTTACTCACTTTTGCAAAGGAAGTAGGGGTAAGCTGATTTTCTAGTGCACAAGGTAGGATTATGTCTACGTCCTGCGCTATCCATTCATCACCATCTAATAACTCGCAGCCTAATTCTATTGCTTTATCCTTATTAATTGTACCAAAAGAATCTTTAATAGACACCATCTCATCGATATTAAGTCCATCTAACTTTCGGAATGTATATGATTTTTTATCTTTATTATCCCAACAAGATATAGCGATAATCTTGCCGCCCATTTGTGTGTACAGACGTGCTGCATATTCTGCAACATTACCAAAACCTTGAAGAGTTGCACTAGTAGTAGCAATATCAATATTAAGAGCCTTTAAAGCTTCTCTTAATGTATAAATAACTCCATATCCTGTAGCTTCTGTACGTCCTAAAGAACCTCCCATGCCTACTGGCTTTCCAGTGATTGCACCTGGATAATGACCTCCATGAATTGTTTCATATTCATCCATCATCCAAAGCATGTGCTGTCCATTTGTCATAACATCCGGAGCTGGTACATCAGAAACAGGTCCAAAATTCTTAGCCATTTGCCTTACATAACCACGGCAAAGCTTTTCTTGTTCACTAAGGGAAAGGTTATGAGGATCGCAGATTATACCACCTTTTCCTCCACCCAGTGGGATATCAACTACTGCACACTTCCATGTCATCCACATGGATAACGCTCTGATGGTATCAATTGTTTCTTGAGGATGAAAACGAATGCCACCTTTTGCCGGTCCTCGTGCATCATTGTGTTGAATACGATATGCATTAAATACCTTTGTAGTACCGTCATCCATCTTTACAGGAATTGTAAAATGATATTCGCGGCTAGGCTGACGCAATAATTCGCGTACAGATGATTCTAAATCGATTTGATTAGCTACATTATCAAATTGAGTTTGAGCTGTTACATAGGGGTTATAAGAATTGTGTCCCATTTAAAAATCTCCTTACTATCAGTATGATTATTCTAAACATTCCCAACTTCTTTGCTTTCACTTGGTAAAGTATTTAAAATTTATATTTATTATACTGCATATGTGGTAAATGTCAACAAACGGTTATTAAAATTTGCATTGTTCTTATCCAATGATATAAGTTTAACTGTTTTGGTTGAATTTTAGCACCCATTTGTAAAAAATCATTCTGTAGTAGAACCAGATCATTATATTGATCCACATCTCCAAGTGTGGAATTAAAGTGATACTGATACTCTGACTTATCCAACAAGGTTATCAACTGTTGCAACGTGTCATTTCTGCTGTATGTTACATTGGTCCAGATAGATTTCTGTATCAAATGCTTACTTCCAAATAAGACAAAACCCCCATCATGACAGGGTCCTATCACCCCATGCAAATCCGGTTGCTGTAATCTTTCAATGGTTGTAATCAAGTAATCTGCAGTAATTTGAGGACTATCAGACCCAATAATGATTACCTGGTCATTTTTTTCAAACAATTGCTTAAATACATAATAAATTCTTTCTCCAAGACTCCCATCCCCCGTCCAGATCCTTGCATAAGAGCCCCATAACGAGTGTGCTAACGCTTCTCGTTCTGCTAAAGCCCAATATATCTCCACACGATTGCCTAGTCGCTTTTTAACTTCTCCCAAAACCTCATATATTGCAGTTACACTTAACCAGTAAAACTCTTCTGCATATACTTTACCAATCTCTGCTGCCAGACGGGTCTTGATTGGAGAAAGTCCCGGTGTTTTACAAAAGACTGCGATTACTGTTTTCATTTTTCTCATTCCTCCATTGCCACCAGTCTTGAATTGATTGTTTTATCCAAAGGTATTGGTGAAGAATCGTTGTCTTAACCCATCCGTTTTCCTCATATTTTCTTGGACTTGTAAATAGTTGCATGCCAATCGGAGTAATCTTAATTTTAATTCTCTTTAATTTTCTGACAAACAAATGATCTTCTCCATAAGCCGCCTCAACAGAATAGGGCCCAAAAGTGACAAATAAATCTTTCTTCAAAAAAAAGCCCTGATCACCAAACGGAATCCCAAGACACCTACATCGGAATAAAACTCCGATTTCCTTTGGTCTTACATTATGCCTGGATAATCGAATGAATTTTAAATCAAAATAGTATAATTCCTCTTTATTCAAATCAGCCGTTTGAGCTAATTTATCCTCTGTTCCCTCCACAAGAACAGAGTCCGCATGCAAGAACCACAAATAATTACCAGTTGCCTGTCTTGCTCCTTCGTTCAAACTATTCGCTCTACCACCATAGGTTTTAATCCATCGGAATCTACCATCAAATAACTGCAATTGATCCGGTTCCTGACTGGAACAAATCAGAATCTCCCAATCACCTGGCACTGCTAATAACTGTTTATGTAACTCGATATGCAATTTTTCTTCTTGTGCTACCGGAATGATAATGCTAATTTTATTTGTCATTACATTTCCCACTTTACTTATTACTTATTCTCTGAAATAAAGCCAATGGATTTTTCTTCGTTGGCAGTGCTTTACCTCCACCCTGTGGCAAAAACTCATATAAATTCTTTTGAATAATATCATCCGTTATCTTCGCCGCACTCAAAACATATTCTTCACAGGTAATTTTATGTTCTGCTGAATTCCATTTAACATTTTTTGTCAATATTCTACAACAAATTGCTTTATTTGATTCTTTAAACCGTTTATGTAATTCATTGACCGCTAGATATACCATACGTTCTGATTCATATGCCTTATTACGTCCTGCTATCAACCCAAGAATCATAACACCACTTGTAACTGCTCCACAGGAACATCCCGATTCACCAAGTCCAGACCCAAACCCGGTTGCAATTTTATAAAAATTATCTGGAAGTCCAAGCTGATATACTTCATTAAACGCTTTTAAGATTGCCTCGCTACAATAAAGTCCATTTCGGAAATATCGAAGAGATAATGCTACTGCCGGTGAAAGTTCTAGATTTTCTTCTAAAATTTCTTCCCCTAGTTTCAGATTGTTTTTTGCACTATCGAAATCATCAAACAACCATGTACTTAAATATCGTTCTCCCGAGTCAGGAAATACCGTTACGATTCTCTTTCCTTTGTTCTCTGGACGTTTCGCAACTTGAAGAGCCGCCCACAAAGCAGCCGCCGACGAAATTCCTACCAGAATTCCTTCTTTCTTAGATAATTCTCTTGCTGCTTCTCCTGCATCTTCATCTTTTACCGTTATGACTTCATCTATAATATCTCTATCTAGCACAGGGGGTATAAATCCTGCTCCAATTCCCTGTAATTTGTGAGGTGCCGCGATACCACCAGATAATACAGCTGATTTAAATGGCTCAACAGCAATAATTTTAATATTAGGGTTTCTCTGCTTTAATATCTGTCCCACTCCGGTTAAGGTTCCACCGGTTCCAACACCCGCCACAAATGCATCAATCTTTCCATCCGTATCTCTCCAGATTTCTTCTGCTGTTGTCCGCCTATGTATCTCCGGATTGTTTATATTGGCAAACTGCTGTGGGATGAACGAGTTTGGTATTGATTTAGCCAGTTCCTGTGCTTTCTTCACTGCTCCATCCATACCATCATAGGCTTCTGTTAACACAACCTCTGCACCTAAAACATGAAGGATCTTTCTACGTTCAATACTCATTGTTTCAGGCATGGTTAAAATCAGCTTATATCCCTTAATGGCACTAACAAACGCTAAACCAATACCCGTATTTCCACTGGTAGGCTCTATCAAAGTGTCTCCCGGTTTAATAAGCCCGGCTTTTTCAGCCGCATCTATCATTGAAAATCCCACTCGGTCTTTCACACTGGAGAGTGGATTATACATTTCTAGCTTTGCAACAATCTCTGCCTCTGTAGGATTTATCTTACTTATCTTTACCAATGGGGTATTTCCTATTAACTTGGTCAAATCCTCTGCTATATTCATACGTACAACTCCATCCTAATATTTTTATATAAAGAGCTAACTTAAGCTTCCCTGACAGGAGCTCCCACATCCTGCTGTGCAACCATAACAATGCGCATTATAATATATCGTCCTGCTCACTTCAGAAAACCTATCAATGTCCAAGATTGTATTATTATCTGATAAAATCGGATTTCCAAGTGCCTGATTAAAGTCACAGTCATACAATACACCATTCCATCCTACTGAGACTTGCGACTTGCACATAATTGCTTCTGCTACCATTGGATTAAAATTAGACGCCAGTAAGTTACAATATTCCTCGTAACCACCTTTTTCTTTTAAAACCTCTGAATACCGATTAATTGGCATATTGGTAATCGTCAATAGATGATTGAATATAATACCATGCTCTATAAATAACACTCGTTTATAGTCCGTTTCTAGTTCTGCTTGATTTCCCGGTAAAAATGCCCCTAAAGGATTATATACTAAATTTAAGATTAAACCACTTCCTGATTTCCCGTAACCCAAACTATTCAATTGTTTTAAAACCTTGATACTTTTTTTGTAGACAGAATTGCCTCTTTGAGAATCCACGTTTTCTTCCATATAACATGGTAAAGAAGCAATTATAGCAACATTATTGCGAGCTAAAAATTCCGCTGTATCTTCCTGCCCTGCTTCTAGAAGTACTGTTAAATTACTACGATCAATAATATTTTTATTTCTTTTTTTCAATTCTTGAATCAAGTATCTAAAATTAGAATTTAATTCCGGAGCCCCGCCTGTTATATCAACTGTTATAATATCATTATCCTTGTCAAGTAAATGAAGGATTCGATTAATAACATCTATTGACATCTCCTCCGATTGAGAAGGTCCTGCATTTACATGACAATGAGTACATACCTGGTTACATTTCCTTGTAATATTAAGCTGTAATGTTTTAATTTTATTTCTCTTAAGTCCCACTTCGTGTTGTTTTAAATTTTCTACAAATGTTTCGTTTCGAATTAAAGAATTATTCATCCCATCACCCCTTTTACAAGACCTAGCTGTATATAAATTTATATTCCCACATCCGTTTTTTTTAATTTACCGGCTTTTTGATTATATATAGAGCGGATTATGGATGTCAGACCAAACAAAGCAAAAACTATAAATAGACCTGTTACAAATGTCTTTGCGCCACCACCTAACATCTTCCCTGCATAAGAATAAATAATTGTAGCTGGTAGCTGGCCTATGCCCGTAGCCAAAAAAAATGGCCAAAACTTCATTGATGTCAATCCAGCTGCATAACTTACAATATCAAATGGCATAAACGGTAATAATCTTGCAATTATAATTGATTTAGCACCAAATTTCTCAAAAAAATTATCCACTGAAGACAAAGCAGTCTTACCTGTTAATCTTGATACTGCATCACGACCATATAATTTTGCTATACCAAAGCATGCGGCTGCCCCTACCATTGAACTGATCCATGATAATGCTGCTCCTCCAACCCATCCGAAAACCGCTGCATTTGCAAAAGTAATTAAAAATGCCGGAAATGGTGCAGCTAAAGATTGAAACACCATAAGGATAAATGATATTACAATTGAAAGAGAACCAAATGATCGAATATACTCAACTACCGGTTTGGTATCAGTGTTTGATAATATCTTTGCAAATTTAGATAAAACTGCTCTACTCTCCGGTATTATCAATAATGCTATGATAATAAGTGGAAACAAAATCATAAGTATAATTTTCTGTTTTTTATTCATAAATTCTCATACCTCTCCTGAAGATTATTTTTTTCTTACCAATAACCAGCCAGTTAATTCCACCAAGCAAACTATATATGGTTACAAAAAAAGCAAATAGAATAGAGACTGTAACCGCCTGTGAAGAGGAATAGCCAAACGGTTTTAGTAAATATATATATGCTCCCTCTCTCATACCATAACCATTCAATCCTAATGGAACCATAGCCAGTACAGATGATGCGCTAGTAATCAAGAATAAATCGGGAAGATTTAATTCCGGCTGATCAAGCCCTTTTACGATGGCTCCAATTACAAATGCAACTACTATTTGAAAGAGTACTGATTGAATAAAGCAAATCAATAATTGTTTTTTATGCTTTTGTAATTCTTTTGCTGAATCTGCAAATTTAAACCATGCTTTTCCTATTTTCCCATTATGGTTCCTTAGTTTTTTAGGAACCCATCCCGAGATAAGCACAAATGCTAATCCAATGCCAATGAAGAATAAAATTGCCATAAGATTAATCGCTATTTTTGACGGGTTATTAGCAAATATAGAACTCACTAGTCCCAAAAAAGCCAACGATACAGTAGCTATTGTTCTTTCCATAACAACCGAAGATGCAGCTGCAGAATAATTGTCCGTTTTCTTACCTGCTAGGAAGATTCTAATCCCATCTCCGCCAATGCTCGATGGTAGAAAATTATTGAAAAAAAGCCCACAATTATAGTACTGAAATACTGTTAATAATCTTATAGCGACTCCTTGTGCTTTCATTAATGTGTTCCATTTTACTGCACTAATAAGAACTGATAGGAAGATTAAAAGAAAAATCGGAAGTAACCAAATCTGTCTAAAGTCTTTAAGTACCTCTACAATTTTCTTCAAATCGGCCAGCTTAATTACAAGAATAAGTAAAATTACTGATATGCCAAATCGTAAAATTGTTATTAACCCTTTCTTATTCATCAATGATTACCTCCGACTTTTGTAATTAATATAATTCTAACTCTGTTAATACTTTAGAATCAATTTTTTGATCAGTTCCAGCCCAACCACTAAAGCTAACATTATAATTTCGAGATTTTGTATAGCCAGCTGCCCGAAGAATAATAGTTGTAAATCCAGAACGAATACCACCGGTGCAGTATAATATCACTTCATCATCAGTCTCATATCCAAGTGCCTCTACTCTTGCTCTAATCTGTGCCGGAGTCAAAAGTGTACCATCTGCATTATAGAAATCTTTAAACCAGATATGCTTTGAATTCGGGATACGTCCATTGGTCTTTTCTCCATAATTCTTTGTACCAGCATACTCTGCATCCTCTCTTGTATCTAAGATATTAATCTTGTCTAAATTTGCAGCAAAATAATCCGTTTCAACAATTAAACTCTCATCCGGATTTGCTATAGGACCAGTTACTGGTGTAATGTTAGTTGCTTCTTTAGAAATGTCTCCGCCAGCATCTTTCCATGCTTTAATACCACCATTTAAGATATATGTATTTGTTAAGCCGAATACCCGGAATGTCCATAACTGTCGACCTTCTTCTCCCCATCCAGCCTGTGTATCTGTGTATATAACAACTGGCTTAGTACCATCGATACCTAAAGCACCAAAAATTCGGGATAACTCATCATAAGATTTAATATGTGCCCATTCTCCACTATCCTGAGGAACCTCAACATTAGACCATTCCTGCCACGTAGCACGTACTGCATTTGGTAAATGTCCTTTATCATACTCTTCCTGAGCACGAGCATCTAAAACAATAACGCTATCATAATCTGCTTTTAACTTATCAACAGAATATACATAACTGTCAAAAAGTTCTTGATTACTATCTACTTCCTTGACATTAGTAGGTGCTGAAAGTACTTCGGAATTATTGTCAGCTGTTCTGATTGATCTAGTTCCTTTATCGCTGTTAACTTCTGACTCTTTTTTTCCACACGCTGTAAAACCTGTAACTACGACTAAAAATACTAATAATAAAGCTAATAATCTTGTTCCCTTCATATTAATCTCCTTTTTCATTATATACAATTCATATAGATATTGTATGAATTGTATAGATGAATAATACCACTTATATCCATCTATGTCAACAATTATTTTACATATATAAAAACCTCCTAAAGTATCGAGAATTGAAAAATTAAATTCCACCCCTCTTTCTACTTGATGTGGAAATAACTATTTCAAAAGTAAACGTGGAAATTACTCTTTCAAAAAGTTATGATGTTTATGGTGGTGCCTCTTTAGGAGGT
>JAEZVF010000030.1 GCA_023443225.1 Bacillota bacterium
TTCAAGCGGGGCTTATTAAAGTGCCTCTAATCAATGTACTGCCACACTTATACAATTCGAAAAACGGCAGATTGGCACTTTGGTAAGACTTTCCTGTTTTTCAATTGCAATTTGCGGAAACTCAAGAAACATCAACATTTCCAATTGATACTATCAAATATCCCGATTAATTAATTCTCCTCCGCATTTGTCGCAAAAGTCCAGTCCAACCAAGGTAATACCACCACAATCAGGGCAAATCATAGCTTCAGGCAGAATTTCCTTTTCTACAATTTCATATTCTTGTTCTTCTTGTGCTTTTATTTGCTCACTGGAATGCTGCTCCTTTTTGGACTTTTTAGATACGACATTTAGCTGATTATTCTCTTTCGCCGTTTTCTTAAAAAACATATCATCCTCCGTTTTTCAGCTTACTATTAAATGATAAAATCATCAGAACGATACTTATTCATCATATCTTTAAATATTTCTCCAGTTGACGGTGGAGTAAATGTAATGGCATTTGCTCCAGCTTCAATGGTTTGCAATATACTTTTGTCTGTAGGACCTCCAGTAGCAATGATAGGCACCTTTGGATGCAACTTCCTTATCTTGGTTACGATATCGACGGTACATGCAGCACCGGATACATTTAAGATATCAGCTCCGGCGGCCAATCTTTGCTCAATATCCGTTTTATCTGAAACTACTGTTATTACTATGGGTATATCAATTCTTTGTCTTAAGTATTGAATCGTTTCATTTGGTGTTGGTGCATTCAATACTACTCCTACAGCACCTTGAAATTCTGCATCTTCGGCAAGATTTGTTACCCTTTTTCCAGTTGTTGTTCCTCCTCCTACTCCACAAAAGACTGGTACATCGGAACAATTTATGATGGAATGTGTTATGATAGGCTGCGGAGTAAATGGATATACTGCAATTACCGCACTTGCGTTACAATTACGGATGATTGCTACGTCTGTAGTAAAAACGATGGATTTGATTAATTTTCCAAAAATCCGGATACCGCTTACCTGTTCAATTACCTGTGGTACACGAATCATATGTTTTCTTAAGTTTCCGTCAATTTCAGGTAAATACCTGTTATCCATAAATTACTCCTCCTGTTTTAAGTACAAGCTTTAACTCTTATTATCAATCAACGGTATTGTAGAATTCTGATAGCTTGTTCCTCTCATTTCAATCAGCGGAGCCCCTTTGCTTTCTATATATTCCTTTGTTATTACGACCTTTCCAATATTGTCGTCTTTTGGAATTTCATACATTATGTCTAACATAAATTCTTCAATGATGGCCCGTAAGGCTCTAGCTCCCGTCTTTTTTTCCAATGCCTTTTCAGCAATTGCAGACAATGCTTCCTCTTCAAATTCCAAAAGCACCTCATCCAAATTAAGCAGCTTCTGATATTGTTTCAAAATAGCATTCTTAGGTTCTTTCAACACCTTAACTAGCATATCTCTAGTCAAACCTTCCAAAGTGAATATAATGGGGAGTCTTCCAATAAATTCTGGAATCATTCCGAATTCTCTCAAGTCCTCTACCGTTACCTTCTGTAGAATATTCGGGTCTTTGTCGTATTTATCCTTCAAATCAGCACTAAAACCAATTGAGGATTGTTTGTTTAATCTGGCTTTAATAATCGTCTCAATTTCCGGAAAAGCCCCTCCACAAATGAAGAGGATATTTTTTGTATTAATGGTGGTCATAGGCACCATGGCATTTTTGCTAGTTGCTCCGACGGGCACCTCTATTTCGCTGCCTTCCAAAAGTTTAAGCAATCCTTGTTGCACGGATTCGCCGCTTACATCTCTATTGTTTGTATTCCGTTTTTTTGCAATCTTATCGATTTCATCAATAAATATTATACCACGCTCTGCTTTCTCTACATCATTATCAGCAGCCGCAAGAAGTTTGGATACTACACTTTCTACATCATCTCCAATGTATCCAGCCTCAGTTAATGACGTTGCATCAGTAATTGCCAGCGGAACATGTAATAATTTTGCCAATGTCTTAACTAAATAGGTCTTACCGCTACCCGTAGGTCCAACCATAAGAATATTTGACTTCTCAATATCAATGTCATCCATCGTATTTGTGGCAACTCTCTTATAATGGTTATATACTGCTACTGAAATAACCTTTTTGGCATGTTCCTGCCCAATGACATAATCATCCAGCTGTCCTTTAATAATATGTGGTGAAGGTATATCTTTCATACTTACACTTTCTGTTTCTTCTTTGGGCTTTTTCTTTTTTATCTTTTGACTCTTTGGAATCTCATTCTGAATGCCATCAAGATTTATCATATTCGGGGGGATTCCCAACATATCCATATAGGGTGAGCCTTTGGTATTAATCGTATCAAATGTTTTCTGCATACAATCAGAACAAATGCAAATATTATTTGGAATACGAATTATTTTACCGACTTTACTTTCCGGTCTTCTGCAAATATAACAAATTGCTTCATAATCGTCTTTGTCTTTTTTTACATCTTTATCAAATATATCGTTATTCTTTATGTCTTTTACATCATTATTATCATTATTCTCGTTACTCATAAGTTCTCCCATCTATCTGTAATGTAGAAACATTTTTTTCATGTGGTAGTTTATAGATTATCATGAACAAAGGCGTGTTCATGATCTTGTTGCTTCAATCGGAATGCACAAGTGAACTTGCGATTCCTCATTCCGCTTTCATTATATCTTACCTGTTTCGTGCATACAATAGGTTAATTTTTAAATTTTTATTAAATCATTTGGGTTTCAGCAATCAAAAGTAGGGTTGACGCAATAACATTCATTATGTGTCAACCCCACTTCATTTTCAATGTTTACAGCAAATTTCTATTGCTTATCTAATTCTGGATTCTGACCAAGAACCACTGTAATTTCTTTTTCCTGAAATTCTCCATTTATACTTCTCATAATGGTCAACTTAATTTCTGTACCAACCCGGTAAGACGTTATCCTTTCCTGAAGTTGTGCTCTTGTTGTGATTTCTGAACCGTTGACTGCTGTAATAATATCTCCTGAAAAAATTCCTGCTTTTTCAGCACTTCCACCCGGGATGTTTGACTTAACATAAACTCCAATTGGCCATCCATATGCATCTGCAAATTCTTGGGTAATATCTTCGATATATATTCCAAGATAACCTTTTTCATCATCCTTTAATACTTCACGGTTCATAAGCTCATCGATAATTGGAACTGCCCTAGATATTGGAATCGCATACCCCATACCTTCTACTTCACTTGATGCGTATTTTACAGTATTAATACCTATGACTTCTCCTTTTAGATTCAACAATGCACCACCGCTGTTACCAGGATTAATGGCAGCATCTGTTTGCAACAATACCATTTTATTATCAGCCACATCTACTTCTCTGTCTTTTGCACTTACATAACCAACGGTTACCGACTGTCCATAGCCTAACGCATTTCCTATTGCAACAGCCATCTGACCTACTTTTACAGATTCTGAATCACCTAATTTAGCTATCTTGATCGCCGACAAGGTATCTTCGCTTAAGTTTTTCTTTTCGATTGTAATAACTGCAAGATCTGCTGTTGCATCGGTACCTTTTACAATTGCTTCTACCTGTACATCATTTATAAAATCAACCATTATTTTATTTGCTTTGGCAACGACATGATTGTTGGTAGCAATTAATAGTTCTGTATCATTTTCTCCTACTATAATTCCAGATCCACCGCCTTCGTTTTGTTGGTTGTATTCTTCCCCAAACCAGGCAAAGGATTCTGTAAAAGTACTTGTTATAGTGACAATAGAAGGCATTGTTTTCTCTACTACATCGGTAATATCAGTTTTCTGTTGGATTACTGCATTTGATACCGTTGTTGTAGCTATTTTTATGTCGTCATTTCCCAAACTCATACTGATACCATTCTTATCAAATTGAAATCCATCGCTAAAATTAAAATAAATCGGAGTTGCATTAGGATTTACCTGATAATAAGCATAGTTAAACCCTAAAAAGGAAGCACCGGCTATTACCCCAAACAAAGCTGCACGAACAACAAATCCTGCTGCTTTTCTGAAAAACTTTGTCTTTACCTTAGAATTATTTTCAGAAGATATCTCAATAACAGGATCGGTGCTACCTACATTGTCTCCAAAGCTTTGTGTTGAAGAACTATTGTCTTCTGCCCAGAATCGATATCCTGTATTTGAACCAGAACTCATATTGGTTTCGCTTTCTATTATGTTTCCATCCTGAATAATGTCTCGATTGGTGAATCTGTATTGATTTGTCGTTTCCTCCTGGCTGGTATTACTATCTTGAATCCCACTCAATTCCTGATGAGAAACATTATCTTGGATTATCGTAAAATTTTGAGTTGTACCATCATTATGAGCTTTACTATATTCATGATCAGAATTGTTTTCCTGACTGTTATTTTGTTCAAGATTATTGTTATTGAATAATTCATCTGACATAGCGATTGTCCCCTTTCATATATTGAAGTAGTTTTTCATTGGATTACTAATTTATTTTTAATTATAGCATGCTTTTGTGTAAATAATGTGAAGTAAATACAAAAATAAATGTATTTTTATGTCTGTAATTCTTAAGATTACGCGAAAAATATTAAGAATTTTGGAGTTGTGGATTGGCCTTATATCATGTATTATTATAGTGTTACTTAGAAAATGTTAGAAATACCGTTTACCGGTAATGGTGAGCCCTATGATAAAAGATAATCAAAAATCATTAAATAGACTACATGTTATAATTGATGGATTCCTACTTGCGCTATCCTATTTATTGTCCTATTACTTACGTTTTTATAGTCCATTACGTGAATTGTTCTCCAACAATGGCGGATATCTTAACCTATCGAAATCCTCTGAAATCTTATTGTTTATCGTGCCTGGATACCTAATTATTTATAATTATTGTAATATGTATGATCCGAAGCGCAGTAGAAGTAAACGATTTGAAATTTGGAATGTTATAAAAGCAAATATTTTCGGAATCGCTTATTATACGATGGTAATGTACTTTTTTGGCATCAAGGATGTAGCCCGTGGGTTATCTGCCTTTTTCTTCATCTCCAATATCATACTTGATACTACGTTTCGTTCCATTCTAGCTTATACCTTAAGAATGGCAAGAAGAAGAGGCTTTAATTTAAAACATATCGTATTGGTGGGTTACAGCCGTGCTGCGGAGTCTTATATTGACAGGATATTATCAAACCCACAATGGGGATACTATATACATGGTATCTTGGATGACAATATGGAACGTGGAACAGTGTATAAGAATATCAAAGTACTAGGTTCTATTGATAATCTTTTAGAAATATTACCACAAAATCGCTTAGATGAAATCGCGATTACATTAAGCATTCAAGAATATTCAAAATTAGAAAAAATAGTTGGATTATGTGAAAAATCTGGTGTTCATACCAAATTCATACCAGATTATTCAAATTTCTTCCCAACAAAGCCTTATACCGAGGATTTAAATGGTCTACCGGTCATTAACATAAGAAACGTTCCATTGAGTAATACTTTTAATCGTATACTGAAACGTCTCTTTGATTTTACAGGTGCCTTGCTCTGTCTGTTACTATTTGGTTTGCCAATGATACTTGTTGCCATTATTATTAAAGCCACTTCACCAGGCCCGATTATCTTTTCCCAAATTCGTATTGGTAATCACAATAAAGAATTTAAAATGTATAAGTTTCGGTCTATGGAGGTACAATGTGAATCAAAGGAAAAACGTGCATGGACAACCATGAATGATCCACGTGTCACTAAGATAGGAAAAATAATCCGTAAAACAAGCATAGATGAATTACCACAGTTGTTTAATGTACTGAAAGGCGAGATGAGTTTAGTGGGTCCACGTCCAGAGAGACCATTTTTTGTAGAGAAATTCAAAGAAGAAATTCCAAGATATATGATTAAGCATCAGGTACCACCAGGTCTAACAGGCTGGGCTCAAGTGAATGGTTATCGCGGTGATACTTCCATTCGAAAAAGAATCGATTGCGATCTGTATTACATTGAGAATTGGACTCTCGGTTTTGACATTAAAATCTTATTCCTTACTGTATTTAAAGGATTCATTAATAAAAATGCATATTAAACATTTAGGTTGTTGCAAAAGGATAAATATATCCCTTTGCAACAACTTCATTTTCAAAGAAAGAGGTTTGTATGAGAAACAAAAAGAAAAAGAAAACACGCTTAAAAGTACTTTTATTTTTAGACTTTATTTTACTCTTAATCATAGCTGGTCTGGTTTATTTCTTTTTCCTCACAGGAAAGACTCAATTGGACAAATCCAAAGATGAATCCATCATATCCAATGATATTGATAGCGAAGATATCAAGGGTTATCGAAACATTGCTATCTTCGGAGTTGATTCTAGAGATAATAGGCTGGATAAAAGCACACATAGTGACACAATAATTATTGCCAGCATTAACAAGAAAACAAAGGATATTAAGCTGGTTTCCATCTATCGTGATACCTATGTAAACATTCCAGGCTACGGCTACGATAAAATAAATGCAGCCTATTTTAAAGATGGTTATGCATTAGCACTAAATACAATTAATACAAATTTCGACCTTAATATCAAAGAATACGTAACCGTAAATTTCGATGCTCTTTGTAAAGTTATTGATTTGCTTGGAGGAATTACCTTAGACATTACAGACGCAGAACTAAAATATGTGAATGGATATACCAAGGAATTGAATAAAATTAATGGAACGAATGTAGGTAAAATGGAATCCTCTGGTACCCAATTAGTAAATGGCACTCATGCTACTGCTTATGCCAGAATCCGATATACCAAGGGCGGCGATTTCAAACGTGCGGAACGTCAGCGAATCGTAGTACAGAAAATATTTGATGCCGCAAAATCAGCAGATCCATTAACACTCAACACCATTTTTAATGAAATATTTCCACAGATTTATACGAATTTGGACTCCTTTGACATGTTAGACCTTGCTAAGGACATTCTTTCTTATCAAATGGTTGATCAGGCTGGGTTCCCATTTGAACAAACAGCCGACTATTATAAGAAAGTTTCTTACGTATTTCCAACTGACCTAGCTGCGAACGTAACACAGCTTCATAAATTCCTATTTGATGATGATGCTTATGTTCCTTCCAGTACTGTACACGGCTATAGTGATGAAATAAAAGCAATACTTCAGTAGTACTGACTAATTTGCATACGGAGTTAATAAAGGTAGTTTGGCCTATATAGAACAAAAGAAACAGATAAGTTGATACGACCACTTTGATGGTCCATCACTTATCTGTTTCTTCTATATGATTCTTAATATCAAGTACATTATGAATGCCATTACAATCGCTATCAGAAGTCTAATGAAGACCTTTAAGTATCTGAATCATTACATTCCTTCCTCAAACCCTATAACCTTTACTATTCGGTCTGCTACCTGCTTAGAAGCATCCCCATTTTCAAAAATCGTTAACGTATAAAAGAATTCTTCTAATCTCTGCAAATAGACATCTTCTTGATATTGTTTTATTTTCGCAAACAATTCTTCTTCTGTATTTGCCTTATCATATGGAAGCGAAGGATAATCAAAATAAAATCCCCTGTCCATAGTATATTCTGCCTCATCAGCAGCATACAAAAATACTGCTTTCTTCATAAATGAAAACTCAAACATTATGTTTGAATAATCTGTAATCATCAATTCACTAATCGCCATTAGTTCATATATATCACGGTAGTGGGAGGCATTTAGAACCTGCTTACTATAATGAAGGAATGTGCTTTGTTCAGACACCAAAGGGTGAAGTCTTACTGCAATCACCCACTCCCCTCCAAATCTGTATTCTAAAATGGAAAGGAGCTTATTACAATCCAACTGATATGCCTTTGTATCGTTATCCTCCCGATATGTCGGCGCATAAATAGCAATTTTGACATTTGCTTTTACACCCAAACGTTTTCTTATATCAGTCAATTGTGATAAGGTAGGATTGATTAAGATATCATTCCTTGGACTTCCACACTCCAATATTTCACCATGATACCAAAAGCTATTTCTATACATATTTGTACAGAAAGTACTGTTGGAAATATATAAATCTGTCATAGCAGAATCTCTTTTTGCGTTTGCAACATAACTTGAACTTAATTTTTCATAATCTTTTTCAATCTTCTTAAGAGCAATACCACCATGCCAAGTCTGAATATAAAACTGCCCTTTTCTTTTTCTAATATAGTTTTCTTTCCGATTGTTATCCAGCCACACTCTGGCTGTCGCCTGCGCCATAATAGCTTTGATGGTATTGGATTTTAAGACAACGACTCCTTCTGGAGCATCCGCAGTGTCCGGATTGTTTGTAACAAATACAATGTCTAATTTCAGCTTACGTTTTGCTAATTCCTCAGTTACATACTTTGCATTATCGCCAAATCCCCATACATTACATAGAACGACTCTTCTCGGTTTAATAGGGCAGAGATGAAACACATGAAACAGAGATACAATCCAGAAATATCTAACCTGTTTTAATAGAGCAAGTACTTGTTTAGGTAATAATTTCTTTAATAAGCTTCTCATAATCACTCCCCACGCCTTATAGCAAGCCCTTTAGAATTTCATCAAATTGTTTCGCAGATTTTCCCCAGCTTAAGGTCTTCAAATAAGCATCCGCCGTTTTATGCATATTTAAAAGTAATTCTGGTTCCGCCAATACTCTTTTCATCTTTTGGTATAAGTCCATATAAGACAAAGAAGTCAGCAATGCACTATTCTCTGGGAAGAAATACGGAAATGTACCATCTTCAAATTCAATCAAAGGCAATCCGGTTGCTAACATTTCATATGGAATCAGTGAAACATTACTCATGGAAGCCACCATTCCAAAATCTGCCTGTCGGTATAAGGACAACAGTTGTTTTTTTGAAAGCATGCCCAGATTCTCTCCGGCATCACAACGAAAACTCTTATCCTCACCAAAATATTTTATATCCAAATTAATACCGTCTTTTTTAAATTCTTCTTTTACCTGCTTTAAAAGGTATTGTGTTATACAAGGAAGCCGTTTGCCATAGTATTTTAAATAAACAGCAATTACAACATTCCTCTTCTTGGAATACGATGCATAATCACGGTTATAGGATGGATATTCTTTGCTTTCATAAGGAAACTCAATACAATCTATTGGAGATACCACATGGCAGTTCTTTTCTACCATTTCCTTGTTCCAAGGGCCTAAGCTTACCATATGGAGACCTTGCTCATACGTCTTATTTGCCATTAGAAACAACTCTCCAAATGTATAAAAATAAGGCTCGTAATCTTGCAAGAAATACATCTTATAACCCTTCATTTTCTTAGCAAAAGCTACCGTATCCCAAGAGCTGGCAATTACTATATCGGAATTCAATTTCTCTAAGTATTTATTTGGATACATGGTACCTTGATAATTGCTAAGATTGCAGCTTGCACAATCCTCCATTTCAGCTTTGCTTTGAGGCTTATATACAACATAGCCTACCTGATGTCCCAGTTTTGATAACTCTGTTCCTAGACGAAGTATTGACGTCTGACCACCACTGTATTTTGCCATACGTTCGATAACAAAGGTTATCTTTTGAATTTTTTCTGGCTTACTATTACGAATAACGGAAGAATCATAATTACTCAACCGATAATTAACCTGTCTTTTTTCAACTTGTGCCTGTAGGTTATGCAATATTCCTTTTGTCTTTATCTTCAGCGTACTTTTCCATGTATTAATCATCGTTTATACCTCACCGCATGGGCATCCTTTCCTTCTTACTATCTTCTTTCATGATAGCCTGTTCCTAGTTCCCGCCTGTTATTACATTCATTTATCGTCAATAATGCTCTCGATTAATTTCACAACTTTCTTAGAAGCATTACCATCGTCTGCATTATTATACTTCATATGAAAGGCTTTCTGCTTCTCTTCAAATTCAGCTGGATTATAATTTAGAATGGAAGAAACCAGATCTTTCGTTGTACGTACAATCGGTCCAGGAGCTTCCTCTATAAAGTCAAAATAAAAACCTCTTAAGTTGTCTTTATACTCCTCCAAATCATAAGCAAAGAAAAACAATGGACGGTTTAAAATGCTGTAGTCAAACATAACGGAGGAATAATCCGTTACTAACATATCTGCTACCAAATACAAGTCGGCAATATCTTCACACATATCAAACTTATAGACAAATCCGCGGTATTTTGACCAATCCATATTTTCCTTCACCAAATAGTGATACTTAACAATGCAGATATAGTCTTGTCCGAGTTCTTCTCTTAACAAATCAAAATCCATGGCACGATTGAACTTGTATGAACCATTTTCATAATATTCATTATCTCTCCAGGTAGGAGCATATAATACTATCTTCTTATTCTCCGGCAATCCTAGCTTTTTCTTTAAAGCAGAAATAGCCTTCGAATTATTCTTTCGAAACAACACATCATTTCTCGGGTAGCCAATCTCCAGCATATGTTTATCAAATGCAAATGCTCTTCGAAATACCTCTGTAGAAAAATGATTTTGTGAAATCAAATAATCCCAAGACCTCGTATTTTTATAGAAATTCTTTTTATAATTTTCTATGTCGGTTTCGTCCGCCATGTTGACTGTATCCATATCCAAAGCCAATTTCTTCAATGGGGTACCATGCCATGTTTGTATAAACACCGCACCTTTACGCTTAATTATATAGTCAGGTTGTCTTGCATCACATACCAATATCCCTGCAATACCCATAAGGAAGAAATAGCGTAATCTTGTTCGCCGGATTTTTTTTGCCTTACCAGGTACCTGGATGGATACATCATCTAATAAGTAGTAACAGCGATACTTCTTGTCCAATCCCTGCCTTACCATTTCCTCGTAAATACACTTTGGATTACCAGTATAATTTCTGCCCATGTTACTTTCAAATACAATAATATCTTTTTGTAATGGTAAAAGCTTTACTTCCAAGTGATAAATTTTTAAGACAACCCACTTTGCCATCTTTTGTAATTGCTTTAATCTTTCCTTGATTCCTTTCATCTTACTTCTGATTACCTAAGCTTAGGTCTGACTTAATCTGCGTTGTAGAAACACCGTCTGTTCGTGGAAGGTAGACTACTTCACAATAATCTTTTAAGAAGTCGAATTGACCTTTCCAGTCATCTCCCATAACAAATACATCGATTTGATTATCCACTACATCCTTAATCTTCTGCTCCCAATTAAATTCCGGAATAACTTCATCCACATATTTGATGGATTCAAGAATAATTTTTCTATCTTCATAACAGTGATACGCTGTTTTGTGTTTAATCGCGTTGAACTCATCAGAGGAAAGTACTACCAGTAAATAATCTCCCAATTCCCTTGCTCTTCTTAACAGATTAATGTGTCCTACATGTAATAAATCATATGTTCCATATGTTATAACCTTTTTCATAATGTTACCATGCCTTTCTTTACTTTTGAGTATTTACTGTTTATTATTCTCTTAGAATTATTTACCCATTTTGAAAAATTATAGCATTATAATCAGTGCAAGTCAATGTTTCCAAAGTATCACTAACCATGCTATTGGCAATGCCAGCGGCAATGCAACTGGCATGCAAAATGGAGAACACTAAGCATAGCGAATGCACGCTAGCTTTATGTATTCTCCACTTTACTTATCATCTAACTAATCCATTATTTACAATTTAATCTGTTTAACGCACTAAAGATTGCTCTAATAGAAGCCCTGGTAATATTTGAACTCACTCCTACACCAAATACGGTTTTACCAGTTACTGTATCCATCAGATGAATATAGGCAGCCGCCTGCGCATTCGCGCCTTCACCCAATGCATGCTCAGAATAATCTAACACCTTAGCCTGAATATCTAATTCTGATTGTAATCCTCTTTGAACTGCATCAATCGGTCCATTTCCAGTAGCTTCAAAGGATTTCTGGACTCCGTTATTGGTGTAAACTATAGTAGCCAACGTATCGAATTGGGAGTCACTTTCAGATAAATCTTCAAACTTACATTTTCTAAAATGCAGCGGTTCTTTCTGATCCAAATAGTTCTTCTTAAATTCTTCCATGATCTGTTCCGGAGCAACTTCACCCTGTGTTTCAGAAATTTTTTGAATAACATCAGCAAATTCTTTATGCATTCCTTTTGGCAACTTAAATCCAAAATAGGTTTCCATAATGAATGCCACGCCACCCTTACCAGACTGACTGTTAATTCGAACAACTGGTTCGTATTTACGTCCAATATCAGCCGGGTCGATTGGAAGATATGGTACCTGCCAGATCGTACTCTTTCTTTCGTTCATTGCTTTAACACCCTTGTTAATAGCATCCTGATGGGATCCTGAAAATGCCGTAAATACTAGCTTTCCTGCATATGGATGTCTTACATGAACGGGTATTTTACAACAACGTTCATATACTTCAATAATTTCATTTATATTATCTAATTCTAATTTAGGATTAATTCCTTGAGAAAACATATTATAGGCAAGTGTTAAGATATCCACGTTACCGGTTCTTTCACCGTTTCCAAACAGAGTACCTTCTACACGGTCAGCACCTGCAAGTAATGCCAATTCGCTGATTGCGATTCCTGTCCCTCTGTCATTATGAGGATGAACACTTAATATAATACTATCCCTGTTCTTAAAATGTGTATGCATCCACTCTATTTGGTCTGCATAAACATTTGGGGTATTCATTTCTACCGTTGCAGGAAGATTGAAGATAATCTTATTCTCTGGAGTCGGCTCCCATACATCCTGAACTGCAGTACAGATGTCTAAAGCAAAGTCAAGCTCTGTACCGGAAAAGCTTTCTGGTGAATATTCCAATATAATCTTACCAGGGAAATCTTTTGCATATTCTTTAACTAACTTTGTCCCGGTGGTAGCAATTTGTTTAATCTCTTCTCTGCTCATTCCAAACACAACATCGCGCTGAAGAGTTGAAGTTGAATTGTATATATGGACAATGGCTGTCTTAACACCTTTTAGAGCCTCAAAGGTTCTTTTCAATAAATGTTCACGGCATTGTACTAAAACTTGTACCACTACGTCATCCGGAATTAACTTTCTATCTACTAACTGTCTTAAAAAGTCAAATTCAATCTGTGAAGCAGAAGGAAAACCTACTTCTATTTCCTTAAATCCTAATTTTACTAATGTATTAAAATACTCAATTTTCTCTTCTACTACCATCGGCTCGATTAAGGCTTGGTTACCATCACGTAAATCTACGCTGCACCATATGGGTGCCTCCTCAATCTGCTTATTAGGCCACTGCCTCTCCGGATAATCTACGACCGGAACTCTTTGATACCTTTTATAATTCAACATGATAACTTCCTCCAAAATTTATTTTCTAATAACATATAACAGCCGAAACTTTGTATTTCTGTGATTATATGGTATGGAGTCGGTATATCACACTGTATTTTTTTACAATAAATAATTTGGCGTTATCTATTCTAGCCCCATCCTTATCATTCCTTTACTTCAATTTTTATTAATTCGTAATTTGTTCTACATTATATCATTCAATATTACGTTTGACAACCACAATTTATTTTATTTTAATTTACTTTAGATTTTCGAGAATTGAAAAATTAAATTCCACCCCTCTTTCTACTTGATGTGGAAATAACTATTTCAAAAGTAAACGTGGAAATTACTCTTTCAAAAAGTTATGATGTTTATGGTGGTGCCTCTTTAGGAGGT
>JAEZVF010000035.1 GCA_023443225.1 Bacillota bacterium
ACCTCCTAAAGAGGCACCACCATAAACATCATAACTTTTTGAAAGACTTACTTCCACATTTATTTTTGAAATAGTTATTTCCACATTAAGTGGTGAGAGGGGTGGAATTTAGTTTTTCAATTGAGGATTGTAAAAAATTAAAAAAATATTTATATTACCTATTGACAAAGTATGATATCGCTATTATAATACAAAACATATTACATACTAAATTGATATGAATTATATGAGAAGTGAATAATATAATTTGAATCAAGTAAAGATAGTTCGAATGTTTATGTTAATGCCGTTAATAACGGCGGAATGGAGGATCATATGAGCGAAAAAATCACAAGGGGAAACAGAAAGCTAAAATTTGAAACATTACAATTACATGTGGGGCAGGAAGAACCAGATTCAGTAACTGATGCAAGATCCGTTCCTATTTATCAGACCTCTTCTTACGTTTTTCACAATTCCGATCATGCGGCTGCACGTTTCGGACTTAGCGATGCAGGAAATATCTATGGACGATTAACCAATCCAACACAAGGTGTATTTGAGCAGAGAATAGCAGCCTTAGAAGGTGGTGTTGCAGCACTTGCTGTAGCATCTGGAGCAGCAGCTATCGCTTATACCTTCCAGAACTTAGCGCACCAAGGTGACCATATCGTTGCTGCAAAAAACATTTATGGTGGTACCTATAATTTATTGGCACATACCTTGCCGGAATATGGAATTACAACTACTTTTATTGATCCATTTAAAGAGGGTGCGATTGATAAGGCAATTCAGCCAAATACAAAAGCTATATTTATTGAGACTTTGGGGAATCCTAATTCTGACGTGGTTGATATTAAAAAAGTAGCCAAGATAGCACATGCACATAAGATTCCATTGGTAGTAGACAATACCTTTGCTACACCATATCTGGTTAGGCCAATTGAGTATGGCGCTGACATAGTAGTACATTCAGCAACAAAGTTTATTGGCGGACATGGAACAACTATTGGAGGTGTCATCATTGATAGTGGTAAGTTTGATTGGGAAGCTTCTGGTAAGTTTGCTTCACTCACCGAACCGAATCCAAGCTATCATGGAATCAGCTTTACAAAGGCAGTTGGGGCAGCTGCATTTGTTACGAAAATCAGAGCAATTTTATTACGTGATACCGGTGCTACCTTATCACCATTCCATGCCTTCTTCTTTTTACAAGGGTTAGAGACACTTTCTCTTAGAGTAGAGCGTCATGTTGAAAACACCTTAAAGGTAGTTGAATACTTAAATCATCATCCACAGGTTGAAACTGTAAATCATCCGTCGGTAGCCTCTGATGAGAACCAGAGGAAATTATATAAAGAATACTTCCCGAATGGCGGTGGTTCTATTTTTACCTTTGAAATTAAAGGAAACGACAGAAAAGCCAAAGATTTTATTGATAATTTGGAATTGTTCTCATTGCTTGCTAATGTAGCAGATGTTAAATCCCTTGTGATTCACCCGGCTTCTACGACCCATTCCCAACTTTCAGCAGAAGAGCTTGTGGAACAGGGCATTAAGCCAAATACGATACGTTTATCCATTGGTACTGAAAATATTGATGATATTATTCAAGATTTAGAGGAAGCATTTAAAGCAATAAAATAATGAAATAAGAAAGGATGGATTATGAAGATTTCAACAAAAGGCAGATATGGTCTAAGAGCATTAATATATTTAAGCTTACACTCAAACGAAGGGCAGATTTCGCTTATTAGTATTGCAAATCATAATCAGATTTCCATCCACTATTTAGAGCAGGTTTTTTCTGCTTTAAAAAAAGCGGGTATTGTGAAAAGTGTAAAAGGGGCTCAAGGGGGTTATATACTTGGAGATGCACCAAAGAATATCACGGTATCACAAATTATTACATCTTTAGAAGGTGATTATACCATCGCTAGAGAGGATTTTGATGACTTGTCAGAGTTTCGCTACATTTCTTTAGCAATACAAACAAAGCTCTGGGATAGAGTCAATAAAGAAATGGAACAGATCTTAAGGAATACAACGTTAGAAGATTTGGTTAACGAGTATGTAAGCCTTTCCCAGATTGGGCAGGATATGTATTATATTTAATTCGTTAGGCATTTGCGAAACCCTTAATTGTATCTATGAATACAGGAACATCCATAGGCTCAAAAAAGGAGTTTTGCAAATACTTAATCGAACTAGTAATCAGGATTGAAGTAAGCCGGGGGGTATATAAATATGGGTGTAGAAAGTAAGAAAATGAATGCTATACATGATAGTGACATTAATAAGATTAGGGAATTTCTTGAAACGATACAATATGGTTCTGTTACCGTGATTATTCAGGACGGTAAGGTTATACAGATAGAAAAGAATGAAAAAGTCCGAATGAAATAAGAATATACATACTTAATATTACCATGCATAAAACTGACTAGATAACTAGAGGTTTTAAACAGTTGACGATACAAGACTGTTTAAAACCTCTTTTTGTTTTATCTTAATTAAGAATGGAGAGATCACTATGAATAAAAAGAGATTCATAACATTAGGGGTTATATTCACTTTAGCAATAATAGCATTCACCGGCTGTGGGAAAAGCAACAAGGCTTCATCCGATAATTCAGTAGAAATTACGAATGTTTCTTATGATCCGACAAGAGAGCTTTATGAGGCATATAATGTGGAATTTGCAAAGTATTGGAAAGAAAAGACGGGTCAGGAGGTTACAGTTACACAGTCCCACGGAGGATCCGGAAAACAGGCTCGTGCCGTTGTTGAGGGAAATGAGGCAGATGTAGTAACACTGGCATTGGCTCGTGATATAACTTCCATAGAAGTAGCCGGACTCATTGAACCAGGCTGGATAAATGAATTTGATAAAAATAGTTCCCCTTATACCTCAACCATCGTTTTTCTGGTACGGAAAGGAAATGAAAAGAACATAAAGGATTGGGACGATTTAGTGAAAGACGGTGTGGAAGTCATCACACCAAATCCTAAAACATCGGGTGGTGCTTGTTGGAATTTCCTCGCAGCATGGGGATTTGCAGATAAACTTTATGGTGGAGATGAGGAGAAAATAAAAGGGTTTGTTCATGATTTATATAAAAATGTAATTGTATTGGATTCTGGTGCCAGAGGTGCGACTACTACATTTGTGGAAAATGGGCAAGGAGATGTATTAATAGCATGGGAAAATGAGGCATACCTTTCCGTGAAAGAACATCCAGAGGATTATGAGATTATAACACCAAGTAGCAGCGTTTTGGCTGAACCGTCAGTTGCTGTTGTAGATGATGTGGCTAAAAAAAATGGAAGCGCCGAAGTAGCAAAAGCATATCTGGAATATCTATATTCCGATGTAGGTCAAAGAATAGCTGGAGATAACTATTACAGGCCATCAGATCCAGAAATTCTGAATGAATATGCAGATGTGTTTCATCTTAATATCAGTATGGTAACCATTGATGACTTTGGTGGATGGATTAAGGCTTATGAAACCTTTTTCCAGGATGGGGCAATCTTTGACCAGATTTACAATTAGTGCATACTTTGAAAGGAATTAGGTCTATGAAGAAAATAAGAGGAAGAAATGAAATGAAACACAGGAAAAGAGTAATCCCTGGTTTTGGAATCTCCTTAGGAATCACACTTACCTTGCTAAGCTTAATCGTATTAATTCCAATGGCATCCATTGCGATTTGTTCTTCTGGACTTAATTTCAAGGAATTCCTTCAGATCGTAACTGCAAAAGATGTTGCCTCTGGATATTTTGTGAGCTTTTCTTGTGCTCTTATTGCTGCATTCATCAACTGTTTCTTTGGCACTGTATTAGCATGGGTATTGGTAAGATATGATTTCCCGGGGAAAAGAATATTTGATGGATTAATCGAGCTTCCCTTTGCACTTCCCACTGCAGTTGCAGGTATTTCGCTGACTTCCCTTTATTCTGATAAGGGCTTAATGGGTAGTATATTTGCGAAAGCTGGGATTACGATTGCATATACCAGAATTGGAATAACGATTGCTATGGTTTTTATCGGAATTCCGTTTGTGGTAAGGGCAATCCAACCAGTTTTAGAGAAAATGGATAAGCAATATGAAGAAGCTGCCGCAATGCTTGGAGCTAGTGAACAAAAGACTTTTTTTAAAGTTATCTTACCTGAAATCTTACCGGCATTGCTTACCGGCTTCGGCTTAGCCTTAGCAAGAGGAATTGGAGAATATGGCAGCGTGGTGTTTATTGCTGGGAACATTCCTTATAAGACACAGATTGCTCCGCTGATTATTATGACAAAACTGGAACAGTTTAAATATGAAGATGCAACAGCGATTGCACTGGTTATGCTTTTAGCATCCTTTCTAATACTATTTGCTATTAACGTAATACAGACACGTGCAAGCAAATTAACGAATAATTAGGGGTATCGGCATGATTAAAACAAAGAATAAGACGGAACAAAATAATAGTTTAAAAAGCTTAAATCTAGTAAAAGTCTTCTTGATCGGGCTGAGTATTATCTTTATTCTTGTAATGCTTGTATTACCTATGGTTAGTGTGATCAGGTATGCTTTGCAAGCCGGATTTCAGACATATCAAGAAGCTATTTTTGATGAATATACCATAAAGGCCTTTAAACTTACCATAACCGTAGTGATATCAGCAGTTATCGTCAATACAATTTTTGGTTTATTTGCAGCTTGGACGATCACGAAATTCCATTTCCGTGGGAAGAATCTTTTAATGACTCTAATTGATATTCCCTTTGCGATATCTCCTGTGATTGCTGGTTTGGTTTTTATACTTACCTTTGGAAGAATCGGCTGGGCATATGATTTTTTACAGGCGTATGATATCAAAATCGTTTTTGCTGTTCCAGGTATTATTTTAGCAACCATTTTTGTTACATTCCCATTTATCTCAAGAGAAATCATTCCTGTGCTAAATGCACAGGGAAAGGATGAGGAAGAAGCAGCGGCTCTCATGGGTGCAGGAGGTTTTTACATATTCACCAGGATAACGCTACCACATATGAAATGGGCATTGCTCTATGGAATAGTATTGTGCTCAGCCAGAGCTATGGGAGAATTCGGCGCAGTTTCTGTTATTTCCGGACATTTAAGAGGAAAAACAAATACACTTCCGCTTCATGTAGAGATTCTATACAACGAATTTAACCTCACGGCAGCCTTTGCCGTATCCTCCATTTTAGTCATCATGGCAGTGATAATTCTAATAGCAAGAAATATTGTTGAATATAAAGCAAAGAAAGTTGGTGAGAAATAATGTATGTAGAATTGAAAAATGTTAATAAGAATTTTGGGAATTTTAGAGCTTCCAATCAAGTAAGCTTTCAAATTGAAAAAGGAAAATTAATCGGCTTATTAGGCCCCAGTGGTAGTGGAAAAACAACAATTCTACGCATGATAGCAGGTCTGGAACATCCAGATTCCGGTGATATAGTTATCGATGGCATTCGGGTAAATGAAGTATCAGCCAGTAAAAGAAACATCGGTTTTGTATTTCAAAGCTATGCATTGTTTCGATATATGACGGTCTTTGATAACATTGCATTTGGGCTTAAGGTATTAAAGAAAGACAAGAAATTTATTAAGGATAGAGTTTTAGAGCTGATTCAATTAATTGGATTAGAGGGGATGGAACATCGTTATCCAAGCCAACTTTCCGGTGGGCAGAGACAGAGGGTTGCATTTGCCAGAGCATTAGCACCAAATCCTCAACTCTTATTGCTAGATGAGCCATTTGCTGCAATTGATGCAAAGGTTCGGCAGGAGCTAAGAAGCTGGCTAAAAGAAATGATTCGCAAAGTGGGGGTCACCAGTATTTTTGTTACCCATGATCAAGAGGAAGCGATTGAAATCGCTGATGAAATCATTATCACGAACCACGGAGTCATTGAACAGAAAGGATCTCCCTTAGAAATTTATAAAAATCCCACCACACCGTTTGTTGCACAATTTATTGGTCAGTCAACCATTTTAGAGGACTACCGAAAGTTGAAAGGTTTTGATCGTGTACAAAAGATTGAAAGGGCGGTTATCCGTCCGGAATTTATCAGTATTACGAAGAAGGGTGAATTGGATCATTTTCTTAGCGCTGCAGAAGATGGAATGATAGAGACGATATCTTTTCGAGGAAGTTATCTAGAAATCAAGGTGAATGTAAAGGGGATTATTCTTACTGCGACCAGATCCTTAGAAGAAAAAGCAATTTCTGTTGGAGAAACAGTGAGTGTACTTATTTACCGTCTCTATGTTTTTGATGAAAAATGCACTTATCTGCTTGAAAATGCGGCAATGAAAGACATTAACTCAGTCTTCATTTAACCTTTCTTAAGCACGTTACATAGGCGAATGCGAATATCCGCTTTCTTAATGTTGGCCTTACAAAAGGAGTTTTTATGAGAAAAGAGATTCAGGTAAAACATGTTTCGACAGATGTATTCATTATTGGAGGGGGTACCGCTGGTTGTTATGCGGCACTGACCATAAGGGAATACTCAGATGTTTCGGTACTTATAGCTGAGAAAGCGAACATAAAAAGAAGTGGATGTCTGGCAGCAGGTGTTAATGCCATCAATGCATACATCGTTAAGGGTAGAACACCCCAAGACTACGTAGATTATGCAAAAAAGGATGCAGATAATATCGTCAGAGAAGATTTGCTGCTTACCATGTCACAAGGTCTCAACCGGGTCACAAAAAAACTGGAAGACTTAGGACTCGTCCTATTGAAGGATGAAACGGGAGAGTATGTGGCTAGAGGGAATCGGAATATAAAAATAAATGGTGAAAATATAAAACCTATTCTTGCAGATGCTGTCAGCAAATTGAAGGATGTAACCATTTTAAACCAAGTAAATGTAATAGATTACATAATAGAAGAAAATCGAATATTGGGGGCTTATGCAATCGGTGTGAATGAGGAAGTCCTATACGTAATAAAAGCAAAGAAAATTCTTTGTGCTACTGGTGGTGCTGCCGGACTATATAAACCGAACAATCCCGGGTTCTCCAGACATAAGATGTGGTATCCACCCTTTAATACGGGAGCAGGTTATGCTATGGGGATTCGTGCAGGGGCAGAAATGACTACGTTTGAGATGCGATTTATTGCCCTTCGATGTAAAGATACCATAGCTCCGACAGGTACCATTGCACAAGGTGTCGGTGCAAAGCAAGTGAACTCAAAAGGTGAAAACTATGAATCTAAGTATGGAATCACTACTTCTGAAAGAGTTTATGGGACTGTCAAAGAGAATCAAGAAGGCAGAGGCCCCTGTTATCTTAAAACAGAAGGAATTACATCGTTACAGGGTGAGGAGCTGAAAAAGGCATATTTAAATATGGCACCAAGCCAGACATTAAGGTGGATAGAATCCGGGAAAGCCCCCAGTGAGCAGAACGTGGAAATAGAAGGCACCGAACCTTATATTGTCGGTGGGCATACAGCGAGTGGATACTGGGTGGATACTAGACGGAAAACCACCATAGAGGGACTTTTTGCTGCCGGAGATGTGGCAGGCGGCTGTCCACAGAAATACGTTACGGGGGCGCTGGTGGAAGGAGAGATTGCAGCAAAAGCAATCGTAGAAGAGTTGAATCAGGAACCATCCTTTGGTAAACGGAATCAAGCAAACGTAAACCAAAGGATTCAATATAAAAAAGATGAAATTGAGACGGTATTAAATAACCATAATACCATTTTTACGGTAGAAGAGCTGGAAGAGGCCATGCAAAAAGTAATGGATACTTATGCCGGCGGAATTGGAAGTAACTATCAGTTTAATGAAAGACAGCTTATCCTAGCGGACGAGAAAATTGTGCAGATTCAACGACTTAGTAATCAGCTTGCTGCCAGCGATATGCATGAATTAATGTTTATTTATGAGCTAAAGGAACGGCTTACGGTATGCAGGTCTGTGATTGCTCATCTTAAGGCAAGAAAAGAAACCAGATGGCATAGTTTTGCTGAGAATCTAGACTATCCGGAAAAAAGTGATGACTGGTTGAAATACGTCAATTCCAAACGTATTGACGGAAAACTTCAGATGATATACCGAAGTTTAATAGGACGGAGTGAAACATATGAGCATAAGGATTAATCAGGATGTCTGTATCGGCTGTAAGAAGTGCCTAACAACTTGCCCCGGAAGTCTGATCAAACTAGGCGAGAATAAGAAAGCCTTCATAAAATACCCAAAGGACTGTTGGGGCTGTTCCTCCTGTATGAAAGAATGTCAGTCAGCCGCTATTTCTTTTTATCTTGGAGCTGATATTGGTGGAAGAGGAAGCAGAATGCATACAGTAATCGAAGGTGATATTGTACACTGGAAGATTGAAGAAAGTAACGGAGTAATACATCAGATTGACATTAATCGCAAAGATTCCAATCAATACTAATAATCCTAAAAAGGCAGATAAAGGGGGAGAAAGACATGAGTGAATTATCACATTTAGATGAACTAGAGGCAGAGGCTATTTACATTATCAGGGAAGTGGCAGCAGAATGTGAAAAGCCGGTGATGCTTTATTCCATAGGGAAAGACAGTTCGGTTATGTTACATCTAGCCATGAAAGCATTTTATCCAGAGAAACCACCATTTCCTTTCATGCATATCGACACGACCTGGAAATTCAAAGAGATGATTGAATTCCGTAATCAGAAAGCCAAAGAATTCGGAATAAATATGCTGGTTTATTCGAATGAAGAAGGGATTTCACAAGGGATCAATCCCTTTGAACATGGTTCTGCTTATACCGATATCATGAAGACACAGGCTTTGAAAGAAGGCCTAAAAAAATATGGTTTTTCCGCTGCTTTTGGCGGTGGACGTCGTGACGAAGAGAAGTCCAGAGCAAAGGAAAGGATATTTTCATTCCGTAATGAGGCACAGGCCTGGGACCCCAAGAACCAAAGGCCCGAGATGTGGAAACTTTATAACACTAAGATTAATAAAGGGGAAAGCATTCGAGTGTTCCCGATCTCGAATTGGACCGAGAAAGATATCTGGCAATACATAAAGAGAGAGAATATTGATATTGTTTCTTTGTATTATGCAAAAGAACGTCCGGTGGTATACCGGGATGGCAATATCATCATGGTAGATGATGACAGATTAAAGCTATTACCGGGAGAAACGGTGGAAACGAAAAAAGTACGCTTTCGAACACTTGGCTGTTATCCATTAACAGGTGGTTGTGAATCTTGCGCGGTAACCTTAGATGAGATTATTGAAGAGACACTTAGTGCCGTGTCCTCTGAAAGAACCACCCGTGTCATAGACAGTGAAGAAATCGGCAGCATGGAGAGAAGAAAGAGGGAGGGGTATTTCTAATATGAAGGGTCTACTAAAATTTATTACATGTGGAAGTGTGGATGATGGAAAATCCACCCTCATCGGACATATTTTATATGATGCAAAACTTTTATACGCAGATCAAGAGAAAGCGCTGGAGTTAGATAGCAGGGTTGGAAGCCGTGAAGGTGCCATTGATTATTCGCTATTATTGGATGGACTGATGGCAGAGCGTGAGCAGGGAATTACCATAGATGTAGCCTATCGGTATTTTACTACAGACCACCGCAGTTTCATTGTAGCTGATACACCAGGACATGAGGAATATACCAGAAATATGGCGGTTGGAGCCTCTTTTGCCGATCTAGCAATTATCTTAGTCGATGCCAAGCGGGGTGTACTGGTGCAGACCAGAAGGCATGCCAGAATTTGTTCCTTAATGGGTATTCGACACTTTATATTTGCAGTGAATAAGATGGATTTAATTCAATATGATATAAATCAGTACTCAAAATCAGAAGAACAAATTCAGAACTTATCGAAAGAACTTTCTTTGGAGAATGTAAAGATTATTCCTGTATCTGCAACAGAAGGAGATAATATTACGAAGAAATCCCTGAATATTCCATGGTACGAAGGAGAAGCTCTTTTAGCCTATCTTGAAAATGTAGATGTAATTAATACGAAAGCAGAAGAAGGGTTTTATATGCCGGTTCAAAGAGTATGTAGACCAAATCATACCTTTCGAGGATTTCAAGGGCAGATCGAGGCAGGGAGTATTGCAGAAGGGGATGAAATCACAACTTTACCTAGCAATGAAAAAGCTGTGGTAAAGAGCATTTATCTAACAGATGAAAAAGTGAAAGAAGCCTATAAAGGTCAACCTGTTACGATCCAATTGAATAAAGAGGTGGATGTATCCAGAGGATGCGTCCTGACACGAAATACGGAGCTGATGATAAGTAAATCCATCACCGCAACAATTCTTTGGATGGATGATTCCAAATTAACAGAAGGTAAGAATTATCTTGTAAAAGTGGGCACAAAGCTATTGCCAGGCGTTGTTACTGAGGTGAAGTATAAAATCGATGTCAACACTGGAGTACATAGTAAAACAGGCAGTTTGACTAAAAATGAAATTGCCCTGTGTACAATTGCTCTGTCAGAGAAGATTGTTGTGGATAGATTCAAAGTCCATAAAACCATAGGGGAATTGATATTAATTGACCGTATTAGCAATATGACTTCTGCCTGTGGTGTGGTAGAAGATATCAATGATGAAGAAGGAAAGAACGAAGAAGCAGTATTTCAATATAACGGGTTAAGAGCAAGAGGGGATATTTTTGAAGAGTTTTATTATAATTATGAAAATCTGTCCATATCAAAATATAAACCGGAACAAAGAATGTATTCCATCGGTGACGAGATTCCCCTAAAAGGTGAAAGCTACCATTATCCAGAGAACTTTGACATCCTAATACTGCGTGATCAGGTAGCAATTAAAATTCGTGATAAAAAAATTCTAGAAATGACGTCCATAGATGATTACCAATATTCAGGTAAGTCGGTTGTCAATGGCAGGGGTTTTGAAATTCGGGTGGATTCTAAGGAGGCTGTAAAAAGGTTCTTAAAAGAATACCAGGTGAAAGATCAGGATTATGATAAGGAAGGCAATATTCTTAACAAATGGTTAAACTTTGATGCTTATCGTAGGATAATATTCCATAGCAATTATTGGGAGATATAATATAGAAATCAGCAGGGGCAGTTGTAAATGAAGTTGATACGTAATAATAACATCGATTCATTTGCAACTGCCCTTTTTACGCTTTTCACAAAATAAAATGTAAAATGTGCTTGACATTTGATGTAAAGCGTACTATACTTTAAATGTAAAGTAAACTATACCATGTTGAAGGATGTGATAAGTTGCAGAACAAGATCCAGGAATTGCGTAAACAGAAGAGAATTACGCAGAGTGAGCTTGCCGATGCAGTGAATGTAACGAGACAGACGATTATTTCACTTGAATGCGGGAAATATAATGCTTCCTTAATATTAGCTCATAAGATAGCTCAATTTTTCGAAGTAACCATTGAAGAAATATTTATTTTTGATAAGGAGGAAGAGAATTTATGAGAGGAATTTTATGTGGTAGCAATGCAAGAACAAACGAGGAATTTAAACAGGTAGTAAAAAAGAGAATGGCGATAATGGTTGGTCTTGTGGTGATTGGAATTATTACCGCTGCCGTAGCAATTTATGCGGAATTTTATACGAATACCGTTCTAGGAGATCATATTCTAGGAGTGTATACCGGAGTTGGAACTGGTCTTACTTTAGCTGGATTAGTTCTGTTTATTAAGCATCTAATGCTTCTTAAGAATGAAGACAAATTAAAAGAAAGCCGTCTAAGCTGTACAGATGAACGGTTAAAAGAGATTGAAAGTAAAGCATTCCGAACTGCTGCTTATATAATGATTGTGATCATGTATTTAGCTGCACTCATTGGTGGAATCTATATTCCAGAGTTAATTCGTTTTCTTTTGTTAGTGATGGGGGCATTCATACTTGCTTATGCGGCCGCATACTCCTATTACAATCGTAAAATGTAGTTTTTGTATATAGAAAAGCCTGTTATAAATAAATCTTTAATTAAACAAGCAATGTTTCTATTAATTGAGGCATTGCTTGTTTAAATGCATTTGTGTATAATGATGCAATAGGGCAATGCCAGTGCAATTGTGGAATACCAGTGCAATTGTGGAATACCAGCGATTCAAGAAGGAGGGTTCATTTGAAAAAGAAACATAGGATCAGAAATGCTTACAAAGCGTTCATGGAACATAATAAAAAAGAAAAGTTAACTTTTTATACTTATATGATTCTCCGTGTTTTCGTAATCTTGGTAATGATTGCTCAATTTTTTAACCGCAATTACGAGAATGTATTTCTATGCCTGCTGACGCTTATTCTATTCATGATACCAAATATCATTGAAATGCGATTTAAAGTAGATTTACCCAATACCTTGGAAATTATCGTTTTGTTATTTATTTTTTCAGCAGAAATATTGGGAGAAATTCGGGAATATTATATCATTTACCCTCTTTGGGATACCATGTTGCATACCATCAATGGATTCTTAGCAGCCGCCATTGGATTTTCCTTGGTTGATATTCTAAACCGTAATGAAAAGGTAACGTTTCATTTGTCACCCTTTTTTGTTTCCATGGTTGCATTCTGCTTTTCCATGACAATTGGAGTGCTTTGGGAATTCTTTGAATTTGGAATGGATATGTTTTTTAAATTTGACATGCAGAAAGATACCATCCTAAATAGCATATCGACGGTTATGCTAGACCCTTTGAAAGGTAATAAACCGGTAATTATTAATGAGATTACGAATGTCAGTATCAATGGAATAGATTACGGATTAGATGGGTATCTTGACATCGGCTTAATTGATACGATGCAGGACTTAATCGTTAATTTTATCGGAGCTGTAGTTTTTTCAACCATTGGTTACTTTTATGTTAAGAATCGAGGGAAACGTTCGGTAGCCGACCAATTTATCGTAAAAATACTAGATGAGGATAATGACTAGTTGTATTGACAAGGGTAGAAAAGAGAATTATAATCCTTACTATATTCCATATTCATAAAATATTTATAAGATAAGTACGAAATGAACACACTATAATAAAGTAAATTAAATTAAAATTTATTATTATAAGTAAGGGCATCAGTCAATGGATTGATGCTTTTTTTTAGCAGAAAGGATTTGGTATGATATATTTAGATTATGCAGCAAATACCCCGGTGGCAAAAGAAGTCTTAGATGATTTCTGTATAGAAAACAACCACTATTATGGAAACCCTAATTCTAGCCATAAAGCTGGTATTCAGGCCAAGGAACGTATGGAAGAAACAACAGATAATATTGCAACGCTGCTACATGTCAGTCCATCAGAAATCATCTATACCTCAGGTGCCAGTGAATCGAATAACCTAGCAATTAAAGGGATTGCATATACGTATCGTCACAGGGGAAAACACATGATATCCACCTGCCTTGAACATTCTTCGGTCAGTGGAGCACTTACGGCTCTTCAAAAGCAGGGATATGAGATTGATCTTGTGGATATTCTTCCGAATGGGCAAGTTGATATGGAACATTTGAAAGAATTACTTAGAGAGGATACCATTCTAGTATCTGTAAGCTACGTTGATAGTGAGCTCGGTGTCGTACAGCCAATTGAGGAAATTGCAGAGCTAATCCATCAAATGCAAAATTGTTTTTTACACGTGGATGCAACACAGGCGGTAGGGAAAATACGTATTGACATGCAGAAGGTTGATTTGTTATCATTTACTGCACATAAGTTTTACGGAATAAATGGATGTGGTATACTAATACGGAAAGAAAATGTCGTGTTGGAACCACTCATTCATGGTGGGGCAAGTACTACTGAGTATCGTAGCGGAACTCCGGCAGTTGGACTGGCAGCTTCTATTTATATGGCTTTAAAATTGGCATATGATCACTTGGAAGAACGGTATCAATATGTAAGTCAGATTAATAAACAAGTAAAGTCAAAACTAATGGAATACCCTTCCCTTCGATTAAATAGTACAGATAAATCAATTCCTCATGTGATAAACTTAAGTATAAAGGGAATAAAGGGAATCGATTTTCAACAGGCTCTGGCTGAACTTGATGTTTGCGTATCAGTGAAATCTGCTTGTTCGGTAACGAACACCATGTCCCGACCTGTATATGCAATAACAAAAGATAAGAAGAATGCCATGTGTTCCTGGCGGATTAGTTTAAGCCACTTAACAACCCAAGATGAGATAACTACATTCTTTAAATTATTTGATGAATGTTATAAAAAACTTACACAAGCGAAATGATGTAATCGAAAGGAATAAGCAATGGAACGTTATGAAGAAATTGAACGTAGTATCATTAAGAAATTTAGAAAACCTATATGGAGACAATTTATAAAAGGCATAAATGAATATCAGTTGATACAGGAAAATGATAAAATAGCAGTATGCATATCCGGTGGAAAGGATTCCATGCTCTTGGCGAAGCTTATGCAGGAGATTCAAAGACATGGAAAAATGAAGTTCGAATTGATATTTCTTGTAATGGATCCAGGCTATAATGAGATAAATCGACAGACGATAATTAATAACGCTGAAATTTTAAACATACCAATCACTATATTTGAATCCGATATATTTGATTCGGTTGCTCAAGTGGAGGATTCCCCTTGCTATTTGTGCGCGAGGATGCGAAGAGGTTATCTCTACAATAATGCTCAAAAATTAGGTTGTAATAAAATTGCATTGGGTCATCATTTTGATGATGTAATTGAGACCATATTAATGGGGATGATGTATAGCGGCAAAATAGAAACGATGATGCCCAAGCTACACAGTAAGAATTTTTCTGGGATGCAATTAATCCGACCAATGTATATGGTAAAAGAAGCAGATATTATTGCGTGGAAGGAATATAATGACTTACAGTTTATACAATGTGCCTGCAGATTCACAGAGAATTGTACCATGTGCGACAACGGTGGTGGTGGTTCAAAACGTGAGGAAATGAAGAAATTAGTAAAGAGATTGCGTCAAACAAGTGATATTATTGATAAAAACATATTCAGGAGTGTACATGATATTAATTTAGGAACAATTATCGGCTATCATAAGGGAGAAGACAGACGAAGCTTTTTGGATGATTTTTAATAAAGTGTAATTTGATAAGAATAGCTGCAAAGGTAATGAAGTATACTACCTGTGCAGTTATTTTTTTGTAGTTTTATCATATGTTTATTTGCTTTAAATTTTAATTTTATCGTTATATTGGTTACTTGAAAAGGTAAGTTCCACTTTGAATAAGTAAGTTCCACTCAAACTAGGGGAAATAAATAAATACAAACGTGAGAACTAAAAAAATATATATAATAGATGTATTTTATATCATTTTGC
>JAEZVF010000059.1 GCA_023443225.1 Bacillota bacterium
AATTAACACTGACTGTTTTAAATCTAAGATTCAAACAATCGTTAATTTCCGTGAACTTAGTTTCGTAAAACTTCGTTCTTTACTGTTTTTGTGGTTGTATCTAATGTCTCCATTAAATACGGTTCGTAATAGATGTTTACATCCATAAGATGTTTTTTATCTATACATGAAAATTTTATTAGAATTTTCAGGGTTGTTTCACTGTTCAGTTATCAAGGTTCTTTTTCATCTAATCCCACGTCTTACTGGGTTTGATGCTTTGTTTTACTGACCGGCTGTTTCCGCGTCAGCAAAAATTATTTTATCACAAGCGTTCTATCTTGTCAACACTTTTTTCTAACTTTTTAGGTCTTTTTCTAACTTTTTTTCATAATCAATTCTCTTTGCAGGATAAATCAACTGAATGTAAGATATATTTAGGTAGATTGCAGAAAGGTTCCTACAAAAGTATAATAAGGATGTGCGGTAACATCTCATACCTCCGCATATCCTTATTATATTATTTACTCATCTGTTCCTATAGGTAAATCAATTACCCTCCACTATAAATAGCAATTACCGATTCATTTCACTTTGATATCCTGTACTATGGTGCGACTCTATAATTCTATCGATTTCCTTCTTGTCAGATGCAGGCAAATCACCTAAGATAGTGTTTTTAACTGAACTGGCAGCATTTCCATATTCGAGAGCTTTCTTGCAATCCTGAAACTCCAGCAAACCATAAAGCACGCCGGACACATAGGCATCCCCGCTGCCAATACGGTCGATCACTTCGATATTCTCATAAGGTGCTTCTTTGTAAATCCTATCTTCTTTCGCATTATATATAGTTGAACCAAAGGTATGCTTCTTCGGACTAATTATCTTTCTTTCCGTAGATGCTAGTACACTGATGTCATATTCTTTTGCAAATGATTTTAATATATCTTCGAGTATACCTGTTTTACCAAAGGTACGTCGACAAGTTTCTTCAGAAATAAATAGAATATCAACATAAGGTAGTATACGCTCGATATATAATTTAGCATCCGCTTCGCTCCAAAGATTAGCACGGAAATTAACATCAAAAGATATGATAGCCCCTGCTGCTTTAAATTTCTTAATCATTGTTTCTGCCGTAGTACGGCTTTGTTCTGATAAGGCTAAAGATATTCCGCTCGTATGGAATAATCTGGTTGAGCTATAAATACTCTCTGGAATATCTTCTATATTAATGGTGTTTATGGATGCATTTTTCCTGTCATAAACTACGGTTGGTTTTCTAGGAAAAACTCCATGCTCATAATAATAGATTCCTAATCTTGCTTCGGGACTTTCATCGTAGATAAGCCAATCATCACTTACACCACAGAATCTAATATTGTTTTTTACGAAAGTTCCAAGCTCATTCTTCGGGAGTTTGGATATAATACCAGTCCGTAATCCCAACAAGGATATACCAGATACAACGTTTAGTTCAGCACCTCCAGCTCTTTTTTCAAAGACTGCTCCAGATGCCAGCCTTTCATTTACGGGAGATGACAAACGTAACAGGATTTCTCCGAACGCCAGTGCATCGAATTCTCTGTCTTCCTTTTGAAAAATCATATATCCTCCTTTAATGAAGTAAAAGCGTCTATTTCTTTTGTACTAGATGAACCGCGAAACCACCAACTTCATCTTTAAAATAAACTGCTATCATTTTTCCACTCTTATCAACCTTAGCGGTATCCATATCAAATGCAAAACCTTGCATCTCAAGATGATAAACTGCTCTCTCAATATAATTGGTTTGGATTGCAATATGTCCATTAGCTCCAAGATAAGGCTTTTTCATAACTTCTATTGCAGTACCGGCAAAAATAGAGCTATTGCCAACATTCTTTGTAAATCCAAATAATCTTTCAAATGATGTAGCTACATTATCTGCTTCTGCATCATCAGAAGCATTGATACCAACATGTCTTAACTCGAAGCCAAGCATTTGAGTCACAGCTTCTCTAGTAATCTCTTTTATCTTATCGAATTCACCTGCTTGAATCATTGCATCGCTAACCATCCAGCTTCCACCACATGCTATGATTTTAGGGAAATCTAAATAGGAAGTTAAGTTCTTTGCATTGATTCCACCAGTAGGCATGAATTTCATATTAACGTATGGTGCTGCCATGGATTTAATCATATTTAATCCGCCAGCTGCTTCTGCGGGGAAGAATTTTACAACCTCAAGGCCTAATTCAATGGCTTGTTCAACATCACTCGGATTGGAAGTACCAGGAGTTACCGGGATACCTTTTTCGATACAATATTTCACTACTTTTGGGTTTAATCCAGGACTAACGATAAATTTAGCTCCAGCTCCTACTGCCCTATCAACCTGGTCGGTTGTTAATACAGTTCCAGCTCCAACTAACATCTGCGGATACTTAGTAGTCATGATTCTAATTGCTTCTTCTGCTGCATCGGTTCTAAAAGTTACTTCTGCACATGGTAACCCACCTTCGCAAAGTGCTTTTGCAAGAGGCTCTGCATCTGCAGCATTATCCAGTTTTACAACCGGAACAATACCCATCTTACTGATTTCAACTAATACATCATTCATTTTTTTACTCCTTTTTTTCTCCTACGATAGTTCATTAATCCAGATGATTACCTAATTTAGAATTAATATATCAGTTTCATCCAAATTATATTTAGTATACAACAATATTACGTTAATTACAATTAATTATTCAATAATTATACCCATTTTTTAAATAAAATATTGTTGGGCGGCAGTATAAACTAAAATATTAGAATAAGGTAGCCCCTAAATTCGTGATAAACTTTAGAAACAAATTGTTATTATAAATAATACTCAAAAACAGATTCTCATTAATCATGGCAAACATAGTTTGGCCAAGTTTTGTTCCACTAAATACTGTTAATACAATACACCCAATCCAAATAATAACAATCCCTTGTAGTAAACCGGCAAATAGCCCTGCTGTCTTATTCAGCCCGTTCAGAAGCGGAAGCTTACTAATAATGTTTAGAGCCTCACAAAGTATTGCCATACTAATGAATACTATTAGCATAACAATCAAAAACACTGCAGCATTTACTACAACTCGAGCAATGGAAGCACTGATATAATCTTGAAAACTCTTAACAGCCATGGCAGTATACATCTCAGTATTGTTGTTCTCAATCAAAGTATTTTTCATTGCCTTAGGCAAAGACATTTTATCTATATAATTTATCTGTTCGGATACTTTCTTATTCTTTTCCTTTGTTTTTACGACTTTAGATATGTTTTCTGTAACAAAAGACATTATTTTATCATTCTTTTGCACTTCTTTACTAATCATAGGGCTAACCCACATCGTAAGTGATAGTGCTATTATGGTAGAAAATAATGTAAAGACCGTCTTTATAAACCCACGGTTTCTCCCATATAGAGCACAACCACCTAAAATCACTATCACAGCTGCCACTAACCAATTCATTCTAAACCTCCTTAATTTCACTTCTTCTGTTTCTCTATGAGTGTAACCTCTCTTATATTTTGGTCATCTATAACAACATATCGATCCAAGTTATTTGCTGGGAAGATATACGATACATTGCCCTCAAAGGTATAATTCAATTTCACGCCGCCATTTAACCTCCATATCTTCCATTCTGCGCCGCTATGTATTATTAATTCATCACCATAAAGCTCTATATTTGCATGTTCTAAATTCAGATTTTTATCCAACTGTACTTTTCCGTTTAAGTCATATACCAGAATCCGGAATGGAGCATCTCCATCCTCATCCTTATTGATTAGTGAAAATCCCACATTGTTTTCATTATAAAATACACTTGAAATTTCCGAAGGCAACGTCACTTCACTGGTTAACTTCGGAATTTCCTCCATCGCGTAGATATCGAATTTATTGTCTGCAAATACACATACTTTATCATTGTCGATGAATTCAACATTCGGAACCAAAGATTGTCCATAATCAAAGGAAGCTACAATACGCCAATTATAATTTTGCCCTACTTCATCAAAATTATAAAAGGTTACTTTATTTTCCATCGTTCCGTTTTTAATGGAAACATAGCTTGTAACTAGCTTCTTCCCATCATCTGATAAAGATATATCCACAGGAACTCCATGTTCAGGTACTGTCGTTCCGATTCCGACTAACGCCTTCCCTTCCAGACTGTACAGAGTTATGTAATTTTCTCCTGCTCCGTCCATAAGCACTGCAACTACACCTTGGTTTGCAACCTCAACTTTTAGAATAGGGTTCAGTACATTAATGGTGGAAACTCCTCCTTCTCCATTATAAACCTGTATTGTCTCATGTCCTCTGTCACTGACTGCGACATACTTGCCACAAATGTCAATAATGGGATCTTTCATATCATAGGCACCATTCCAAAGAAGATTGCCGGCACCATCCATTGCCATGGCTCCATCCCGACTGTATCTTAAGATTCCAGTACCGTAGCTAAGATATTTTGAAGTACTACTATCAATCCTCTCTGTTGTATGTAATACCTGATAACCTGTATAATTTTTATGTAATAAATGATAGATAAAAAAAGCAGCCCCAGCTAACATGGTAAGTATAGCGATTATTACAATTGTTATTACCTTTTTTTTATGTTTGCGTTTTCTTATCTCATAACTTCTAAGTTCTTTTCTTTCTAAACCTGTCGCCATATCCTCACCTCTTCTTATGACTCTTATCTGTCTGTTGTTTTACTATGTCCAATTATAACTTATTTTCATTATATTAACACTATTTTTTTATAGCAATTTATGCTCAATACGGAGCAAAAAAGCCATCCTCCCGAGTAAGATGCAGGTTCTCTGGGTGATAGCTTCCTTATGGAATAACTTATGGTACTATTATTTTTTGTCCAGCAAATATTTTATTCTCATCATCTATACCATTTAACTCTTTAATCTGTTTCATATAATTATATGAATTATAGAGCTTTAAACTAATACTAGCCAGGGAGTCGCCCGATTTAATGACATAGTACTTTGTTTCTGCTATTGGCTCTTCCTCTTTTATAGGTTTCTTTGTAGGTGTTTCTTTCGAGACATCACTAGCACTGTCTTTTTGTGTTGCACTGTCCTTTTGTGTTGCACTGTCCTTTGGTGTTACACTGTCCGTTGGATTTTCAATTTTCTTTTCAACATCAGCATCCTCAGCATTTGCAGTATCTTGTTCTGAGTCTTGTGAGGTTTCATCCTCTTCCGAGTCGGCTGAATCCGCAGATATGTTTCCTGAAACAGTTTCTACAGCCATCGTTTCTGTCTCCTGTTCCGAATTAACTTCTGGGGCAATGCTTTCTATATCTTTCGCTTCTACCGTTTTCGACGTTTCCCCAGTATCTACATTGTCTATTTTATCCTTCGCCCCGTCAACTTCCGGTAGCTTTTTATTTTCCATACTTAAGGTTTTTGATATTGAGTTAATTGCAGTTTCCATATTCTTTAGTTGGCCATAATTGTTTAGCATCGCAGCTGCAATCACCAGCACCACAATAGTAAGGGTGGCACTAGCAGCGTAAAGAATACGAATGACATTTTTATCATCCTTTGGTTCTTTTTTTTCTTTAATTATTGTTCTGATTTTTTTGGTGGTATGGTCAATATAGTCATGTTCTTCAACAACGGCGTCTTTATTTTCCACCATATAATTCTGCATATCTTCGTTTTTCTCATAATATATGTAATACCCGCCCTGTTTTATTAACTGATTATTTTCAAAGAGATAAAAGGCTTCTTCCTTCTCCATACTGTCCATTTTGAGCAAGATTTTATCTGCCCCTGAGAAATTATCCACATGTATTTTTCGCAGCCTGTCTCCATTATCAAGAAAAAAATCAGGACCGATTAATGCCCATCCTACAATTTCCACTTCTGTAAAATATTTTTTAAGGCTTTCATAAATGCTTGTCCACGCTTCATCAGAAAATGAAAGATTACTGCTTATATCTACGTTTTTCATCTCAACTGCACCTTTTACAAACAGGTTTTTTCCTTCTTCCGTACGTATATAGTACCCCAAAAGAACAGCAACTTTGTACCCAGTATAATCTCTGGCAGAGAGTTGTTTTATATAAGTCATGACATAATCTTCAACGTAAATGACCTTGTTATAATCCTTAATTGTTCCGATTTGTCTAATGTTTTTTGGCATCTTAGCAAAGCCCGTAATGCTCTGGTCTTTCTCACCGCTTACTCCATTTTCCATGGTTTCTTACCCTCCTAACAACAACCATATTACTATACGATTGTTACATTATATAGGGTATCGTATCATAACAGTAGTAATTATTATGTCAAATCAGAACTTCCTATTATTTTAATTACGTAATAAATAGTACTCTTTTCGTCTTTCTTCTATTTCTTTTGCTCTATTTTCTAGGAGAAATGAATTCTGCTAATGGAATTTTCTTTTTTCTTGGTGAATATTGACATGAAGTTTATTTGGATATTTGGACTATTCCTCCTAATTGGGGTAATACTTTGGCTATTACAGAATATGGATGTATTATGCAAGTTTTATAGGAGGTTTCATGAATAAAGAATTAGAGGCTGAAAAGAAGCTATATTATTTTAATACGAAGGATCGTTATTCTGTGCATGAATTTAGCCAAACATTGCATGGTATGATTCAAAGAAATAGTTTAAGAAATGGCCAGCTTGTATTCTTATGTATTGGATCAGATCGCGCTACTGGTGATTGTTTGGGCCCGATCGTCGGATATAAATTATCAAAATTGACAAAAAACATTATCCTTTATGGAACATTAGAACAACCTGTACACGCAAAAAATTTAAGCGATACTATGAATCATATCTACAAGAATCATCGCAATGCTCTTGTAGTAGCTATAGATGCTTCTCTTGGAAGATCAGGGCATATCGGTTATATTACACTAGGCGAAGGTCCGTTGCTTCCAGGTGCGGGAGTTGACAAAGAACTTCCTCCAGTAGGAGATATCTTTATTACCGGAATTGTTAATTTCTCCGGAATGCTTGATCATATGCTTTTACAAACTACCAGACTTAATGTTGTAATGATTCTTGCCGACTATATTTGCACAGGTATTAATTATTGTATTTATAAAATGAAACATTAAGAATTAAAATAGGTAATTGCGAAACGGGTTCGCAATCACGATTTAAATAAGGAAGAATGCCTATAGTGAAGGAATTCTAATATACAAAGGACAAGATTGATAAAATAGGCGCACTTTAATAAGCCTTATGTATTATTAAATTGGTGAGGCCTATGCGATTAGAGGCTTTAAACTTCTTATGTATTCGTGATGATGAATCTTATCTGCGAGAAGAACAGTTATAAGTTGAGTAATACCTGAAAGAATGAGGTCCGCATGAAGAGTCTTTTCATTTTGAGTTTTTCTCCCTGCCAAACCAAAGCAATCTTTGCAGTGGTTAATAGAACGTTCAACAATAGATCTCATTTTGTAGGTTGAAATCCATTCATTAGTTCCACGAATTGTGCCTGGATAGGCACGAAGATTTTGTTCTGGATAGATGTGAATCATACGCCCGCATTTAGAGTCGGTACAGGGATTATCGCAGAAGCACTGACGATGATATTTACCACTATCATCTTTAATGAATTTTACTTTTGGACATTCGAATTTATAACGGATAATTCCATTTTTGCGATGAGACTTACCAGCATATTTCATTGAAAGATCATGATTGTTTGGGCAACAAGGAATGCCATTGGAATCTAAATGATAAGAATCAATACTCTTGAGACTGGAACGGGAGTTTAGTGGAATATAAGCTCTATCAAAGTGCTTATTCTGTCCAAAAGTATCGCCAGTCAGCAACTGTCTGTAAAGCAGCATTGAATCAAAGGCGGAATCACCTAAGAAACTTTTGGGATTTATTAGAGGATGTGCAGTAAAGAAATCTTGAAGTGAAGGAATTAATAGCTTAGCATCATGAACGGATTTATCTTCATCCGGAATTTTTGTCTTCTTTCCAACAGTGATTTCAGGGTGCCTTTTAAAAAAATCTTTATTGTAAAAGTCAATATGGCGAATGATACCTAGTCCATTCGTGATAACACCGATTTTATAGACATAACAGAAATGACCATTAATGTAAAGTTGTTTGATTTCAGGATTAGAAGCTGCATGAGTTGGCATTGAACCATAGGCAGCTTTGTATGGATCAAATGATTTACCGAAACTGTTTGCTTTTGCATAAGATTTAAGCTGTTTAATGATCTTATTCGAATACTTAGGATTATTTTCAGTAACCCATGCTTCAATACCAGATGTATCAAAGATAGTCATAGAAGCCTTCGCAGAATCAATGGACTGACAGATTGGTTCAGTAAGATCAACAAGATTTTCAAAAATAGTTTGAAGATCATCGATAAAATCCTGTTTAAAACGTGTGATTTTAGATG
>JAEZVF010000063.1 GCA_023443225.1 Bacillota bacterium
CATCTAAAATCACACGTTTTAAACAGGATTTTATCGATGATCTTCAAACTATTTTTGAAAATCTTGTTGATCTTACTGAACCAATCTGTCAGTCCATTGATTCTGCGAAGGCTTCTATGACTATCTTAATCATTTGATCCATACAAAGCTGCCTATGGTTCAATGCCAACTCATGCAGCTTCTAATCCTGAAATCAAACAACTTTACATTAATGGTCATTTCTGTTATGTCTGAAACTTGCAATGATTTCTTTTAAACTGCTTTTGACATCAGTATTGTAAAGCCCTCCATGATAGCAAATGATTTTTTCTATATCATAGTTTTGCAGATTTCTAATTGAGTCTTTTGCATCCTGCATATTCAAAACATATTGTGGCATTGCCATACTCAGTTTTTCACCTTCAACTATTAGTGCATCTCCCGCAATCAGTACTTTGTCCTTTTTAACATATAAAGAGATATGTCCAGGCATATGTCCCTTCGTGTCAAGCACCTCAATGCCACCGCAGTAAGGAAGAATATCTCCACTATTTATTACAGTAACTTCGTCCACTTTTTTTATAGAGGCTATGAAATTTTGAAACTGCTTACCTTCTTCCTTTTCATTTTCCGGTAACGTATCCTGAATATCTTCAGCCTGCTGTAAACGTAAAGATTTACGCTTCCCTGTAATATAAGGAGCTTCTTCTTTTGAACACAAAATTTTAATTTCTGGATATTGCTCAATTGTTTCCTGTAACGCCCCCATATGATCATGGTCATGATGTGTAATAATTATTTTCGTTAACTGATTTAGGGATAAACCTACTCTTTGCATTGCATTTTCTAACTTTTGTACGGAATCCGGATAACCACAATCAATTAAGATTAATTCGTTTTCGTCTTTCAAAAGTGTAGGGTATATTATAAGTTCTATTTCACCTAAACTAAAAGTTATTGGCAGTAAATATATCTGGCTCAATTTAACACCTCCTGTTCTGATTGTTTATATAATTTGTATTTCATAATTCTTATGTTTTATCATCTAATTGACTATCTATATTGGTTTTCAATCATTCTATTCTCCTGTTGAAATTGTAATTTAATTTTAAGCATGAAAGGATATCAAAGTGATACCAAAATTAGCCTTGTAATCCCCTTGATTGTCTGTCCATATCTTCAATAACAATGTCATAAATATCTCCAAGTGAAGCACAATATTCAAGCACTTTCCAAGGTTTGTTTGTATGATAGTGAATCTTAATCAATTCCTCATCACCAACCGCTAGCAAACAATCTCCCTGTAAGTTATTTGTAAAGTAGTCATTAATTACATCTTCATCAAGGTTATCCCCCTCAATCAATAATTGTGTATCATATTTAAATTCAAGCATGTTGATTGTACCTCTCTTATTATAATATTTATTTTTACTGCCTTAAACAGTTCAAAATTTTCTTGGATAATAATCTCCGGAAATTCCCACCACATTAAATTTTGCAATCGTTCAAACCATTCCTCTTTACATCTCATCCGAAATCTGCGACCTATGGTCGATGAATTGGTTTAGTAATGCCCTATTACCGGCTTATCTTTTGTCCTATGTTTTCGGTTCGGGTCGTACTTCTGCCAATAGATAGCCTTTTCATTATATCTGCAACGTCCCGGCTCTTGATATGTACCATGTCCAAAATACACCATTCCCAGAGGCTTTACGTATTCCGGTAAATCTATCAATTCTTGCATAATTTCCATTCTGGATTGGATTGGATAAATACCGATCCATACGCTCGCAAGACCGATATCCGTCGCTGCCAATAGCATATTCTCGATTGCTGCGCTACAATCACATACCCATAAATCTTTGTCCTGGCCTTTCAAGGCATATTTCATATTTCCGCATATGACAATACCCAGTGGAGCATTATATTTGGCAAAAACCATTTTGTCTCTTATTTTATCCAATATCTCGTGCTCATTAATAACAACAAATTCCCATGGTTGTGCATTTACTGCGGTGGGAGCTGAAAAAGCTGCCTTTAATAAAGTATCAATCTCTGCATCCATCACCGGCTCCTCTGTAAAATTTCTGATACTTCTGCGATTAAAAATCGCTTCTAAGGTTTCCATAATAGTTCTCCTCCACGTTTGTCTATCATTGATTTTTTGAAGAGTATCTGCTAGTTGTCGTTAATTACTAAATACTGTTTTCAGATTGTTCGTACGTTTTATAAACCTATTTATCATTTTACTGAGAAATTAAAACATTTCACTGAATCATATTATTACTATCGATGTAATTCATAAAGCTTTTTTGATAAGTTCTAAATTATATTTTAATTCAGCTTCACCGTTAACAGTGATTTGTTTACACTTTAATAACTTTTCCCACTCATCATGCTTAGCCTTGCTTCTCATATTAACATCTCCAGTATCATAAGCAGCTGCCCATTCAATAAATTCAATATAATTTTGATACATATCTCCACCCGTCTCAATACGCGACCCAAAATGTCTCTTTTCTCTTTCCTTTAAACGCTCAATGCGAACACCACTATCTGTTATTACTCGAACTAGCAATGTAAAAAATGGTATTAAATCATCTCCCCAATCTACAAGTGAACCAGAAATAACAACTTTATCGGACTCAAGAATATCTTTCTTCATCATTTGAAGCCGTTCTGTTATTTCTCTTTTTTTTATATATTTTGGATTAGTTGGAAGCCAGAAATAATCATCTGTATCCATAAAAGTATAGCCAAGTTGCTCTGCAATAAATTTACCTAAAGTAGAAGTTCCTGAACCAGATGCTCCATATATATGAATTACACTTCTATACATATTTTTCCCCTTATACAAATTCCTGTTTAAATGTACGTACCTACTTTCAAAAGTGATTTTTTGTAATACACTTCATATTTACAAGTCTTTTACTGCTAAAACAAATCTGGATTCATAAAAAGAATAACTAGCTCACAGATTTCACCTTCCTCATCAAGTCCCCAAAAATCACTATAAAAACCATCACCTAAACCACTTGCAAACATTGCAATTTCGGATAAAGGCAATCTGAATAGGTGATTTTTCAAGTTCTGCCTGTTTCATCCAGTATTCTCTTATTTTATCAACCATAACAATACATTCATTCTCTGCAGTGCCTTTATTATATTCAGTCATATTACTATAGATATGTCCGCAATGCTCTAATTCATCCTCTTCATAACCACCACAGACACCTACATACCATTTTCCAAATAAATCTTTCTTAAACTTGAAAATATAGTAATGTAAGTCATATAAATAAAATGTTCCAGCTAATTCAATTTTGTATGGTTTCTTTCCTAATTCCTCAGAACCAGATAACCACTCAACCATTGCGTTCAAAGCTGCTTCTTTTTGCTTATTAGTCATTTTAATAATCCTCCCTGAGGCCGGCTGTTCACCATGTCCATGAGTACCGTACATTAAGTTTTCTGAATCGTATGTAGAGACAAGCTCATACTTCCTTTACATGGAATGTACCTTATACTTCGCAATTCTAATGATTGCGAGGCAAACTTACTTCGGATCAAGCTTATTAATTACGGAACAAAGGCAAACTTTTGTATATTTTTATATTCTCCGTTATAACAGTAATATACTGTATTTTCTTTTTGAGAATAAACCATTGAAAAAGCTGTTAGCCACTCACCCTCGCTTTGTTTGGTGGCTTCCAGTATTTCAAAGGCTTGGATAACATCTAAATGGCTTGCCTTGCTTAATAAATCGCCAGCAATTTTATATCTGTCTACGCCACTACCTTCTAATTTTCCGCTTGTTCTCCAGTCAATTAACGAAAAGTTTGTCATCAAATAGAATGAGGATTCATCGGCAGGGCTATGAATAATACCTCTTCCCGGTTCTACAACCCAAGCATTTCCGTTCTTATCAACAATCAAATTATGACAGCTATTATCTGGAACATTAACGATTTCCTTCTCTGATAAAAAGACACTGATGCTTTCCTGCGCTAATTTGCCGCTCAATACATCTGTGATAAGTTTTATTGTATGAACAACATTCTTACCCCTTTTATAAAGCCCATTTCCATTAGAATCAACCATCAAATGATTGATAAATAAACCGCTGTTATTTACACCGAAACACGGAGTACCACCCACAAGTATAACAAATTGTTTTGGGTCTTTGATCGATAGCGAAAATGGTGTATTGTTGCTATCAAAATTCATAGCCACTAGTACGCTATCTTTTCGCCATGTAAAGCTTGTACACATTTTTTAATCAACGCCTCCTAAATAAAAAAATATTGAGTTTGTAATCTGATACAATTGCGCATATTAATGACTGCGTTTTCCTAATAAATATAATAGGAAGTTACATCATAAATTAAACTGTTCTTGCTAATACTATGAATAAGACATGTAACTCAACACATCGGAAATATCTTTTAAGACAGGAACAGAACTTGTCCGAAGTGTCTCTTCACTTTGGTGACCTTTTGCAATCAATAAGCAATCTACTTTAAGGGCTTGTGCCACCTCATAATCATGCATAGTGTCGCCTATTAATAGCACTTTGTTTATATTGCTCTTTTTCATATAATCTTGACCAATTTGTATTTTACTTTTGCGTAAATATCAGAAATACCAAGAATCTCATCAAAGTATTGGGATATATTAAACTCACTTATCTGCAATAACAAATTATCAATTTGTGATGCAGACAAAATTATTTGTGTAATGTTCATATTTCGAATGGATTCTAATGTACTTTCTACGTTTTTATGTAATGTACAGTGCCCACTTTTATTACTATGATATAGTTCTATATATTCATTAGCAAGCATTTCAAACGATTCAGTCTTGAAGTCAAATCCAACATTTCTATAGTAATTAATTATTGGAAAATTAAATGCTTTATGATAATCATTTATGCTTTCTAACGTTTTCAAATTACGTTTCTGTAGCATAATATTCATGACATCAATACACCAATTAGTATCATTAAACAGGGTTCCATTCCAATCCCAAATTATATGTGAATAAATGTTTTTCAACGGCATTTTCCTTTCATAATATATAAACTTTGTATTTTGTATGTCTTGATAATGACTGTTTTATAAGCATAATAGGAAGTTTACCATTTTGGGGGATGCTCATAATCTTATTTTTTCTCAATATTCATACCTACCACCAAACCCGTCAGCATTCCAAAACAAATGCCATAAGTAAGGGCCTGAACCCCAAATATGTTCGTTAATGCAGAACCAATAGCTACTCCAAAACACATTCCCAAACTGATTCCCTGAGATATATAGGTTTCTTCTTCTTTTTTGTCTTCGTCATTTTGTGATTCTAAAACGGAATCATTTCTTTTTTTTCTTTTTGTTAAAAATATAATTATTACAGCAAAGGTAACTCCAATTACTATCCATGGTAATGAGACAAGAATAAAATCTATCATTTTTAACCTCCACCCAAATTTGTTTTCCATAAGTGATTCCCAGTTATATCTTTGTTTCGTGTTTTCACCTATAAAGAAATTCTTTTATAAAACTATATGTAATCAATATAGTAATTGAATATGCTAATATAAAAACAACGCTTTGCACTTAATGGTAAGTTCAAAAGTCCCATTTTATTCTCATAATCTAAATGCTGTCATTCATCCATGTTTCAACGATTATTTTGTCGCTTTCGTCCATAAATGGATGCTCACTGTTTTCAGAAACAGTGAGATGACAATTGAATTTACTGGCAAAATCATCTATAACTTTATAACTTTGAAGATTGTCTTTTGCTCCGTATAAAATGTGTGTTGGAGCAGCCCACTTGTCAATAGGATGTTCTTTTACATACATATAATACAGCCAAGACATTGTATCAACAGGAGTTGGAATTTCTCCTTGTTTTCTAAGTTGTTCCTCTGATATATTAAACCATATAAACATCTGCTGAATAAGATATTCCATATTTAAAATAGGTGATTGAAAAAGACAGTTCTCAAAGTTCTTATCACGATAAGCATGGAGGCTGAAAAAGGCACCCAAACTGCATCCGAATAATGAAACTATTTCCCATTTACTAAAAACATAATCAGCAATTTGAGTTAAGTTTGTAATTCCATTCATAATGTTACATTTATACTCTTGATCAGACCTCTCTCCATGTTCAGGAAGATCAAAACTGATTGTTTGATAACCTTTTATTGCCGCAATTGCAGCAAAAGCTTCTGCACTCTCTTTATTTGACATCTTGCCATGGACAAAAATATATGCTTTGTTTGATTTTTCTCCCCATACAATAGCGGGGATGCTCTCAATATAGATTTTCTCTTTAATCATTTTTCCTCCAAATCTTAGGGTACCTCTATTATCCAGATCACAATTATATAATTTTTTTCTCTACTTCATTACTACGTTCATTTACTAATTGAAGCAATCTCTTCTTTTCATTTTCTGAAATCCATTCCCGTAATCTAGCTGATGCAACAGGCAATTCCCATATGTTAATATCCTCCATGCTTCTTTGTGATATAGTAATATATTCTCTAACCTCCACTAAATAATAATATTCCGTTCGCAGTTTAATACAATTGTGAATCATATTATCTTCTAATGTACGAGTCTTCCAAATAAGCATAAAAGGAAGTTCACCATTTTGGACCCTGGCGGATTAATAAAGCTCTATAAAATCTAATTTACACTCTTAACTAGGCTTGATTATGCCATATCAGTTCCTTTGCTGGAATCATTACAAATTCATCTTCTTTTTCACCTATACGCATAAAAACATTCTCAATTCCTGCTTGAATAATTAATCTAGCACATACAGGACAAGGTTTCGCTTTGTGAACCGTATTATCTTCTGGATTGATACCAGCCAGATACAAATCTGCTCCTATCATTTGTTCTTTTTGACAGTTAAGTAAAGCATTTTGCTCTGCATGGATAGCTCTGCATATTCCGTATCCTTCCCCTTGATGCATCTGTAATTCAATTCTAGGGCAACTTCCAATATCGCAGCAATTGTCAAATCCTCTAGGAGAACCATTATACCCTGTAGAAATTACGGTATCATTTTTCACAACAACTGCTCCATACTTTCTTTTAATGCATGTGCTTCTGTATGCAAAAGTTTCTGCTACATTTAAATATGTATCAACTTTTGAGATTCTTTGTATCCCATTTGGTTTTACCATGAATTTATAAACCCCCACAAATTATTAATTTATTGTAATATCTTTGTTTTGTGTTTTTTACCTATAACGAAGTGTTTTCATAATCTATACGTAATCAACATAATGCTTAGTTTATTTATTTTACAAATTTGGATTTGATCAATACAAACTATATCAAAACCATTTGCATGGAATACTTAAAAAGAGAGTTTTATTAGGCTTAAATCCTATCTTTTCATAAAATCCTGTTGCTGTTTCTGTTTCTACCAACCACTCTGAATCAGGGAAATATTCCCTACATCTTCTCACTAACTCTTTCCCAATCCCCTGATTCTGAAACTTGGGTTTAACAGCCAAATCATATATGATAGACCTAAACATCCTGTCACTAAGTACCCTAACGCATCCAACCAATTTATCATCTATCCATGCAGAAATGACAATAGTTGAATTTATAAAAGGTACATTAAAATTCTCCAACATGGACGGGGTTACTATTCCATCAGACCACCCTACTGCCATAAACAATTCATGTAACTCTTCACATGGTAAGTCTTTTCTCGTATCGTATACTATTTGCATATTTGCATTTGCCCTCCACAAATTCTTCTGTCTTTCAGGAAAAACATAATTTCTGTATAAATTTTATACAAAAAACCCCTTATGATTTATGTTCATCAGTATATTTGGACTTCTTTTCCATTTTAACGCTTCAAAAACAAAACGTAAACCTCTAGATAGAGTCTCAAATTATTTAAAAGAGATTTTACGGAAAGTTAAAACTGAAAATCGGTTTTATCCTTTTGAGTAATTTCTCGAATTATTTTACATGGAACACCTGCTGCTATTACATTGGATGGAATGCTTTTTGTGACAACACTTCCTGACCCAATGATTGTGTTGTCCCCAATAGTAACACCTTGATTTATATGTACGCCTGCACCAATCCACACATTATCTCCAATTTTTACTTTCTTGGCATAACAAGCTCCAGCAACTCTCTCCTGTGCATCTATCGCATGATTCGAGGTATAAATCCCTACTCTTGGACCGAATAACACATTGTTGCCTATTTCAATGACACCACCATCTAGCATTACGCAATCAAAATTTGCATAAAAATTATCTCCAATAGAAATGTTATAGCCAAACTCACATCGAAAAGTAGGTTCAAAATGAACTCCCTTACCGATAGATTTTAATAAACGTCTTAATATTCTTTCACGTTCTTCTGGTTTTTTTCCAAAGCTGTTATTATACTCATTTGAAAGAAAAACTGTTCTTTCTCTAGCTTCTATTAGTTCTGGCGTTAAGTCATTATACATGGCTCCGCTTAGAATAAATTGTCTTTGCTCTTCTAAATTCAAATCAATACACTCCTTTTCAATTCCAATTTTGGAATTATTATTCTTATTAATGTATAAATATGGTCGTGTAGACATCTGTTCTTTACAACAACTTCTCGAACATGAAAGTATCGCAACAACAGAGATCTACACACATGTTGATGAGAGCCAACTACAATGATCTTCAATTGAATATCAAGTCTTACTAAGCATAATAAGAATTTGTCATCTTTAATTACATAGAATCGATTGTTAATCATTAATAATTTCTAAAACGTCACTACTATTAGGATAGTTGATTTTTCTTAATAAATCTACTCCTAAAACTCGTGCAGAATAATATGCTGTTACTGCTTCGTACGCATTAAAAAGTCTTTTTCTTGATTCATCTTGATTGACTTCATGTTTAGATAGATTATATATTTTAACAAAATTATCAAGAGCGACAATAATATCAATATCCATGATGTTTAGACCTTTTATTAACTGTATAGCTTTTCCAAGTGTAGTATTATGAAATCGCAAATCGCCGAATACTTTATAAGCCCTTAATACTAATCTGCAGACAACTTCTAAATGCATACCACAATTTTGAACTATATATCTTGCATGCATTCTAATATCACATATATCAATGTCAGAACGCGCGTATTGTAATGGCCTATACAATGACCTTTCAATTCCCTTTGGAAACGTATTTACAACTGGATCAGGTGACATTGCATAGGCACCTATACCACCGATTTTCTGATCTGCAATCCAAAGGTTATCAGTTTGATATTTTTCTTTTGCTTCAATTTCTAATGATATAAAATTCTTAATACACTTTTGTATATCTTTATCTAGAACATAATTAAATAGATATATAAGTTGTTGATGTGTCAGTTCCATAGAACCCCCTCCATTTATGTTTATTCGTTTTGAAATTATATTGTAATTTTCACGTGAATTATGGTTAATAAACATAATGGGAATTTCTGTACTACTATCTCCTAACGTTAACTCTATACATTATTCGGCCGGTATAATAAGTAAAATAGAAATCCAAGCCAAACATAGTATAACCTCCTTTCTGCCTTAGTTTCCATAATGCTAATGTTATATCAAATATGGAAAATACAAATCCCCCAAGAAACCCTCATCTAAATCCTATTTTGATTTAATTTGGTATGTTGCGTACCCGCTACCATCAGATCCATGAGCACTAATAAATGGTTCAAAAAACATCCTTATTTCTGTCGTATATTCTTTTTCTTGAATATCTTGATAAGATACATTTACTATAAATGAATAGTTTTCTAATAATTCCTGTAAGCCCTCAATATAAAATTCTCTCACAAGACTAGTTAATAAAGGGGGGATTACCATAATAAAACTCTCTTCGGCATTTGGAAGTAAATAGAGTTTATCCAAGTACATTATTTGACTTGAACCGAGAGATTCCGTACCATTTGATAAATAGAGTATTTCTCCATCTTTTAGAAGCTTATATCGTAAAGATTCATGTTGTATATTATTGTTTAGATCCTCAACCATTTCATAAAGAAGCTTCTCTATATTGATGGTGATGTGAATTTTCTTTGCAACTCCAACACCAATATTTCTAGCATTAGCTGAAACCATCATAGGATTCACAGTATCTCCATCCTCGACTAACGGATTTTCATCTACATGCTCACTGACACCATCATCTGACGTAATACCATTCCAATCAATGTGAACCCGTGTATCTCCTATAACAATGAGTGGGCTATAAGCTCTATCTCTTTGAATCTGCATTTCCTTCAAAGTCCAAAACACCAAAAGCATTGATGCAATTGTTGATAACGCTACTGCTGTATCTAATGCACATTTCCAATATCTCCATTTTATAAATTTTTTTCCCCATCCTATGATTAATCTTAGAGGCGGCAAATCAGTAAAAATTTTTATACCTTTTTTTATTGTCTTAGATTTTATCATCTTCATTTCATATCCTTTTCAAAAGTTTAGGAAGTTTACCTCTAGATTATATTAATAAAGTACCAACCCCTCAAACTATCTAAGATTTATTAACATATCCCTTAGAAAACCCCATTATATTTCCGTGTGTTTTTCGATGTACAATATAATTTTTGATATACTTCTTTAACGTCTCATCAAGTTCATAATGTAATTTTACAAATAATCTATACTAACTAATTCAGGATTACAATTGCACAATCTTTTTATCCCTTTTGTACTAGAAATAGTTTTACTCTTAATTGTAATAGTCATATCTATATTTTCATAAATTATTATATCTAATATTTTCTTGAGACTTGCTTTTATCAGTAATTTCAAAGACTGTATTAAAGTTATGTATGCCATTTTCCATTTGATTTTTTATCGTAATTAAAAAAAGCTTCTTCATGTGTTCCATTTTCATCATATTAATTCCCTCCCGCTTCCATTTATCGGTATTGTCTTAGTTGGAGAAAAAACAGCTTAAATCTTGTAATTCAATACATTGGTTCAGTTTTACTGAAAATTCCCGTGCTTTAATAATATTCATTTGCGGTAAAATGAATCTGTATTCCTGCTCTTTCTCAAAAAACAAATCCTTGCATAATAATGATCTATAGACATATTCTGAATTAAATGAGTAAGTAGTTCCTCCAGTTTCCTTCTTAGGTGGTACGTCTTGAGATAAATATTTAAAATAAGATAAGTCATTAGCTCTACCGAGTTCACTATCAAAACCTAATAGGTGAAAATAGTGAACCAACTCAGATTTGCATTCTGTTCCTATTGTTACTTGGACATCATTAATAAATTGTTGAGGATCTTTTATAATGGCTACAGTATCTGCTTTAGGAAAATGAGTAATAATATTTTGCTTAATATCATCAGATAGATTAATCTTTAACAATCCATTTTCATTTACTGAACAGTCCTTTTCTAAACAAGCAAAAACACAGTATACCGGAAGTAAATTGGCTGGTTCATAATGTACAAACATATTACCTTTAACACCTGTAAAAACAGGACTATTAGTATCATTATCTATCATAGTCATATTACTTGCCGCTATCATTGAACCGCCTTCTAAACGGTCCCCTTGCCCTTTGATATAAAATTTCTCTTCATAGTAACGAAATGTTTGTGCATTAGAAAAGAACAAATTACCTCGCTGCATGCTTTTAAGATGTTCTAGTTCCCCAAATTTTAAAAAGAATTTTATTTCACTCATTTCACATTCCTCATTATACAATATTTCTTTTGTACCATAATCAGAAAATTTCTTACATTCTACAGGTTTTCTATTTATTATATCATGATAATAATTTTTGATTTATATTATTATTTCTAAGTCAGCTTTATACTTCTTCCATGCTGGTATTTGTCTTTTAACACCTTCTGTTAAAAATATATCTACATCAATAACACCCCTTTTAAGTTTAGGGAAATCATCAAAATCATTAAAATCCAATTCAAGACCATTATCCTGACAATGAATTTCAAAAGTTTCAATATTTCTCATGTTATGCATATCTTCTTTACAAAAATAATTTAATGATTCTGCTTCTATGTATAAGTTCTTTACACTTACCAAATTCTTAAGACTTGATAAGATTAGTATAGGTACTGATAAATTACAAGATGCTTTTATTGTTAAGTCAGTAATACCTGTAAAGTATTTTAAAAAATTTATTCTTTGAACATTGCCGACTAAAGTTACTTTTTCACAATTTTTTAGATACTTCAAAAAAGATGATTCTTCAATGTACATACTTTCCTCAATTACCCCACAAAAAATAGTTAAGGATTTTATTTCATAAAGAAAATCTTTATCTTGTACTAGAAATTCATCTTTACTTATAATGTTCAACATACTTTCATATGTAATTAAGGATGCTTTACTCACAGACTTTTTGGTAATATTTATTAATTGTTCTCTCACACTATACTCATCTAGTGTTTCTTCTCCGTATACACTTAACATACCTAATGCATACATCTTTACATTACCGTTACCATTACCTGAAACATAAGATAAAACATCAGGGATAGCTTCTTCTGTTTCTAAATAATTTAATAATCTTAAACATCTTTCCTTTTCTTTGTTGGAAAATTCTTCAGAATCTTTTAAAAATGGTAGTAAATATAGTCCTGCTTGTGCTAATTCATATATTTCTTTATGCTTTGGTGGTATCATTGCCTTAATTTTTGTGTCAATTTCTTTCTTAATATTATTATCAGCTTGAAATACGGCATTGGAAGCACCTAGCGAAGCGATTAAAAAATATCTATCATCGTTTTTAGATTTACCTTCTTCTATTAGTTTTTTCAATACATATTCTACATTTTTTTTGCCCATTTCTCTAAAACACATAATAATAGTTTCTTTCCAATTAACATTACATGCTTCTTTTACCAAAGTATTCCATGAACAGTTTCTGCAAATCGCTTTAACCGCCAAAAACTCCATAAATGTTTTATGAATAAAATCTATAATACCCTCTTCAGGTTCTCTAATTATTCCGCTTCTTTCAATAAAAAAATCTAATATTATTTCAGTATTATACTTATCCTTATCATTAATAATATTTGTATCAGTTAAAAGATGCTCTAAATAATCTATAACATTGCATTTACTTTCAGATGAGACACCTCCATTCATCATCCAAAAGGCCATCTCTTCGAGTATTTTTCTCTTTTTTCTATAATCTAGTTTAGGTATATTATTATATATAGTACTATTAATATGACGTTGATTATCTCTTGCATCCATAAGCATTTCACAACATTTTTCATATAATTCCATTCTATCATCAGGTAATTGTTCATTATTCACAAAATTCAACGCACAAATCATTGCACATAATAAAGGATTTCTAGCTAGTACCTTTAATTCTTGGCTTTCCGCTATTTTTACAACCAGATTATGTTGCAACCTTTTAATTTCTTCATCTTTAACAATAGCATCACTTCGTAAAACAGACTTATGCCAATAGGAAATAAATTTCTTAATATTTTCCATTTTCATAGGCACAATATCATAATGATAGCACTTACAATTAAGTGTGTCATTTACAGAATTTCTTGCTGTTAATAGCACTTTGATCTGTGGGTACTTCTCAACAATATCTTCTATAAAATTGTAGGTTTCTTCCCTATTTGTTTGAGATATTTCATCTAAACCATCAAATAATAGGATTATTCTTTTTTTCTTTAACAATTCTAACACCCAACCATCAGGGGAGTTATTTCCATATGGTCCTGTTATTTTGTTTATAATATTCTGTAAATTAAGCGGCCATTCAACACTTCTTAATCCTATCACAATAGGAACTGTGTTTCTAATGTTCTCTATTTTTTGGTGTTCATTTTTAGCTGAACATACTGCAACCCATTTCAAAAATGTAGTTTTTCCTGATCCTGCTTCGCCTTTTATCCATACTACATTATTATAAGAAAACACTTGTGAAAGTTCTATTTCCTCATCATATTCATCATACTCATCATTGTTTGTGCAATTAAGCTCAACATAAGCAGATGAAATATCATATCTTTTAATATTTCTATCTTTCAATCCTGAGCCTATTAGTTCAACTTTACTAAATTTTTCAATTAGCTTCTCTCTGTATAAACTCTCATATTCACGATATGTTACATCTACACTCTTAATTAAACTTGTCATAGAGTGAATATCTTTCAAAATATCGAAAAGTTCCTTATGATATTCATCCTGCCTTTGAATTACTACTTTCAGAGCTTCAGGTGTAAAACTTGGTAACTTAGAGACAAACTCAATACCTGCTGTAGAAATATATCTGATACAATTTTCATAAAACCCCTCTTCGATATCATTCCATGTCTTTCTTTCCTCTTTTGACTGATCCATTATGGCATTACGTAAAACTTCTGGGTGAGAAAATTCTAGAATTAATTTTTTTTCATCAATATTGAGTTTCCTAATATCATCATAAACCTGACTTAAAATAGCATTCTTCCGTTCTTCTTCTTGAATTCCATTTGGAATTTCCTGTATAAAATCTTCTGCCATCATATAAATAAAATCCTCAATTGATCGTTTAAATTTATTTGCCTCCCATATTGATAAACCACATTTTTGAGCAAATTGCCCTACATCTACAACATTTTGACTTAAAACTTTACTGTCTCTTGCCCAATATCTTAAAAACATCCTAAAAACAAGTCCTACTAGTTCAATAGTTTTTTTCTCTAATAACATCTGCTTCTCCTTAATCTCTTAAAATTCATATTTTATTAATCAAATTATTTGTATAAAGATATTCGTTTTATATTAAAATCTAATCTATTTATATTATTCGGTAGGAATAATTAAACTTTTCTATAAAAAATTATTTCAACCACTCCATTTATTTTTCTTCATTAACTTCCTACTGGTGTTTATTATCTTATTGCTATTTACCAGCTTCCCATTATTGCTATAACATGTAGTCCAATCTCCTACCGGTATTGTTTTATATTGATGTACAGACTAAGCTTTCATACTTCCTTACTTATATTGTATATAGTAATATTATACCAGTATTACAGTTATTGTAAAGGAAACATTCTCCATAATCTACCAAAATAAATATTTTTATAACAAAATAATCATAATACACGAAAACCTCAAAATAAAACATATCCACAATAAAGATAAAATACTAACACACATAATCCAGCACAAAAAAATAATGTACCCAAATAAAATTCAAGTACATTATCTCTCTAACCCTTCATATTATTACTTTATCACATACCAAATATCTCCTCTGCCTTTTTCATCCCTTCGACAATCGATACCCCAAACGGGCAACGTTTCTCACAAGCGGCACAGCTCATACAATCTGATGCATTTGCCGAAAGGCCTTTATAATGAGCTCGAATGGTAGCAGGAATTTCCTGCTGCATTACTGCCAGATCATATAGCTTATTAACCATTGCTATATCGATGCGAGCTGGGCATGGGTCACAATGACCACAATAGGTACATTGCCCTGAATAGGAGTGATATGGCGCATTTGCGAGAACTGTGGCATAATCTTTCTCTTCCTCATTGGCAGTTTCATATTCGATAGCAGCATCTACTTCTTCCGTTGAACTGTATCCGACCATAACTGATGCCACCGCTGGACGCGTAAGCGCATAATGAAGACACTGAACAGGGGTTAATGCAACACCAAAAGGCGATTTTTCCGCACTAAATAATCTTCCGCCGGCATATCCTTTCATTACAGTGATTCCAACATCTTCCCTCTCGCATATCTGATATAGTTCCTTCCGTTCCGGTGCAATCCCTTTCAGTTCCTTGTTATACTGTTCTACAAAGAGCTGATTGATATCTTCACTTGCAGGAAGCATATCGAAGGCAGGATTTAGACTGAATAGGACCATTTCAATGACACCGTTTAGAGCTGCCAACTTTGCAACATCTGGATTGTGTGTACTTAGACCGATATGACGTATTGCTCCACTTTGTTTTTATGCTCTGACCTGTTACTATTATATTGGATAGATTACAACGTTTAGGAAGAATAATTCTGACGTAATCTATTGTAAATAAAACTAATGAAAAAGCACAAGCATCCTCCTGCAATCAGTGCAAGAACTCTAGTAATCGAATTCTCCTCATTTAGATCCACTAATATGAATTTTGCTACCATAACGATTGTTAATACCAACCCATACTGTCGTATACTCTTATTCCTCAGTTTAAATCCTATGGATATACTTCCTACCGCTACGATCAGTCCGGCAATACTATAGGTTACCGATACGATACCCAAATCTGAAAATGACCGTATAATTGTCCATGTTAACATTAAATATTTCAGAACAATCCATACTCCTATGAATGGCTGGTTCTTGGCGTTACCAGTAAGGATATTTTTGCTTTGTATCAAGGTAATTGCAATTGTAGCCAGTATAAATATCAGTTGCAATAACAGTTGATTCACGGATGTAATTTTCTGCAGTCCATAAAAATATAGTATCGTTGAAAACAGATAAACCAGCATCTGCATGTGTTTATCATCTTCCAACATGTCATTTCTACCAAAGAATTTAAACTGCTCACTATTCCAATTTTTAAAGTACTCAATTTTTAACAAAAGAACAAAAGCAATGACAGCAATCAAATAACCGATTGCATTATCCACGTTGTTATTTATGTTAATAAACCAAATCTCTATGTATTTTACAATATTGGAAGGTATGGCAAAGCTATTCATCATAATAACTAGGATACCAATTGTTTTTAATTCGTTCATCTGTTTAAACTTTAAATTACTGCTTTTCCATAACACATAGAGCAGCAATCCCAACTGGATAATTCCATAAACAGTGCTTATTAAATACCCTGAATTACTGAAAAACAAGAAAAGCGAATCCAATAAAATGATTAGACTAATTAAAAAAGATTGATTTTCTCGTTTAAGAACTGTTTCATTCACAAGCAGTAATAATCCTATTAAAATAATACCTGTTGGCATATTAAAGTATTCCATATTGATCAACAAAGTCGCGATGGCCAGAACGACAGCATAATATCTCGTTAACCATTTTTCTATCTTTTTGTAAAACATAGTATTTAATATAAACTGCAGGAAATGCACTATGAAAAAAAGTAAATAACAGATACTAACTTTCAAATGCAGATAATCGTTACTTAAATTACTGATATATAAAGCGGTTAATATTGTTGTAATTTCACCAACCACAAGATAAATAGGCATAATAGAGTCTGAATTGCTAATTACCTTATAAAATAAATTCATGAGTAGATATAGAATTACAATTACGGCTAGCTGTGCAATATAGTTGTTCAACACTTTCTCTGTTCCAAGGAATCCGTCCATAAAACATCGTATTAATATTGTGGAAAAGCTTACCATTGATAGAAGGATACTCGCTATGAATTCCACTTTATTATTCTGAAACGTTTTGCATATCATTACTAAAGAAATACTCGATGCAAATAAAATCATGATCAATAGCTCATTATCCCCTTGCATAAGTACTAACCCTAATATCAATGCAATGTAACTGCCTATATATGCTATTATGGTTGTAAAGAATAGATTCGTATACCGTGAAGATAATATAAAAAACACTGCCCATATACCAGCCAACAAGATGGACATACTATTACCGATAAAATGAAATGCCAAGTTGGCAGATAGTATGGCAATGAATAGTAAACCGGCTCCGGTTCCAAGGATAATCGAAGTTGTTGGATTCTTCTTTGTCTGTATAAGCCAAAAACCCAAAACGGTTAGTGCAATGCCTGCTAACGTAATTATCATAAATTTTATTTCAGGCGTAGTTCTGTTCCATACAAGGCCGACAAATGAACTTGCAGCTAAAAAAATAAGCATTGCAGCTAATGCACCTATTAGGTATTTTCCAACCAAAGCTTCTTTGTCTTTCTCTTTATTATTATTTTCCTCTGTACTGGTTTGTGTCCTTGCTTCTGTACTGGTTTGTTTCCCTACTTCTTCTTGGGGTTTATGTATTGCTTCTAGGTTGTCATTCACTTTGCGGTCGTTCTGTATTACTTTAGCTTGTTCTATGATTGAATTTACAGAAGAAGATTCATGAATTGCAGACTTCTTCATGATTAATTCTAACTGAGCCACTCTTTCTTCAAGATCTTTTATTCTCTCCTCTGATGATTTCACCTTGCACCGCCTTTTCTTTATTATACACTTAAAAGGAATTCCAATTATTACTAATCACATTCTAGCATAGCTTATTTCCATTTACAAGAATTATGATGAATGCAGTTTCATTTGGTCAAAAAAAGCATCCAGGTTTTCCTGAATGCTTTTATACTTCTTCTACTGTTCGTGCTACTGGCTAACTACCGAAGATCTAGTTCTGTTTACAAGTCTTCTATTGTTCTAATGCTGGCTCCAGAAGGTAGCGCACCCATAACGACTTTTTCCCAAGGTTCTCCTATTACTGAATCTAAAATAACAATTGATCCTTTGTCATCCTGTGTTCTAATTAATCTCCCACATCCTTGTTTTAACTTAAGCCCCATTTCAGGATAATCTACTGTGGTGACTGGATCTAATCCTTGTTCACTTGCCTCTTTACGTTGTACTTCAATGAAAGCATCTGAAGAAGGAAATGGTAGTTGCCAAATGACAAGTAATGTTAGTGCCTCACCAGGTACATCGATTCCTTCCCAGAAATTTGCACCGATTAATACCGAAGCCTCTACTTCTTTAAACTTTCGGACAAGATAACCTCGATCACCTTCATCTTCGCATAAAACCTCGAAAGATAACTGGTATGCCTTTAATCTTCTTCTGATTCTTCGAACTTCCTGTAGTGAATTAGTAAGTACGAGAGCTCGACCCCCATTTTGATTAAGTAAAGATACTAATTTTTCAATACTATTTGAGGATTGACTCAAATAGACAACAACTTGTTTTTCTAAATCAAAAGGACTTCCCACCGTAGATTTGGATGGCTTTTTTAACCCAAGTGATCGAATAAAATAACTAAAGTCGCCTTCGTTACTTAAGGTTGCTGAGGTAAATACCACTGGTAATCCCTTCTGGAATAAATTCTGGTCCAACATTTCATTTAAATTCCTAGGAATAACCCAAAAGCTACCATCCCGATGATCAACCCAAGTAATCGTATCTCTGCTTTCATTTCTACAGAATTTGTCTAATGCCCCTATGGCTCTTTCAATTTGTCCTTCATATGCATGTATTTGACTTACTGATAAAGACTCAATATATAATTCTTGTTCAATTTGTATCTCAAGAAGAAGTCGATCTAATGTCTTACGAAAATTAGTTGCCGCTTTCAATAAGGTATCATTAATCCGAATAGATAGTCGTTTAGAACATTCATCCGTTATGACAGCGTTTTCTAGAAATGCAAAAAAATCCCCAGAGGCTTGTTCCATGGCATTCACTGATGAACTTAAGGAATCCCTAACTCCTTGTATTTCTTCTAGGGTGAGAATCATATTATCTATTTCATCCTTATTGATTTGTTGTCCTGCCTGCAAGGCAGCGGGAAGTAATATTTTATGTCCCTCATCGAAAATGACAGCCGAATAATTAGGTAGTATAGGCATTTTTCCATTGAAAACTCTATCATCGCGCGTCCATAAGTCTTGAAAAAAAATATCATGATTTACAATAATTAAATCTTTCGTAGATCGATAATGTTCCCTTGCCTTAACAAGTTTGCAAAAGCCACGGTTTAAACAAATATCACAAGCCATAAACTCGTTCCATCCAATCAGCTTCCAGATATAATCTGGTATGGTCGGTATTTCTGAACGTTCACCCATATTTGTCTTCGTTATCCACTGATTAATCTCATTCGACATTGTGTTAAAATCTTCAAGCGTTTCATTCACTCGCACATCACAGATATACTGACGAGGGTCCTTTGCCATTCGAGCATCTATCTCTAAACCAAGAAGTTGTGAAAGCTTTATAATATCTCCATCGTTTCCAGTAAGCTGTTCTTGAAGTGCTGTGCTAGCACAAGCAATCACTACTGGTTTCCCACTAAATCGAGCATAAGCAATTGCTGAAAGTAAATAAGCAATTGTTTTACCCGTACCAAGTTCAGCTTCTGCTAAATGGATTTTTTTATTACACATCGCATCTGCAAGTTGAAAAGCCGTATATATTTGTTCCTCTCTAACTTCATATCCGTGTTCCGGAAGGATATCATAAAAAACATCCCCTATCCAATCACCTAATTTTACTTGAAATTCTTCTTTACTATTATAATCAAAGGGTTCTTTCCGTCTTGCACACATTTTCTTTCCCTCCAACATTGCAATATATATTTTATCTAAAATCCATAGTATATTACATTTAGCAAGACTTAGCAATAATTTTTATCTTGTTATTTTTTTATCATTCCAGCCTGATGACCTCCAACCCCATACCAACGTGGATTATCCAACTGCCAGAGATCATTTCAAGTAAATCTAAGCTCAAACCTTAACAGTGTTTTTCTAATGTATTAATTATATTATTGCTATTCCATACTTTCATTTCTATGTTGAATATGTATGCCTATATGTCCAATTCCCAATATAACAACAGCAATGGTAAGCCAGATTACTTTTCCATAAATACTTAATAAGAAGAAGGCAGCAACTGGTAGTAATGCTCCAGGAACGGGAATGCCAAGAAAGTTCCCATAGAAATCCTTTAGGGTATGCCCACTTTTAAAATAATAAATCCATGATATTTCATATACCAACATAAGAATAAAGGATACAATCAGCCATATGGACCATGGGGTAAATGTCTTTATATTGAAATCAGAGAAAATCACTGCAATAGGTGTCACCAGAAACTGTCCCACTCTTTCAAATAGTAAAAGTACCTTATTCTCGTTACAAACGATGTTCTCATACCCCACCGGTTTATTCTTTGTCCAAAAAAGATTTGGAATCGTTAGCATCAATAAATAGATCACACCTACATAGGAAAATCCTAAATGTCCTTCTTTAGACAGAAATCCATGCTTTCACCACACTGAATATATTCAAATACAATATATCATTCTGATATATTTGTAAAGAATAAAATACGATTAACTAACGTTTTTTAATAGTTATTAATACTTTTTATATCAAAAGAAGCTGCATTCAGAAATTACTCTACATTGCAGCTTCTTTTTAATTACTTACATTTAATTATCTTTCAACCTCAAATCTTTTGAATTGTTACAGTTCCCTTCTGGCCTGGCAATCCTGCACTTCCATTACTACCATTCTTAGGTTGGGAGCTTCCTGAATAATATTTTCCATTTCTGCCATGATTCCCCCCAATTCCTCCGCTTCCTCCACTGGCAGCTACGCAATCAACTGTGGGAAAGAAGTCCTGTGTCGATGCATATTTAACGGTAAGCGCGGATGCAGCATTACCTGCATTGCTTCCATTCCCGCCATCACCACCGTCACCACCGATTCCTCCAGGGTCCGTTTGAGATGTTCCATCATAACCTGCTGCGCCTTTGCCTCCATTGCCGCCGTTGCCTCCCAATCCACCAGTGCTAAGGATAGTTGCATAAAAGCATAGTTCTTTTATCGTGATAGTAAATGACCCCGGTGCATTTGACCCTGGAATACGAGATGGTTTTCCCTTTTCTCCACATTCTCCCCAATCTGAACCATTACTTCCGTTTTCTCCATTCTTACCTGGCATTCCTGTGACAATGATATGATAATTCCAATCGATCAATCTTTCATCATAAGACAGTGATGTATACGCAACTGAAACTCTTGTATCAGGAACATTTAAATCATCATAAACATCAAGCTTTTCTACAATAAAATTAGAACCTGCCCGTATTTCAATATATGCACCAGGCCCCATATAGATTGTTCCATAATGCATGTTTGCAGACGGTTCGCTTATAATCAGTGGTGCGTCTCTGGTGATGATTATATTTGGATAGTCATTGCTCATTTTTTACACCCTCCGATGTGATTAAAGTTTTACACCAAATCTCTCATTACACAATTGCTTTAATTCTTCAAAGACTTCTCTTGCCTCCACTCGGAGTTTCTCATCCTTTTCCATTCCAGGAACGATAACACCATACTCTTTAAACAGCTCAGATTCTGTAATCTTGGTAAGATCATTCTGAGTTTCAAATTCACCGGCTAGGAAACCATTGGCATAGACAATTCCTCCTTCTACCTCTAGATTATAAACTTCCTGTTCTTCCTCATAATCTATTTCATAAATTGCAGAAATATTGAATGGAGTGTTATCAGAACATAGAAGCTCATCATCTGATGTCAAGTGCATTGCACGAATTGCTCCACGCCCGGACAGTACCGGATGATCCTTTGTAACTAGTAGTTTCTTTCCGTTTGTAGCTTCAATACATACCAGAGATTTCTCAGTACCATAATAGAGTTCCAGTACCGGTTTGGAGCCTGTTGGGGTGGAAACCATATCATCTTTTTTTATTTCGCAAATCATCTTTTCAGTACCGTCCGCCATAAGAATGAGCGTATCTGCGGCAAAACAGCCCCATCTGATTTTTATAGGAGGAATGAACACGTTTGTGCTATTGCTACTTGTATAATATTGCTTTTGGTCCGGAAGAGAAGACAAACTTTTAATTGTGATTGGCATATCAAAATCCTGCAACTTACCAGTTTTGGGATCTTTTAACCGTATCTTGTAATAGAAACTAAACACCAAGTCAACAATTACACTCTTTGCCCCATTATCATAAACATTTTTGCTAAGCCGGCATCTCCAGTCATCAGGAAATTGAAATTGTACTGTTAGATTTGTACTAGGATTTTTCGGTGATGCAGCCGGATGAAAGAAGCTTGCCATTTCTTCCGGTTTATAATTATACTCAGCAGCGCCTTTCCCTGAAACAAAAAGTTTACGATTATTGGTATCCGTATTCATTGCATAACCACAGAGGGCTGTTACCCCTGCATCCGGATTGAATGTTATGCTTCCACTGATGCCAAGCAAGGTGTTAACAGTATTATCGCTGTCATGATATTGTACTTGGTCCTTAGAGTAATCTTTATCTGAATTTTCACCAGAGGCTGCGCTACGGTCATACAGATAGATCAAAGGATTATTGTTTTTATTAGACTTTGGCGTATTAATCGTGATATTACTGACAACATCGTTTAGACCATTTACAAGGATAGCCTCAGTCTTTGCAATCTGTGCACTTAGTGTTGCATCCTGATTTGTAATGGTACGTGTGGATTTCTCCTGCATCATAATCCCATCAAGTCCCACATAATCCAATGGCCATGTGGAAAAGTAATAGTCTAATTCATTCTCGGAAGTTAAAGCAAAACTCTCCAAAATTGTTTCACTATCTCCCTCTTTGATACAGATTTCACCAGTCACAAAACTATTCGTTGGATCAGCATCATGAATCACAGTATAGTTAAATACATCCAGAGTTAAGGCTTCCTTGTTAGTCATCAATCCATCATTTCCATGCATCTTGGGATTTCCCGAGTCAAGGGCAGTAACTCCAAAGTTGAGAGGTATCGTGCCATCAGGGGAGGTTTCTTCCAAGCTGCCTTCTTTCGCCGCCTGCACTGTCCGCAAATAAGCATGATAGAATTTGGGATATTTGGCTGAAAGGAATTCTTCTCCCCCATAGTAATTAAGGAAGGCTTTCGCATGCCTAGTATTTGAGAAATCAAGTTCCATACTGCCTTTAAACTCTTGCTCTAAAGCTATATGATCAAATAATCCAATGGAAGGAATCGACTTGTATTTTTGCAGTTTGATTCTAGTCCACTTCCCAGATAACCCATCACAGCCATTGCGGCCTGGGAGCCCTTCTTTTGGTTTGTCTGCACCATCGTAATATTTTCCATTTGCTCCTGTTGATCCACCCTTTCCTCCGATACCACCAGGAGCTGCCTTACATTCTGTTTTCAGTGTATATCCGTCCTCTGAATCCCAGTGAACAAATAACATTTTTACCGCATTGCTTGCATTTCCGCCATTGCCACCTTTACCGCCGTTTCCACCGATAGTTCCAGGGTCGGATGGGGAGGTTCCATTCCATCCATTTCCGCCACTGCCACCATTGCCGCCATTACCACCTTCACCACCAATACTCAACACAGTAATATTTCTGCCTAGTTCATTGATTACCAGACTGAAGGTCGTACGTAATTCCTCTGTTCCATTCGTACCATTCTCTCCACGTTCTCCGCAGCCGCCACCACTACCACCCTTGTCTCCTCTCTCTCCGTCTGTTCCAGGTATAGTTGTCACGATAATATCATAATCGGTCCAATCTCGGATTTTCTCATACCTAGAGATGGTTGGATACTTTGCAAAAGTTGTATTTTCCGAGTTAGCAATACAGCTCAAGGGCTGAAGTTCTTCTATGGTAAATTTTTGACCTGCCCTCAACTCAATATATGCACCCTCTTCAAGGTAAACTGTTCCGTAATGCATCGTATCCGTTGCCTTTCCCACTACTAAGGGCGAATCTTTGGTAATGATGATATTATCGTAATTCTTTCTCTTTTCCATTTTAACTCCCATCTGCGACCTTTGGTCGCATCCTACTTAATGTTGAAATGCTCTTGTGAGCCAAGCCCAGCAATTTAATGTAACAGGTGTTCTGGCCCAGAGAGGTTGGTAAATTCCAGCCTCTGATGAAGTACGGATTACATACGATGTGCAGTTATTAAATATTTTGTTGTATCTGCCATAATCATTAATGGGAAGCATTTTATTACGAGCTCTTTGGGCAACATCAGCAGTAACATTTACCCATTGCTGCGTGCTATTACCTAAACTTGGATTTCCTGTATAAATCTTTGCATGTCTGACATCATTTATCACATCACCATATCCCAGATGGCTAAATGTATCCGGGGCTCCCACTGTTCCAGTTCTCACACCGATTCCAGAATGACTTCCACATCCACTACCATTCGTCCAGTTTACATAGCCAATCTGCTCACCAGCTCCGCCATTATTTCTTACCATGCTTTTTGCATTACGAGCTGCCGTTGACATTCCAGTTGCTGCTCCCAGTACTCCACCAAAGCAAGCTCCTATCAGCGCATTTGATGTGACATTATCAAGGAAGGCCTTTCCGTTATTGATATTCAGCAGTCCGTTCGTAACTACTCCATCCGCTGCACCGACAATCATCCCACTTGCAGCATCATATAACATGGATGCAGCTACTCCCATGGATGCTGGCATCGCTGCACCGATTCCTGCAGATACCATACCAAACACTGCACCTGCACCCATCTGAATTCCCCACGAACTCCAAGAAAAATCATCATTGATTGCAGACGTGATACTATAGATTGTACTTGCAATACCTGCACCTATGATACCTGCTGCCAGAATAGAAAGAGCTACACCAACACCTCCTCCTAATCCAGCCGTGGCAACCGTTATGGCAACACCCACGGTAATCAAAACTACCCCAACCACCAGAGAAGCAAAGAAACCACCAATATTAAATGCGCCATCTGGATCAAAATAATTAATCCAATCACACCCTCCATAAATATAAGGATTCGGATATTGTGCTTCGGTATCCGGACTTAAGAATCTACCAAGCAACGGATCATAGAATCTTAATTTAAAACGATACAAACCGGTTTGTTCATACCTGGCTCCAGCAAAACGAAGCGGAATTAGGTCTGTTGGAAGCAATTCGCTTTCCCAAAGACCTATGATATTTCCAAACAAATCATAATCATAGGCTGCCAAAAGCTCCTTGTTGTCTGCAATGCCGCAGATGGATGAGCGATAATCCCGAATAAGATAATATACTTTACCATCTACTATTTGTGCAAATGCGCCATTTGCACCATGTACAAGCAGAGTCACTTTACCATCTTGAGTGCTTTCAAAGAAGAGCTTGCCATCCTCCGACTCTACCGACAATGACATTCCCTTTCCTGTATCATACCCACAGATACCACTTCCAATCGTATAATGAATGGAAGAATGTTCTGTTTTCATACTTTTAACCATTTGAGTCACTGGCTCGTACATCAGTTCGAACCGATTAGATACTGCTTTCATTGCACCATATCCCTCATAATCCACTTTGGCTCCATCAACAGTGTCCAGTCGATTCTTTCCGGGCTGATATACCATACCAGTTTTCACCTGATTGCCATTGGCATCATAAAGGTAACGGAATGTTTCCTGGTCATTGATAGCAGCCGAAGATACTCTGCCCAGATCATCATAAGTAGCACACAGCTCACCGGATTGTTGATATGAATTACTTCGGTCGAAGAAATACTTCGTTTTGACATTTGAAATATGTCCTCCCTTTTTACTTGTATTCGTTACTCCATTGTTATCAAAATAGGCAATCTTTTGATGAAAGTAGGTTCCATCAATGCTCGTAAGGTAATTTGCAGAATTGTAAGTATAATCACGTCGAATATTATCCCCAAAGATTTCATGCTCTAAGCTGCCTTGGGAGGTATACCCACACTCGTAAATTGTGATTTGGTTAAACTTAATATAGTTCAATTCCTTATTCACACCGTAGGAATAAGTCAGACTTCCGTCAGAGGGCACACCTGTTCGTCTTTCAACGACATTACCTGCTGTATCATAGGAAGTAATGCACTCCTCTTTTCTACCAGCTGTCATTAGGATGTAGCGAATCTGTCTGCCATATTCATCGTATTCATACCGCTCTTCCACTTCTTTATGATCAATTGTGGTAATCAGCCTCGTAAGTTGGCCAATCTGGTTTACAGGAATAGCAGCGTCCAAAGCTTCATCGTAGAAGTATTGTCGGACAGGAACTCCACCGATCGGTCTTTCATTATCCTCATCTACGATCTTACGAAGTGCAGAATCGTTCCAAGGTGATTGCACATAACCGATTTCTGTTTTTCTGCCATATTGATCATACAAATGATAGATATATTGTCCGCTTGATTTGTCTTGTTGAATAAACCGCAAGTTTCCATAATGGTCATAAACACATAGAACTTCATCGGTGTCTGGATCCTTACGCCTTGCAATATTTCCAAGAGAATCATACTCTATCGTGCTTACAAATTTTTCCGAATCATTTTTTACAGAATCGTCCTCATAGAATGAAAAGTAATTCGGATAGTAAATCTTTTTCTGATTGCCACGTGCATCAAGTTCATAAGCAGTTATCTCACTAACTTTCTTATTTTCAGAAATCTTAGCACTCATGACCTTTCCTTTACCATCCTGAATGTTAAGCGTAACCATACCATCTGCGTCAGTTATCATATCACCTGCACTGAACCCGTCCTTTAAAAATGACTTGAAACCACCTGCTGAACAGGATGCATGCTTTACTGTAAAACCACTACCAAACGCATACGCTTTGCCTGGCTGTGCCATTTCATTTACTTCTGGTTTGGAACTCGAACTAGTTTTGAATGCTGTACATGGGAAACCCTCTGCCTCTGGAAAAAAAGCATTGATCTCACCACCAGTTTTACCCGTTACTTTGTCGTAGCTTGTTACATAACCACCTCGGTATCCCCATGGTGCATTCATAAGCATAAGCTGTGTTGTGCGAGCTGTTTGTACACCAAGTTCGTTATAGATCGTCTGGACAATTCGAATGCCATTCTCTGTGACAATCTGATCCTGTACAATCCTGCCCGAATTATCTCCACAGCTTATCGATATACTTGGATTTGGGATATAACCAATACAGCGGATATCAGAAGCATTGTTCATTGTAAGAAAAGGATTTTCACCTTCTGATGTAAAGGTAAAGAGGACAACACCATCACCGCAGAAGCTGCATCGGTTCCCCATTTTTATTAGGTAATACCAGTTTCCTTTTGGAATTGCAGCTTTTTGTACCATGGAACCCTTTTGGAGTATCCATTCATTATTTGATCCCATTAAATTAATATTACTATAGGAAATGTTGGGTATTCTTCCCTCAAGTGAAAAGATCAATGCAAAATGATCCGAAGGAGTAAATGACCAGCCTGATTTATCCGGATAAAACCATGGATTCGGCAGATAGCCCTGCCCACCATCGTACCAAACACCATAAGAGGAAGGTTTTATTGTGTACATTTCATTGGGTGTGGTTCCTGAATGATAAATGGTATTCGAGAAAGAGATGAAATTTCCGTCATCACTCACATCGACACAAGGGGAATCGTATCTGTCAAAGTAGGTAAATTTACCAGGACCATAATTTTTATGAGTAGCTGACTGTAATTTCAAATCACCTGAATATACATATGCTTCTCCTCTTGCAAGCACTGGCGTAATATAAACTGCATCAATATAGACATCCTTATCCCCAGAGATCATTATTGTTGCATATTCAGCAATACTACTAGCAGTAAAGTTTTCAGAATAAACAACCCATCCTTCTTTTGGTGCAAATGCCTTTTCTGTGATAGAACCCCTACCAAAATCCACCTTGACACGAACGCTAGCGCCTGATTTTGCACTAAATCGCAGATGTAGCTCACTGTTCCTAACCTTATTTTGTGCTATCAATCGTTTCCCAGCAATCAGTTTTAAGCAGTAGGAACCACTGAAGCGTTCCCCCGCGGTGATGTATTCATCCACTTTTTTTTGGTCAATCGTTAATCCAGCAGTTGATTCATAAGATTCAAATCCACAGTAAAGAACTTCATCAGTGTTAGCATCGCTTGTAACAGCGATGGGATAAAGACCATTCTTATCATACAAAGTCGAGGTTGGTATTGCACGCTCATTCGTCGAACATAAAGGCCTGCAGTGGCGGTCAACTTCTGTTACACGGCTGACAGTCAGCCATTCTCCAGAAGTTCTTCCCATGGTATATTCACCCGTCTGATAATAATATCCTGCTTCGTTTTTATCGTAATCATATCGAACTGCATTTATCGTCATATTTTCAGTCTCATTTATTTCTGTTGACTTTACTATATCACCCAAGATATTCAAGTCTTCCATCTCTTTTATATCCTCAAAGGCATATCGTATCGTTTTTGTCACTGTAATTTTATTTCCATCCTTATCAAAAAACAGTTTCCTTTCCTTCCGTTTTCGATAGTATTTAGGTTCATATTCGTATTCGATAAAAGTTTTTATCTCATCGACTATGCTTTCGCTATTTGCTTGTGTTAGAGAGAACCTCTTTACATAATTTATTTTCCCTATCCTAGTTTGTTGTATACAAAAGCCATGGCTATCAAATGCTTTCATATAGCAACGATCCTCCGATATTTTTTCACCATCCCCGTCGTAGGAAATGCATTTATTTACTTGTCCCGCAAAATGAGTATAAAAATCAGCAACATTACTGTAATCATCCGGTGTAGGATAAGGAACTCGAGGTGGTGCACTGCCATTATAATAGGAGTAAATTGTTCTTCCAAAACTTCCGTCATTTGCGGCAGGAAGAACAGAAGCAACTCCCGCTGCAAAGCTATCGCTCTCAAGCCTTGCGGAATCCATATCATAATCAAGGAATACGGTTTGTTTGTCCATGCCGGAATCCAGTGTAACATAGGTAAGGAGCGTGACCGGCGGTGAGGCTTTATAGTAATTTTGTCTAAACATATTTTGAAAACTAAGACCGGAAGGCTGACCTGGAACAGAGGAAAGGAAAAAGCAGGAAGACCCGGCTTCATAGAAAGAGTTACCTCCTGTAAGCCCTCCTATAATATCAGTGCTTCTTCCTAGTCTAGTGGGAGACATCGGAACAAATCGGGTCAAATTTGCCTGTGGAATGGAATAAAGCAGATAACTGCCATCTGGACCAAGACGGACACTTGATATATCTGCCTCGTTTGGCAGATAACCTATGATTATCCATTTATCATCCGAATTTCGTGAATAGATAGATCGTCCTAGTATGGCATAATCCGAAATAACAAGCGGTTGGCATATTCCATACAGAATTGATAAGGAATCTGCATATGGTGCACCATCCTCCGTCCAGGCATTTAAAACCGCATCAAATCGGCTGGAACGAAACCTTTGCGTACCATTAGTCTGTTTTTCTACACCAAGAAACAGGTCGCAGCCGTATGCGTAGGTATATTCACAATCTTCAGATACAGGAAACAGTGTTGTTTTCATAAAGCCAGTCGGTGTATAACGAAGGGCTGTGTTTGCAAAGCCTATCATCGTATCTGTGGTAATGCTGTAATAAGTCGGATTGCCAGAGGATCTTGGCTGTGAAACGTTCAATATCTCATTACTGATGATTTGAAAATCCTTATCCCATGCAATGGCAATCATTGTTGCATCTACCATATCGCCATTGTCTGCTATAAAACATGCACTTGCAAGACTAGCATTGATTGACCATACAGGAAGAGAATTTTCATAGTTCCAGGTAACGGATGCAGGTACATCCAGTGCGTTCCCAATTTTCCATTCGTGTGATTCATCACTGTAGAAGGTTACTACTCGCACGCTCCTACTGTTATCGTAGCCATATGCTCCAAAGATACAATTGTTACCGGCACCAATGGTCTGCCTCCCCATACAATCAACGGGAAGTTCAAACTCGTGCCACATATTATCAATATAATTAAACTGATATATCAATATACCATTCCTATCCGGATATTGGATACCAACAAAATCTGTACCACAAGCAATACTTGGACGAAGGGCACTTGGAAGAGTTACATCAAACCCCTCCCAATCGTATCTTCTTACCGGAACACGTTTGATGATACGAAGAGCATAAGTATTATCTTTCAGTGATAAATACCGCACTACAGCAATTCCATTTCCTATAAAGAGACTTGCATCTGCGATATACCGATTTTCCAGTACTTCATCTTCATAAATCTGCCAGTTCATATCCCAGCTAACAATTTTCAGCTTTGCAAGAGAATCCTTAGTGAATAAAACTGCTGTGAAATCCGAACCATTCAAAATAGATTGATTCCAGTCATCACTGCAAGAAAGGAAGGTATCTGGAACATAAGTATTACTTTCCAGCTTTGAATAGCCAAACTCTAATGCTCCCTCACGTGGATAGGTTAGTTTGGATATGTGCCCCGCATATTCCCCAGTTGTATTCCAATCCAGCTTCAAAGGCGGAAGTAACTCCCCTCCTTTGGGCTTTTGACTAACGGATACTAATAGTCTTTTCACTTCCTTTTCTGCAGCAGGAACCAACTCATAAGATAATATCTGTGAGTACAATAAGGAGCCTTCCGCTGAATAAACATCCAGCGAATCTAAGTAATGCCTTTCACATAGTAACTGATATACACCACTTTCTAGATTATGCATAAGATCATATTCATTACTTTGCTTTGGACGGTAATTCAGTTTAATCCTTTGTCCAAAAGCTGAAAATGCCTCCTTTAAATGCATTTCGGAAGTGTAAAAACATCCACCAAGTGGGAGTTTAACATTATCATAGACAAAAGCTATTGAATTGCCGTAACGACTTGTCACCTTTGAGAGATACCAACCAACAGCAAATTCTTCACCGCCTGCATTGTTACAAGGGCCTGTCCAATTCCCCCAGCAAACATTCACTTCCAAGCTGTCGTATGTACCGCCAAAGGTCCAAACAGAGCCATCATCCTTGATGACGTCCCATTTATCATCATACCGTCTGAATACCCAGAATGGGTGCTCAATAGACATAAACTCTACAAAGTCACCTCTTAAACCAGTACGATACAGTGGGAATTCTCCGCCTTGTCCCGACAGATAATAATCGGATTGATAGGTGTTTTTCATTCCACGGTTCTTTGTTATGATGGCAGAGAGCGGCATACTCATTCCAAATCCTAGAACACCGTTGTTGCAAAGACGATTCGTTTTAAAAAACTCTTCGTCCTTGGCCCCATAGCACCCTGCTAGGGTGAGGTCCAATCCATCCAGACCATCCAGACTTACCAACCGAATATCTGATATGACTGCACCACGATAAAGGTTAACATTCTTCATGATGCTGTCCTGTGCTGTGGAAGCCTTTTGTCCAATAAATGGAGCTGCTGATACACTTCCTGACTCAAGGTATGCCATATACTTACTCCTCCTTAATTAGATGATTAAAACAATAAATAAAAACTCTAAACCTTAGTGTCTTTAAGGTTTAGAGAATTTTCTAAAGAGGTAACAATGCATGTTGAACTCATGGTCAGGTCACTCTATACTTGTACCTAACCACTTGGCTATGTAACCATATATTGAATTATATTCTTGCTATAGATAATTTATTCGTAATTTATAATGACTGATTCACCAAAGCGGTATCTTCCTGCCTGAGCGTTCCTCATCACATCCAACATTATTTACTATTCAATCCATAGATTCTTTTCTATGTTGTATATGAATGCCAATATGTCCAATTCCAAAAATTATGACTGCTATGGTCAGCCAGATTACTTTTCCATAAATACTTAAGAAGAAAAATGCTGCAACTGGAAGTAATGCTCCAGGAACAGGAATGCCAAGGAAATCTTGATAAAAATCCTTTAAAGAATGCCCACTTTTAAAATAACGAATCCATGACATTTCATATAAAAGCATAAGAAGAAAGGAAATAATTAACCATATAGACCAATGAGAAAATTCTTTTAAATTGTAATCTGAGAAAATCAGTACTATTGATGTCATCAGGAACTGTCCCACTCTCTCAAATAATAAAAGTACCTTATTCTCATTACAAGCAATATTATCATACCCCACAGGTTTATTCTTTGTCCAAAATAGATTTGGAATGATCAGCGATAGTAAATATATTACTCCCACATAAGAAAATCCGAAATGCCCCATCAACTTATTCTTCTCCTTCGTAATTTGCTTTTCTTTTTATCTCTAGATACTTGAACAATATATCAATTTGCTATATTTGTAAAGCATAAATAATCTCTTACCTAACACTATACTATAAGAATAAGAAGCTGCATCCAGAAATTAATCTGTAATGCAGCCTCGACCCTTTCCTTATCTATTATTTATTTTTCTACTACAAGCGGACGCATCATATCATAATCTTCATGTTCCAGTATATGACAATGCCAAACATAATCCCCTGCGTGTTCTTTAAAATGCATCAGAATTGATGTTACCTGACCAGGATCCGTTCTCACAACATCCTTAGGTCCTTTCTCATAGGCAAGTGGCGGTGTTAAATTCTCCAGATGAAATTTATAGTTACCAAGTTCATCAAAATCCTCTGCTGTAAATACCTTTCTTCCCAATATCTCAAAGTGTACCAAGTGAAGATGGATTGGATGCGGAAAATTAAAGTGATTCACAAGATGCCATATCTCCATGCTATCTAATTTTGGTTTTTCAGTAGCAGGATCACTCCACATCCTGCCATTAAGTAAGTGCACAACTCTATTATAATGATCTGTTGTTTCATTTAAGTTCATGGTTCTCGTCTTTGTAGCTAATGCGGGATCCATTTTGTGCAAAGGCATTAGTTCTGTTGGAATGCTACTGGTATCCGGACATTTTAAGGTTTCAGTGACTATGAATTTCATGATTTGTTCTGCACCAGGACTCGGCGGCCCTTGCGCAATATTTTGTAAAATGATCTCCTGCCCTTTATATTTAGAAAAGTCTATAATCAAATCTATTCTTTCTGCAGGCTCTAAAATAAAGGACGGAATATCAACAGGATGATGTAAGAGTCCCAAATCTGTACCGATTTGATGAAACACCTCTCCATTACTTAATTGCAGTTCATAACCACGAGTGTTCGATGCATTTAATATGCGAAATCTGTATTTACGTGGCTCAACGGTTAGGTATGGCCATATCTTACCATTGACTACAATGGTATTTCCAAAGAAAAAAGAAGGTGTTGATGGAATAGGATGTTCCACAGGTGGTGTTGAATTATCCGGATAAAATAAGGATCCATCCTCCTTGAATGATTTATCCTGTATCATCATTGGAATTTCATAAGGACCACAGGGAAGATTCAGTCTTTTCTCTAAGAAATCCCTAATAAGATAGAAACCAGCAAGACCAGAATATACATTTAATCTTGTGATTCCTATCGCATGATCATGATACCATAAGGTTGCTCCCGCTTGATGATTGGTGTATTCATATACCTCTTTTGAATACTTATGACCAACATATTGATTATCTCTTGTAAACCAAGCATCCGGATGCCCATCACTATCCGCTGCAACATTAGCACCGTGAAGATGTACGACGGTTCTTACATCTGGTGTATCCATGGTTCCATGCAGAGTATGGTCAATTGGTAGGAAGTGATTATTAGGAAGTTTATTAACCCATTTTACTTTAACTCGGACATCTTTAGGTACTTCCAGTGTTGGGCCGGGATAGGTTCCATTATAACCCCAAATTGTTGTGAGTGGAAAATACTTATGAAATCTATGTTTTCCTTCCATCATAGGGATGTGATAATATAGTTCATTTTGGTTGGAAGAATGATTCAGGTAAATTGGTGCTTGCACATAAGGTATTGGCATGGGATCTACATATTTGGGAATGGTTGCTGGATCGGATGGATTGACAATCATTCCGGATGTTACTAATTGTGAATAATTATTATAATATTCCATATTTCATACCATCCTTTCTACTTTTATAATTTCATTTAATCTTATCTCCTTTAAATTATTTATGGGATTTTAAGGTATCTATGATATTATATGCAACCTTCGGTATTTCGTATCTGAATTTGACGAATTTACAATTTTTTTGTCTTTAAAGCAGCAAACTCATCAGGATGGTTACTATATTTATCAAATTTGATTTGTACCAGTCTTCAAGGCCGATGGAATGTAGAATTCTATAGAGTTTTACTAGAATGTATTAGGCATAATTATATAAATTATAACTAATATTAGATTTACTAATGTTTTTTCTTGTGATACAATGGTATAGGATTTGTAAACATAACATAAAGGAGTGTTTTTCATGGAAAGATTAATAGGTACAATTTCAAGAGGCGTTCGTGCACCAATTATCCGTCAAGGTGATGATATAGCAGAAATCGTAATTAACAGCGTATTGGAAGCAGCTAAAAGTGAGAATTTCGAACTGCGTGATCATGATGTTATTACTGCTACAGAAGCGGTTGTTGCTCGTGCTCAGGGTAATTATGCAACTGTTGATCAAATAGCAACTGATATAAATCACAAATATGGCACGGAAACTATAGGTGTTATTTTTCCTATTCTAAGCCGTAATCGCTTTTCCATATGCCTTAAAGGAATTGCGAAAGGTGCTAAAAAAATCGTTCTCATGTTAAGCTATCCTTCTGATGAAGTAGGAAATCATTTAGTAGATTTAGATGATTTAGATGAAAAAGGCATTAATCCATGGACTGATATATTAACAGAGGAACAGTATCGTGAGCTTTTCGGCTATCGCAAGCATACTTTTACTGGTGTTGATTATATTGATTACTACAAAGAAGTAATCCAAAGTACAGGCTGTGAAGCTGAAGTTATTCTTGCTAATGATTGCCGTGCTATTTTAAATTATACAAAATACGTTCTTACCTGTGACATTCATACACGTGCAAGATCGAAACGTTTGCTCAAAGCCGCCGGTGCAACACTGGTATACGGTCTTGATGATATTTTAACTTCATCAATCGATGGTAGCGGCTACAATGAAAACTATGGCCTACTTGGCAGCAATAAAGCAACGGAAGAAACAGTTAAACTCTTTCCTCGCGACTGCATGCCTATCGTAGAAAAAATACAAAAAGGTATCTTTGAAAAAACAGGAAAGCATGTTGAAGTTATGATTTATGGTGATGGAGCATTTAAAGATCCTGTAGGTAAGATATGGGAGTTAGCAGATCCTGTTGTGTCTCCTGCTTATACTGCTGGTCTTGAGGGTCAGCCTAACGAAATTAAATTAAAATATCTAGCAGACAATGATTTTGCTGACTTGAGTGGTAATGAGCTAAAGGAAGCTATTTCAGAATGTATCCGTAACAAAGATAATGACCTAGTTGGAAACATGGCATCCCAAGGAACGACTCCTCGCCGTTTAACCGACCTAATCGGTTCTCTCTGTGATTTGACCTCCGGAAGCGGTGACAAGGGTACGCCAATTGTACTGGTCCAGGGCTACTTCGATAACTATACAAAATAGTAAATTTAAAGTAATAAAAGCAGCTTTATGAAGGAGAAGTTGACATAACCCAAATAAGTTAGACTTTATTGCGTAGTAGTTTTAACTGCTACGCAATAATTTTAAGCAAAAAGTAGATTGAGCTTGTATTCTAGCGGACTCATCCATCCTAGTTTCTCTTTAATTCGTTTCTCTTATAATACTTTATGTATTTGTCTATTGTCTCTTTCAGTTCTTCATAACTATAATAAAAGCGCTATTCAACTCAAAGTCGAATAGCAGCTACTTTTCAATCCGGATTCATTTAAAATACTTGAACATCACATTTTCATCATTTTGTCAAAACTATGATTAAGATATTTAAAGTAAGTATCATGAACTATATGCAAGTACCAGAAACCGAATTGTTAAAAATAACCCACACTGTCTTCTATGTTGTAATTTCTCTTTCTATTTCTTCTTATATACATTCAGTTGTTGAGCTACTCCTTTATAATTTTATAGTTTAATTTACGTAGTCATTTACATCTGTCGGTAAATGGTCATTAGGCGTATTCGCTAATTCAGCCGCTTTCTGAGTAATCAAAACATTACTACTATCGCTTATTCCATATTTTTATAACTAATACAGCCGGAAATATAAACACTATCAGTTTGTGTGGTTCCAGCATTTACAGAAAATCAATTAGTAAATACGAAAAACATTATTATACATATAAAAAATACCGTTATTCTTTTCCCCTTAATCATATATTCCCTCTTTTCAAGTGTATTTATTGTATTTTCTTTAACACAATTCTACTTACTTATAGTAACCTTTATGTAACCAATCTGTATAATGTAAATATATTGATATAGAATCAACGTACTCATAAAGCAATTCTTCTGTATCTGTTGAATACTGAACTTGCTTTATACCAATGTCTATTTTAATTCTTCCTTTCTTATATGTAGCATAGCTATATTCTTTATATTCTAGCTTGTAATGATTTTTTTTTAAGATACGGTCTGTTTCTTCCAATGTATTACCTACTTTAACTCCAAATATATTAATTTCTGGTCTTGATGTGGCATAATAGGTCAGTTTATAAGAACATGCCATATCAGGAAATCCATTGAACGTTAAATAATTATTATCATTATAAAAACTAATTATATTATTATACTGTTTATAACATTCCCATTCCCCGATTTCAAAGCAATATTCCTCTAAAGGGGTTGCAAGTTTGTAAGGTAAATTACTATTTTTATTTAACTCTCTTATTTCATTTGGAAGTATAAAAAAAGGTAGCATTATTTTTACTACTGTTATTATCAATAGTGTCAAGAAAATACCGAATTTGATTCTTCGCTTTCTACTTT
>JAEZVF010000068.1 GCA_023443225.1 Bacillota bacterium
CAAGCGGGGCTTATTAAAGTGCCTCTAATCAATGTACTGCCACACTTATACAATTCGAAAAACGGCAGATTGGCACTTTGGTAAGACTTTCCTGTTTTTCAATTGCAATTTGCGGAAACTCAAGAATCCTCTATGTTGACAAATGTCATTATGTTGTTGTTGACATTTGTCAACGAATATTATATAATACAAATATATTTTAAATGGTAAGTTTTAGGAGGTCATATTATGAAAAACGTTAGTAAAAATGAGACAGACATTATCAGGTTACCAGATTCCGAATTAAAAGTTATGCAAGTCATCTGGAATAGCAAGGAACCCATTGGAAGCGGAAGGATTATGGAAGTCTTAGGGAATGAAAAAAACTGGACTCGTTCTACCATACAGGTATTGCTAGCCCGTCTTGAAGAAAAGGGATTTATCAGCTGCAGAAAAAATGGACGTTTAAAATTATATATACCATTAATCGAGGAAAAATTATATTGTGCAAAAGAGACCAAAAGCTTTCTGGACCACTTTTATAACAGTTCTTACAAAAAATTAATTGCTACTCTGGTTCAAGATAATACCATTCAAGAAGATGATATTGAAGATATTATTCATATTATCAGAAATAGTGGCAATTCAAAAGAATGAAACAATTCATGTTATTTTTACCTACAGATGGGGGTTTATTATGAAGCATTTACTAAATACATTTTTAGAAATATCATTATACAGTTCTGTAATCATTATCTTTACTACCCTATTAGATAAATTCACAAGAAAATATTACTCAAGCCGATGGACCTATTATATCTGGTTAATACTTGCCATCCGAATGCTTCTTCCATTTAATCTTGGACTTATTAAAGTTCCAGATATACTACCTGTAACAAAACAAGCATCAATACAGAAAGAAACTCCTGCATCTACAGGAAACAGCACAATTGTGATACCAGCAAATGGTATGGTGGCAAAAGTATCAGAATTGCAGTCTAATAAATCATCTTCTTTCCAAAAGGATGATCTACCTGACGAAACCTTGCCGAACGAAGTACAGGAAGATATAAAATATCATCCATTTCAATTCAATCATGTATACAAAGTAATTCTATCAACCATTCCATATATTTGGTTCATTGGTATCGTACTCTATATGTTACGTCATATCATAACCTATGTACTTTTCTTAAATAAAATAAAACGTTGGTCCATAGCAACAATAGAAGAAGAAACGTTACAGATACTTGCTGACACGATCTTAGAGCTTCATATACAAAAACCGATTAAAATAGAAATCTGTAACTATGTGTTTTCTCCAATGATGATTGGCTTTCTACAGCCAAAGATAATATTACCTTCTGATAATTACTCTGGGTCTCAGTTAAGGACTATTATCAAACATGAATTAATTCATTACAAACATAAGGATATTTGTTATAAATTTTTACTTTTATGTGTAAATGCCATACATTGGTTTAATCCTTTTGTCTACTTTATGGTTAATAGCGCAAATCAAACAATGGAATTATACTGTGATGAGTCAGTCATAGCAAAGCAGGATAAAGAATATCGACAAAATTATAGCTACGCCCTTTTACGAACAATCGAAAAGCAACAACAGAAGCAGCAAAAAGCTTTTTCGACCTACTTTAATGGAGGTAAAAAATTAATGAAAGAACGATTTGTTAAAATTATGAATAATTCGCCAAAAAAGAAAGGTATTCTTTTCTTTACAATTGTCTTTAGTCTTATCGTATTAACATGGTTTGTAGCAGCTGATTCTATCAATAACAATGAGAAATCCACTGCAGACAATTCCGGTAAGGCATCTGCTAAGTTCAATCCAAGCACTAAGGATACTCAGAATGAGGACAACAAAAAATCGACTGAAGTACAGACTGATACTATACTGCTAGTCGGAATTGACGGTTCTAACAAAGAATTATTTTATGCCGATAGTATAATGCTAGTTACGATACAACCCGAATCAAAGGAGTTAACTCTAACCTCATTTTTACGAGATATGTATGTAAAATTACCCAATGGTACTAAAAACAAACTAAATGCAGCATATACACAAGGTGGCATTAAGTTATTAAAAGAAACCTTAGAATACAATTTCGAGCTTACCATTGACAGTACCATTGAAATAAATTATCCCGGATTTGAAAATATCATAAACTTATTAGGGGGTGCAAAGGTTACTTTAACAGAGAAAGAAGCCACTTACTTAAATCGTACGAATTACATTTCAAAACCGGAAAATCGAAACGTTTCTAAAGGAGAACAAACGTTAAACGGTAACCAGGCACTCGGATACGTCAGAATTCGTCATGTGGCTAACTCAAATGGAATCAATGGAGACATGGGGAGAACCGAAAGGCAGCGCAATCTATTGCTTTCACTATACAACAACATTAAATCTACTGATTCTACAACCTTGATACCTGTAGCCGATTCCGTTCTTGATAATGTTACAACGAATCTTAAGAAAGACAGGTTTGCCTTCTATCTAAATACCTTGCTAGAACCAGCATATACCATCCGCACAATGCAAATACCTGTGGAAGGAAGCTATCAAACAGCCAATAAAAACGGAATGTTTGTTCTGGACTTTGAAATTACAGAAAATAAAAATGAATTACATAAATTAATGCAACCATAAAAATACCGTTCGATGTTCTAGTCCAAAACAGGAGTATGCAGCTTTTGCATACTCCTGTTGTTATATTAGTATAAATCATTGCGTAAGTACCTTTGTGATATTTTCTTCCGTTACTTCCTTCCAGTCCAAAGAAATCGAGGTGTCATAGTCTCCTACCATAGCATAGTATTCTGATAGCTGCAATTTTCCACCGTCTGAATCGAAGAATTCCCCAGCTCTTTCCCATCCATACCAATAATGATCCGGCTCATCATCTAAATACCAACACTCCGTATACAAATCGGACGCCCAATTTTGTGTGGAGTAATACCCACTGCTATAAAATTGTAATACATCCATTATAGGGTATGTCCGATTGCCATCTATATCTATTATTGAATCTGTTTCCTCATTATATTGGAGGATATTTAGTAATACTTTTGGAGTATAACTATCCGACAAATCATATCCCAGTAACAGTTCCTCCGTCCCATCCTTATTAATATCCTGCACAGCAAAAGAATAAGGGCTTGTTCCATCGATATCAATATCAAGGCCTATCTCCACGTCGCTAGGTATATGCTCTGAAACTGCATAATATTCTTCATATGCTTCAGGGTGTAGTAAAATGTCTATGTAAACACTCTGAATCTTCATTGCTTTAGGTAAATCCTTTGTTTCATCAGCTTTTTCTACCACTTTTTCAGTGTCATTTAATGTTTGTTGTTCTCTTCCACTCATAGTATTTGCCGGAGCACAGGAATTTATAAGCATCAACAGTAATAAAACTACGATAATCCTAATGTAATTTTTCATTCTAATCCCCATTGCATATCACCTATCCTTTTATTTTTATTACTGCATGTAGCATATCCCCTTATGATATCGTTACATATTTTAGAATTAATACACTAAATATAACATTTTAACTACAAATTAGCAATATTTAATAATGACGTTGCAGACAATTTTCTATGTTGACAATGGCAGGTATTATCAGCCCTTTTGAAAGTAATTAAGATTAAGTATTGACATTGGCGTTGCGTCATGGTCTATATTTGCACCCACATCCAAATCTATCGTGGAAGCAACAAAAGCATTTATCAACGGTGATGACATCGTGAAACAATCAGGATACTTTTTATAGATACTTGTCACCCAGGTTCTGAATGTTATAAAGGGAAGGGGCTTTTGTAAAAAGCCCCTTCCCTCAACAACTATCTATAAGATTTTAATTAACAAACGATCTTATCAAACATTTCCTTTAAATTTGGATATAATTCTTTAAAGACATTATATTTCTTATTGTACAGCTCAACAACTGCCGGATCCTGTTCTGTTGTTTCAATTACTTTGATTAATTTACTGCAGGCTTCCTCTACATTAGCGTATTTGCCACAGCCTACTGCAGCCAAAATGGCTGCTCCAAAGGCAGGGCCTTCTTCGCTATTAATCTTGTCAACTTTAACATTTAGAACATTTGCTATGATCTTACACCATAGCGGACTCTTTGCTCCCCCACCATTAATGCGGATTCTTTCTATATCAACTCCTAATTTCTTAGTAATTTCAAAAGAATCACGAAGAGCATATGCAACGCCTTCCAATACCGCTTGTGTCATATCTGCACGGCTGGTATCCATCGTCATACCAATAAAGGTTCCTCTGGCATTTGGATTATTATGAGGGGTACGCTCTCCCATTAAGTATGGAAGAAAATACACGTTATTCTCACCAAGTTTGTTAATTGTGCTCTGTTCTTTTGCATATTCCTTGGTTCCTATAATTTCATCCATCCACCATTTGTTTGAAGCTGCAGCGGATAACATAACACCCATAAAATGGTATCTTCCATCTGCATGAGCAAATACATGAAGTGCATTTTTATCGACTTCAGCGTATTCCTTACTTGCAATGAAAACAACACCGGAAGTTCCCAATGAAACATTGCACATACCAGCTCCAACAGTTCCAGTTCCTACTGCAGCAACTGCCTGATCACCGCCACCAGCAATTACTTTGACCGTTTCTGGGAGCCCGAGCTCATCAGATGCAGCTTTGGTAAGAGTTCCAACTACTTGATAACTCTCAAACAATTTTGCTAGTTGTTCTTCTTTTAAGCCAATAATTTCAAGCATTTCCTTAGACCAGCATTTTTTCTGAACATCTAACAACAACATACCTGAGGCGTCGGAAACGTCCGTACAATGGACACCGGATAGACAATAGGCAATGTAATCTTTGGGAAGCATTACCTTTTTAATCTTTGCAAAATTATCCGGCTCATGCTTTTTGACCCATAAAAGCTTTGGAGCGGTAAATCCGGTTAATGCCATATTCCCGGTATATGCTGAGATTTTATCTCTACCTATTTCATTGTTTAAATAATCACATTCTTCCTGGGTACGTCCATCGTTCCATAGAATTGCCGGTCGTATTACCTTGTCATCTTCGTCTAAGATAACCATTCCATGCATTTGTCCGCTGAAACTGATACCGTCAATTAAAGATTTATCACAATCTTTTGTTAACTCCTTGATTCCATCCACCAGACCGGAATACCAATCCTCCGGATTCTGTTCAGACCACCCCGTATGCGGAAAGAATAATGGGTATTCTCTGGTTACAATACTTTTGATATCTCCGGTTTCATCCATAAGTAACAGCTTCACAGATGAGGTACCTAAATCTACTCCTATATATAACATATCCAGACTCCTTTTTTTATAGCATCAGGTTGTATTACTTTGTTTCTGTAATATATTGATTTAAAATAGATTCAAGAAGTTCTTGTCTGCCTGATACATTAGGTGTAATACCATTCTTTAAGGCATAAGCTTCTAATTCTTTAAATCCAACTTTACCGTCAACGATATCCTTGCCGATGCCTTCTGTATAACTTGCATAACGGCCGGCAATAAAGTTTTCAAATACTTTATCTTCTATTAGTTTGGCTGCAACCTTTAGACCCCTTGCAAATGTATCCATACCTGCGATATAGGAATAAAATAAGTCGGATTCTTCGAAGGAAGCACGTCTAACTTTAGAGTCAAAGTTAAGTCCACCTGTTGTAAATCCACCAGCAAGTAAGATTTCATACATTGCAAGTGTTGTATCGTAAATATTGGTAGGGAATTGATCGGTATCCCATCCAAGCAAGACATCACCTTGATTAGCATCTACACTACCAAGCACACCATTGATACGGCTTTGATTTAATTCGTGCTGGAAGGTATGCATAGCAAGTGTCGCATGATTTGCTTCGATGTTCATCTTGAATTTATCCTCTAAACCATACTTTCTTAAGAATGCAAGCACAGTTGCAGTATCGGTATCATATTGATGTTTGGTTGGTTCCTTTGGTTTTGGCTCGATTAAAAATTGTCCTGTGAATCCGATTTCTTCCGCATAAGCACAAGCCATTTTAAGTAATCTTGCCAAATTATCTAGTTCTAAACCTGTATCCGTATTCAATAGAGTTTCGTATCCTTCTCTTCCACCCCAGAATACATAGTTGCTTCCACCAAGTTCTTTGGTAATCTCCATAGCTTTCTTAATCTGTGCAGCTGCATAAGCAAACACTGTAGCATTACAAGAGGTGCCTGCACCATGAACGAAACGTGGGTTGCTAAATGCATTGGTAGTTCCCCATAAGCATTTAATACCAGTACGTGCCATTTCTTCTTTAATAACAGCAACGATTTCGTCTAATCTTGCATTCGTTTCTGCAAGGTCCTTTCCTTCTGGAGCGATATCTCTATCATGGAAACAGAAGAATGGAATCTGTGCTTTCTCCATGAATTCAAATGCAGCGTGAACTCTTGCTTTTGCAACTTCCATAACATCATCACAACTATCCCATGGTCTGAACATTGTACCAACACCAAAAGGATCATTTCCCATATAGGTAAATGTATGCCAATAAGACATTGCAAATCTTAACTGTTCTTTCATTGTTTTACCCATTACCACTTCTTCCGGGTTATAATACTTAAACGCTAGTGGATTCTTACTTTGTGGGCCTTCATAATTAATTTTGCCTATTCCTTTAAAATATTCCATTTTAAATCCTCCTGTTTAATTTGTTTGTTGACTAAACTAATTGTTAATATTACTATATCAATATAAGTTACTTTTGTCAATAGAAATTATGATAACTTAAGAAACTTAAGTTACTTAAGTAAGAAAAAAAGCCATCCCCTCTTGCAAGCAACTCCCCATCTACTTGATGGGGAATTGTTACAAAAGAGAACAGCTATTTCTTACTTAAACTATTTACATATTAATTAATTCTAAATATTTGAATCGCTTCTTCTAATTTCTTTGCATCATTAGCCAATTCTAAAGCCGCGTTACTAAGATTTTCAACTGATCCAATCTGATTATTGGCAGTTGTACTAACTTCTTCCGATGCTGCTGCAGTTTCCTCAGATACAGCAGAAATATTGCTGATAGCATCAACCGTATCTTCTTTCGCAGATTCAATGCCCTTTACGCCGATTGAAATAATATCCAGATTATTTGCCAGCTTTTCAACATGATTGTTAATTTCCTCAAAGACATCGACCGTCTTATGTAGAGCAACTGTCTGAGATTCCACAATATCTTCTGCCTGTTTCGCTGTTAAAGCAGTATTCTGTGTCTTATTCTGAATATCCGTTACAATATCTTTAATTTCATTTGCTGCCTTAACGGATTGATCCGCCAATTTACGGATTTCATCTGCAACAACTGCAAATCCACGACCAGCTTCACCCGCTCTTGCTGCTTCTATGGAAGCATTTAATGAAAGCAAGTTTGTTTGAGAAGCAATTTCATTGATAATACCAACAAAATTACCGATGCTATTAGATTGTACCTCTAAAGCCTCTATCTCCTGAATTACTACCTGTGTAACATCGCTGGTTGCTTTTGTCTTATCTTTTAAATCGTCAATAATATTAATACCACTACCAACGATGGATTTTGTATCATTTGCAATTTGCTCAATTTCATATGTACTGCTGTATACCTGATTAATTTTTTCTGAAAGGTTAACCATTTGCCCGGAACAATTTTCAGTATCTGTAGCCTGTTGAACAACGCCCTTTTCAATCTCATCTATGGTTAAGGATATATCCTTAGTCGCATATAAGATATCTTCCGATGTTGCAGAAAGCACACTAGCAGAATCACTAACTTTCGTTCCTACCTCTGCTACCTCACCAATCAGATTCCTCATATTACCTACCATGTCGGACAGTCCATTAGAAAGAACCTGTAGTTCATCTTTTCGTTTTGTTTCAAACTTTGCTGTCAAATCTCCCTTCGCAGCCTGTGATATTGATTTCATTAGCTTAGATATAGCACTACCAATTCCCCCAGCAATGATTGTTCCAGCTAAAATTGCTATTATACTTGCAAAAAGAGTAAATACTACAATTAGCATTTTAATACTATCTGCCTGTCTTGTAATTGTAACTTTCGGAACCAAGGCACATACCATGGAGCCTGTGTCGCCAACCTTACTATAAACATAAATATAATCCTGATTGTTATATGTCTGATAGGAATGTCCATCCATTTCTTCGTTTAAAACAGACTCCTTATAGTAAGGTAATTCACTAAATACGGTTAACTCGTCTGTATTGGATAGGGTCTCCTTTCCATCTACTGTCACAAAACCAAGAATACTACCTTCTCCATAATCAATTTCATCAAGGGTCTCCGCTATCTTCTTGCTGGAAATATCCATAACAACATATCCCAACCCAAAACTCATCTTTCTGATAATGGATATTGCATATTCATCATTACTAATTTGCAGCTTTTCGTCTAAGAAGCTATGATTACCGACCCATTGTACATCTTGCCCAGCTTCCTCAAAGGATTTTCCGTCTACTGACTCTACAAATTGATAATATAGATCCTCCGGTATCGTACTGGTTACCATAGATGATGATACGCTTCTTCCAATCTTTCCAAAAATATGCATATCACCTATAAACCTATTCGTAGATTGCACTACAACAAGTTCTTCTGTCAATTGTCTATAATTCTGTATATCCTCTAATACCTCTTTTTCGTTAAATCTGTTGTAATAACTTGTCACACTATCACTGAGAATAAACTCAACTCCTCTGCTTTTAACAGATTCCAGACCTAAAGTTATGTAGTCACTAACAGCATTCAAAGTGTCTGTTGTACTATTCTGGTATATGGTAGTAATTGCATTGGTCGCCTTTACATAACAAAGTATTCCAAAAACCACCATCAAAACAATAGGGATAAAAGTAGCTGCTAAAATCTTGCTTCTAATACCGAGAAAAGTTTTAGAAAATCTTCTTCTGTCTTTCATCTCATTTTTTACTTCAGATTTTATTTTCTTTGCTTTCTTATGTATTTTTTCTTTCTTAGGTTCTAAACTATTTGTATTGTCGTCACCAGTTTGATCGCTACTAATATCCTTCTTCCTTTTCTTTCCTTCCAGCCGTAAAAATTTCTTGAAATCTTTTTTTTCTTTATTGCCAAAATCAAGACTCTTTTTTTTCATATTAAGCCACCTAACCTTCCACCTGTTAACTTTACTAAAATTTAACATAACCTTTTCACTATATTATAACATTATTTGCATAATATTGAAACTGTTTCGTGTTTTTTTATAGTTTTTCGTCAATACTAATAAAGGGTTACCTCTTTTCAACTGTATTTTTTTATGTTATTATAACAATATTGCTAAAAGTATAAAGCAAAAGAGATTTATGAAAGCAAGGAAGAAATTATATGGTTACTGGAAGTAAAGAATTGATTAGAGATATTAACTCTACCCTTGTCTTAGAAACAATAATTAATTCTAAGCCTATTTCACGTGCTACAATTTCAAAACAGCTAGGTTTAACAAAAGCCACAATTTCAGCAATTGTGCAAGACTTGATTAACAAGTCCTTAGTTATAGAAATTGGAAGTGATGATACAAGTCTGGGAAGAAAACCAATCCTTCTCAGTTTTAATAAAAAAGCTGGTCATATCGTATGTGTAGATATCGGATTAGATACCATCTCCGTCCTTTTGACCGATCTTCTTGGTGAAGACTGTAGCTTAAAACAGATTCGAACACCCAAAGCAACGGTTGATATCGTATCTGTATTAAGTAACTTAATTGCCTCCATGAAACAAAACCCTAGCAATACTCCTTATGGTTTAGTTGGAATAACATTAGGCATCCATGGTGTTATCTCTGATAATAAAGTTTCTTTTACCCCCTATTATGATTTAACGAGTATTGATTTAGCTGGGGAGTTGGAGCAGATTTTTCATACCCCGGTCTATCTTGAAAACGAAGCTAATCTTTCCGTATTAGGCGAAAAGACCTTTATGTATGATTATCCCAACATAGCAAACATCAGCGTTCATTCTGGAATTGGTTTGGGGTTATTAATTGATAATAACGTTTATACTGGATACAATGGCAGGGCTGGTGAATTTGGTCATACAATTGTGGAAATAGACGGAAGGGAATGCCCATGTGGTAACCATGGATGTTTGGAACAGTATGTATCTGAGCGGGTATTATTGAATGATTTTGCAAAACAAAAAGGACTTGCAAAAATTGACTTTGATACTTTTTCTTCAATGTATCAGACTGGTGATATCGATGCAATAGCCATAACGGAACGATTTGTTAAATACATGTCTGTATGTGTAAACAATGTATTAAATGCATACAATCCTGATATTGTTATAATAAACAGTTCCTTTACCATCTTTTTTCCGGGGCTGACAAAAATGATCGAACAATCCCTTCGTAGCAAAATGAACAGTGTGATTCAGATTGTTCCTTCCGCTTTACAGGACTCTTCCATTTTACTTGGCGGAATCTGTGTAGCAATTAAGAATTTTCTTGGAATTCAAACATTAAATTTAAGAAACAATGAATTAAAAAAGAGGCAATAGATGAACTGACTTCCCATATGTTAGACTAACTAATCTAACATATGGGAAGTCAGTTTTTTACTTGCCCTTTTTTCTTAATGTTGATATTTTAATCGCCTGTTTGTAATTACGGATATTTACTGTCTGATACTCTCCACCATATTCTCCATCGATTGCCCAAGGCACCGATTCCTCTGATATCAGCTGAATTTCTTTTACCGGGATTGAAATGATATGATCACTATTTATATTTCCTGTCAGTAAGTCGTTAATAACACTTTGTAAGTCCAGTACGTTTTGAGGTACTTTTATAAAGATTCCTTCGAACTGTCCATCATCGAGATGTACATCTTTCCCTGTTAATCCTTTGAATCCACCTACCGAATTTGAATTAGCCACCATACCATAAATAAAATTATCCGAAAGGATACGGTCCCCAGAATGTATTTCCATATGATAGGACTTCCAGTTTGGAAGTCTCTTAACACCTTCCAAAATATAAGCCAGTCTTCCTAACATATTCTTTGAAGTCTGTGGTGTTTCATATGCAGCATCTGTAAACAAGCCAAACGCAGCAGTATATGTAAAGTATTTCCCATTTATCTCTCCTATATCATACGAAAACACTTCCCCATTCAAAACCACCTCTGCTGCCTTAAGCATGTTTTTGGGCATGTTGAGGCTATAGGCATAGTCATTGGTTGTACCAGAAGGAATATATCCAATCTTCGGTTTTTGACTACTATACATAAGACCATTAATCACTTCATTTAAAGTACCGTCACCTCCCGAGCACACAACATATTCATATTCTACTCGTTTTAAACAATCCATGACTATTTTCTTGGCATCTTTCTTTCCAAGAGTTGCATAAATCACAACTTCATATCCATGCCTTACAAATAATTCAACAATATCAGATAAGCAGTTTTTTATCTTGCCTTTTCCCGCATTCGGATTGTAAACAAACAGCAATTTTTTCTTCATGACTTATCCTGCGCCTCCGTCCGCATTTGCTTCCTTCTTTTCGTCATAATCCCACCAATACGACCAGTTTCTTTTGCAGATAAAGATTTCCACCCGCTTTCCAGAACACGATCCAATAAACCTAATTCTGTTGCTATTTCATATTTCAGTTTATCCTCAGGCTTTATTTCACTTAATACTATTTTATCGGATTTTTTAACCTTTTTATTCATATTCTTTTACACCCTTTCAAGATTTTAACATAGGACTGATTCAATACAATTTTTTCTTGTAGTAAATCAGTCCTTGTTGCCTAATCTATATAAAGTGTAGCCGAGAAATTTTATTTCATACCATAAAATTCAAACAAAAAGTATTTAAAAAGTCCTAAAGGGCTTATGACGCCTACATCATCAATTAATAAAAATTTCTTTATTTAGCCCAAAAGAATAGATTATTTTTTCCTTTACGCGTTTATTGGTTAATTGTTCCAATGCCTTTTGATAATATTTCAGCTGCGTTGCATACCAGTTCACTAAAATAGCTTCTCCATCTTCTATATCAACAGAATCTGTTTTGTAATCCACTATAATTAAATCATTATCTTCTTCAAAATATACATCAATAACACCTTGAACTAACACCATTTCTTTACTTTTAAAGTTGCTATTAATTTCATTTGCTTGCATTCCCATGACAAACTGACGCTCCGTATATAATTTTCCGAGCTTTTCAGCTGAACGCATTCGTTTGGCTACCGGACTTAATGTAAAAGTATAAAGTTTCTCTACATCCAACGCTTTACATTCCATCTGGTTGATTCTACCGGATAAGACCATGTTGTCTAAGGCAGAAATGAGATCTTCCTTGTGTATTATTTCGGTCAGCTGAATATCTTCCAATACTCTATGATACACGGTACCCAAATCCGCCCCTGTCGCTTGCTCTGCCTGTCTGATAAATGCTGGAAGCGTTTTTTCTGCGTTTTTTTTGTTAAATATGCTTAAGGATATCCCCAAGTCATCCTTTTCTAATTGACCTAGTTTCTTAAGTTCTGATACAGTCAGTTTAGTATGAATATTTGTTTCTGCCTGATATGGATAAGGAAATTCCATCCTTTCCCTAATTTCATCACTTATGCTACTGTCATAAACAATCTCATTGTCCCAATGGATCAGTTCTTCCTGATTTCTTCTATTACTGATTTGATTCTTAATTTCTTCTGTTGCAAGCTCCAGATAAGATAGGTTTCTTACGACAATCTCTGCCTGATCCTGAAAGATTGCACTATTCTTGTCCGTTGATATTCCAAAACCAGATAAAATCTCACAAAACCCCCGATGACGCATGACAGCGGGTATAATCCAATCCAAAAAGGTAGAGGCACTGGCTAAATGACTAAACAAAAACTGTTTTTCTTCCTGTCTGCAAATATTTGCCCATTTAACCAGTTTATCTTCTGCTTTTTTCAATCCACCTGTTATAATCAGTTTCTCTTTAGCCCTAGTCATTGCTACATACAACACACGCAATTCCTCACCCAAGTTATCGAACACCATTTCTTTTTGGATTACCTTTTTTATTAGGGTTGGGGCTTTCACTCTCAATTTGTGATCCATATAATCCGGGCCCAATCCTAGGTCAGGGTGGATTAACAGCTTACTTTTAGAATCTTGGTTATTAAATGCTTTGCCCATTCCTGCTGCAAACACAATAGGAAATTCCAATCCTTTGCTCTTATGAATACTCATAATTTTAACGGTATTATCATTACCGCCGGCAATTTCCGCTTCCCCGAAATCAATATCATATTTATTTAACTTTTCAATATAACGTATAAAATGGAATAATCCACGGTAGCTGGTGGATTCAAATCTTATCGCTCGCTGAATGAGCATATCTATATTAGCCCTACGCTTTTCTCCAGCCGGCATAGCAGAAGCAAAATAATAATACCCGGTATCCTCCAATACTTTTAGGATTAATTCATGGATGGATAATACAGATACTAAATTACGATAACCTTCTAATTTAGTAAGGAATTTCGTAAGTTTGCTTATTAGGATTTCCGATTCACTCTTTACAACGATCCCTTTACTGAATTCAACAGCCGCTTCATACATGGAAATCCCTTTTCCGGTAATTCTTATCATTGCCAATTCATCGCTGTCTAGTCCAACAATAGGAGACTTAAGTATTGCTGTAAATGGAATATCCTGTCTTGGATTATCAATGATACGTAGTAAATTAAGAATTGTACGGATTTCTACGGTTGAGAAATATCCTGTATGTGTTTCTGTATGAACCGGAATTCCTTCTGCTGCTAACGTATCTGCAAATACTTCCGCCCAATTGCTCATTGTCCTAAGTAAAATTACAATATCCCTATATTCTGCTTGGCGGAATTGTGTTTTCTTATCAATAACCCGTAATCCATATTCAGGATCCGTTAATTCCTTAATCCTCTTTGCAATTGCCTTTGCCTCGATTTCCTTGGCAGAATACTCTTCTTCCTCTTTGTCAGCCAATCCGTTGGTATCTTCGTTATCACTATGCATATTGTCTGTTTCTGGAGGATCGACAGAGACTAGTAGAATTTCTGTATCCTTTGATATCCCATCCGTATCTTCACCAAAATATGCACCAGGATATAAAGCAACCTGATGATCATATTCGATATTGCCGAGCTTTCGGGTCATAATCTGCTCAAAAATAAAATTAATACTGTCTAAAACAACTTCCCTACTCCGGAAATTCTTATGAAGATCAATTCTCTGATGATCGCTATCTTGGGTATCGTAATTCTCAAATTTCTCCATGAATATTTCTGGCCTGGCCAGTCTAAATTTATAGATACTTTGTTTCACATCACCAACCATAAAAAGATTTGGGCGACCATCCCGCTCTCCTGATATACTGTTCATAATTGTTTCTTGTACTTCATTACTGTCTTGATACTCATCGATCAGAATCTCAGCATAATACTCACTCAGTTCTTTTGCTGCCGGCGTGGGAACGGTCTCTTCTCCATTTTTCTGAACTAGAATGTGCAGAGCAAAATGCTCTAAATCATTAAAATCGACCAGATTCTTTTCTGCTTTCTTTTCAGCATAGGCTTTCGCAAAATCAATCGTTAGATTTATGAGAACTTCCATTGGACTCTTCATGGCCCGAATATCGTCAAACATATCTTCTGCCGATTGAAAGAAATAATTTTTCTTAATATCACCAATTGCCTTTTTTATTTCTTCCCGTATTAATTTTACCTGATTCTTTTTGTCTTCACTAACGCCTTCTTCTTTTTTACCAGACAGTCTTGCAAACTTAAGATCTGCAAAAGCATCTAGGTATTCTTTATAATCAGAAAGTTCTGTTAATGCAGATAGCATATCTGCATCACTTTCTAAGGCCGTAATATATGCGCTTGGTCCATCTGCTTCTTCACATATTCGAATTGCACTCTTGCACCGAAGCTGCATATCATTAAGTATTGTTTTAATCTGTGTTAGAAGTTTCTGCATCCAATCAGAGTTCATCATCTCTTCGAGAGATGATATGGAAAAGATATTCTTTTTTTCATTCAACCATTCTTCCGGCCATGGATAACTCATGGAAAAATCATATAGCTTTAGTATTAAACCTTCAATTGCTGCATCGGATTTACCGGAAGAAAAGCTTTCAATAAAGTTTAAGAAATCTTCCTCGCTTTTTTCATAATACGCTTCTAAAAGATCTTCTATAACATCTGATTTCATTAGGACCAGTTCTGCATCATCTGCAATACGAAAGGAAGGATCCAAATCAATGGTATTAAAATGATTTCGAATTACATTCAAACAGAAACTATGAATCGTTGTAATCTGTGCACTGTGAATTAAGGTCATCTGCTTTTGTAAATGTAGATTCTCCGGCATCTCTGAAACCTTTTTTTCGATAGCAGCACCGATTCTCTCCTTCATTTCCGCTGCTGCGGCATTTGTAAAGGTCACAATCAGTAAACGGTCTATGTCTATGGGATGTTCGCCTTCAGAAATCATGGATATAATTCTTGCAACAAGTACGGCTGTCTTACCGGAACCTGCAGCGGCAGAAACCAGAATATTACGATTTCTTAATTCAATAACCTTCTGTTGGTCTTTCGTCCAATCCATTTACAATACCCCCTCCCTGATTCTTTTCCTTTCCATTTTTTTGATTCTCAAAAATCTTATTCCAGATTTCTTCTTTCTGAATTGGATATAGGTTACGGAAATGATATCCTGATAATTTTGTATCAAAACCGCAGATTCCCTTATACATACAGTAATCACAGGCAGTACGTTTTCCCATTTGATAAGGCCTTATATCCGTATTGCCACCCAGTATTCTCTGTCCCATATCTCTAACTGAATTCTTTACAAACCCTTCCATTGCTTTAAATTGTGAAGGTTCTGCAATGCTGGAGCGTTTTGTTAGAAACCCTTCTTTATTCGTCTCAACCGGTATAATATCAGATTTTACTGCAGATCTTATGCCGTTTCCATCAGCACTCTTAAAATTGTTGTCCAACCGTTTTATAACCTCTGCACTACTGTTCACAATACCATTCATTTTAAGTTCACGCAGAATGTTTTCTTCTACCTGTTCACCCTTTTCTACAAATGGATCATCAATATTATAGTAAAGAATTCCAGCCGGAATAATATCTTTACCAGGATGCTCCCGTCCCATGAGTTCCATTGCAGCATTCATATAGACTGCCAACTGTATTTGCAGTCCATAATAGACTGATTGAAGATCAAAGGAAGTATTGCCGGATTTATAATCGATAACTTTTACCATCATTTTATTATTTTCTTCGTACAAATCTAATCGGTCTATGCGTCCCTTCAGTAGTATACTTTCCTCTTCAGACAAAGGAATCTTTAAACTGTCAAGTTGATTACGCTCGGAGAAATATAATTCAAATTCCGCAGGCTCGAAATCACCTCGTTTAATTTGTTCGCTCAAGGCCCATAGTGTTCTTCTTGTAATCCGTTCCACCCTTTTAACCAAGTATTCATATCTTTTCGTACTACTTAAGATGGCATTCCCATAACCTTCAGCTGCTTCCCTGACGCACTGACTTCCCCATTCTTCTCTGACTTCTGAGGGTAAGGTATGCCAGTTATATTCACTAGAGGATAATTTTTTTGAAAATAATTCAATCGCATTGTGAAATAGGTTGCCGATATCTGGAACTGCCAAACGGTATTCTTGTCTTTCCTGTAATTCCAAACCATAACTAATGTAATGAGCAAATGCACAGGCTGCATATTTCTCGAACCTTGTTACACTACCCATCAATTGGTTGCCATACAGTTCTTTTGCTATCTGTTTTGACAAGCCTTGTTCCTTGTTTACATAAAACACAGCTGAAATCAAACTTTGCAAAATATCACGGTACTCTTCTTTTGCATTATAATAGCGGAAAAGTTCTCTCCAGGTATCACTGACCTCTTGATACGGATATGCTCGCAAACCATCAATTAAGTACTTAATTCCTCCATCCGGTTCCAAGATATGTTCCAAATCAGGTACTACTTCATCTTCATCCTGTTCCACTAGCGTTGGAAACATCTTTTTTATCTTTTCAAGAAGATAGGATGGCCGTATGGATTTCCCATCCTCACCTAACTTACTATACGTAAGATACAATTTTTCCTGTGGTTTTGTAATGTTAAGATACAGATAAAACTGTTCCATATAGGCTGCCTGTCGCTTGGTAGGTGCCATTTCAATCTTATGATCTGCAAACAGTTGTCTCTCCATATCCGATAAGATTCCTCCGCCCGCATTACTTCTCGGAATAATCGTATCATTCACGCCAACAAAGAACAGAGCCTTAATATCCTTAAGTCTCGTTCTTTCTATATCACCTACTACAACCTGGTCCAATCCCGGTGGAATTAATCCTACTTTAGCCTCACAAAGACCAGCTTCAAAAATCTCTATATACTCTTTTAATGGCAGAATTTCTTCTCCTAACAATTCTACCAGCTTATCATACAACTCTAATACAATGCTGTAGATTTGCTGATATTCCTTTGCAGATGACAGCATGTTTTGATTCTCAAAAGTCTGACGAAATGCTTCTAGCTTTTCCTCCGCCTGCGAGCGAACTCCGAATGCATAAAGCGCAGTCGTTATTTCTCTTACATTTTTAGTACGATCTGACAACACCTCATAAAGTGGTTGGATTTCTTCCATTATTTTTATTCGTACTTCATTAATCAGTGTCAGTTCTCCGTCTTTTTGTCCTCGATAGGTTCTGGTCCAAGCATTCAACCAAGTTTTGTGACCTCGAATACCCAAAGCGATTATGTAATTTTCGAGTATATCGATATCATCCGTAGAATAATACACCATGCCAGAACGTAAATAACGGAATATACTCTCATAATCAAAATCTTTCTTTACAATATCTAAAATAGAACGTAACAACTCCACAAATGGGTTGGAAAGCACATCTTTTTTATTATCGATAAAACAGGGTATTCCCGCTTTCTCAAATTCACGTCCAATTAAGCGTCCAAATCCTGTAATCTCTCCGGTTACAACAGCAATATCCTGATAGCGATATTGCTCTTCGCGGACTAGCCTTTTGATTTCTCTAACGACAAACCCCACCTCATGTTTAGCATCACGTGCAACATGAATGCGAATATTATCCTGGTCTTCTGAATAAGTTTTTGCTGGATACCGAAAAATATTGTGTTCTAATGATGCAAGAGCAGGACTTTTTCGAAATCGATATGGAATCGTTGTAGATAAATCTTCCGCATATATCTCACGTTCAACCAAAACTCCTTCTTCCTCCGCCGTTTTCATAAGATGATAGATGGTCTTCTTACTCAAATGAAACAGCATAAACTCTTCATCCAGTTGGAAGGGATTCTCTCTCTTGTCAATGGTTACTGTTATGATTACCTTCTTCGCTTTTCGAAGTAAAATGGCCAATAAATTATACTGCGCCGGTGTAAATCCAGTAAACCCGTCAAGGCAGATAATACTATTTTTAATTAACTCTGATTTATCAATCACACTGCAAAGTACTTCTAATATTTCCTCCGCAGTAATATAATTTTCATTTAAATACTCACGAAATTCTTTGTATATTATAATGATATCATGTAATTTACTTTGAATCATTGGGCGGTTTAGGGTTAGCTGTTTCATTTGTTCCAGTGTCTCTACACCAATACTGTATTGGAACATCTCTGATATTAAAGATTTCAATTCGTTTATGAAACCTTGTTTTTGTACATCATGATTAAATAATTCTAGCTCTTTCTTCTTTCGTGCCACTATTTTTCTTAATATCATACTTTTTCCAGTGTCTTCTAATACCGGTTTATCATTACCCCCAACCTCATCAAAAATACGATAAGCCAGTCGCATAAAACTAAGGATATCAATATTCAGGGTCCCGTGATTCGGATGCATGGATACAATATCCTTTTGTGTCTGCAAAGTAAATTGCTCTGGTACAATAACCAAATAATTGCTATCCGGATATTGCATGGATTTCGCTATGATTTCTTTATACAATTGATAGGATTTTCCCGATCCTGAACTTCCCAATATCAGTTGTAAGGACATGATATCCCTCCTTTCTCGCGCGTGTACGAGTTGACGTTTACCCGCCATGAGTCGCAACTCCCGCCATGAGTCGCAACTCCCGCAGATTAGGAACGGGGGGACTACGTCCTTGAGTCACGTTGCACTTATCCATAGAATCCATAGTGCTTTCTCGTGCGAGCACGGAAAGCACTATAGATTCCATGGACTAATCTGCTTATCATGAACATTATAACAAATTGTTGGGGGGTTGACTAGCATGATGTAGATGTTAGAAATTTCTATAATGAATCAATCATAATTTCATGTTTTTTATAATAAGATATATAAAGGATTCGTATGGAAGGACTGTGCAAGAGATATTGACACAGTTATTTCTTCTTTTACCAGGAAAGGCATGGTGAACCATATGTCAAAAACCAAGATTGTTGTAATTCACTTAAAAGAAATAATATATACGGCTATATTTGCAGGCTTAGGTATATTACTAATCATACTACTAATTGTTATGTTTTTGAATAAAAAAGAAGACAATACTTCATCAATGACAGGCAAGCTTTATACCCCAGGAGTTTGGACCTCTACCTTACAATTAAATGATACTACTTTAAATTTAGAAGTTGTATTGGATGAAAATCATATCAATTCTGTCCGTATTGTAAATATTGATGAGGCTATTACCACGATGTTTCCATTGATAGAACCATCACTAGATAACATAAAGGAACAACTTTATGATGATGTAGACATTAATGAAATTAAGTTGTCTGAGGATAGTAAATATACAGAAACCCTTTTGGTGGATGCTATCAAGAATACTTTAGCTAAAGCTGCAGTAGATGCAGAAGAAAAATAATTACATAAAACAGCCTTTCATCTCCTTGTGTCAAGTGCATGAGTAAAGGCTGTTTTTTATTTTATTAACTACTATTTATACTTATGTATAAGAAAGAGGTGACGAACGAATTCGCACCCTTTCATTATTTATATTGTTCTTTTACCTCAACTAAAACTCCAAGCTCTTTTGACGTGTCAAAATATTCATACGCCTCATAACCCTTCTCGTGTTTAAAAAGTGAATGAAACCCTGCATTTTTCATAGTTTCTTCGTCTTTTTCTAAAGGTCCGTCTGTCAACAAACAAATAGAGCATATTGAAGTGCCATGTTCTTTTAGCCAAGCAGCCCATGGGTCATTATTCCCTAGAGGCTGGATAATTTCAAACCAGAAATTATCGCTGAAAACACTCTCTACCTTCATTGGGGTATCTGTGATGTCGGCACCTTTATACTTCATAAAAGGTGTTCTTACCTCTTTATGCTCTGCATTCTGCTCTGCAGGCTCTTTCCCTGTGCCTAGTAAAGTTTTATATGCAGAAACTGTTTTTTCTATATCGTCTGTTACGACAATAACCTTAATTATATTCGTAGATGATAATGCCATTTTTTTCTCCCTTATATCTATTATTCTATTTGTTATCTATTGGTAAAACCGCCGTCAGCAATAATTTCAGCACCTGTCACATAAGAAGATTCGTCGGATGCTAGGAATAATGCAACCGCTGCAATTTCGCTCGGTTTTCCGATATGCCCTATGGGAAGTTGTGATACTATATTGTTTCGTAGTACGTCATCGTCGTTCACAAAATCTGTAAACGCCTGTGTTTCTGTCGGACCAGGACTTATCGCATTTGCTCTAGTGCCCTTTTCTGCAAGCTCTCCTGTGAACGAACGTGCCATAGACCTGACCGCTGCTTTCGCTGCATTGTAAACAATGGCGTTTTTACCACCCTGAAAACCTGCAATTGATGATATTAGAACAATTGAAGATTTATTAGACATAAAAGGAAGTAACTTCTGTACTGTAAAAAAAGCTGAAAAAACATTAAGGTCCATTGTCAAATGGAACTCCTCAGGTGTGATTTCTGTAATCGGGTTTTGAGGTCCATTACCAACGATTGGTAACACAGCCTTTAATTTACGCCCTGTCTTTTTGACAGATTCTGCAATCTTCTCCAAATCCTTCACATCCGTCGCATCAACTTTTATAATATCAATAACCTGACTGTTTCCCGCATATACTTTTTTTGCGGTGTCAACGTCAAAATCAGCTACAATCAAATCGGCACCTTCACTGAGGAAACGTTCTGCAATTGCTCTACCAATTCCATTCGCCGCACCTGTGACAACACACAATTCGTTATCTAATAATTTACTCATAAAGTTCCACCTAAACCTTTCATTAACTACGCTGTAATCCCATGAAATTAGACATGCTAAAGAATTAGCTAAACTATATACACTAAAAACTCAAATGAAGCTTTTGAACCGCAGCCAGAAGAATCAACTGCAGCCAAAAAGTTGTCGTTTGATTTCATCCATAATGTCAACACAGATTCCCTGAATCAAACTTCTCTTTCACCAAGCGACCAATTTTCAGCACTGTTTTCAACAACACAGACTAAAATATCATCACGCCTGATTCCAATGTCAACAAGCCTCTTTGTTAGTTCTTTATATGTTCTTTTCTTTTGCTCCAGTGAAAACATATTCACCATTGTAATTCTAATGGTTATCAAATCGCGTCTATCGCGATTGTCATAAGTTGGCGAGAATATAATCTCCCCTTCCTCATGGGGTCTAAACACTTGGAAAAGATCGGTTGTCTCCATACCTAGACCAGCAACCAATGAATTATGGATTGCATTTGATATTTCTTTTCCTTTATCCTTAAACACTGACCTTTTTAAGTCAACTTGAACTAACGGCATAATTATCTCCTTCTTTTCACTATAATTCTACTCTTGTATTGGTTATTTTAGAGCACCAGCACTCATGCCCTTTTCAAAATTCTTCTGCATGAGTAAATAGACAATAATCTCAGGAATTGCAGTGAGCACAGCTGCCGCTAATATCTTTGTCTGGTCATTTGTAAACTCACCTTGGAAGTATTGGGGAAGCAGCGTTACTGTCTGCATTTGTGGGCTTTGCAAGAACAAAAGTGGCAGGAGATATGCGTTCCATGAGTTGATGAGTGTCAAAACAATAATAGATGATGCAATTGGCTTTGTAAGCGGAAGGATGACATACCAAAACATCGAAAAAACACCCGCACCGTCAATACTTGCTGCCTCCATTAACTCATTAGGAATTCCACTGTCAAAATTTCTAGCAAGTAGAATTGTAAATGGAAGTTGCAATGCTGCGACAGGTAAAATTACAGCAAAAAAGGTGTTAAATAAATGCAGCTTTTGAAATGTTACAAACAATGGAGACAACATAATTACTTCAGGTAAAGTTAACGCAGCTAGAATCAACCAAAAGAACACTTCTTTTCCAAATATGTGTAATTTTGCAAAACCAAAGCCAGCTGTCATACTGAATATATAAACCAGCAAAATTACGCCAGCTGATATGATGAGCGAATTTCTAAAATAGATTGGAACTACACCTGTGTCCCAAACCGCCTTATAATTTAAGAACCCTATTCCACCGATAGAGCCAAGAAACATTTGAACAAGTGGAATCGCATAAGGTATCGTTAGTATCAGTAGAACGATTTGCAAAATGACTTTACTTTTTAAACTTCTAATTTCAAACATATTATTACTCGTCTCCTTTATTAACCCTATTGATAAGTATTGCACTGCAGATTGCGAGTACAAGGAGCACTACTGAAATTGCAGCTGCATAGCCAAGATGAGCTTGCCTGATTCCCTGTCTATAAATATAGGTGCCCAAAAATTCTGTTGCATGATTTGGCCCACCAGTTGTAATAAGATAAGGAATATCAAATGTTTTCAAAGCACCTATGATTCCAAGCATTGCAAGAGAAACTATCGTTCCTTTGCAGTTTGGCAATACAATGCTAAGTAAAGTTCTAATATTTCCTGCCCCATCTAAGTGTGACGCCTCAATCATTTCTTTATCTATTTGGCTCATTGCTGCATAATATAGAATGAAACTCATTCCTGTAAACTCCCAAATCGCAACAATCATGAGAATGTAAAGTGCCGAATTTGGTCTTGCCAACCAATCAACCGTTATGCCTAAATGAAGTGTGTTAAATATATCTTGCAGCATTCCCTGTGGTGAGAACAGCAATCGAAACACCGGCGCCATAGTAGCAGGCGCTAAGATTGTTGGTATAAAAATCAAGCACTTGTGCAATGTAGCAAACTTTACTTCAGTATGCAAAATTGCAGCAAATAGAAAACCTAAAAAGTTCTGAATCAAAAATGTAAAAACAAAATAAACAATTGTGTTTTTTATAGCCTTCCAAAAAACCCAGTCAGAAAATGCCTTCGTATAATTACTTAATCCCACTTTTGTCTGAATTGGATCAAGCCCATTCCAATCTAAAGTAGACAGCTTGAATGTATAAAATATTGAATAATAAATAAGGCCTATAACAAAAACAAATGCCGGAAGAATCCACGGAAGTCCGTTTATCTTCGTGGCTTTCAATGTTTTATTCTTTTTCATATTTATAAATCTCCTAAACTCTAAATGATAGGGGCACTAGAAAAAATAGCTCCCCTATCAAAATATTATCTCTTACTCACTATCAGCTTGAGTCGCTGCAAGTTGAAGTGCACCATCTTGAGGAGTGATTGTTCCTCCTGCCACGCCAGCCAATACATCCATCATTGCTTGGTTCATATCTGCATTGATTGCTCCAAAACGAGGGTTATCACCACTATTCATAGCTTTTTCAATATATTCTTTGATTGCTTCGTTTTGTTTCTCAGGATTTACAAGTTTTACATTGTCCCAATCCGGAGTTGCTGATTTTAGAGAAGGAACAACGTTTAAGGAATCTGCAATCATCTGTTGACCACTCTGGGATGTTCCAAGCCAAACAGCAAATGTAGTTGCAGCCTTAATATTCTTTGATGTTGCAGACACTGCGGTTGCATAGTCTAAATCGCCAAACATAGATCCTGTATTTCCTGTTCCTGCAATGTCAGGGAAGTCAATTGGAATCAATGTGAACGGTGCTTCTGTTGAAGATGCAGACTCCATAGAAGCTTTCATTGTATCAGGCAAAGCGTTAGATGTATACCAAGACCCCATCATAACCATAGCAGCCTTTTGAGACATAAATAAATTGTTTGCCTCTGGATATTGTTGAAGACCAAGAGCACCATCTTGCATAATTCCATCATCAAAAAGACCTTTCCATAGCTCTAATGCTCTGACAATTGCATCATCCGTCCATTCTACTTCACCTCTTGCTGCTTTTGTGAACGTACCAGGACTTACATTATCAGCGATTGCATGGAAAGTGTCCATGTTAAATGCACCTTGACCTGCTCCCTGCACAAAACCTTCAATACCATTTTCTCTAAAAATTCTACAAGCCTCTTTCCACTCTTCATAATTTGTTGGAACTTTTACATTATATTGATCAAAAAGATCTTGGTTAATCCAAAGATTTCCTGAATATACAGTTCCTACACCTAGTCCTTTCAACTTACCATTGACAGTCATTGTGGTGATTGATGCCTCGCCTAGCTTGTCTTTATAATCATCACCTAAAGCCTCTTTTACAGCATCAGTCAAGTCAATTGCTTGCCCTCCAAAAACTTGAATTCCACCATTTCCTGAACCTGCTGAAGCCTCAAAAGCATCAACACCCTCACCATTTGCTAAAGCTGGTCTGATAGCAGCGTCATAATCATCTATTGATGTTTGTTTCCATGTAACTTTGATATCTGGATATTCTTTGTTAAATTCTGCAATATACTGTTCATTCGTTGGGGAACCAGGTGTCCACCCCCACCAAACTATTTCACCTGACGTTTCGGTTGAGGTATCTTCTGTCTTTTTACTACCACTGCATCCTGTTAGCACAGTTGTCATCATAAGCGTTAAAGCAAGTAAGCCCGCTACTACAACTCTTGTTTTTTTCATTTTAATCTTCTCCTTTTACTTGTTAATACTCATTTACATGCTCACTATATACAAACGCTTAAAGCGTCATTAGAGCCTTTATGTACGTGATACTATTTAAATATTCTTCATCTGTATTAAGATGCTCTATGATAAACGGCATATTTTCATCAAAGGATAATCCTTTTTCGATTAGGTGTTTGATATTTATCCCACCGTTTCCAGCACTGGTTTCCCTAAAAAACAGCGTATAATCGTCCTCCATCTTGACATCTTTCAGATGGCAACTTTTTATATGCTCACCTAGTTTCTCGAAGCATTCGTATATAAACTCCTCATGAAAGAAATACCTTCTTGGTGTAGTGATCCAGTTAAAAATATCCATATGTACAGCAAATCTATCCCTGTCAACAGACTCAAGCAGCTGCAGATATTCATCCGGTCCAGTCGGGAACATCCATGGCATTGATTCGATTGTAAAATATGTGTTCTTAGGGTTTACCGCATCTATAATTTCCTGAATCGTCTTTACACTCAGTTCCCACGTTTCCTTTGTAAAATTATCCTTATAAGCACCATCCCAGCGAGAGCCTCTTGCACCTAAAATATTCACACAACAGCGAGAACCTATTCTATCAGCAAGTTCAAGCTGCCCCACGGTGTACTTAATTGCATTTTTACGTGCTTCTTCATTTAAATCCAATGTATTACGCCAAACTCCAACCTCTGCTATCGTAAGGTTGTTTTTTTTTGCTTCATTAACATACTCGTCGATAAGCGCATCATCATTTTCGTAAGAGAGCGGGAAATTTACAGTTCCAAGCCCTAAGGCTTTATGTTTCTTAGCCCATTCCTTTGGACTGCTGTGTTTTAATGGCGAAGATGTCCCAAGTCTCATATTTAGTATCATGCCTTTCTATTTATAGTTTGTGTTAATATTACTTGTTGTAACTTTCGAGAAGCTCAATGATACATTTTAGATCCGGGGCATCAAGATAATTATATTCACCGCTGCCATCACCATAAACGCCTCTTTGAACCAGCTTTAAACCAGCAGCCTCAGCATTTGCAACAACAGTCTTTGAATCATTCACTTGAAATGCAACGTGGTGAATGCCCTCGCCCTTCTCCTCAAGATAGTTTCTCCATGTTGAAGGTTCTTCGTTAGGCTGAATCAGTTCAAGCTGTAGTCCCGGACCAACGTCAAAGAAAGCCATTAGGCAATATGCATTTGGAGCGGGTTCGCCATTAAACTCTGTTCTTGTAACCGTATAGTCACCAATAGGTTGCGTCTCAGGGACGTCGACACCTAAGAACTCCGCCCACTTTTTCTTTGTTTCCTCAACATCTTTAACGATAAATCCCACTTGTGCCACTAAATTCGTTCCTACTATTCCTGACATTTTATGTCTCCTTTCAGTCTTTGCTCAATCAATTAAACTTCATCCATATATCCACCTGATTTTAAAGGCTCTGGCCTCTCACAGGTAGTTTTCATTTTGTAAAACTTGCCATTATCAGATGAAATCATCATTCCCTCTATGGCTTCGGTAATGTGCATTATTAAACTGCCATTTGCTCGATTATTCGAGTTTGCTTCTATCGCTTTCGCAAGATCAAGCACGCCTAAGCCCCTGGAATAATCTTTTACTCTAGGATATAGCTCCGGAAGCTCATAGAACCTATCTTTTCTCGCCATAGCTTTCTCTGTTTTTTGATAAATAGTGTCCGTGTACTGTTCTTTCCTATACACGCTAGGAGTGCCGCCGCCAAAGTTCGGATCTGGATAGGTAAGGGTGCCACCATCTCCATAAATTTCAAGCATCGGAAGGTTCGACCTATAAATATCAAAACTTACGTTAAAATTCACAACTACACCGCTTTTTAATCTCAATATAGAAGAGTAATGAGTAGGGATCTCTGCTTTAATATCAGTTCCAGCCTCTCGTCCCACATAGATATGTCTAGTGTCGCTACCCTTAGTATTAAGAGCAGCAATGCTCTCTATTGGTCCTAAAAGAGATACAATCGCAGAGAGATAATAAGGTCCCATATCAAACAAAGGGCCGCTGTTCTTTGTATAAAAAGGTGCCGGGTTAGGATGCCAAGTCTCAACCCCGAAGGTGGTCATGTTTGCTGTGACAAAGAAAGGCTTTCCTATAAGATTAGCATCAAGATAATATCTCAAACTCTGAAGACCTGACGCTAAAAAGGTGTCCGGTGCACAACCAACTTTAACACCCTTTGCATCTGCTAAATCCAGCACTTCCTTTGCATCTTTTACATTGGGTGCAAACGGCTTCTCGCTAAAAAGATGTTTCCCTGCTGTTATTATCTGCTTGTTAAGCTTAACATGAAACTGTGGTGGTGTGAGATTTATTACAATCTCAATTTGGTCATCATTTAACAATTCTTCTGTTGTATACGCCTTTTTTATACCAAACTCCGATGCTAGTTTTTGCGAAAGCTCTACATCGATATCTGCACAAGCGATTACTTCAAGGTTTTTGTAAAATGCTTTTATATCGGCAAGATATGTTCTGCTTATAACTCCGGATCCAAGTATTCCTAATTTAAATATTCGCAAACGATTGATCCTTTCTTATTAAACTTATATAGATGAAAACCATGTTCAATGTGTTTTCTGTCTATATAGTATCAATTTTACATACTTGTTGCTCTTTAAAAATTACGTATAACCTGTGCATATCTTCTTATATTTGATTTTATTTTAAGCACTTTACCCATAATAAACATAAAAAGCAAGAAATTTTGTGAATTTTATATGCATATCTTTCCTTTATGCTTATCAAATAATGCTATTTGACATAACAACATCATAACTGATAGACTAATCATATATAAACTCACCTATATTACCAGTAAAGGAGATTTTTGATTATGCATACGAATAACTATTTTGAGAAGTTGAATTTTAATAGTGGGAAGAAAATTAATGTTTCAAAGAAAATCGATATAAATCTTTCTGATACGATGCATTGGCATCCTTTTATCGAAATACTTGTAAGTCTTTATGATAATAATGAAGTAACGATTAATTTTACCAAATATAATCTTAAAACGAATGACCTGGTCATAATCTACCCTGGTGATTTGCATTCCCTTGATCATGTAACTGAAAATGCTTTTATACTCGTTCAGTTCCCTATTGACTTATTGATGATAATGGAGGAGTTTAATAGCAATTTTTCTGTGTTTTACCAATATCATTGTGTTAAGTATGACCCGTCAAATATTCATGCCGATAGAATGATTTTTTTAATTAAAGAATTGCCCGAGCTTTATTATTCCGACACACTTTTTAATGAAGTACGTATCTATTCACTTCTTCTAGAATTTTTTGCAAAGTTTGGACAATACTGCCTCAATGCTAAGAAAGAAGAATTCTCTGGTGATGCAAACACAGAATATAAGTATACAAAACTAATGACAGAAGCTTGCCTTTACATCTCGCAAAACTGCACTCAATCCCTTACACTCGATGATGTTTCTAACCACATAGGGGTTAGCAAATCCCATTTCTCTCATTTATTCAAAAAGTATACGAATATGACATTTATCGATTTTCTTACTACTGAGCGTATCAAGAAGACGGAATTTTTGATTTCGAATCCAAAAGCACATTTAATTGATATTGCGTTCGACTCAGGATTTTCAAGCGTATCTTCATTTAACCGCGCTTTTAAAAAAATAAAAGGGATTACCCCTAGCGAGTTTAGGGAGACGCTGATTAATAACGCATTTCAGAGCTAGAGGAAGAGATTTTACAGCTATCAAGAAAGTCGAAGCGTTTCGTAAGAAATGGTTAAAAGAATTTGAGATAATTGAAGTTAATAACTTTAGTAAAGTCTACTATAAAGGATATCGAATAGGAATGTAAAAAAGGCAGCCAAAGCTGCCCTTTTATCTTTTGTAGTATACCCGAAACGCCGTTTCCTGTATTTTGACTCCTAGCCAAGCTAGGTGGGTTTCCGCACATAAGCCTCTGCCTTCCGCTGCATGGCGGCCTGACATAATCTTATGGATTAGGAGTCCCGTTTTATATCATGTAGGTTCAAAATAACAGGAGTGTCGCACATCCCAGGAGATTCTTATGAATTTATTATACATTACTTAATATAAATATTCAAGTTCTTTATGTCATAAAATGTACTTATTACTTGGTCTTAAACATCCAATTTCTCCACATAACCTTCCAGGCATTCAAAGTAAAATATAAACTCTGTTCCAACATCTAAGGTGCTGTTTACTTCAATCGTTCCATCGTGTTTTAACGCAATCTGTCTTGCAATTGCTAATCCCAACCCAGAACCCTGTTCATTCTGTTTTAACTTAGACTTGTAGAATTTGTCAAATATACTTGGTAAATCTTCCTGTGAAATTCCTATTCCTTCATCCCGGATAGATATTCTTAGTTTATCCTGTTTTGATAAATTTATGTGTATGGTAGAATTTTCACGGGTAAACTTAATAGAGTTATCTAAAATGATAAGAAACATCTGCCTTAGTCTGTCATAATCACCCATCATCATATAAATTGGCTTTTCTTTCACAAAATCTATCGTGATATTCTTTTCAGAACTAATCGTATGGATGCTTCTTATTAAATCATCAAATATTTGTACAATATTGATTGGTTCTTTTTCCACAGCAAAGTCCGGATTCTGCATTTTTGATAACAATAATAAATCTCCTACCAAGCGTTCCATGCCTTTTGATTCAGACAGCATTCTGTTATAATATTGATTTATTTTATCTTCATCCGTTACAACTCCATCCACAAGCGATTCAATATAAGCGCGCATAACCGTAATTGGAGTCCTAAGTTCATGGGATACATTTGCAAAGAAATCAATTCTCATCTGCTCCCTATTGTTTCTTTCAATCTCATTCTCTTTCAATTCATTTGCGAGAATATCCATGGTACGAGCTAAATCACCTAGTTCATCTTTCCGGTTAATCTCTGTTTTACTTTCATATTGTCCGTTTGAAAGTTTTAATGCGGTAACTCTCATTTTAGATATCGGCCTTGACAACCCACTTGCAAATACGATTGCTAAAACAAAAGATATAAATAAAGCTACTGCAGCACTGATAAAAATCAAATACATACTACTATTTACAATCTGTTCTTGCAATTCAATCTGTGATATCAGTAGTACCGCTCCAACAGCCTCACCATTTACTCTTACGGGAGCTCCAACAATTGCGGCCATTCCACCGGATACTTCATAATAACCAGTATAATATCCTGATTGATTATTAAAAGCAACTTCAATCACATCACAATCCTCTGGCAACTCAAATTCCTCTAAGCTAATCGTTTGGTATGCTTTTTCCATAGGCACGGAAGCATTGGGATTTGATATCGTCCAGATGTCAGGCTCACCACCATTATACTCATCTATTATATACAAATAATCTAAGTATCTTTCTTTCCCTTCGCCATTGATTATGTACTGTGATAGGTTTTTTGATATACTCGCTGCTTGGGCTTGTAATTTTTCTTTATAAGAATCTATGGTTTGGGTTTCATACAGTCTTAAATAAATGATTCCAAGTAAAACTGCAAAAACAGTTATCATAATGGCATAATTAATATACACTTTAAAGAATAGACGATTTCTAACACTCACTTTATTATTATTCTTCATTTTTCCACCATCAAATTATTCTTCAATTTCGAATTTGTATCCCACTCCCCATATTGTCTTAATATTCCACTGTGGATGTTCAACTGTATCTAATTTAGCACGCAATCGTTTGATATGGGAATCTACAGTTCTACTATCTCCAAAATAGTCAAATCCCCAGAGACTATCTAGCAGATTGTCTCTTGAAAAAACCTTATTTGGATTTTTGGCTAATGTCCACATGGTTTCAATTTCTTTTTTCGTTAGTGCTAATTTTGTACCATTAATATGTAATGTATATTCATCCAAATTAATTACCAAATTACTTATCGTTATGGTATTACCGGATTTTATGTCCTTCTCAGTCCGAGTCATTCTTCTAAGTACTGCTCTTACCCTTGCCATCACTTCGCTAGGGCTAAACGGTTTTACGATATAGTCATCCGCACCAATATCTAAACCCATAATTCGTTCAAAATCTTCACCTCTTGCGGTAATCAGGATAACCGGCACATTAGATTTCGCCCTGATTTTTCTGCAGACCTCATACCCATCTTCCTTAGGCATCATTACGTCTAATAGCACAGCGGCCGGATTATACTGTTCGAATAATTGAAAAGCTTCCTCTCCATCTGCAGCAATGATTGGCTCTAATCCTTCTTTCTTAGAATAGGTAGATAATACATCTGTAATATCATGGTTATCATCAGCGATTAAAATATATTGCATGGTGTGTCCCTCCAAATCTCAAGAAATTACTATATGTTATTACATAATACGTCTATACTTTATTATAGGTATTTCAGGGGGTAAAAACAAGTGGAAAAGAATATATATGAAATCTATCTACAAATCTTAAGAAATTTTTAAGATTTGCCACGTTTCTGACAAAAAGTAGGTTTATAGTATTGATATGATAGATACAAAAATGCATGTTGGAATAAAGAAGTCTATAAAAGGGAGGACAATGCCTTGAAAATTTTGAAAAAGTGCCTTTTGACTCTTGGCTTGTATTTATTCTTCTCTGTAATCTTTCCGTATCCAATTGTCGGTAATATTATGGTTGCTGAGGCATCCAATGTCAAGAATGAGCAGAATGAAATTATGCTTAACGTTAAGAGTAAATCTATAGTTAAGGATACTAAATTCAATCTTACACTTTATAATATTAAAGACACCTATAAAGTGACCTACAGATCAAGCAAAAATTCAATTGCTACTGTAGATGAAACTGGTACTATTACTGGAGTTGACTTTGGAACTGCTATCATTACCGCAATTGTAAAAGATGGTTTTAAGACAATTGCAACTCTAGAATGTGAGATAACCGTCGGCCCGCCAGCAATTAGTGTTGTTCTTACGAAGTCGGAACTAACTTTAGTGGTTGGCAGTAAAACTACGTTAACTGCTATTCTGAAGTCCAATAACACTGTTGAAGAAGCATTATTCTCCAGTAACGATATCAAGATCGCTTCTGTAAGTCCTGGTGGAACTGTTACAGCCAATGATGTAGGCACAACTTTTATTTTCGCTTCCATTGCTAATGGTAAACAAGATATGTGTAAAGTAACCGTAATAAAGGAAGAAGTGAAAGATACTACAAAGGATGCAGCTAAGGATACTACAAAAGATACTAGCAAGGATACTACGAAAGACTCAACGAAAAATAATACAAAAGAAGAATCCACCACCGGTACCGATAAATCGGCACCAACTGTTACACAGTAATGAAACAATTCTATTGAACACAAAAGGGCTGCCTTCAAGTTGAAGTGTGAAGTGCAGTCCTTTTTTTGTTGAAATACAACACCAAAGATTGACATATTGAGCCATTTGTGATAGATTTATTTTATCGTTACTACTATTTAGTAATAGAATTATCTAATGTTTTAGGAGGCTTTTTATGAAAAAGGGTACAGTGAAATGGTTTAATGCAAAAAAGGGGTTTGGTTTCTTATCTGACGAAGAAGGAAATGATGTTTTCGTTCATTTCTCAGCACTTAATATGGATGGATTTAAAGTATTAGAAGAGGGTGAATCTGTAGAATTTGATGTAATTAATGGAGAGAAGGGACCTCAAGCAGCTAATGTAACTAAGTTATAATCAAATTAGACGAAGTTATTACATAAATAAGTAATATTTATGCGTTAAGCGTTAGAATATCGGTTATAACAAAAGGGTGCGACACAAATTTGTGTTACACCCTTTTCATATTGGTAAAACCCTCTATCATTACTGGAGACAATAGTTAGAATTAATGCTTAAAGTGTCTCATTCCAGTAAATACCATAGCAATACCGTATTCATTGCATTTCTTTATGGAATCTTCGTCTCTGATGGAACCTCCCGGCTGTATAATCGCAGTAATACCTGCTTGATGGGCAGCTTCCACACTATCATCAAATGGGAAATATGCATCCGATGCAAGCACTGCACCTTTCGTTGCATCATCACCAATTAATTCAGCAGCATGTTCTATACATTGTTTGGTAGACCATACACGATTTACCTGTCCAGGTCCGATACCTATCGTTTGTTTCTCTTTAGCCAATGCAATACCGTTGGACTTTACGAACTTTACTACTTTCCAAGCAAACATCATATCTTCCATTTCTTTATCAGTAGGAACTCTATCCGTAACTACCTTTAACTCATCATCGTTAAGCAGTTTACTGTCGATTGTCTGAACAATTAATCCACCATTAACTTTCTTAAGATCATATGCATTTTCATCCTGTGGTACTTCGATATCTTTTAATTCTAAAACTCTGACATTTTTCTTAGTTTGCAATAATTCGAGTGCCTCTTTCTCATAACCAGGCGCAACTACTACTTCTAAGAATACTTGTTTCATCTCTTCTGCAAGTGCTAATGTAACTATTCTATTAACTACAACAATACCGCCGTAGATAGATACTTTATCAGCTTCATAAGCTTTTGTCCACGCATCCAGAATATTATTTGCGCTGCCTACACCACATGGATTTCCATGCTTACACGCAACAACTGTAGGCTCTGTAAATTCTTTTAATAGCTCTAAAGCTCCATTGGTGTCATTGATATTATTAAAGGATAATTCTTTCCCATTTAATTGAAGCGCATCCGTTATAGAACCTTGCTTCTTACCGATTTCTCTGTAAAATGCTGCTTTCTGATGAGGATTTTCACCATACCTCATTTCCTGAACCATTTCAAAGGTCATAGTTAGGGTTTCTGGAAGCTTATGATCATTTCTCTGTTTCTTAAGGTAATCAGCAATCATTGTATCGTAATTGGAAGTATGCATAAACACTTTTTGCATCAAATAGAATTTTGTATCCAGAGAAACGGCCTTTTCTTCTTTTAATTCAGCAAGTACCTTGTCATAGTCTCTAGGATCTACAACAACAGCAACATCCTGATAATTCTTAGCTGCAGAGCGAAGCATAGTAGGCCCGCCTATATCAATGTTCTCTACTGCTTCTTCCCTAGTTACGCCATCTTTTAGAATCGTAGCTTTAAATGGATATAAATTAACTACTACCATATCGATAGTCTCAATATTTAAATCAGCAAGTTGTTTCATATGCTCCGGTTTGCTTCTCATGGCAAGTAAGCCCGCATGTACAATTGGATGTAGAGTTTTTACACGACCGTCTAAACATTCTGGGAATCCGGTCAATTCAGAAATTTCTATTGCAGGTATGCCTGCTTCTGACAATTTACTGTAAGTTCCTCCGGTTGAAATGATCTCAATTCCAAGGGCTACTAATTCTTTTGCAAATTCAACAATCCCGGTTTTGTCCGACACACTCACTAATGCTCTCATGCTCTTAATCTCCTTTTTTATGATTGAAAAAACCGCCTGAACAACCTAATACTCTGACTTTCGAAAGAATGTCAGGTTATTAAGGCTGCCCAGGCGGTCGACGAATTATTATGATTTGTACTCCCCATGGGTAAGCTCCCATTTTCCGCCAGTTGTACAAATTTCAATACTAGTGTACACTACTTTTCTCTAATTTTCAACGTGCTTTTCTAATGTTTTTTTATAAATTAATTGTTCAGATACATACATCTTGCACAGTTCTTCATTGAAATTATTGGCAATATCGTTTATAATTTGAATCACCTGTTTTGTTAATACTAAAGGTAGTTTTTAAAATACACCCTGAATGGGAGACGTTTATGAAAAAATTTAAAAAAAGTGATCTTTTAATTGGAATTATTTTTACTTTGTTATTTATCTCAATTGGCGTGATAGCTGCAGTAAATATGAGATTTATTTATTATCTTGATGTAAAATTATTAAATATACCAGAGATGTCCGGTTTAGAACCCAATGTTATACTAGAGAATTATAATGCTTTAATTGACTATAACTCTCCTTTCTATAAAGGAGATCTAATCTTCCCAAGCCTTCCTTCCTCACCAGAAGCTCTACAGCATTTTACGGAAGTGAAAGATATCTTTGTTTCTTTTTACTATATTGGGGTAATTACCTTGATTATAAGTATTATCATTGTAATCTACAAAGCATTGAAAAAGGATTACAGCTATCTTAAGATTTCTGCTATCACAGTTGTTGTAATACCGGTAATTGCAGCCATTGCTGCTTCTCTTAACTTTGATGCAACCTTTGTAATCTTTCATAAACTTTTCTTTCGAAACGACTTTTGGTTATTTGATCCCGTAACGGATCCTGTCATAACCATATTACCGGACACCTTTTTCCTGCACGCCCTTATCATTATAATTGTTACCGTATTACTAGGAAGCATAATACTATTGCTTTGTTCTAATAAATATAGAAACCGCCGGGACTCCTACAGGTGAAGATAAATTCAATTGTTGTGATATGGCAGATATAGTATGAATTCCGTTCCCACACCTATTTCACTTTTTACCTGAATATCACCGTTGTATAACTCTACAATGTGTTTTACAATGGATAGTCCAAGACCTGTTCCACCTTGTTTTCTTGATCGTCCTTTATCCACTCGGTAGAATCTTTCGAAAATTCTAGCTAAATGATCCTGTTCTATACCAATTCCGGTATCCCGGACAGCAACTTTTAACTTATTATTTTCTTCTTTGCATTCGAGGGTGATGGAACCTTTCTCCGTATATTTAATTGCATTATCCAGCAAATTAATGAGAAGCTGTTTCATCCGGTCCTGATTACAGTAGAACGGACGGAGGTTTGAATCTGGCTCCATTATGAATTTTACATCTGCAGGTAATTTGGGTCTTAATAATTCAATCACTTCCTCTGCAATGCTATTAAAATCACAAGGATTTCTTTCACTTTCAATCTTTGATTCGATTTCTGATAACAGCAAAATATCCTGTATCAAACTATATAATCTCTCTGCTTCGATATCGATGATGTCCAGAAATTTATTTACCACAGCTTCATCTTTCACAGTACCACTCTTTAAAGTATCGATAAATCCGCGTATGGAAGTCAGTGGTGTCTTTAATTCATGTGTTACATTGGAAACAAAATCACTACGCATGGTTTCCAGTTTTTTTATCTGAGTTATATCTTCTATGAGCAGCAATACTCCAGAATCTTTTGTTGCCTCTCTTTGTAATGGTGCTGCTGTTACCCTGATGCTGCGGTATTCCACATTATTATGAGCGCCTTCTTTCATTACACTACTATTATTTTCTCTGACAAAATCTATTGCGTCAAAAACAGCGGCGTTCCGGAATAAACTATACAAGGACTGTCCTTTGATATCCTTGTTGCTTATATTGGAAATCTCTAAAAAAGCTTTGTTATAAAGTAGAATTTCATTGCTATCATTAATTGCTATGACCCCTGCTGTCATACTACTTAGCATCGCTTCTAATTCCGCATTCCTCTGAGTAAGGTTTTCTACGGTGTTTTTTAGATTGACAGACATTGCATTAAATGCACCCGCCAATCGTCCAATTTGATTCTTTTCTCTAGTATATATCTTTGTTCCAAGTTCGCCTTCTGATACCCGTACTGCTGCCTTGGTGATTTCATCAATTGGTTTTGATAACAGTTCCATAAATACAAAGGCTGCCAATATTGCAATTACAAAGCAAAAAATAACAGCATATAATATCGAATTCATTAATCCACTGTTTAACGACTTGATCTCTGATAATGGAAGTGATACGCGTAAAACTCCGTTAAAATCACCATTTGATACAGGAACAGCGCTATAAGAGTATTGCCGCCCTGTCGTTTTAGATAGTCGATTTACGGTTACACTTTCACCCTTTAATGCTCGTACAATTTCTTCTCTACTTGCATGATTTTCAAGGGGTTCGTCTGTAATAGAATCGGCATAAACCTGACCCTTCTGGTCAATAATGGTAACCCTAAAATGATACTTATCTGCATATTGACTAACAAAAGTATTATATTCCTCTATCGTCTCAAAATCTTCCTGTGAAAAAATATCTGCTACTAATTTTGCCTGTGTTAGATAATAATCCTGCCCCTGATGAATGATATAATTATAACCTTTGCTCCAAAAAGCAATAGCGGATATACCAATTGCCAATAAGATTATAAACAAATAGCTAAAGAATAATTTTTTTTGCACCTAAGACACCCCTTTACGCAAATTTATACCCCATTCCCCTTATCGTCTTGATATAAATGGGCTGGTCTTCATCCTGTTCTAACTTCTTTCTTAAATTGCTGATATGGACATCTACTGTTCTTGTTTCACCTAGGTAATCATATCCCCATATTTTTTCAAGCAGATTATCTCTGGTAAATACAATGCCTCTATTATTTGCTAATAAGTATAATAATTCAAATTCTTTATAGGAAAGTTCAATGAGTTTGTCATTAACCATCACAGTTCTTCTGGAACGGTTAATTACTATGTGTTCCACCATAATAATTTCTTCTTTGTCGGTAGTTTCCTCTTGTTCTGTTTGCTCCGAATGTCTACTCTGGAAACTGCCTTCACTACGACGTAAAACAGCCTTAATTCTCGCCAATAATTCATGTACACCAAAAGGCTTCACCAGATAATCATCAGAACCGATTTCTAAGCCAACCACTTTACTGATTTCGTCCCCTTTTGCTGTCAACAAAATCACCGGAAGTGTACATAGTTCCCGGTTTGCTCTTATTCTTTTTAAAACTTCGATTCCGTCTATCCCTGGTAGCATCCAATCCAACAGCACAATATCAATCGCCTCTTTTTCAAGTAAAAGCAAAGCTTCTTCACCCGTTTCTGCTTTTAAAACACGATATCCATTCTGCTCCAGATTATAACTAAGTAATTCCAAAATGTGAATTTCATCATCTACTGTTAATATTGTCTTCATGAATACTCCTTATCCGTTGGACTATAACCAACTGGATTCCATGTAACCGAATTCCAAATAACCAGATTCCATCCAACTTAGATTTCATCCAAATGGAACTTCCAATTAGCCAAGTGCTAAGTCACCTGTCTTAATAAACCTAATCCATTCTGCTATATTTGTGGCATGATCTGCCATTCTCTCCAGGTATTTTATTATCATCAAATAACAGATGCTTTGTGGTACCTTGTTGGAATCAGACTGCATCATTTTAGATAACTCTTCTGTTATCTTATCAAAATACTCATCAACCGCATCGTCAGCAGATATAACCCTAGATGCCTTTTCCAAGTCTTCTTCTACAAAACTATCAATCGTATCAATAACCATTTGTTTCACACTAGCAATCATTTCATACAAATATAACGGAGCCTTTGTCTTTGGTAATTTGTGAAGTTTTATAATATACTCAGATATATCGGCACATTGGTCAGCAATCCTCTCAATATCGGTTATTATCTTCATGATAGAGGTGATTTTTCTTAAATCTCCTGCTAATGGCTGCTGTTTTGCAAGTATGGTAATGCATTCCCTCTCAATATGCTGTTCCAGTAAATCTATCTCATCATCTCTTTCTATGATTTTACCTGCAATATCAACATCTAGACTATCCAATGCCTTTATCATCTCGTTTGTGGAGAGTTCCAATATGCTTCCCATTTTTATCACATTGTGGTTTAGTTCTTCCAGTTGTGCAATGAAACTTTGTCTCATCATCATATTCTTACTCCTGTCTGCTCGTTTCACGAGCTATTATATTATCATCTTATCTAGTTTTTATATTATTTTCAAGTCCTAATCAACCAAATCTTCCGGTAATATAATCTTCGGTTTTCTTATTCTTTGGATTGTTAAATATTTGATCCGTATTCCCATATTCAATTACTTCTCCAGTTAGAAAAAATGCTGTTTTATCTGAGATTCTACCCGCCTGCTGCATATTATGGGTAACGATTATAATCGTATAAGATTTTTTAAGTTCTGTAGCTAGGTCTTCGATTTTTAAAGTCGAAATCGGGTCAAGAGCAGAAGTCGGTTCATCCATCAATATGACCTCAGGTTCAATTGCTAAGGTTCTCGCAATACAGATTCTTTGCTGTTGCCCTCCGGAAATCGCCTGTGCACTTTTCTTTAATTTATCCTTTACCTCATCCCAAATTGCCGCTTGTTTCAATGATTTTTCTACTATTTCATCCAATACATTTTTTTTACGTATGCCATGAATTCTTGGACCATAAGCAACATTGTCATAAATACTCATAGGAAACGGATTGGGTTGTTGGAATACCATTCCAACCCTGGTACGAAGCTGGATTGCATCCATATCCTTATAGATATCCACGCCATCCATTTTTATGGTACCGTTAATTTTTACTCCTTCAATTAAATCATTCATACGGTTTATCGTTTTTAAAAAGGTAGATTTACCGCATCCGGATGGACCAATAAAAGCCGTAATCTCTTCCTTATGAATATCAATATTAATATTTTTTAGAGCCTGAAAGTTACCATAATACAAGTCTAAATCTGTTACAGAGAATTTTGCTTTATCATTCACCTTTTTTCCTCCTCTTACTATCTCTTTCTATTCTTTATCGTATTAACTGCCCTTTTTTCTAAGAAATCTATAGGTGATGAACTTAGATGTAATGTTTAAGGTAATAATTAAAACTAATAGAACAACAGCAATCGAGCTTGTTGTATCTAAATCAGCGGATTCTTTGATTAGCCAGTACATTTTCGTTGTCAGGGTAGCAGCTCCGGCTTCACTGCCAACCAAGGCTGTTGGTATTTGTGCTACTGTGCCAGCAGTCCATATTAATGCTGCTGATTCTCCTACGATTCTTCCTATACTCAGGATGACTGCTACCAGAATTCCGGGAATTGCACCTGGTAAAATAATCTTTGCAATTGTTTGCAATTTGGTGGCACCCAAACCCAAAGAAGACTCCCGATATGCATTGGGTATCTCTTTTAATGCTTCTTCTGTAGTTGATATGATGGTGGGTAAAAGCATGATACTCATTGTTAAGGAGCCTGCTAAAACAGAATACTCCATTTTTAGCATCTGTACAAATACCAACATACCAAACAAACCATAAATGATAGATGGTATACCAGCCAAATTTTGAATGGCAAATCGAATCACTTTAAGGACTTTTCCTGGTTTTGCATATTCATTCAGGTAGATTGCGGCACAAATTCCCACCGGTGCTGCTATAACTAATGATAGCAATATGATGTAAATAGTGGAAACCAACATTGGAACTATTCCGCCACCTGGTCTGGTAACTTTTAGTCTTATGGCTCCCGCCCCTTCATTAAGTACTGTGACAGCTTCTTCAACTGTCATTCCCTCCATATTTGTACTATCTGCTTTTTTGATAATGTCCAATTCTTTTAATTCATAATTCTTCTCTTTCAAATTCCGCGCAGCTTTCACTGTAGAGTCCTTGTCAATATTACTTATGACAATATTTCCATCATCTTCAGCAATCGTAATACCCAATGTTTCAACATAATCAGAATTATAATTATTCCCTGATAGATGCTTTCTTTCAACTTCTACAAAGGTTGTACTATTTTCCCACTGTCTGGTTAAAAATTTAAGGTTAATGCCAGGCAGACCTCTATATAGAATAAATCCTAAAATCACTGCTAAAATTGCCAAGGTTACCACTGTGGATGCATAAATTAAACCTTGCAATATTCCATCACTTAATTTTCTTCTATTTGATATTTCTTTTTTAAACATAATTTATCCCGTCCTTACTCTCCACCTAATAAGCAATTCTCAACGTTTTGAATTCTGGTCTCCCAGCTTTCCTGTTATTTTAATCAAGGTGATATTGATAAACATTATGAATACAAATAATATGACACCGGTTGCAAATAACATATCCTGATGCCTTCCCGATGCATAACCCATCTCCATAGAAATATTTGTGGTTAGTGGACGTATCTTATCGAAAAGACTGGTTGGCAATCCACCTATATTATTTCCAGCAATCATCATGACCGCCATCGTCTCACCAATGGCTCTTCCAATACCTAAAACAGTAGCGGTAAGGACACCGGAGCGTGCTGCCGGTATTACGGATTGAAAGATCGTCTGTGTTTTTGATGCCCCCAGACCTAGAGATGCTTCACGGTAGGATTTAGGCACTGCCCGAATACTGCTTTCACTAAGAGAAATAATGGTTGGCAATATCATAATTGTTAATACACAGATAACAGCTAATAAGGATTCCCCTTGTCCAGTGGGAGATACCTTATTTATCATTGGTACAATAACACCTAAACCAAAAGCTCCATAAATAACGGACGGAATTCCAGCCAATAATTCTATGGCTGGTTTAAGAAATGCCACTATTTTTTTCGGGGCTAATTCAGCAATATATACAGCAGTTAATAACCCAATAGGAACCCCGAGCACAATTGCACCCAGGGTTGCTAACACCGATCCTACTATCATATAAAATACGCCGTATACATTCGTATTTGGATCCCATTTTAGTCCGGTTATAAATTTGGTAAAGCTGTATGCATCTTCTCCAAAGAATGGCTTTAATCCTTTCGAGAACACAAAAACGATAATGGCGATAACACTGATTACACTTACAAGTGCGCACAGTAGGAACATGCCCTGAATCATCTTTGCGGGAATCCCAGCAGCATATCCTTTTTTCTTATTTATCTGTTTTTCTATATATGCATTCTTGCCCATTAGTCGATTCTTATGCCTCCATGTTCTTCAACAAATACCTGACCATCTTCACTTTGTGCATACTCTATAAAAGCCTTCGCAGTATCTGGAGCACTCTCTTCCATATATACAAAGAGGAATGGTCTTGATAAACTATAAGTACCTGCTTTTGCGTTTTCTGCTGTACCTTCAACTCCGTCAACGCTTAATGCCTTTACCGTTTGATCAATATAGGCGAAAGATACATAACCAATTGCATTCTCATTACCTGCAACAGATAATTGTATATTACCATTTCCTTCAACAACAGTTGCTGACTCCACTAACCCACCTAAGTCCTCAAGACCTATTAATTCTTCAAATGCGCTTCTGGTTCCTGATGCACCTTCTCTGGAAACTACAATAATATTTGCATCTTTACCACCAACTTGGCTCCAATTTGTTATTTCACCACTATATATTTTTACCAAATCTTCTTTTTTTATATCTTTTACTGGATTCGAAGGATGAACTGCTACTGCAATTCCATCATAGGCAAAGGTTACTTCTTTTAGTCCATCAACTTTTTCTTCCTCTTTGAGACCTCTTGAAGATGCACCGATATCATTTGCTCCAGCTAACGTATCTGAAATACCTGCGGAAGAACCTGTTCCGGTATAATTAACTGTTACATCCGGGTTTAGAGCCGAGAACTCATCAATCATATCAACTAATATCTTTTCAACAGATGTTGACCCTGTAATAGTAATCGTTCCTGCAAGATCTTTTGATGCTGTTGCTTCTTCGCTATTCTCCTGTGGTGTAGTTGTCTCTGTTGGGTTAGCATCTGTAGTATTCTTACTTTTTGTACTACAACCGTTTAATACTAATATCAAAGTAATTGCTATTAAAATACCTGCTAATTTTTTTATCTTTCTCATTTTTTTCATATTCCTCCTGTTTCTGTTTTTATATTGTCTTATTCTTTCCTTTACAAACTAATTTTACTCCTATATTGTAAGGTTGGTATTTTTGAAATGTAAAGTTTATGTAAAGTATACTTGTAGTGTCTTAATTATATAGTGTATAATGAAACAAAACTTATATACCAAGGAGGGATTCTATGAATAGAAAACTGTTTACAGAATGGGCTATGGATATAGCAGAGGATAGTAAGATAAGAAGCACATGCCTTTCACGACAAGTAGGTGCTGTTATCATTAAGGATAAACAGATTATTGCTACAGGATACAATGGTGCTCCTGCAGGTGCAATCCATTGCACCGATATCGGTTATTGTGAAAGAAAAAATAGAGGTATCCCTTCCGGGCAAGGTCTTGAGCTTTGTAGAGCTGGACATGCGGAAGCCAACGCTATCAATCAATGCGCAAAGCATGGTACAAGCTGTAACGGAGCAACACTTTATGTTACTACCCAACCATGTGTGTTTTGCTGTATTCATTTAATACAAGCTGGAATAAAAAAAGTTGTTTTCAAAGGAGAATACCCAACAGGTTTAGGATTACAGCTTCTGAAAGAATCTGGTGTGGACTTCCTTAAATATGAAGATGCGTTAGAACTTGACAAAGAAGAATTTGAGCAAAAACGCAAAAAGGATTTGGAAAGAGTTCAGGAATTTTTGAATACTCAAAAAACTTATTAGAAGCGCAGTTTAAGCAGCGGCTTCGATATGATTTCATAACCGCTGCTTGGTTATTCTTAAGATAACTTAAGCGAACTGTAAGATATATATCGGTAATATTAAGAGATTATTTCTTGAAATAGTATGCTATTTATGAAAGAATAGACTATAAAGAATTACGAAGGGAAAGGCTGAATCAAATGTCTATACTTACAAAAAAGCAATGGGAACGAAGAAAGCGCAGAAAAAAATACATACGGTTAATACTAAGAGTCTCGTTCGTTATGATATTAATTTTTGCCGCCCTTATTATATTAACGAATAATTTTAAAAATGTAGACTTGTCTTCTCTGGGACTGCATCGGAGTAAAAAGACAATAAGAAATGTTAAGATGATAGAAATGTTTCTTACACCAAATGAATACTCAAGACCTCAGACACCTTTAAAAAAAGTAAAAAGTGTTGTAGTGCATTACACGGCTAATCCAGGTACCAGCGCGGAATCCAACCGTAATTACTTTGAGAGTCTTAAAAACAACCAAACAACTTCAGTCAGTAGTCATTTTGTGATAGGATTGGATGGTGAAATCATTCAATGCATACCACTTGACGAAATATCCTATGCATCAAATCAGCGAAATATAGACACCATCTCCATAGAATGCTGCCATCCGGATGAGACTGGAAAATTCACCAAGGAAACATATCTTTCACTGGTAAGGTTAGTTGCATGGATTTGTTGTGAATATAATCTTGATAAAAAAGATATTATTAGGCATTATGACGTATCCGGCAAAAAATGCCCCCTCTATTTTGTAGAACATGAAGATGAATGGAATATGTTTCAAGATGATGTTATGAGTTACATCAAACAGAATGCTATTATAGAAGAATAAGAACTGGTGTAAAATCCGATTGGCTTACGGCTGCTAAAAAAGTGCTAGAACTTTTTTCAGCAGCCTCGCTTATTTTAGATTTACACCAGTTTTTGTAGTTCGGTAGCCTCCAAGGAAGCACCGGGATATACTCTTTCTATTCCTCTACGCTGTAGTTCGGTGCTTCCTTGGTTATATGGATGTCATGTGGATGACTCTCTTTTAAGGATGCAGCAGTAATCTTTATAAAACGTCCGTTTACTTTCAATTCTTCAATGGTCGGGGTGCCACAATAACCCATACCAGATCTTAATCCACCGATTAATTGGAACACCGTGTCTTCTACAGTACCTTTATATGCAACACGCCCTTCTACACCTTCAGGAACCAGTTTCTTTGCGTTGGTCTGGAAATATCTATCTTTACTTCCGTTCTCCATAGCAGATATGGAACCCATACCACGGTATACTTTATATTTTCTTCCTTGGAATAATTCATATTCTCCTGGGCTCTCATCACAACCAGCTAAAATGCTACCCATCATACAAACATTTGCACCCGCTGCAATTGCCTTTGTCATATCGCCTGAATACTTTATTCCACCGTCTGCTATAATAGGAATACCATATTTTTTAGCTACTTCATAAGAATCCATAATTGCAGATACCTGTGGGACACCAATTCCAGCTACTACTCTGGTAGTGCAGATGGAGCCAGGTCCTATACCTACCTTCACTGCGCTAACTCCAGCCTTAATTAAATCCTCTGTAGCCTCTCCAGTAGCAACATTACCCGCAATAATCTGAAGGTCAGGATATGTGTCACGAACCATCTTTACAACCTTTAATACATTTGCAGAATGTCCATGGGCAGTATCTATAACAATAGCATCTACTTTTGCATTGACTAAAGCCTCTACTCTCTCCAATATATTTGCTGTTACACCAACAGCAGCAGCACATCGGAGTCTTCCTTGGGAGTCTTTTGCTGATATCGGATATTTGATTTGTTTCTCAATATCTTTTATAGTGATTAAACCCTTAAGATTCCCTTTTGCATCAACAATCGGTAATTTTTCTTTACGCGCACTTCCGAGTATCTTCTTTGCTTCGTCTAGTGTAATTCCTTCAGGAGCAGTAATCAAACCTTCTGAGGTCATGGATTCTTTAATCTTTTTAGTAAAATCGGTTTCAAATTTTAAATCACGATTCGTGATTATACCAACCAATTTCTTTCCTTCTGTAATTGGCACCCCGGAAATCCTGTATTTTGCCATTAATTCATTTGCATCTTCTAATGTATGTTCAGGTGATAAATAAAATGGGTCTGTAATAACTCCATTTTCTGAACGTTTTACTTTATCCACCTCTTCTGCTTGCTGCGATATGGACATATTCTTATGAATAACACCAATACCACCCTGCCTTGCCATTGCGATTGCCATTCTATGCTCAGTAACTGTGTCCATGCCTGCGCTCATCATTGGAATATTTAACTTTATTGTTTTTGTTAAATAGGTGGATACATCGATTTCATTTGGTATCACTTCTGAATAAGCAGGTACCAGTAAAACGTCGTCAAAGGTAATTCCTTCACCGATAATGCTTCCCATTTTAGATATCCTCACTTTCTTATTATTAATATTATTTATTTAGTCTTAATTTTTAAAAGTATAACTAATAAATGTATGCTTGTCAACTAGGCAACCTTAATTTGATTTTTTATTATTATAAAAACAGCAGCATCTATTTAGGAATCTACCCAAATAGATACTGCTTATACTTATGAAAATAATATATTACATAATTATTGTTCAGATAATTTTCTTGAATATTTCATCTTTATTAACTCTAGCATTTTTGCACTTGGCTCAAATAAATATTTTGTTATTGTAGGTCCATCTTTTGCAATGATTACGTATGGGGTTACATCTTTTCTATTCGAAGTGAAGTCTTTTACTTTAGCTTGAACACGGGAATATCCGTCCAAAGAAAGGGAACCAATAGGTGCCATCATTTCAACCTGTTCAAAGTCAATTCTCTTAATAGTTTTTCGTTTTGAATTACCCATAATTTTGTCAAAATCCAATTGACCATCACAATAGATGTATTCATATTCTATATTTAATCTTGGAAAAACATATATAATTCCAACTATCAATATGGCTCCTATCACCAAAAATATTCCACTCTGTAGCGTTACCAATAAGAAACATATAAACACAAGAAATACTAAAAACACACGCAAAACCATTGTCAACATAGTGTCTTTTCTCTTCACTGCAGCTTCTGCATAAGAATCGTTCATCCGTCCATCCTCCTAATTTGTAATTCCTCTATTACCCATTATACTAAAGTTTAGGATAAAGATAAATACTCATCCTATAATTATTTATTATAATTTTATAAAATTTGACATCTGAATCCTATTCTATAAAAATATGACTGCTGTAAATCATAATGTTTACAGCAGTCAATAATAATTTTTTTATATTAATTTTAATAAGGAACTACATCATACCCATTCCGGCACCTGCACCAGCTGGCATTGCAGGTTCATTTGTTTTTATGTTAGCCACGATAGATTCTGTTGTTAACAAGGTTGACGCAACACTAGTAGCATTTTGAAGTGCGCTCTTTGTAACCTTCGCAGGGTCAAGAATACCTGCGGTAACCATGTCTACATATTCTTCTTTCAATGCATCAAAACCGGTACCAACATTTGCTTCTTTCACTTTGCTAGTTACTACAGAACCTTCTAATCCAGCATTGGAAACAATACAGTACAGAGGAGATTCAAGAGCTTTTAAGATAATATTAGCACCTGTCTTCTCGTCACCTTCCATAGTAGCAGCTAATTTAGCAACTTCTTTTGAAGCATGGATGTATGCGGAACCACCACCTGCTACAATTCCTTCTTCTACAGCTGCACGTGTTGCTGCAAGTGCATCTTCCATACGAAGTTTCTTTTCTTTCATTTCTGTCTCAGTTGCTGCACCTACACGGATAACTGCAACACCGCCTGCTAATTTTGCAAGTCTTTCCTGTAACTTCTCTTTATCAAATTCAGATGTTGTTTCTTCAATCTGAGCCTTTATCTGAGCGATTCTTGCAGTTATTTCAGCTTTTTCGCCTTCGCCGTCAACTATAATTGTATTTTCTTTTTGAACCTTAACAGACTTCGCACGTCCAAGCTGTTCCATTGTAACTTCTTTTAAATCTAATCCTAATTCGTCAGAAATTACGGTACCACCGGTCAAGATTGCAATATCCTGTAACATTGCTTTTCTTCTATCACCATAGCCAGGAGCCTTAACAGCTACCACGGTAAATGTACCTCTTAATTTATTGATAACTAAAGTAGTTAAAGCTTCGCCTTCTACATCTTCAGCAATAATTAATAATTTCTGTCCAGATTGAACAATCTGCTCTAAGATTGGTAGGATCTCTTGAATATTAGAAATCTTCTTATCTGTAATTAAAATATATGGATTTTCTAAGTTAGCTTCCATCTTATCCATATCAGTTGCCATATAAGCAGATACATATCCTCTGTCAAACTGCATACCTTCAACTAAATCTAATTCCGTTTTCATGGTCTTAGATTCTTCTATTGTGATAACACCATCATTGGATACTTTCTCCATTGCATCTGCAACCATTTCACCTACAGAATCATCTCCTGCAGAAATAGCGGCAACTCTAGCAATCTGTGATTTGCCTGTAATTTTGGAGCTCATTGTACTGATAGCATCCAAAGCAACTTCTGTTGCTTTTTGCATTCCTTTTCTTAAAATGATTGGGTTTGCACCAGCTGCAAGGTTCTTAACACCTTCATTAATCATTGCCTGTGCCAAAACGGTTGCTGTGGTTGTACCGTCACCTGCTACATCATTTGTCTTAGTAGCTACTTCTTTAACTAATTGAGCACCCATATTTTCAAAAGAATCTTCTAATTCAATTTCTTTTGCAATGGTAACACCATCATTTGTAATTAAAGGAGCACCAAAGGATTTATCTAAAACAACATTTCTACCTTTTGGTCCCAAGGTAACTTTTACTGTATTTGCTAATTGATTTACACCGGATTCTAACGCAGCTCTTGCCTCTGCACCATATTTAATCTCTTTTGCCATGTTTATTGCCTCCTATTATAATATTCTTAAATTCTTAGTCTTCTACAATAGCAACGATATCGTTTTGTTTTACAACAATGAATTCTTCCTCTTCTAGTTTAACTTCAGTTCCAGCATATTTGGAGTAAATTACTTTATCTCCAACTTTTACTTGCATGGTTACTTCTTTACCGTCTACAACACCACCTGGTCCTACTGCAACCACCTCTGCCTGTTGTGGTTTCTCTTTTGCCTGGCCTGGTAAAACAATACCTGATTTGGTTGTTTCTTCTGCAACTAATTGTTTTAATACTACTTTGTCTCCTAATGGTACTAACTTCATATCTTGTTCCTCCTTAATTCATTAATAATATGCTGTTTTTTAAGGCTTCCGATAGTATTATACCAATTCGCATGCCTTACTTTTGAGATTATTAGCACTCGCATTGAATGAGTGCTAACTGATAAACTCTATATTAGTAAATTTGCTTTTAATATGCAAATTTACTTCCGTTTTAAAACCCTCAATTTTCTCGTCATTTAACATTTTATCCAATACTATCTCACTTAATCTCTTTTAATCTCACTTTATTAACTTTTTTATTTCTTGAATGCTATTATGGAGGCTCTATGTTATAATAGAGCAAAAGTTAATCGAAGGCAGGATTGGAATATGAAAGTGAAACTATATACCATACCAATAAAAGAAGCATTTAATGCAGATTGTGAGTGTCCCATCTGTTATATGAGAAGTACCTTGGAATCAAAAGCTGTTGACTTTACAATGGGGCCAAGCTATATGGATGACACTATTAGGGCAGAAACAGACAAAGTAGGTTTCTGCAATCATCACATTCAAATGTTATACCAGAATCAAAATCGATTAGGGTTAGCATTAATTTTGAAAACTCATATGGATAAAACCATTCAGGACTTAGAAAAATTGTTGAAGAAAGAAACTCCTCTATCTTCTCCTTCTATATTTAAAAAAACCTCTGGTAAATCTGGTGTAATTACTTACACAAACCAATTAGAGTGTTCCTGTTATATTTGTAATAGTATTAATGATTCCTTTGACCGTTATATCGATACCATATTCTCACTTGTTCAAAATGATTCCGAATTTTATGATAAATTTAGCACTTCAAAAGGATTTTGTACAAATCATTACCGTCTATTATATGAACAAGCCTCAAAACACTTAAAAGGTGATAAACGAGATGATTTCATTGATAAACTAAATTCTGTTTATATAAATAATTTCAAAAGGGTGAGAGATGATTTAGATTGGTTTATTAATAAATTTGATTACCGTTATGTAGATGAACCTTGGAAGGATTCAAAAGACGCACTTCCTAGAGCAATAACAAAGGTTAACGGTATTCTTTCATAGTATGCTCATGTTAAACGTAAATAACCCTCATAGAAGCCATAATGGTTTTTTCTACGAGGGTTTTTCCATTGGTTAATAACCAGCTCTATTTATCCAGCTTTAATAATTCTTTCAATTCCCTTGCTTTTGACTTGATTCGTTCATTTGCATCCCGAGATATTAATACTTTGGAAATCCATCTACTGCTTTCGTCATGTTTTCCTACTCTTCTTGCCAAATCAGCCATCAGATATGTCATGGTATTCTCATCCATACCACACATTGGGAATAATTCTTTGGAAAATGCTTCTGAAAAACCATCGTATGCATTTTTAATAAATTCCAACTCTTCCCTTTGTAATTTCTGAATCTGGCCATCATAGTCCGAAGTATCTGCCGGAAGCGTCTCTGCTTTTCCACGAATCAGCCATGCTGTCTTCAAACAGGTATAAGCACGTTCACTTAATTTACTCCTTTTCACTATGGTATTCACCAAAGCCAGCTTATGTTGTGCGATAGCCTCATCATATGATATAATATCAGATTCGGTGTTGATTCCTTTAAAGGATGCTGATATCTGTTCTTTAATTAATTTAGCCTGAGTATTTGTCATATAATTAAAAAATCGGTTTAATGCAGCATATCCACAATGTGGACATGCAATGGAATCATATTTTAAAGAGTCAACATATTGGTACTTAGGACGTAGATCTGTATCTGCCGAGATAAGTTTTATTTTACCTGTCTTTATTGTCTTGGATTTAAATTCGCTATCACAAACTGGGCAGGTATAGGTTTTGTCAAAAAGAAAATCCGCTTCTTCTATTACTACTTTTGCCGAATCATCGGTCTTAGCTTTCTCTTTGTTTGCTTTTTCATCCGTATTAAATACATTCATATCTTTCATATTACCAAGACCGAAGGCCTCTAATCCTGAAAATAAGTTTGCCATCCTTTTTCCTCCTTTAGACGGGTTTATATGAGCTCTTTAAGGATACAATTCGGTTAAATACTAATTGGTCCGGCTTGGAATCCTTAGAATCTACACAAAAATAACCATTTCTTAAGAATTGGAAACTATCATATGCCTTCGCGCCTTCCACACTTGGTTCAATATAACAATCCTTTAAAATCGTTACTGAATTTGGATTAAGATTTAAGCTTCCATCTTCATTATAAACACCCTTCTCTTCATCTACAATGTTCTCGTATAATCTTGCTTCTGCCTTAATAGCTGTTGGTGCAGAAACCCAATGAATGGTACCCTTTACTTTACGTCCAGTGAATCCAGAACCACTCTTTGTCTCTGGATCATAAGTACAATGTACTTCAGTAACTTTACCAGCTTCATCCACTACATAATCGGTGCAAGTTACAAAATAAGCATTCATCAAACGAACTTCATTACCTGGAAACAACCTAAAATATTTCTTCGGGGGTTCCACCATAAAATCATCTCGATCAATATACAATTCACGACTAAATGGCACCATTCTCTCACCCATTTCTTCGTTCTCCTGATTGTTCGGTACATTCATATATTCTACTTGTCCATCAGGATAATTGGTGATTACCAATTTAATGGGATCTAGGACTGCCATAACTCTTTGCTTCTTCAATTTTAGGTCTTCGCGAATGCAATATTCAAGCATGGCATAATCTACAGAACTTTGGCTTTTCGATACTCCACACAATTCCATAAACATTGCTATGGACTCCTGTGTGAAACCTCTTCTTCGTAAAGCACTAATCGAAACTAATCTAGGATCATCCCAGCCATCCACAATACCTTCGTCTACTAATCTTTTAATATACCTTTTACCAGTAATTACATTGGTTAGATACAATTTAGCAAATTCAATCTGCTTTGGTGGATTAACATATTCCAACTCGGTTACTACCCAATCATACAATGGCCTATGATCCTCGAATTCCAATGTACAAATAGAATGAGTAATTCCTTCTATTGCGTCTTCAATAGGATGGGCATAATCATACATAGGATAGATACACCACTTGTCACCAGTATTATGATGTGTCATTCGAGCTATTCTATATATAATGGGATCTCTCATATTAATGTTTGGAGAGGCCATGTCAATTTTGGCTCTTAATACTTTAGAACCATCTTCAAATTCGCCATCCTTCATACCTTCAAACAAGCGAAGATTTTCTTCTATTGATCTTTCCCTATAAGGGCTGTCTTTTCCAGGCTCGGTTAATGTTCCCCGATACTCTCTTATCTCTTCTGGAGTAAGATCACAAACATATGCCTTGCCTTTTTTGATTAGTTTAATAGCACCTTCATACATTTGATCAAAATAATTGGATGCATAGAAAACCCTATCTTCAAAATCTCCACCGATCCATTTCACATCGGAAAGGATGGATTCAACAAATTCCGTTTTTTCCTTCGTGGGATTTGTGTCATCAAAACGTAAGTTAAATTGACCCCCATACTTTTTTGCTAAACCAGTATTTAATAGGATAGATTTTGCATGTCCAATATGCAGATATCCGTTGGGTTCCGGAGGAAATCTGGTGATAACTTTAACACATCGCCCTTCTTCTATATCCTTATCAATTATTTGCTCTATAAAATTCTTGGATATTATCACTTTTTCAGAATTTATATCCTCTTTATTGTTCTTCTCATCATTGCTTTCCAGCCTCATATCTTTCATGGAAGCTCCTCCTTTAAAGCAGTTATTCATACAAAATATATATTACCACAAATATATATTTTAGTCAAAGTAACCCATGTAATCCATTTACCCCAGATGTTAGGTTAAATTAATTCCAGTTTCCTTAATTCCTAATCAAACTTATCTCGGTTAATTGGTTTACCGGCATAAGCAACACAACCTAATCCAAACGCCTTGGTCACATTTCTTCCTTCTGTTAATGCGGTTGTCATAATTATCTTTACTTGTTTTTCTTCTAATCGATGCAGATATTTCCTGCAAACAAAATCATCTTCTGCAATTAAACTTCTCAATTGTTTCCCCTCTGCCATATAGTTATTCAGCAATCTACCTAGGCAATATTATTTTCCAACACAAGGCACTTTAAAGCTTGTAATATTTTATCCATTTCGTTGTTTGTGCCTATTGAAACCCGAAGATAATTATCAATTCTCGGAAGGTTAAAATAACGGACAAATATATTTTTTTCTCTTAACTTGCGGAAAATAACCTCTGCTGGAATTGATTCGTGCGTAACAAATAGAAAATTTGCCTTGGAATCCGGAAAAGAAAACCCAAGTTTCTTGAATTCCGGCATTACTCTTTCTCTGGTTTCTAAGACTTTTTGTATGCATTCCTTAAAATACCTGTCATCTTTTACTGCTTCAACGCCAAAGAAAAGTGCTGTTTGATTCATTGTATAAGAATTAAATGAATACTTAACATCGTTCAGTGCCTTTATTAATTCAGGGTGTCCCATAGCATAGCCAACTCTCATTCCAGCCATGGAACGGGATTTTGAAAAGGTTTGCACAATCAGTAAATTATCAAATTCCTTTAACAATTCTAAGCTGCTTTCGCCACCATAATCAATATAGGCTTCATCAACAATAACAATCGATTCCTGATTATGTTGTAAAATATCACGTATAACATCTACACCTTCACAGACCGAAGTTGGTGCATTGGGATTTGCAATGATAATTCCACCATTTTCTTTATAATAATCTTCCTTAATAATATTAAAATCTTTATCAAGAGCTGGTCTTTCATACGGTATGCGGAATAACTCTGCCCAAACATCATAAAAAGAATAGGTAATATCGGGGAAAAGAATCGGCTTATCAGAATTAAAAAAAGTCAGAAATGCCATAGCCAGTACATCATCTGACCCAACACCCACAAATACCTGATCTTTTCCTAATTTGTAATAATCAGCAAGAGCATCTACAAGCATACTGTTCTTAGGATCTGGATAAAGTCTTAATTCGTCTGTATTAAATTCCTTTATTGCCCTTAAGACCCCTGGCGCCGGGGGATATGGATTTTCATTGGTGTTTAATTTTACCATATCAGGCTTTTTTGGTTGTTCTCCTGGCACATACGGGTCTACTCTTCTGATATTTTTTTCCCAAGCTTTCCTTTTAACCTCTTGTTGCATTTACTTACTCCTCCCGTTTCAAACATTCCGAATTGTTATATTTACTTGTATTCCTCCGCCAGCTTTTTAAATCCAGGCAAAGATTTCTCTATCGTTGCATAGTCTACACAGTAAGCTATTCTACAGTAACCAGGACACCCAAAAGAAGAACCAGGAACAATTAAGATATTATATTTTTTAGCTGCCTCGGCAAATGCCTTATCATCTTCTTCCATGGATTTAATAAACAAATAAAAGGCACCTTCCGGCTTTGCGCAGGAATAACCATAGGATATCAAACTATTATAAAGTAGTTCGCGGTTTCTGTTATAAACTTCAATATCTACTTCTGCATCAATACATCTTGCAACAACACGCTGTATTAAGGAAGGAGCATTGACAAATCCCAAGATACGATTTGCTACATTGGCTGCTGCTGATATATTTTCAAAATCATCTATTTCTGAAGGTATTACCAGATAACCAATTCTCTCTCCAGGTAGAGATAAGGATTTACTGAATGAATAACCAACAATGGTGTTTTTGTAATACTTTGTCAAATACGGCACTTCTACTCCATCATATGCCAATTCTCTATAAGGTTCATCAGCAATCAGATAAATAGAGCTTCCAAACTCTGCTTCTTTTTTTCTTAAAATATCTGCCAATGCAATTATCGTTTGTTCTGAATATACTACACCGGTTGGATTATTTGGTGTATTGACAAGAACTGCCTTCGTTTTTGCAGTTATTTTTTCTTCGAATTCATCCAGTTTTGGTTGAAAATTAACAGTATTAGGGGAAACAATTACAAGTTCTCCATCAAAATTACCTACATAGTTTCTATACTCACCAAAGAAAGGGGCAAAGGTAATAACTTGGTCGGAAGGATTTAACAGAGTCTTAAAGATTACATTTAATCCACCCGCAGCTCCTACCGTCATCAGAATATTTGCCTGATCAAACTTTGTTTGAAACTTTTTATTGATGGATTGCGCTATTGTTTCACGAACATCTTCATATCCAGAGTTATTCATATATCCATGGACTAGATTAGAGCTTTCATTTGTAAGGATATCAACAATTGCTTCTTTTATTTCTTTTGGAGGTTCTACATTTGGGTTTCCCAGACTGAAATCATACACATTCTCAGCTCCATGGATAGCCGCAAGTTTTTTTCCCTCTTCAAACATAGCACGTATAATTGAACTATTTTGAACTAACCCTATCATTTTATTTGAAATCATATCAATATCCTCTTTTCTCAACAAATTTTATATAGTATAGCATAGGAAAGGAATATTTTTCAATACTTCTTTCCCTCTTTACAAAAATCCTCGTAAAGAAGAAATCTTCTCTGCGAGGATTCATGATATCGTTATCCTATTGAAAACGAACATCTAAATAATTTTTGATAATCTGAACACATTTATCAAACCCTAATTGCTGGCTATTCAGACACATATCGTAATTTTTAGCATCTTCCCATTTTCTTCCAGTGTAATACTTGTAGTATTCTGCTCTCCGTTTATCCGTTGTAAGAACTTTCTTTTCTAATTCTTTCGAAGGTAAACTAAACATTCCTTCTAATCTTGCAACACAATCGGTCAGGGACGCATGAACAAAGATTTTAATAACATTGTCCATATCTTTCAATATATAATCTGCACACCGTCCTACTATTACACAAGATTCCTGCTCCGCCAGATCTTTAATCACCTTAGCCTGATAGTTAAATAAATTATCATTGGATACAAAATCTTCACTATCCGGCGGAATTAATTGTCCTTTATATTCTTTTCTTGCTATCTTATATAACAAACTCTTTTTTAACTGTTCATCTACCCGGCCGAATAACTCTTCATTTATTCCACTTTCATCCGATGCCAATCGAAGTAATTCCCTGTCATAAAAATGTATTCCCAATTCTTCTGCAAGCATTTTTCCCATGGTTCTTCCACCACTTCCATATCCTCTTGCAATTGTAATTACATATCGGTCCATAACTTACCTCCTGACTTATTCACCCAAATAGGCTTTCTTAACAGAATCGTCATTCATCAACTCTTTGGCATCACCTTCAAGTACAATTTTTCCTGTTTCTAGAACATATGCGCGATTTGCAATTGATAATGCTTTTTTTGCATTCTGTTCTACTAAGAGAACAGTAGTGCCGCTATTACTTATCTCTCTTATAATATCAAATATTTCAGAAACAAAGAGTGGTGATAATCCCATGGAAGGTTCGTCCATCAGTATGATTCTTGGATGGGACATAAGCGCCCTACCCATAGCTAACATTTGTTGTTCACCACCACTTAACGTTCCTGCTATTTGATGTCGTCTTTCGTTCAAACGCGGAAAACGTTCGTAGATTTTTTCCAAAGTATCTGCTATTTCTTTCTTATCTTTACGGGTATAAGCACCCATTTTCAGGTTTTCTAAAACAGTCAACTCAGCAAATATTCTTCTTCCTTCCGGTACATGTGCCATTCCTAAAGAAACAATATTATGTGCTGGGATTTTAGTTAAGTCATTCCCTTCAAAATTGATACTTCCCGATTTTGCTGCAACCAACCCGGTGATTGTATGAAGAATGGTAGTTTTACCGGCACCGTTTGCACCAATGAGAGCAATTACTTCTCCTTGATTAACTTCAAACGATATGCTTTTAATTGCCTGTATTACACCATAGTAGACTTCTAAGTCTTTTATCGTTAACATTGCCATTGGAATTCCTCCATTTCTTTCCCGAACTTTTCTATATCAGAATGACCAGCTTACTCACCCAGATAAGCAGTAATTACTTCCGGATTATTCAGTACTTCTTCCGGAGCTCCGGTTGCAAGTTCTGTTCCAAAGTTTAATACCAGTATTTTTTCACATATTCCGGATACTAATTTCATATCATGCTCAATCAGAAGAATCGTGATATGGTAACGGTCCCTGACTAAGCGAATCGTTTCCATTAATTCAGCTGTCTCGTTAGGGTTCATTCCTGCAGCTGGTTCATCTAATAACAGCAGTTTTGGATTGGTAGCTAAGCCTCTGGCAATTTCCAATTTTCTTTGTTTACCATAAGGTAAATTACTTGCAAGATAATTTGCCTCGCCATCCAGATCAAACACTTTAAGTATTTCAAGTGCTTTTTCATTCATTTCCTGCTCTGCCTTAAAATAAGCTGGAAGTCGAAAAAAGCTCGTTAACAGTGAATATTTTACCTCATTATGAAACGCTGCCTTAATATTATCTAACACGGTCATCTTTTTAAATAAACGTATATTTTGGAACGTACGTGCAATTCCTGCCTGACAAATTTCTGACGGCGATTTACCTACGATATTGATGTCATTAATCTTAATTGTACCACTTGTCGGGCGGTAAACTCCAGTCAAAAGGTTGAATATTGTGGTCTTTCCAGCTCCGTTTGGCCCAATTAATCCATAAAGCTGTCCTTCTTCTATATTCAGATTTACACCATCAACAGCACGTAGACCTCCAAAGGAGATTCCTAAATTCTTTACCTCTAATAAAGCCATATCATTCACCACTCCTTATCTTGCTCTACTCTTGCTTAAGTTTCGGTAATTTCGGTAATTTTCCGCTATCTTCTAATTTGCTACGAATATCGGAAGAATTAATTAACATCATGGCAATTAATACAATGGAATATAGCAACATACGTAAATCATCTGTACCACGAAGCAATTCTGGTAATACTGTCAAAAGTACCGCCGCAATAATGGAGCCTCGAATGCTGCCCATTCCACCGAGAACAACGATTACCAGAATTTCAATAGATTTATTATAATCAAATATAACAGGTTTTATAGAACTAAAGGTATGTGCATAAAGTACTCCTGCAATTCCTGCAAAAAATGCTGCAATAACAAATGCCATAATCTTATATCTGCTTACCTTAATACCAATGGATTCAGCCGCAAGAAAATTCTCACGTATGGTACATACTGCTCTACCATGTCTGGATTTTACAAAATTACTGATGATAATTATTGTAATAACCATGATAATATAGGTCCAAGTATAAGTTGCATAGCGGGGTATTTTCGATAGACCCATTGCTCCACCAGTGATTGGTAAGTAATTAAGTATAGATCGAATGATTTCACCAAAGGCCAAGGTAACAATAGCAAGGTAGTCACCCTTTAAACGCAGAACTGGGACTCCGATTACAATTCCAAAAGCCGCTGCAAAAATTCCACCAATGATTAGTCCAAGTATGAACTCAATAACGGTAGGAAGGTTCGTATATATCGTAAAGATAGAACCTGCATAAGCTCCGATTGCCATAAATCCAGCATGTCCTAAGGATAGTTCTCCCAAAAATCCAGTAGTCAGATTTAAGGAAACTGCAAGGATTATATTGATACCAATCGGAATGATTAGTGATTTAAAATGTCGATTCAGGACATTTTCACTTAAAATTGCAATGATAAAGTATATGACAATAATAGTTAATGCAAGGATTAAATTCTTCTTGGTAAAAATGTTGCCGTATGACTTACTTATATTATGATTTGCACTTATTTCCTTCTTCTCATTTATCACTTTATTCATTGTTCCACCTACACTTTCTCAATTCTGTTCTTGCCTAGAAGTCCTGAAGGTTTTACTAAGAGAACCAGAACTAATACACCAAACACAATTGCATCCGTTAACTCAGAAGAAATGTAAGCTTTTGATATACTTTCAATAACTCCCAATAGGATACCACCAAGCATAGCACCTGGTATACTACCAATACCACCTAAAACAGCAGCCACAAAAGCTTTGATTCCCGGTAAAGCTCCTAGGGTAGGCTTCATAGACTGGTATTGACATACAAAAAGGATTCCGGCAATTGCGGCTAAGGCGGATCCTATTGCAAAGGTCATGGAAATTGTCTTATTTACATTGATACCCATTAATTCCGCAGCTGCTTTATCTTCCGATACTGCACGCATTGCACTACCAGCCTTCGTTTTATTTATGAAAAAGGTTAACGCTATCATACAGATAAAAGTTACAACAAGAGTAACTATATTAATACCTGATATTGTGACTCCACCAATTGATATGGAATTAACATTAATAATAGATTTAAAAGCAATTGGATCGGCTTTAAAAATCAGCAATGCAAGACTTTGCAATAGAAAACTCATACCGATTGCAGTGATTAAGACTGCCAACGCCGGAGCTTTTCTTAGGGGCTTATAAGCAACCCTTTCTATTAAAATACCAAGTAACGCACAAAAAGCAATGGTAAGTAGTACTGCTGCCGGTACCGGTATATTTAACAAAACTATTGTCACATACAAAGAATATGCGCCTACCATAATAATATCACCATGGGCGAAATTAATCATCTTAGCTATTCCATATACCATTGTATAACCCAAGGCAATTAATGCATAGATACTTCCCGAACGTAAGCCGTTAATTATTTGTTCCAGTATGCTTCCCATATATTTTTCCTCTTTCTTCTCTATTCCTGCTGAGGTTCTTCGCTTAGCTCAGAACACTAAGTACCGCTCTGCGCCATGCGAAGAAGCTCAGATTTACTAAACTTATGTTTTTAGAAAGAAAAGGCGGAATATGAGATTTACTTCCTACAGAACTAAATCTCATATCCTCAAAAGAAATGTACTTATCAAGACTTTTTACTTCAAAAGAAGTCACCTTTTTTCTTCTAGTGCTTATTGATATAATAAATTAATTTTTACAGTAATTATTTTGATGTATATTGTCCGTTAGTGATTTCTACGAATTTCGCATCCTTGGTTGCCTGACGGTCTACAAATGTCATATCACCGGTAAGCCCTTTTACCTGGATTTCAGGCATGGCTGCAATAAGATCTGCACTTTCTGTAGATTGTGCTTTTTCAAGAGCTGCTTTCATAACATATACAGTATCATAACCATCTGCTGCAAATTGGTCCGGATCAGCTTTGTATTTTTCGTTGTACTTTTTAACAAATGCCTGTGCTTCTGGAGCTGTATCAGCTGCATAGAAAGGACTTAAGAAAACCGCTCCTTCTAATACTGCCGGATCAACCACCTTCGCAATAACGCCATCCCAACCATCAGAACCTAAGAATGGAAGATTCATTCCCAGTTCTGCTGCCTGTGTTGTGATATAAGCAGCATCCTGATAGTAAGCAGGTACATAAATTGCCTGTGCATCCGTTCCTTTAATCGTAGTCAACTGGGTATTAAAATCTACCGCCTCCGAAACAAATGCTTCCTTTGCTACTACTTCGCCACCTTTTGCAACTATTTCATCAACAAATGCTTCCATAACACCAGTACTATATTCATCAGAGTTGTTATATATCACTGCGATTTTGGTATAGCCTAATTGATCAATTGCATAATCAGCCATTGTTTTTCCCTGGAAAGGATCGGTAAAGCAAAGGCGGAACTGATTTGGATAATCTGTTAATGCAAGAGCAGATCCAGATGGTGTGATTTGGAAGATTCCATCGGTATTCGTCTGTTCAGCAATTGCAAGTCCAGCACCACTGGTAACTGTACCAAGTATTGCTTGTATACCTTTATCCATTAAAGAATTGTATGCAGATAAAGCAGTATCACCAGTTGCTTCATCATCTGCAAAGTCTAATTTCAACGTAAGGGTATTATCTCCAACTTTAACACCACCAGCAGCATTAATTTCCTCAACTGCAATTTGTGCACCTTGTTTTACGGAAGTACCGTAAGATGCATTAGGGCCGGATAATGGTCCAAGCCCTCCTATAAGGAATTCACTTGAGTTCGAACTTTCGCTTTTCTTTCCGCAACCTGCAAGGGAAGTAACAACCATTGCACTTATTAATCCTATGCTTAACACTTTTTTTAAATTTTTTTTCATTAAATTTCCTCCTTAATTTTTCCAGATAATGTCATACTAATCTTATTTTACATAGGTTATCTATCGCGCTACACTTATTCACATTAATTCATTAAAGCGTTGAGATACAAAAAAGCATCATATGTAATACAAGGTGAAAATGGGTATACAATGATTCTAAATAAACTATGTTTATCACTAGCCAGTCTGGTTCTAATTGAATAAGGTATTTCCTATAATGTAAAATAAGACGTTCATAATTTCATCATATGAACGTCTTTATTCTTTATCTATCATACTATTGTAACGTTTATTTGTCAACTGAAACATCAACTTGAGTTTCCGTAGTTTTATCCACAGAACCTTAATTTCAAGATTCCATTTATAAACAACTTTGTAAAAATACCCAAATTATAAGGAATCCACATCCTTTTTGTAGTAGAATAATGGTGTCCAAT
>JAEZVF010000074.1 GCA_023443225.1 Bacillota bacterium
ATTGGACACCATTATTCTACTACAAAAAGGATGTGGATTCCTTATAATTTGGGTATTTTTACAAAGTTGTTTATAAATGGAATCTTGAAATTAAGGTTCTGTGGATAAAACTACGGAAACTCAAGCAGAATAGCAATTGACAAAATATTACTATCGTGTTAGCATAAAAATATGATAACTATTACAATAGTCAAATTATATACTTATTCATGAGCTTGTTCATATTGTTAGAAATGATAACCTCTAGAAGATCATTGAAAAAAGTAATTTCTGACATTGGTAACACTAGAATAAGAGATTATGCCCAGATTTTAATACGGCTTGCAGAGAAGCGGAGTAGAATAATTCCCATTTACAGTGGTTTCGCTAAAAATTCAGTTGAAGAAAGGATAGTATCTATAATGAAGCATAAAAAAATAATACAATTAGGTGTAGTAGTATCACTAATATTGATAATCTTGGCTGGTACGACAATCTTAAGCTATGCAAATGAAAAATCAACTTATAATTCTCTATATGACCCGTCTGTGAATAAAGAACTTTATATTTCCGAAGTACATGAAAAGAATGAGGATGCAAGACAATATTACTCTGTTAATGAAAATGGTTATACCTTTGGGACTAATATATATGGTTTATCAGATGTGGAACCTGACTTAATGGCAGTAGAAAATGAAGAGGGTATCCGAGGGTATTGTTATAAGGAAGATTTAAGTGGTAACCCCCCGGCTTCCATTGAGGAGGCTTTTGCCTCTATGGAAAAGTGGAAAAATGGGAAGAGTATTCTGATTTACGAGAGTGATGGCGAAACTGTCTTAGGAATTTTTAAAATATCGAAAGCTGTAACAAGATAAACGAAGGCATAGAGCCAAAGGCTGCTTTATAAGGGACGCAAAAGAACGAAGTTGCTTCACAACACGATTCACATACTTAATTATGTTGTTAGTCAAAAATAAAGACCGTTTGAATAAAGGAATGCAAGTTGCTAAACAATATTATATTCAAGCCCCTTCAGAGGGGCAATTTTTTATTCTTTTATGACCTGACCGCGCGAATAAGGAAGAAGGAATGCAGGAAAAGCAGAAGGAAGAATGTGCTTCCTTTGGAAGACGCAGATGAGAACTATGGAATAAAAAGGTAGAAATTCACATGCTACGATGTTATAATCTAATCAGTGATTTGATATTTTTTCGACTGGGTAAACAGTTATATTTGAGTGTTATCTAGAAAAAATAAAGTAGAAATGATAATCAGCCTAAAATGTTACAAATCCAAGGAGGCGTATAAATGAAGAAATGGGAAGAATTTATTTTTGAATTCTATGAGATGATAAGCAACGAGGAGAGATTGGTTTATCAACCTATAATCGAAGCATTGGTTGAATTGGATTACACTCCCATGAGAAAACAGACAAAAGGGTTTATTCTTTCATTTAATAACCTTGCTCATAACCGAGTGTTAGCACGGTTCGGCGTCCGAGAGGGTGGTGGAAAAGCATTTTTCGAATTACGTTTTTCGTCGTGTATTAATTACTCGGACAAATTCGCTGGTGTCATCCGCGATAGAATTTTATCAAGCAATAACCGCCTCGCAAAATGTGGGAAATGTGGTTATTGTAAGGGCGATAAATTTGTTTATACATATACGTTCTCCAAAGGAGAAAGCAAAGATGCGTGTGGTGCATTTGTGTTAGAAATACCCGATGTTACGTTATCTGATGTCAACGAAATCAAAAATCTTATCAGCGAACAGCACGAATACTTCATGAAGAACGCATTATATGTTCCAAAATAATGTTTGCACTGTGATACGTCAATGAGAACGGCCAAAAGCTAAGGTTTCTGAAAATGAAAGGAATAAAATGATTAGTAGTTATGGTTATTGAAAATGGTAAATCATTTAGTATATAATGAAACAAAAATATATGGGAGGAACCGAAAAAATGATATTATATTCGATAAAATCAGGAAGTGAAGAAATGCAAATCGAAGATGTTAAAAAGTTGCTTGGGCAAACTTACTGGGCTAATAAACGAGATAACGAAACAATAGAAAAATCTATTGATAATTCATTGTGTTATGGAGCGTTTTTGAATGAGGACGGAAAGCAAATAGGATTCGCACGCATAATCACTGATTATTCAACTACCTATTATATCTGTGATGTGATTGTAGATGAACAATATCGTGGCATGGGTATAGGAAAAGCAATGTTGGATGCAATACATGACAATAAAGAAGTATCTTCCTTAAGAGGGATTCTATTAACTCGCGATGCACATGATTTCTATCGAAAATATGGATTTCAAGAAGATGAAAATTGTTATATGGGAAAGGCTAAAGAAGAATGACTATGATCAGATGGGAGTCATATCACTTCTGTTTAAAGGAGATAAAATTATGAAAACCCCTATTTTACATACGAACCGTTTACTTTTAAGACCATTTCAAGAGAGTGATGCAAACGATGTATTTAACTGCTGGGAAAGCGATGAGGAAGTCGCAAAATACATGTTCTGGACCAGCCATAATGATATTAATAAAACGAAAGAATGGATTACATTTGAATTAGGACAAATTGAAAAAGATGATTGGTACCGGTTTGCTATCGTGGAACAGGAATCGGGAAACTTGTTGGGTACCGGATTAATCTATTATGAGGATGAAGTGGCTTCTTGGGAAATTGGATACAACCTTGGTAAGCATTATTGGAAAATGGGATACGCAACGGAAGCAATGGAGGCTATCCTACAGTTTGCCAAAGATACTCTTGGCATCAAAGAAATTGTGGGCCGACATGCAAAAGCAAATATAGCTTCCGAGCAGGTTATGAAAAAGCTGGGTTTCCAGTATGAGGAGGATGTTCCGTATGAATGTAACAATGGAGCGGTGTTAATGGAAGGAAAAATGCATCGGCTATATTTATGATAAGGGGAATGCTACTCATTCGTAGTATTATTTCATCAGACAATCATTTAAGTCATCAATTGACAATAGTTTAAAGGAATTCTGATAATAATCCAACATACCCAAATCTTTCATTCGGGCTAGCTCCCGGCACATGGAGGTACGGGATACATTTAAATATTCTGCTAATTCATTCCGATTTGGAATAATCTGAAACGTCTGGCTGTTTTGTCTCTTAGATTCATATAAGAGAAAAGCAGCCAATTTTTCTCTCATACCTTTTAACATAAGTAATTCTATCTTGCGGTTTAAATTGAAGTTCTTTTCGCCTAATAACATCATCATGTTTTTGATGAGTTGTAAATGAAAAGAGCAGGAATTACCGCAGCTTTTTATGATCTTTTCATAAGGTACGAAAAGAATCTTCGTATCTTCCTTTGCTCGCACGGTTACTGGGGAGATGCGTTCCATTGTACAAACGATGCCTTCACCAAATAGATTGGAAGCGCCTAGAAAATCCATTATATGTCTGGCTCCGGCTGGATTTTCCTTAATAATTTCTACGGATCCGCCTAATATGATTCCAACATAGTTAATTTCATTACCGGCAATGATAATATATTCATTATTTTTATAACTCTTCGTATAAGAATTAATACAGGATAATAGTGCTTTGTATTGAGTTCGATCTATATTATAAAACAAAGGACATTTTGATAAAACAGGATAAAATTGTTCCATAATAACACCAACTTTCTGATAAATAAATGAATTCATATAAAAGTATCATTTTGAAAATATGTAGCTATAGCTACGTTATTGTAGCCTCCATTATAATATAATCTACTTATGAAATCAATCAATAATACAAAATAAAGTGAGATAAGAAAGGTAGAGGTATGTATGGAAAATAAAATGTTTTGTTATCAATGTCAGGAGGCAGCTAGTTGTAAAGGATGTACCATTTCTGGAGTATGTGGAAAGTCACCGGAACTAGCAAGGGAACAGGATTTATTAATTTATGTAACAAAAGGATTAAGTGCAGTTACTACTGCTTTAAGAGGACAGGGCGTTAGTATTCCAAGTGATGTGAATAACCACATTATCTTAAACCTGTTTACAACAATTACAAATGCAAACTTTGACAAAGATGTATTTTATCAAAGAATTCTTAAGACATTAGGTATCAAGGACACCTATCTTGCAAAAGTAGAAGATAAAAACGCATTACCGGAAGCAGCATTATGGACTGCAGCTACTAAAGAAGACATGGATGCGAAAGCACCAACAGTTGGAGTGTTAGCTACAGAAAATGAAGACGTAAGAAGTCTTCGTGAATTAATTATTTATGGTTTAAAAGGATTGGCTGCATACGTTAAGCATGCAAATGAATTAGACTATGACAATGAGGAAATCAACATATTTGTCCAAAGAGCACTGGCTGCTACTTTAGATGATACATTAAATGCTGATCAACTAGTGGCATTGACCTTAGAAACCGGTAAGTTCGGTGTAGATGGTATGGCACTTTTAGATAAGGCAAATACAGAATCTTATGGTAATCCAGAGATTACCAAGGTTAATATTGGTGTTGGTAAGAAACCTGGAATCTTAATTTCGGGTCATGATTTAAAAGATTTAGAGCAACTTCTTGAACAAACACAGGGTAGCGGTGTGGATGTCTATACTCACTCCGAGATGCTTCCTGCACATTATTATCCTGCTTTCAAGAAGTATAGTAATTTCGTAGGAAACTATGGAAATGCATGGTGGAAACAAACGGAAGAGTTTGAAAGTTTCCGTGGTCCTATTCTGATGACAACAAACTGTATCGTACCTCCAAAGGAATCTTATAAAGCGAGAGTATTTACAACAGGTGCTGCCGGATTTGAAGGATGTACTCATATTGAGAAAGATGAAAAAGGAAATAAAGATTTCTCGGCTATTATAGAAATGGCTAAGACATGTGAAGCTCCAATGCAGATCGAAGAAGGTGAAATTATTGGTGGATTTGCACACAATCAGGTACTTGCTTTAGCAGATAAAGTGGTTGATGCAGTAAAATCCGGAGCAATTAAGAAGTTCTTTGTTATGGCAGGCTGTGATGGACGTCAGAAATCAAGAAATTATTATACAGAATTTGCAGCAGCACTTCCAAAGGATACTGTAATTATGACAGCAGGCTGTGCAAAATATAAATATAACAAGTTAAACCTTGGGGATATCAATGGAATTCCTAGAATACTGGATGCTGGACAGTGTAATGATTCCTATTCCTTAGCTGTTATTGCGTTAAAATTAAAAGAAGTATTTGGACTTTCTGATATTAATGAATTACCAATCGCATTTAATATTGCTTGGTATGAGCAAAAGGCGGTTATTGTACTTCTGGCTCTCTTACACTTGGGTGTTAAGAACATTCACTTAGGACCTACACTACCAGCTTTCCTATCTCCGAATGTAGCCAATGTATTGGTAGAAAACTTCGGGATCGCTGGCATTGGTACTGTGGAAGATGATATTAAGTTATTCTTAGAATAATTATTATATTGAAATAAGGTATAAGAAGTAACGGATTTTAATCTATTATTAATAAGGTTGCGGTAGAGTAAATTGAGCATAAATTTATTCTACTGTAGCCTTTTTTATATTCCGGATTGGTGTCACTTGTTGGGTGGGAATCGTAGAATCCGCCCAACAATTGACAAAGAGCCTATATTCCAATATATCATCATTCCAACATAGTATTGAATCAATTATAGGATAGATAATAAATGTATGCTATGTTATACTAGGTTTGAATTAATATTGAAAGGTATGGATGTTAGGATGGATAAAAAAACGAAAGTAACAAGCCCAAGATATCAACAAATAGCAATTGATATTGCTTCTAAAATAATCGCAAAACAATATAAAGTGGGAGAAAGATTTTACGCACGGTCTTATATTGCAAGTCAATATGGAGTTTCTTCTGAAACTGCACGAAGAGCTATCTGTGTATTATCTGATCTTGAAATAGTTGATACAACAAAGGGTAGTGGGGTTACAATAATTTCTTATGAAAAAGCCTTAAAATTCGTCCGACAATCTGAGGATATTCAAACGGTGAATGATTTAAAAAGGGATATTTTAGATAGTGTAGAAAGACAATCAAAAGAAATGCAATACTTTAATGATTGTATAACGAAATTGATTGAAAAAACTGACCGATTCCGATCTTATAGTCCTTTCACTCCCTATGAAATTGAAATTACATCCGATACACCATTTATTAATAAAACAATATTGGAAGTTAATTTTTGGCATAACACGTTTGCTACTATTATAGCAATCAAACGAGATAATGCTTTGATTATGTCCCCAGGACCATATGCGATTTTTGCCCAAGATGATATAATATACTTTGTTGGTGATGAAAATTGTTTGGATCGTGTTAAGAATTTTATATATCCCATTCGTAATTGAGGCAATTATAATGTTTTAAATATGGTAATAAAAAGTATTTTAATAGGAAACCTTATACTTAAGCATACAATGCTTGGTATGAGGTTTTTTTAATTAGATAAATTAAAAATTTGACAAAGTAACAACTTCAAAGTATAATAGAGTTGTTGCTTGCGGAGTAAAATAATGTAAAAAGGTTTCACTGACATACAATTAAAGGAGGTTTATCTTGATTAAATTTGAACAAGTATCAAAGAAATTTAAAGATAAAAAAGTTTTAAATAATATATCTTTTGACATTCAAAAAGGACATCTGGTTGCTTTTATTGGAGCTAGTGGTTGTGGTAAAACAACAACCTTAAAAATGATAAATCGATTAATAAAACCAACATCCGGTAAGATATTTATCAATGGAGAAGATATTCAGACGAAAGACGTAATCGCTCTTCGTAGAAATATGGGATATGTAATACAGCAGACCGGTCTATTTCCACATAAGACGGTGAAAGAAAATATTGAAATGATTCCAAAAGTAGAAAAGAAAGACCAAAAAGAGATAGAAAAACGAACCTACGAGCTGATGGATATGGTAGGCCTTAATCCAGAGGAGTTTTTAGATCGATATCCAACCGAACTTAGTGGGGGACAGCAGCAAAGAGTTGGAGTTGCAAGGGCCTTTGCAACTGATCCAGATATCATTTTAATGGACGAACCATTTTCGGCATTAGATCCAATAACTAGAGTGGGGCTTCAAGAAGAACTTATCAATCTTCAATCAATCCTAAAGAAAACTATCGTATTTGTCACCCATGATATGGACGAAGCAATTAAGATTTCGGATATGATTTGCATTATGAAAGACGGAAAGATTCTTCAATATGATACTCCGGAAAATATATTAAAGAACCCAATAAATGAATTTGTTTCAGATTTTGTTGGTAAAAATCGAATCTGGACATCACCTGAGTTCATCAAGGCGGAAGATATTATGATAGAAAATCCTATCACCTGTCTTAGTAATATGACATTACTCAGATGCATGGAGAAAATGCGTTCTTCCAAAGTCGATAGCCTTATGGTAGTAGAAAACAGATCCAATAAACTTTTGGGAGTTATTAGGGCAAAGGAGATACAATTGCAATCGGATCGTACACAGGAAGTTGGGAAGATTATGTCTACCAATTATTTAAGTGTATCACCAACGGATTCCATTATTGATGTATTGACTGTTGTTGATGAAAATGAGGTATCAAACATTCCTGTTGTTGATGAAAATCGTATACTGCTTGGGTTAATAACTAAAAGCAGCCTTGTTACTACTTTAAGTCAACAATACTTAGATACTGAGGAGGTATCAGATTAATATGAATTTTATTGAATATATACAAAACAGTAAAGAGCAAATCTTTACTCTAACATTAGAACACATAAAACTGACAGCTATTTCGGTTGGCCTTGCTATCCTGATAGGTGTTCCTCTGGGAATATTGATTAGTTATGTTAAAAGGCTCAATAAACCAATTTTGGGAACAGCCAATGTGATTCAAGCAATTCCTAGCATGGCACTTTTAGGTTTTGCAATCCCCTTTTTAGGCATAGGCACATTACCAGCAGTAGTAATGGTAATATTATATTCCTTGCTTCCTATTATTAAAAATACTTATACCGGAATTCAAAATATTAATCCACAAACCTTAGAGGCAGCAAGAGGTATAGGTCTTACAAAAGCACAGATTTTGACTAAGATTCAGATACCACTAGCTTTACCGGTTATTATGGCAGGAGTCAGGATTTCTGCAGTTACTGCTGTTGGTCTTATGACTATGGCGGCATTTATTGGTGCAGGAGGATTGGGATTCTTAGTGTTTTCAGGGATAAGGACCGTCAATAATAACCAGATTTTAGCAGGAGCAATCCCGGCCTGTCTGTTAGCTTTATTTGTAGACTTTCTTGTTGGATTAGTTGAGAAACTTGTTACACCAATCAGTCTTCAGAAAAATAGTAACTCAAAACAAAGACAAGCCAAGGTTAGAAAACTGCAAAAATTGGCTCTTTCTTTTTGTGCTTTCCTGTTGATTGTCATATTTGCTTTCTCGGCAATTGCTAGTATGGGAAGAGCACAGAAAGTAATCAGAATTGCTAGTAAGGATTTTACAGAGCAGCACATATTAGCTCATATGTTTTCCGACTTAATTGAGGATAGAACAGATATATCCGTGGAACGAAGAATAAATCTCGGAGGTACACAGGTCTGTTTCTCGGCATTACAGTCCGGTGCGATCGATATGTATATCGATTATAGCGGCACTGCTTATGGCGACACCCTTGATTATCCTCCGATTACCGATATGGAAGAGGTTTATAATACAGTAAAATCCGATTTTAAGGAACAATTTAATATAGATGTGTTAAAACAAATGGGCTTTAATAATACGTATGTATTGGCAGTTACAAAAGAAACAGCCGAGCAGTATAGCATAAAAACAATTAGCGACCTTAGTAAAGTAGCTCCTAATTTAGTCATTGGATCAACACTTGAATTTCTTAATAGAGAGGATGGATTACCTGGTCTTACCAAACTTTACAATTTTAACTTCAAAGATACGATTGGACTTGATGGTTCCCCAAGATATTTAGCGCTAACTAATAAAGAAACGGATGTGGTAGATGCTTTCGCCACAGATGGATTGCTAAAAAAATTCGAACTGGTAACCTTAGAAGATGATAAAAACTTTTTCCCTCCTTACTATGCAATACCTTTGGTAAGAGGTGAAATTGTAGAAAATTATCCAGAAATCATACCAATTATTGAAGAACTTGGTGATATTCTGACAGATGATATCATGGCTGAATTAAACTATAAAGTTGATGAGCTTCAGATGGAACCGGATGTGGTTGCAAATGAGTTCCTTATGGAATCGGGTTTGCTAACGGATTAATAAGAAATAGCCTAGATTCGGCATATGATAAACAAACCTAAATAAAAAAAGACATCTATGACAAACGTCATAGATGTCTTTTTGAAACTTTTGTTAAATTAGTATTGTTTATTTATAAATCCTATTTTGCCTCAAACGTAGAAAGATACTCATTCAATTTGCCTACTAAAATGTCAACATTCATATCGTGAACGGAACAAGCATCTTCTAAAGACTCCATTTGGGAGGAAGGACAACCAAGGCAATGCATACCGGATGCCATCAGAATAGGAGCCAGGCCATCATTAATCTGTAAGACTTCACTAACTAGCATATCTTTATTTACTTTTTGCATAATAAACCTCCTTATGTTTATACTTCTATAATAATTGTTTCAATTCTATAAGAATACTATAACATACTTTTTTAAAAATATATGTAGCTATGGCTACATATGAAAAGAGAAAGTGAAGATATAATAAAAACATAATAAACTTCAGGAGGTAAGTACATGAGTGCTTTTTTAGGACCAATTCATCATTGGTTATATAATAAGATCCAAATTCAACAGAGTATTGTTGAAGGTGTAATTAAAATAGGAGAAGGCGAAATACCTGACTTAAAGGAACAACTAAATACTAAGTTTGGTATAACAGAGACCAGACCATTGGAAGAGGTTATTGATACAAATAATATTCATGGTTGGTTGCAATCTAAGGTAACGCAAGCAGAACGCAAACTTGCACATTGTATAGCCTCTCTGGTAAAGAAGAACCCAGATTATTACAAACAAATTGAAACTGTTTTCGAAGAGAAAGGCAAGGAATTCTCAATAAGTATAGATAACGCTGTACAGGCTTATAAAGGAATTAGTGACAGTCTGCTTGATGGAATGCCTTGTGATCATGCAAATACTGTATTGGAGGAAAACGAGCAGCAAGTGATCTGGAAAAGAAATACTTGCGTCCATAAGGATTACTGGGAAGAGGCCGGTAGTGATATTAACATTTACTATTCCTTGAGGGAAGCTTTTATTCGTGGGTTCTTAAGCGAATCAGATTTTATTTTTGAGAAGATAGATGAGATTACCAATAGAATTAAAAGGAGGTAGAAAATGAATAGTATCGAATTAATGATGAATGAACACAAATACATTAAGAGAATGCTAAGCGTGGTAAGAAGTGCATGCTATAAAGTAATGCTTGGAGCAGAAATTAATTATGATGATTTTGATAAAATGATAGATTTTATTCGTAACTATGCAGATATACATCATCATGGGAAAGAAGAACAGTTCCTATTTAAAGAAATGGTGGACAATTTAGGAAGTATGGGTACAAACTTAGTTACACATGGAATGCTTGTTGAACATGATTGGGGCAGACTATTTATTAGTGAGTTGAAAGCTGCACTTTTAAGGGTGAAGGCTGGAGATGAAGAAAGCAAATTAGATATTCTTGCAAATGCAGTTGGATATGTAAACCATTTAGGAAGGCACATAGAGAAAGAAGATGCAGTTGTTTACACCTTTGCAGAGAAGAAACTGGAACCTGAGGTCCTAGAACGTGTTAATAAGCAGACAGATTCATTCGAGGAAGAGGCAAGAAATAAGGGTACTCAAACAAAATATATTGAACTTTTAAAAGAATTAGAAGGAAAGTATTTAAACGATAAATAAGAAAAATTGAGAAGCTATTCAGATAGGATATATCAACGTAATATGATTGATATATCCTTTGTTTAATTTAATAAGAAAATTCATGAGATGATATTAAACCTTTACCGTGGGTTGTGCAGACACGCGATAGGAAAATGCACTTTGTGTCCACGTCTGGTGAGTTTTGCTTTTTTGCTTATGAATTCTCTTATTCACTGAGAACAAAGTATGAATTATGCATCTAGATTATGGGTATATTACCATTTGAATGATAGAATAAATGGAGGTAATTATGCAATGCTAGAATCAATAATGGAAAAAACACAAGGTCGTGTCAGTTATCATGACTCTGTTGAAGAAATGCTAATTAGAATACGAGATGACGGATTATCCAGTGTATTTTCTAGATGGAATGAGCAGGAAAAAATTCGATGCAAATACTGCTTGCAGGGATTGAGTTGCCAATTATGTACACAGGGACCTTGTAGGATTAGTGAGAAGGGTGGTATTGAGAAAGGTGTCTGTGGTATTGGTCCGGATGCGATGGCTATGAGAAACCTTCTTATGAGAAATATCATGGGCGCAGCAACCTATGCCCATCATGCATATGAAGCTTTTCGTACTTTAAAGGCAACAGGAGAAGGGAAAACCACCTTTCAGATTACGGATGTTGACAAATTGAAATGGATGTGTGAAAAAACTGGAATCAGTACCGAGCAGGATATCAATCAAATGGCAATTCAGCTAGCAGAATTATTGGACGAAGAAATGAAAGTGAATCCGGATCATAAGAGTATTATGGTAGAAGTATTTGCACCTAAGAAACGCTTGCCCTTATGGAAAGAACTTCACGTTTATCCTTCTGGTGTCCAACATGAAGTGGAACTAGGTATTGCAAGCTGCTTAACCAATGTTGATGGAGATTATGTCTCCCTTGCAAAAAAAGCATTACGGCTCGGATTGTCAACAATTTATACAGCCCAAATTGGATTAGAGATGACACAGGATATCTTGTTCGGTACACCGATGCCACACGAAGTGGATGTGGATTTGGGTATTATGGATCCAGATTATGTGAATATTGCCTTTAATGGACATCAACCCTGGATAGGAGCTGCTACATTACAGAAAGCTAAATTGCAAGAATATCAGGAAAAGGCAAAGCAAGCAGGTGCTAAAGGAATTCATATCGTGGGATCCATCGAAACCGGACAGGAATTGCTGCAAAGATTTCCTATGGATGATGTATTTGTAGGACTCATGGGTAACTGGCTGTCAATTGAACCATTTCTAGCAACAGGAACTGTGGATGCCTATGTTATGGAAGAAAACTGTTCTCCACCGGCAATTGATCAATATGCAGAAAAATACCAGGTTGCCCTGGTTAGTGTAAGTACGATTATCGGAGTACCCGGCACCGAACATGAGATGCCATATTATCCGGCTAAGGCGGCGGAAATGGCAGATCAATGTATTCAAATAGCCATTGAAAATTTTAAAAAACGCCATAAAAAAATCAAACCGATGGTTCCGAAACATAAACAAAAAGCGATTGCTGGTTTTTCAACGGAAGCTGTGTTAAAAGCAATTGGAAATGATTTGAATAATCTGGTTGATGTCATCGCCAAGGGACAAATCAAAGGCATTGTCGCACTTGCTAATTGTTCCACCTTAAGAAATGGTCCTCAGGATTGGAATACCGTAAACCTGACAAAGGAATTGATTAAAAAAGATATTCTTGTTGTAGCCGGTGGTTGTGGAAATCATGGTCTAGAAGTTGCAGGAATGTGTAATTTGGATGCAGTCGACCTGGCAGGAGAAGGCTTAAAGGGAGTATGCAAAGCTTTGGGCATACCTCCGGTATTAAGCTTTGGTACCTGTACGGACACAGGTAGAATATCCATGCTCGTAACCGCATTGGCAGAGCACTTAAATCTTGATATTTCGGATCTTCCGATCGCAGTCACCGCACCGGAATGGATGGAACAAAAGGCAACCATTGACGGCATTTTTGCAGTAGGATATGGTGCCTATACGCATCTTTCTCCTACCCCTTTTATTACTGGGGCACCGAAGCTTGTTAAATTGCTTACTGAAGATGTAGAAGGCCTGACAGGTGGAAAAATTGCCTTAGGTGATGATCCGGTAGAAGTTGCAAATGATATTGAAGCGCATATTATTAAGAAGAGAAAGAAGATGGGTCTTCAATAACGAAAATAAATAAGTGGAGATAATGGGACTCGAACCCACGGCCTCCTGCATGCCATGCAGGCGCTCTCCCATCTGAGCTATATCCCCTTAATGTGGATGGAGACAACTGGACTTGAACCAGCGACCCCCTGCTTGTCGAGCAGGTGCTCTCCCGACTGAGCTATGTCTCCATAATAGGAATTATAGCATGAAACAAAGCTTCAAACAAGAGGATTAGTGAAGTAACTTAGTAAAGGAACAAAATGGTGTACAATTCAATTGAATATTGCTAGTTGGAAAGAAACATAAATTATGACTTTGCATATACTAAAGTATAAAAATTTTAAATACATGGAGTATATATGGACGGTCGTAATGAAATGTTCGAAAGAAGACGCGATATGAGAGATGATATGGACATGAGACGTGAAAATGAAATGAGAGAAGAATTTAACAGAAGAATGGATTTTGACAGAAGACATGAAATGGAAAGAAGAGAAGAACATGATAGGAGACATGATTTTGACTTAAGATTTCCTTTTTGGTGGATGTTCTTTCGTTGATGTAAATTAATAAATTTATCCACTACCAACTGTCTGATATTTAGTTGGTAGTTTTTTTATGCAATAAACTACAATTTGTTTCTGCAAATTACCGGCAAAGAAGCTCATTCTTAAGTAAAGCAATTTGCTTTTTAAGATCTTCAATATCTTCTTGAACTTGATCATTTTGTGAAATGCAACCTATCACCATATTTAATCCGGTATTACGTTTCCTGTTTACTTTTATTATCCCAGTTTCCTTTATTGCTTATTATCCGAGCCTAGTGTTCTTGCGTCCGGACAATATTCCCTTACTTACCTATGCTTCGCCCTTTCTGGGATTCCTGTGGTTTTGGGGAAGCTATAAAATCTGGATGAAAGGTGCTATGTCTTATAGTGGCACTGGATCATGATTTTGCATTAAATTTCAAAAGTGGATACATCTTTATTGGGATTTGTGTTATGATGGGTGGATAAATCTTAAATGTACAATCAAGCAATAAAAAATTAGAGAATTGTAAAAATGAAATGAGGAGCTTATGGTTGAAATATTACAAGAAGATAATCAAATCCTAGTCTGCATAAAACCGGTCGGAGTTCTTTCACAGCCCGATACCAGTGGAGAAGAAGACATGATTACCTTATTAAATGAACATGTAAACATAAAACAGGAAAAATCTAATATAAACCCGATACATCGATTGGATAGAAATGTTGGAGGTGTAATGGTATTTGCAAAAAAGCCATATGCTGCCGCACAATTATCAAAAGCCATTCAAGAGCGAACCTTTCAGAAAGAATATTATGCCATTGTGCATGGATGCCCAGGAGAAAAACAGGGAGTCTATAAAGACCTGCTGTTTAAGGATTCCTCAAAGAATAAATCCTTCGTAGTGAGTCGTCCAAGAAAAGGGGTTAAGGAAGCCTCTTTGGAATATCAAGTAATGGACACAAATGAGTCTCCCATCGGAGTAATTTCCTTAGTGAAAATCCGGCTGCATACTGGCAGAACCCATCAAATTAGGGTACAATTTTCTTCCAGAAAGATGCCCTTGGTTGGCGATGGGAAGTACGGCAGCAAGGACAATGGTTGTGAAATAGCCTTGTGGTCCCATAAGTTAGAATTCTTACATCCGACAAAGAAGGAAAAAGTAGAATATGCCAAAATGCCTCCAGGATGTTATCCTTGGAATCTGTTTAGTATATTGAGTCAGTAGCTAAGGCCGCAGGTGCTATGTCGGTAGGAGTTATTCTGACTGGAATGGGGTATGATGGAGCAAAAGGCCTTCTTGCAATGAAACGCAAAGGTGCAAGGACCATTGGTCAAAATCAAGAGTCATCGATAGTCTATGGTATGCCAAAAGTGGCTTATGAGGTTGGTGCAGTGGAAAAACAAGCATCACTTCAGAATATTCCGAGAGTCTTGTTATCTATGTTGCGATAGATGCTTATCTATGTTGGAAAATGTAAAACCAGTCAAAACGTATAGTTGCTACTTATCCGTTTTGGCTGATTTTTAATTTCATTAATTATATTTATTCTCGAAATAAGTTAGTAATTGATACAAACCGGCTGCCATCACACAAAGGATGACGATCGACATAATAACCCAGTCTAGTTTAAATACTTGGCTTCCGTATATAATTAGGTATCCTAAACCAGCATTGGCAGCTAAGAATTCACCGATAATAACACCTACCAGGGAAAGGCCAATATCTACTTTCATAACACTAAGGATGGAAGGTATATTGCTGGGGATGACTACTTTAAATAAAACGTCACGTTTATTTCCACCCAAAGTACGTATCAATTTCACTTTATCTTCTTCTACACTGATGAAATCGGTATATAATGATATGATACTACCAAAGACAGCTACGGATATGGCAGCAATAATGATGGTTTTCACATTGTTTCCAAGCCATACGATAAACACAGGGGCCAGTGCTGATTTTGGGAGACTGTTTAATACAACAAGGTAGGGTTCAAGTGTTTTGGCAATGTTATTATTCCACCATAGCAAAACTGCTACAAGGATTCCTATGATAATTACCAAGGAAAAGCTGACTAGGGTTTCAAATAAAGTAATACCTATATGATAAAAAATACTTCCGTCCGCGGCCATATCTGCAAAGCATTTCACAACCCGTGATGGACTGCTGAAAATAAAGGAATTGAGTATCTTTAGCCGGGTGGTAATTTCCCATAAAAACAGAAAGGATACGATTATCAAGATTTGATTGATGCGTATCTTATTTAAGTTTTTTAAATAGCTTTTAATATAAGCTTCATGGGAAGGAGATATGGGAACCTGGGCAGAGTATAATTTTTTTTTAGTATATCTCATTCTGACTTAGCTCCTTCCATATTAAATTGAAGTAATCACGAAATTCCGGAGCACTTCTTGCACGAAATGGAGTCTTTCCTTCAACGGTCAGAGAAACGTCAATGATTCGTTTAATAGTACCCGGGCGTGGGGTTAATACAATAATTCGGTCCGCCATAGATATGGCTTCTGATATATCATGTGTAATTAGTATAGCAGTTTTCTTTTCTTTTCGAATAATTCCCCATATGTCATCTGAAACTTCGATACGAGTTTGATAGTCCAAAGCCGAAAAAGGCTCATCCAATAATAAAATATCAGGCTCTAATAACAAAGTACGGATTAAGGCAGCTCTTTGCCTCATTCCACCAGATAATTCAGATGGACGGGCATTTTTAAATGTAATTAATCCATAAGTTGTAAGCATGTCATTTATTAAAATATAACTATTTTCTGTTAATTTGTGCTGAATCTCCAGCCCAAGAGTAAGATTTCTTATGGTTGAACGCCATTCTAGCAGATGGTCCTTCTGCAACATATACCCAATATTTTTACCGGAAGATTTTAAATCTTTATTATCTATATAAATTCCGCCCCTGTCAGGATGAATTAATCCTGCAATAAGTGACAGGAGTGTTGATTTAGCAATGGTATAGTAATGGAAAAATAGCATGAGAACATCATATATTTATGATTGGCGAATATTATAATAAAGAGTACCTTTTGCTGGGATAGGGTTTTTATGAAAGATATTCAGGTTTATCTGCATTGTGGGAAGGAAGATTCAAGATACGAAGAAGTCATGAAAAAAACTATGGAAACATACGTAATAGCAGCGAAAAAAATACTAGACCATAGTACGTTAACCCTTGAAGAGAAAAAACAACTCTTGGTGGAGATAATGATTTTAGAAAAAAGATAACCAAAACATACCCAAATAGTAATGAAGAGTTCACAATAAGAAGTGAAAAATAAGAAGTTTATAAACAAAACAACCATTATATGATAAAGTATGACAAAATATGATTGACATATTACCAAGGAAATGATATAAATAGAAGCATAATACAAAGTAGTTGATATATTATGAGTATATTTATGGAAAAAAGTGATTAAAAAGAGGTGAATGTATGTCAATTATTAACATGTCTAAGCTATTAAAAAAGGCAGAAGACGAGTTTTATGGTATTGGGGCATTCAATGTTGCTAATATGGAGATGATTATGGGAGCAGTTCAGGCTGCGGAAGAGTTGAAATCCCCCATTATATTGCAAGTAGCCCAGGTTCGCCTCCCCTATTCCCCTCTCCATATCTTAGGGCCTATGATGGTAGCAGCAGCGAAGGCATCTACAGTACCCATTGCTGTACAACTGGATCACGGTATGGATTTGGAGACAATTAAGCAGGCACTAGATATCGGCTTCTCTTCCGTAATGATAGATGCTTCTCATCTTCCTATTGAAGAAAATATTAGGATGGTGCAGAAGGTCAAAGAGATGTCTAGAGCCTATGAGGCTACAGTAGAAGCCGAAGTAGGACAACTTGGTGGTAGTGAAGGAGATGCTGTGGATCAAGCAATGCTGCACTCTGATCCTTTGCATGTGGAAATGCTGTATCAAAATGCCAGGCCGGATGCAATTGCATTATCAATTGGAAATGCGCATGGTTTATACAAACAGGAACCACATCTTCAGTTTGACCTATTACTTGAGGCGAAGAAAAAGGTACCTATCCCTTTGGTGCTTCATGGAGGGTCCGGAATCAGTGATGAAGATTTCAGAAAATGTATTGCGGGCGGAATGCGAAAAATAAATATTGCAACTGCAACGTTTCATTCCGTTGAACATGCCGTAAGGGGTTACTGCCAAAAAGAAGAAATCAATTATTTTAAAATGAGCAATGCCATGGTACAAGGAGCCTATGAGAATGTCTACCGGCATATAAAAGTATTTCAAAGTGATAACAAAGCATAAGCTAAGTAGAAATGCAAATGAAAGGAAGGTTATACATGGGACATATTAAGTTTGATAAAACGAAACAATTTGATTTGATTCTGATTGGAAGAATCGCTATTGATTTAAACCCGGTTGACTATTACAAACCGTTATCAGAAAGCACGACCTTTAAGAAGTATGTGGGAGGGTCACCTGCCAATATCGCAGTAGGTATGTCGCGTTTGGGAGATAAGATTGGTTTTATTGGAAAGGTTTCAGACGATCAGTTTGGTGATTATGTGACTAACTTTTTTATCAAGGAAGGAATTGATACCAGTCATATTACCAGATGTAGCAATGGAGAAAAATTAGGACTTACCTTTACAGAAATACTTAGTGAAACAGAAAGTAGTATTTTGATGTATCGAAATGAAATTGCAGATTTACAACTTACAGTTTCTGATATTGATGAAGAGTACATCAAGAGTTCCAAAGCTGTTCTCATCTCTGGGACTGCGCTGGCTGCTAGCCCATCTCGGGAAGCCGCATTAAAAGCCCTATATTTGGCGAAGAAGAATGATGTAAAAGTTATATTTGATATTGATTATCGAGCTTATAATTGGAAAAACAAGGATGAAATTGCAATCTATTATTCCATGGTAGCGAAAGAAAGTGATGTAATTCTAGGTTCTAGAGAGGAATTCGATTTAACGGAACAGTTAATTGAACAAGGGAGAAATGATAAGCAGACAGCAGAGTATTTTCATTCAAAGGGCTGCAGCATTGTTGTAATCAAGCACGGAAAAGAAGGATCTACTGCCTATACGGACGATGGGAATCATTACAGCATCAAGCCATTTCCGGTTAAGCTTCTTAAATCCTTTGGTGGTGGTGATGGATATGCCTCAGCATTTTTGTATGGTTTGCTGGAAGGGTTTGACATCCTTGATTGTCTTGAGATGGGAAGTGCTTCAGCAGCAATGTTAGTTGCCAGCCATGCATGCTCACAGGATATGCCGGATTTACCTTCCTTAAAGGCTTTTATCACGGAAAGCAAATTAAAATATGGTGAGATGATAGCCAGAGATTAACCGATCAGCAAGGCGGAATACAACAATACGTTTTGACTTGTACACTAAACTAAATCATAGATAAAAGGAGAAAGAATATGGAAACAATCAGGTATTTTGCGGGTGGAAGAGCTCGTGAATCAAAAACGGAAGTATTCAATGAACTATATAACCCTAGTACAGGAGAAATAACGGCAAAGGTACCTTGCTGTACAAAAGAGGAAGTAGAAGAAGTAATCGCTATTGCGAAAGAGGCTTATCAGTCTTGGTCGAAAGTTCCTGTACTTAAAAGGGTTCAAATACTTTATAACGTGCGTAACCTAATCATTGAACATATGGACGAGCTAACTTTATTAGTTGCGACAGAACATGGTAAGGTTTGGGAAGAGGCAAAAGGAGATGTATTAAAGGCACAAGAAGGTACAGAGCTGGCATGCTCAGTTCCATCCCTCATTATGGGTGAATCCTTAATGGATACTTCTGCTGGTTATGACACAAATCTTTACCGTGAGTCACTTGGAGTTTTTGCCGGGATTGTACCATTTAATTTCCCAGCCATGATTCCATTTGGATGGATGACACCAGTTTGCGTTGCTAGCGGTAATTGTATTATACTTAAAGTATCTAGTTTAACTCCAAGGACTGCATTAAGACTGGCAGAGCTTTACAAAGAAGCAGGAATACCGGATGGTGTTGTGAATGTGATTACTTGCAGTAGAAATGAGGCAGAAATCTTCTTACATCACCCGGATATTAAAGGAATTTCCTTTGTTGGAACAACTGGAGTTGGAAAACACATCTATGGAGTAGCAGCTTCCAACGGAAAAAGGGTTCAGGCATTATGTGAAGCGAAGAATCATGCACTTGTAATGAATGATGCTGCCATTGACCGTACAGCTGCAGGTATTGTTAATTCTGCATTTGGATGTGCAGGTGAAAGATGTATGGCACTTCCTGTTGTAGTAGCAGAAGAAGGAATTGCAGATGCTTTAGTAGCTAAAATTGTTGAGCTGGCAAAAGCATTAAAGATTGGACCGGCATATGATAAGACCTCCACACTGGGTCCAGTGGTTAACCAAAAGCACAAAGAAAGCATATTAAAATGGATACAAAAGGGTATTGACGAAGGGGCTAAGATGGTTCTTGACGGAAGAAATGTTACAGTGGAAGGTTTTGAAAATGGTTATTACCTTGGACCAACTATTTTTGATAATGTAACAGAAGAGATGACAATCGGTACTTCAGAGATTTTCGGACCGGTCCTTTGTATTAAAAGAGTGAAAAGCTTTGAAGAAGGTATTACCATTATGAACAATAATCCATTTGCAAACGGTTCTGTTATCTTTACCCAAAACGGCTATTTTGCAAGGGAATTCGTTAAGAGAACAGATGGCGGTATGGTAGGGGTTAATGTTGGTATTCCAGTGCCAGTAGGAGTATTTCCATTTACCGGACACAAGGATTCCTTCTTTGGAGACCTTCACTGTCTAGGTAAAGATAGTGTAAGATTTTTCACGGAAAGCAAGACGGTTACTACCAAATGGTTTGATGAAGATGAGATGAAGAGTACCAAGGTAACAACCTGGGACGGAACCATCTAATATGTATAATTAAGTCTGTTAAGATTTTAAGAGACCATACAACAAAGGAGAAATAAGATGAAATCTTTGTTTTTAGAAGGACCTGGAATAATTAATATAAAAGAAATACCTTTTCCGGAAGAACGGGAAGGGTATGCAATCATAAAAATGACAGCAGCAAGTATCTGTGGTTCTGATATTAGTGCTTATCGTGGACATGGACAGGCTATTCCGTACCCACTTATTCTAGGACATGAAGCTGTGGGGACCGTGGAACAGATTGGTGCTAATGAGCATGGTATTGAAAAAGGCGACTTTGTTATATTGGATCCCTATATTTTCTGTGGTACTTGTTATTCCTGTTCCCTGGGACGTACAAATTGCTGTGAGCAATTGAAAGTGTTGGGTGTGCAGACGGATGGAGCAATGCGGGAATATATATCCCACCCTAACCACCTTCTTCATAAAATACCAAAGAATATACCTTTGGAACTGGCGCCACTTGCTGAACCGCTTACGATTGCACTGCACGGTATGCATCGGGCTCAATTGAAAGAAGGAGAACATGTAGCGATCATTGGGGCTGGCCCAATTGGATTATTAGCTGGAATGGCTGCTCTTCAATACGGAGCAATTCCTGTATTAATTGATATGGTAGAAGAACGCTTAGAATTAGGGAAATACTTAGGCATAAACCATGTGGTTAATGTATCTACACAGGATGCAACCGAATACCTGAAAGAAATTACGAATGGGCGGATGGCAGAGGTCGTACTCGAAATGTCTGGTTCCCATGTGGGTATCCAAAATTCCTTATCCTATGCTTCCTATTGTGGACGTATCTCCTTTACCGGCTGGCCAACCGGGGAAACTGCGCTTAATACGCCACTCATTACCCGTAAAGAACTTGATATCCGTGGTGCCCGTACTAGTGTCAAGGAATTCCAGGAAGCCTTAGATATGATTTCTACCGGCAAGGTAAATGCAAAGGCGATATTAAGTGAAACTGTCACCTTTGAACAACTACCGCTAGCATTTAAAAACCAATCTGATTATCCAGGAAGATATCTAAAGATTACTGCTTTGTTTTAAAATACTCATAAAAGTTTAAAAAAGCCAGTCCGGCGTTCCTAAGTCTTAACGTAATTAGAATTAGGAATGCTGGACTGGCTTTCTTTTGTATAGAAATGGTCAAATTATTCTGCAATCATTAATTGAATATCACAATTATTTTTTTCTAAGTATTCCTTTAGTGGAGCAGGAGGGATGGCATCTGTAATAATCGAATCGATATTCTCAAAATTTGAAAAAGTCATTAGTGAAATGACGTCAAACTTCGTATGATCCACTAACAAGTAATTTTTTTGACTTTTCATCAATGCGGTACGTTTAATATCGGTTTCAGAAGGCGAAGAATTTGTTGCGCCTCCTATGGTTGAAATCCCAGTAGCAGCAACAAATGCTTTACTTATATTGTATTTACTTAATACATCTGCAGCACTGGAACCTGTAAAGGATAAGGTCTCCCTGTTTAAGGAACCGGAGAGGGAGATTACATTAATATTTGGAAACGGTATAGAGCGCATAATTACTTCTATATTATTTGTTAAGATGGTTAGGTTTTTGATATTTGTGATATATTCGATCATATGCATGGTCGTTGTTCCGGAGTCAATAAAAATAATTTCTCCGCTTTTTACGAGTTCTGCTGCTTTTTTTGCTATTAACTGTTTTTGCTGAAGATTATTAATATTACGTTCATCAAAGGAAGTCATGGACTTATAACCTTCTACTGTGACTCCTCCATATATTTTTTTGATATTCTCAGTAGCTACCAGTTCATCAATGTCACGTCGTATGGTATTCTTTGAAACATGAAATTCTTCACAAAGCTGGTCAAGTGTAACGGATTTATTTAAAAAGATATAATTCTTTATATCATTAATTCGTTTGGATTTCATACATTACTCCTCTCTATCAAAATAATAAATATTCTATTTTCCTATTATAACATGAATTTATGAGTGAAAGCAAACACATAATGAGAATAATGTTATCATAATATAATAAAAACATAACATGAATATTATCAGAATGGTGAAGTGTTGCAAACCATTTAAGATGGAGGAAAAATGCAGTTTGCTATTTACAGCCGCAAGTCCAAATGGACCGGAAGAGGTGACAGTATAGAGAATCAGCTGGTCATGTGCCGTGAATATATCATGGCGAATTATCCTGATGTCAAGGAAGAAGAAATTTATGAATATGAAGATGAAGGTTTTTCTGGAAAGAATACACAGAGGCCACAGTTTCAAAAGATGATGGTTGATATGAAAAAGGAACATTTTGACTATTTGGTTTGTTATAAGTTGGATCGCTTAGGTAGAAATCTTTCGGATCTAGTGAATCTAATTGAAGAATTAAACAAACTGGAGACTTCCTTTATCAGTATACGAGAAAAGTTTGATACATCCACTCCAATCGGTCGGGCAATGATGTACTTTACCGGTGTACTAGCCCAGATGGAGCGAGAACAGATTGCAGAACGTGTCAGAGATAATATGTTAATGCTGGCAAGAACCGGGAGATGGCTTGGTGGGACTACACCTCTGGGATTTGATTCAAAGAAGGCAGAAATACTATCAGACAATCAAAAGGCTCGGACTTCCTATTATCTTGTGGCTAATAAAGAAGAGATGGAAATGGTGCAATTTATATATGGGAAGTTCCTAGATATACAATCACTAACATGGCTGGAAACCTATTTTTTACAGAATCATATCAGGACGAAGAATGGTAAATTATATCAGATATCGACGATTCGGGATATCTTAACCAACCCTGTTTATTGCAGGGCAGATAAAGATTCCTATCTCTATTTCACAAACTTGGGTTGCCAGGTATGTATAGAATCTCATGAGCTGGATGGTATCCGTGGATTCATTGGTTATGGAAAAACTTCTTCGTTAAAATACCGTAATAAACAGAATGAACCTTCTGAATGGATTATATCCGTTGGAAGGCATGAGGGTATACTTAGTGGGAGAGATTGGGTGAAAGTACAGCAAATTCTAGAAAATAATAAGAAAAAAGGTGATAATTTTCGAAAGGTACATAATCCGGTATCCCTTTTATCCGGTATTTTATATTGTAGATGTGGTGCAGTTATGAGACCAAAGAATTATGCTGCACATCAAGTGGACGCAAATGGTAATCGAACCTTTGCCTATCTTTGTACAAAGAAGGAGAAATCGAATCGTAAGGACTGCAATATCTGTAATGTCCATGGTAACATTTTAGATCAAAAGGTCTGTGATAAGATATTGAATACTGTTACTTTACATCAGGATATGCATCAATCCTTGCAAAAATTGTTGGATGCACTGAAGCAGGAGCAGATAAAAATAATATCAGAACACGATATCTTATCCCATGAGATAGAGGAAAAAAGAAACTGTATGAATCAATTGGTATTTTCTCTTGGCAAGTCCAATGGAAATACAAATTTTTTAAATTATGTGGAAAAGCAAATTGAGCAACTCGATCGGGAATGCAAGCTGCTGGAGAAGAAGATGGAAGAACTAAGTAAGGACAGCATAATAGACAATGTTGATAAGAACAAACAGCTAAATGATACAAAGAAGCAATTACTATCCTTTTCGGATTCTTTTGAGATGTTATCTATTCAAGAAAGAAGGGATTATTTAAGAGGAATTATTAAAAGGGTTATTTGGGATGGGGAAAAAGTAGATGTGTACTTTTGATACAGAACGTGTCATCAATTTCCGTTAAACTGCCATTGCATTACCGCATCCACTTGGACCTACTATAGCAATAAACTCACCGTCATTGACTTCAAAAGAAACATCTTCTAATGCAGGTGTTTCTCCATCAAGGCTATGGTAGTTATAACAAATGTGATCGATTCTCAATAGTTCTCCCATAGGTTCCTCCATATTTCGTTATATAGTATTATATGAAGGCTGGAAGGATAGGTGCCTTTTGTTAGAATATAAACATACTTGGAGTATTGCACGCAATTGCACACTTACCTTGTCGCATTGATGTAGAGGGAGGGATTCAAATACATATTGCTAAAACTATGTATATCAGTTAAAATGGTTACATAAGTATTAACATTCCAAAATAGTGAGGAGAATGATTAGAATGAGGGATTTTGTTATCACTGCTGATTCCAATTGTGATTTATTACCAGAATATATAAAAGAAAAAAACATTGGAATCATACCCCATTATTATGATATTGAAGGGATAACCTATGGAGATGAATTAAATTTAACACCAAAAGATTTCTATGATAAAATGAGAAATGGACTAATGCCTACCACAATGGCAAGTAATCCAGCTGTCATTCGAGAAACATTTCAAAAATTAGTCAGTGAGGGTTATGATGTTTTACATATCAGCTTTTCTTCCTCTTTAAGCGGAGGGCACAGCAATGTAGCTATGGGAGCTTTAGAAATCTGTGAAGAGAATCCGGAAGCTAAGATTATCGTGTTAGATTCCCTGAATGTTTCCATGGGTGAAGGAATGGTTGTTATGAAGGCAGTAGAATTAAAAGAATCAGGCAAAAGCCTTGAAGAAACAGCCGCATGGATTGAAGAATATAAGATGAACTTCTGTGTTCAATTTACGGTAGATGATTTATTCCACCTGCAGAGAGGCGGTAGAGTATCAAAAATGACTGCAATCATTGGAAGTATGATTAATGTAAAACCGATATTGGTAGTAAATAACGAAGGCGCCTTGGTATCTTCTTCTACGGCAAGGGGGCGAAAGAAATCCCTAAATACAATTGTAAGTAACATGGAAGCGCAAATGGGAAGATTTCGAGATGAGAACAATGTCATTTGTGTAGTTCATGGCGATGCGTTAGAAGATGCACAGTATGTTGCTAATTTAATCAAAGAAAGACTACATACCGATAATGTTTTGGTTAACACGATAAGCCCAAGCATTGGGGCACATTCCGGTCCTGGAGCGATTGGAATTTGTTATATGGGAGAAAACAGATAAAAAGATAAAATAGTAAATTAAGCATTTGCCAAACTCTATTTGATGTTCGCAAATGTATAAATAGTATAATGGAGGAAAGGAGTTTTGTAATATGCAACAAGAAATAGATGAAATCAATAAGATAATTCATATTATATGTACGGAAGAAGAAAAGAATAAACTCTTATTAGAAACTTCCTCCTATCCATTGTACGATTATCAATTTAATTTTATTATTAAGGATGAAGCCGCAAACCAATAAATGGTTGGCGGTTTTCGTCTTTCTACATTTAAAAATTTGAGAGGGTAACACTATGAATTATTCTGATTTAGAATAACTTCAGTTAATTAATATCATGTAAAACGAAATGGATAAATTAATAATAAACATAGTATTGTGCCATACTAAAGAAAAAATGAGGTGATTCGTATGGCAGTTGCACACAAAAGTGCAATCAGTGTAGGTTTATTATATATTCCAGTTGGACTTTACAAAACAACTAGAGATGTTTCCATATCATTTAATCAATTGTGCAAAGATACCCACGAAAGAATAAAATATAAAAAGATATGTCCATCTTGTAATAAAGAAGTTTCAACAGATGGAATTATAAAAGGGTATGAATATGAGAAGGATAAGTACGTTACTTTTACAGCAGATGAATTGGAAAAAATCAAAACGAAGAAAGACAAAACAATTCACATTGTACATTTTGCAAAACTATCCGATATTGACCAGATTTACTATGAAAAAAACTACTATATAGTACCGGATCCAGGTGCAGAAAAAGCTTGTGAATTATTAAGGCAGGCGATGCTTTCCCAGAAGAAAGTTGGCATTGCTAAAACAGTAATAGGTACAAATGAAAACTTAATCGTATTATACCCCACTACAGGTGGTATTATAGCAAAGACATTATATTATCAATCTGAAATACAATCCGTTCCAATTGCAGTTACTAAGACATCCGTCACCAAAGATGAAATAGAAATGGCAAAGACAATGATAAATTCAATGACATCTGTCTTTGATCCAAGTCTTTATCATGATGAGTATCAAGAAAGATTACGTACTGCAATAGAAACAAAAATAGCAGGAAAAGAAATTGTCTCTGCGGATGAGAATAAACCAAATAATGTAATTGACTTAATGGAAGCAATGAAAAAGACGGTTGAAATGTCAAAACGGGGAACTGCATAATGGATATCTTTGACACTAAGAATATACGTCCTATGCTAATTAGTGAAATGATGGAACCATTTGATTCCCCCGAATATATTTACGAAATTAAATGGGATGGAATCCGATGTGTATCCTATTTAGACAATAAAACGGAGATACAAAATAAGCGGAATAAAATTATGACAACCTTGTTCCCAGAGCTTTTAAATCTTCATAAACAAGTAAAAGAAAAATGTATCCTGGACCATGAGCTAGTTGTCATAAAAAATGGGGTGCCGGATTTTTACGAGGTTCAAAAAAGAGCTTTAATGAGTAATCCATTTAAGATAAAACTTTCTGCTGATAAATATCCAGCTAGTATAATCGCATATGACATTTTATATTATAAAGATAAAGATATTACGATGCTACCATTAGTTGAGAGAAAGAAATACCTGTCCGATGTCGTAAATGAGAGCTTGATTCTAACAGTGTCTAGGTATATTGAAAATGATGGTATAAAACTATTTGAACTCGTAAAAGAAAAAGGGTTAGAGGGCATTGTTGCAAAAAAGAAAAGCAGTATATATTGGCAGGGAAAGAAAACAAAAGACTGGATTAAGTGCAAAGTAATGTCAACCGATGACTGTGTGGTTTGTGGTTACATCAATAAAGAAAATAATATGACAAGTCTTGTTCTTGGGCAGTATGATGGAGAACAATTAGTTTATAAAGGACATGTGACTCTAGGGGTTAGTTTGAGGATACTCTTATCACAACCTGGGTTTACAAAGACTGGAATATGTCCGTTATCCATTCTTCCAAAAGGTAATGAAGAAGCAATCTGGTTGGAGCCTAATCTGGTATGCATCGTAGAGTCTATGCCAACGGAAAAGGAGAATTTTCGACAACCGGTTTTTAAAGGGTATCGTGATGATAAGAGTCCGAGAGAGTGTGTTGTGGGAAGAGTGGGGGGATAAGTTTATTTCTTTCTTAATGATTTAAGAATTAAGCATATCTCCTCTATATTTTCGTCTGTTAGGTTGTCTACATTCTCAATCTGCTTTTGAAGACTATGTATCACTTCATATTTAGGAGATGCTTTAGGTTCTTTAGAAAAGAAATAAGAAGTGATAGTGCTAGTTAATGAACCAATCAATCCTATTCCAGTGATCATTAGAATGACAGCGATTAATCGTCCTAGGGTAGTAGAGGGCGAGATATCACCGTAACCTACAGTAGTCGTAGTAACAAAAGCCCACCATAAGGCATCAGTGAATTTCATACTTTCGAATTGACTAATCCCAACAGCACCTAGACATATCAAAATTATTGTAATGAATAGGGAGTATTTGAATCCATTGGTATTTATGAATACTTTAATACGTACAGAGAAGTGCATGATATAAGCAATCAATTTAGATAATTTAAGGATCCTGCCAAATTTTGAAATCCTAGCTAGCCTAGCTAATTTAATTATACGGAACATTTTAAATAATGAGTTAAAAGGAATGATTGCTATAAGATCCAGAATGTTATCTTTAAAGAACTGCTTTTTATTTTCTGCAATAATTAACCGTATAATATAATCAGCAATGAATACAATCAGAATGGATGTATCTATTATATATAAGGTTGTATTTATGCCTTTAACAATATCAATAACTGAAATTATAACTGCAAGTAATGCAAAAATACCCATTAGTGATTCGTATAATAATACTTTTTTACGCTGCATACCCATACCTTTCTATCATTGGTGTTCTGATACTGGAAGCTGTTTGCACCACATAAATCATACAATATATTCCTTTAAATTGTCTGTGAATTTATCCCCACCTACTACTGACTTGAAGATAAACGGTATTTACTGAGAAACTCAAAAGTGATAAAATTGTTGACTTTATATGTATACTATGTCATAATATATATGAACCACTGAACGTGCGAATGCATTGTAGGTGGTGTTTTCATTTTGTTGGATAAATAACAAGACCATATTTTCTAGTGCTAGCCTTTTCATTAAGTACACCTTGTGAACTTAAGGTTGCCATTACGCTTCCAACAAATGCATTGTCAATTAGTCTTCCTACGCGAGATGGAAGGTTTTCTTTTTGATATCTGGTTTTATAATACAAGTGAACAAAATAAGATACAAAATCACATATCTGTATAAAATAAGATTCTTTTGAGTCTTTCTCAAGTATATCCTCTATAAGATTTTTTATTGGTTTATTAAATGAACCAGTATATTTAGAAGGTATTGGATTATATGCTCTAATAGCTCTAGCGGTTGTACGCATCGGTGCTAGCCTTCCCTTATCAGTGATAATTATATAATTCCATTCATCATTACTTGCATTTTCTATCCTTTGAATGTTGTATTTGAGTGCATTTGCCAATACAGGATAATTAGGTTTTGAAATATTTGATTTATCAATTATGATATTAACAATTGATACATCTAAATTTGTTATCATTTTTGTAAATTCACGTATAATTGATTTTTTCTGTTCACCAGTCCATTTATAGTTTCGATATGGTTCTTTATCGGTTAATAGATGTTTTGTATGCATTTCTTGTTTAATATGAAAACCATATAAATTCCTTAATTCTTTTCTAAATAAAATTATTTTATTATAATTCTCTTGCCATGACTCTGCAGGCATATACAAACTTGTAAGTATAAAAGCTGTACTCGAACAAGTGTTTAATCCGTCATCTCCCGTTTCATCACAATATACAATTTATGTACTTATAATAATTCCCTTCTTTCGTTTTTATTTCCACATTGATTTATATGTGGCCCTTTGGTGTAGTCAATACCTTATTTTTACAAGTGGTATCCATAATATATTGTATCTCCTATGTGTATCTCAATTGCAAAGGCGATAAGGAGATTATACCACAAAATTACAAATTATACCATGAATTAGAAACTTATTAAAATGTCAGAGACAATACTATCACATCTTTAGAAGTAGCAGAACTGATGGGGAAAGAGCATAAGAATATTTTAAGTGATATTAGAAATTATGTATCGATTGAACTTTTATAAAAAAGAAGGAACAAGAACCTTTGTGACTTAATATAGATAAAGAATAAAAAATAAGCCCTTACCGGGTAGGGGCTTTGATTTATTTACTTAAGCTGATCTAAGTCAGTAGAATATCCAGTAAGTATGATTTCCTCTGTCTTTTTATCCAGCATGACAACTTTTGTTAATACGTCTTTCTTACCTATCAAATACTGATAAGTGTCACCGTAAACATATAGTGATAATGCAACAAATGCGTCTGTATCAGTGAATTTGTTTTTATCTACATAGACATTAAAAGTCTTTAAATCATCGCTATAATTAACCTCAAATGCTATATCGCTTAATAATTTATCCATATTATCTTTGTAGGCGCTTAATAATCTCAAATTATTGTCCGCACTAATATTATAAGATAGTCCCCCGGTAACGGAAGCATTAATATCTTTAGCATTATTATCAGTAGCAATAGCATTTAAATCGATTGTATTCGAATTTAAATAGAAAGATGAAACCGAAATGTTTATATCACCATTCACTTTTACGCTACAATTATATTTCTTTTTGTTTACGGTTGCAGTTATTACGGCACTTCCGCCGGAAATTCCCTCAACCTTCCCTTTTGATGTTACTGTTGCTACATCTTTATCACTGCTTGTCCACTTTACAGATTTAGATGTGCCAGTGATTTTTAATGTAGTGGTTCCTCCAACGTCTAAAGTAATGCTTTTCTTATTGATCTTTACCGCAGCGCTAGCGGTAGTTGGCACTGATGCAAAACATAGCACTGCAATTAATAGTAATGATATAATTTTCTTCATGATATAACCTCCTTGGTATATTGTTTTCCCTACAAGGTTAATTTATCCCATTTGCCAATAAAATACAAGGGTTATTTGCAAAAATGAACTTATATTTATGCATCAAAAAATCCATGCTCATTTTGACGCATGGACTAATTTTGTAATCTCATAGAAAAACTCATAGAAATTATTTGATCTTAAGTTTAATAAAAACGCTGTAACACTTGATAATACACTAAGCTGGAAATCGGATTTGAACCGACGACCCCTTCATTACGAGTGAAGTGCTCTACCGACTGAGCCATTCCAGCAAAATCGAGGTGACGGGATTCGAACCCACGGCCTCTGCGTCCCGAACGCAGCGCTCTACCAATCTGAGCCACACCTCGCAAGCCTGGCTATTCTGCCTTTGCTCTTGCCAAATTATTATCCTACATTTGATATAAAAAGTCAAGATATTAATTATAAAAATGGTAACAATTATACCAACAATTAATACTATTTTGGCAAAGAAAAGATTAATGATTAAACTAGGCAAATCCATAAAAATTAAGTATTTGTAACGTATACTTAACATTGCTACTTATTCTTATAATAAAAGATTGCAATCTGTGTACGGTCTCGTAAAGATAACTTTTCCAATATCAAGCTTATGTAATTTCGAACCGTACCTTCGCTTAAGAATAAGAGGTCTGAAATTTCTTTGTTGGAAAGACCATCTGCAATCTTGCATATGATCTCATATTCTTTTTCCGTGATTCCCATTGCAGAATAGTTTGCAGCAGGATTCGATTGATGTAAAAGATTGGGTAGCTTTGTAATAATCTCATTTCCATAGACATTCTGACCTTTATAAACAGCATGCAGTGCGGAAACGATACTGTCAAAATCCTGTTTTAGCATGTATCCCTTTGCGCCGATGTTAAGTGCTTTGATAATATAATCGTCATCCAAGAAGGTGGTAAGATATAGAATTTTAGCATCTTTATACTTACTTAATATTATTTCTCCAGCCTCTAATCCCGTCATTACATCCATACGGATGTCCATCAAGAGGACATCAGGCCTTAATTCTTCAAAGAGTTGAACCCCTTCCGCACCATTGTTACCTGTTCCGATAACCGTAATCTCTGGATCAGAATTCAGTATGATTTTTAAGGAAGAGCACACAAGTTTATCATCATCAATAATCAGAACATTCATATTTTTTCTCCATTCCTGCGAATACGCATTTGAAGTTTGTGTCGAGGTTTTTAAATTCTGTCTTTTGGTATGGTAATGAATATTTTAAAACCTTTATCTAGGGTGATATTAATATTACCCTGAAACGCTTTTACACGATCAGAAATATTCTGAAGCCCGATACCGTCGTTATTGAGTTGATTTTGAATCAGTTTACTTAATTTTATACGCTTTGATTCTCCCATAGTACCATTATCCAAGATAATTAATTGATACAATGCAGGATGTTCCCGTAGAGATATGGATACTTTTGTTGCGTTGGAATGCTTAATAATATTTGCAAGGGCTTCTTTTACAATTGCAATCAGAGAATATTTCAGTTTAATATCTGGATTAGATTTCATGTCATATTCAAACGTAATTGCACAAAAAGTAAATTCTTTTGTTAAGGAATCTATACTGGTATATAAATCTATGGATTCTGCATGCATGTTATGAATACTCTGACGAATGCTGTCCATACCGCCGGAGATAGATTCTTTTAATGAGGTAAGTCCATCCTGAATGTCCTCGTCTTTTGTAATCGTCAGTAGTGCTCCAATTTGCAGGAGTGAACGGGATAAAAGATGCCCAATATTATCATGAATATCTTTGGAGATACGATTTCTCTCATTTAATGTAGCTACATTTATCTCATAATCTTGATTTTCCATGATGCTTTGATTCTTTTCTTCCTGCAGGATTGATAGTTCCTTCGATGTATCTCTTAATTCATTGTATTCATCCTGCATTCGGATAGAAGAAATAGTTTTATTTTTAAATATCCAAGCCAATATGATAAATACAAAGCTAAAGGCTATCACACTTATATTGAATTGTGAGAAATTAAGAAAAAGGGGAAACAACCCTAAAAAACCCAAAACTTGATAGTCATATAAAGCAATATCATATAAGATCAATGGTAAAAAAATGAAACAGTCTGGAATCAACTGACAGCATGCAATATAGATAAGATAAAAGCCTAGTTTGAATTTACGGTTTTCCAGACATGTGCTTAAGCAGGATAGCAGGATGGCAATGATTACAGGTACTACTGCATATTCGGATTTGACCTCTAGTAGATATAAAGTAAAGCAGCATATGAAAAGTAATACTTTATCCTGAATTTCTAACATAAGTGCCTCCTATTCCTTGTTCGGCTACGTCTTGATTTGTTACAATAATAACAAATCTTTCCTAAGAAATCAATTCTGGATTATAAATTTTGATTACTATTATTGATTATAACAAAAGCCCAATCGAGTCTATGAAATATAGATATTCATTGGCTTTGTTATTTGAGGCTTTAGATACCCTAATTAATATTCATTATATACAAATCTCTAGAGAATTTGATATAATTGGAATAAGTGCCAAGTATTAAAAACAAATCATAAACGCAGTTAACAAAATTACGTATAAAATTGACATTTGACTTTTGACATTTGTCATAACAAATGGTGACGAAATTCACTGGGTTAAGATGGAAAGATAAGTTATAGTAAGATAGCACAAGTGAATTTAATAAAAGGTAGGGCGAAAAAGGTTTTTGGAGGGTAGAAGATGATTGTTGAAGTGAAGAATTTAGTAAAACGGTATGATAAGTTAGTAGCGCTAGACCACTTGAATCTAACTGTAGAGGAAGGAGAAATCTTTGGCTTATTGGGGCCAAATGGATCTGGTAAGACAACGGCAATCAACTGTATCTTATCCTTGTTAAAATATGATAAAGGAAGCATAGATATCTTTGGTAAAATTATGAGGCCAGAAGCCTTTGATATAAAAAAAGACATTGGTATTGTCATGCAAAACGTTGCAGTGTTTGAGGAATTGACCGTATATGAAAACATTTCGTATTTTTGTAGTTTATATATAAAGGATCCAAATGAAGTAAAACGATTAACAGAAGAAGCAGTTACCTTCGTAGGACTGGAAGACTATGTTAAGTTTTTGCCGAAGAAATTAAGCGGTGGGCTCTTAAGACGGTTAAATATTGCGTGCGGAATTGCTCATAAACCCAAACTAATCATTTTGGATGAACCTACCGTGGCAGTGGACCCTCAAAGCAGAAATAAAATACTAAACGGAATTCGCAAATTAAATGAAAACGGGGCTACGATTATTTATACTTCACATTATATGGAGGAAGTAGAACAGCTGTGTACCAGAATTGCTATTATTGATAGGGGAAAGGTTATTGCAACCGGAACCAAGGACGAGTTAAAGGGTATGATATCACTCGGTGAAAAAATTACCGTGGAAGCTTATAATATTTCAGACCATCAACTGGATGAGATGCGTAAATTAGCCAACATTTCTTCCGTAAATTATAAAGACAATCAATTATTAATTAAGTCAAAGAAAGGTAAGAACAATTTAATTCTCGTTCTTGATTACCTACAAAATCACGAGGTTAATTTTGGAAAGATTTACACAGAATTACCAACCTTAAACGATGTATTTTTGGAAATCACAGGTAAGGACCTTAGAGACTAAGCTATTTCAGGAAGGTTGGAGGAATACGGTATGTTTATAAAATTATATAAGGCTAGAATAAAGTGTTTATGCAAGAGCCGTAATAATATGTTTTGGTCTTTTGCTTTTCCGCTTATGTTAGCAATCTTTTTCTATATGGGTTTTTATAATATAAATAACGGTGAGATATTGGATACCATACCGATTGCCGTGATTGATGAAAATAATACTTCCAATGATTTTTTGAGCAATATGAAAGCTGTTGAAATATCAGATGGTAAGCAAATGTTTCTGGTACAATATCATGATTTAAATACTGCGAAAGAGCTGCTGCATAATGATAAAATTGAAGGATATATTGTTTGTAGTGACACCCCTACGCTGTATATTAAAGAAAACGGAATGAATCAAACAATAATAAAATCCTATATGGATACTTACGAACATATAAAGCAAACTGCTAGAAACATAACAGCACTAAGTCCGAAAACGGTGGAAAGTAGGTTGCATAAAGAGCTTGCCAATTATCAGAATTATGTAGGTGATTTCAAGGATCAGAGCCGAAGGCCCAACTATTCCTTGATATACTTTTATTCTTTAATTGCCTTAACTTGTATGTTTGGGACCAATTGGGGCTTCGATGAACTATTAAACATACAAGCTGACCAGTCAGCAATTGGTGCAAGAATCAGTGTTGCGCCTACTCATAAGATGAAACTTATTGTATCAAACTTAGCTGCTGCTTTTACATTGCATTTTACTAGTGTTGTTTTCTTGCTTGCTTTTCTTAACTTTATTCTCAAAATTGATTTTGGTGATTCCCTTTGGAGGATATTACTCATTTGCTTCCTTGGATGCATTTGTGGAATTACCTTGGGGGCAATGGTTTGTGTTACTATTCTTGCAAATGTTCGAATGCGAGAAGCAATCTTAAATATTATAGTACTTGGTGGTGGCTTTTTATCCGGACTAATGTTGGTAGAAATGAAATATTTGATTGCAACAAAAGCACCAATTCTTGGGTATATAAACCCGACAAATTTAATTACGGACGCATTGTATTGCCTGTATTATTATGATGGATATGGTAAGTACTTTTTAAACGTTGTTATGCTAGGTCTTCTGACCATTGTATTTGCATTGATTACATTCTCAAGGATTAGGAGGAAAGTATATGCAAGTATTTAAATTGTATTTCAAATTATTAAAAAGTGTTGCACCAGCTCTTATGTTATACGGAATTGTTTTTGTGGTTTTATCCTTTATCAATTCTTCTGTTCAGGGACAAAAAACAATTGCTTATCAACAAGAAAAGATTGAGACTGCAATTGTAAATTATAATGAAGATAGTATTTTCGTACAGGATATGTTGGATTATTTAAGTGAATTTTGTGAATTTCAATATTATGGTTATAGTGAAAATGAGTTGTCTGATGCGCTTTTCTTTCGTAAAGTAACATACATTTTAACTATACCTCATGATTTTGGGGAAGACTTTTTATTAGGAAAGGATGTAAGTATTAAGAAAAAATCAGTTCCGGACGGTATCTATGCAATTACCGTTGACAATGCTATTAATAAATACTTAAATACTGCACGTACCTATAAGAACATGGTACCTGATATTACAGAAAAAGAATTAATTTCATATATCCGTAAGGATATCAGCATGGAAGTGAAAGTAGCAATAGAGCAAAAGGAAAGCAGCAGTAATTATAATTTTTATAACAATTACTTTAACACTTTAGCTTACATTATGCTTGCCGGCTGTATTTTGTGTATAGGAATGATTATGTTATCTATTCAGAATGTCCATGTCCATCGCAGGAACATAGTAGCACCAATTTCTACAAGAAATATGGATATTCAATTAATAGGCGGTAATTTAATTTTTGTATTGGGATTTGATTTTTTGTTTATACTATTTGGCGTACTTTTTAATAAGGATAAAAGTATTGATGGAAACATTCTATTATTTTGGATCAATACAATTGTTTTTTCAATCAGTGTTTTAGCAATAAGCTATCTTGTTGCATTGTCGGTAAAAAGAAAAAGGGCAAATAACGCAATTTCTATAGTTTTATCACTGGGGCTAAGTTTTATCAGTGGAGCATTTGTACCACAATACCTGTTAGGGGATGCTGTTTTAAAATTAGCAAGTTTTACACCGGTTTATTGGTTTGTGAAAGGGAATAATATGATTGCTGACTTAACGGAATGGAATGCAAGTAATCTAAGAATGTTGTTTAACAGTATGGCAATACAGATTGGTTTTGCGGCAGCAATATTTTCACTTTCGATGGTAATTAGTAAGAATCGTAGTCAAAAAGAACAATAACAAACAATTGTTCGAAAAATTTGAAAAAGTATTGAATTAATTATGCAAAGGTGCTAAAATAAAACAAACAAGTGTTCGCAAGGAGCGTAGGGGTGCCGCATGATTATTCAGGAAAATATGTCAATACAAAAAAAATTAGAAATTCTTTCGGATGCAGCCAAATATGATGTGGCTTGTACCTCCAGTGGAGTTGATCGTAATGGAATATCCGGTGGAATGGGGAATGCTGTTGCAGCAGGTATTTGTCATACTTTTTCTGCTGATGGAAGATGCATTTCATTATTAAAGATTCTCTTTACAAACGAATGTATTTTTGATTGCAAGTACTGTATGAATCGTTCTACGAATGATATTGTGAGGGCATCTTTTACGCCAGAAGAGGTCTGTACCTTAACTATGGAATTTTATCGAAGAAATTATATAGAAGGTTTATTTTTAAGCTCTGGAATTTTGGTTAATCCCAATTATACCATGGAGTTAATATGTCAAACGTTGAGAATGCTTCGGGAGATTCATCATTTTAATGGTTATATACATTGCAAGGCAGTACCTGGAGCAGATTCCTCTATCATAGAGATGACCGGCTGGTATGCTGACCGTATGAGCGTGAATTTGGAATTACCCACATCAGTAGGATTAAAGCAATTAGCACCTCATAAGAATAGAAAAAGTATCTTAAGTCCAATGAAACAGATTCAGATTGGAAGAATCGCAACACAAAGTGGTCGTGGGAATGGATATCTCAATGATTCACAATACAGCACATCTAACAATCTTATCGTGACAAAAAAGCCAGAGATAGTTCATACAAAGGATATCGTAGGACAATCGGAATTCTTACAAAGTACAACTTCCGATGGGTTTGGTTTGGTAAGACGCCCGACAATTAACCGTGGCTTTGTACCTGCGGGTCAAAGTACGCAGATGATTATTGGTGCTACTCCGGAGAATGATTATCAGATTATATCAGTAGCTGAAGCATTATATCAAAAGTTTGATTTAAAACGGGTTTTCTATTCCGCTTTTATTCGTGTGAACGAAGACAGCTCTCTGCCAGTCCTTCCAGGAGGACCACCGATGCTTCGGGAACATCGATTGTACCAAGCAGACTGGTTGTTACGGTTTTATGGTTTTCAAGCTTCTGAACTGTTGTCGAAAGAACGACCAAATTTTAATGTACTATTAGACCCTAAATGTAACTGGGCGCTTGGACATCTAGAAAACTTCCCAGTAGAGATTAATAAAGCAGATTATTATACCTTACTTCGTGTTCCGGGTATCGGAGTCAAATCTGCGCAAAGGATTGTAAAAGCCAGGAGAAACGCCCAGCTTCGATTCGAAGATTTGAAAAAGATAGGAGTAGTGCTAAAACGTGCAGTTTATTTCATCTGCTGCAATGGAAAGATGATGTATCCGATTAAGATTGAAGAAAATTATCTTACGAATCAATTGGTACATATCAAGGAAAAACTACCATTTGGAATCGAAGGTACGACAACTTATCAGCAATTATCCTTGTTTGACGATGTGAATTTTTTGAATAGTCAACAGGCGCTACATGTCTAGATAAGGAGATTTTGTATGAAAAATAAAAGGATTTATGTTTGTGAAGATACGATAGAAGGAATCTTTACAGCAATATATGATGCCTGGAGCAGTAGATATGGTCATGACAATATACGTATTGAAGTTCAAGCCTCTGAAGGGGAAGGTAAAACAATGGAACTCTTTTCAGAATATATCGTTGTAGTTAGAGATAATGTAAAAGCAGGAAAAGTAGCTAAATCAATTTCAGAAAAGATTTCTACAGAAGCTTATGACATGGTATGCCATACTGCTTGGTCAAATTCGATGGATAAAGCAGATACCATATATCGTTTTCTTATATTGGGATTTGCAATGGGAGCGAAAGTAGTGAATTATTTAAGCAATGAGGTAGTTATGCGCATATTTGAAATAAATCGAAGTGTTAATAATGAAGCTCATCAAATGCTTGGATTCCTGCGATTTAAGCAAATCAGTGGGAATATTCTTATTGCAAAAATTAATCCTAAAAATAATATTTTAATGTTGATTGCTCCTCATTTTTCTGATCGTTTTGGAATGGAGAATTTTATTATATATGACGAAAAACGTAAAACTGCTATTTTACACCGAGCTGGATACAACTGGGTTTATACAGATGCAGAGGATCTTAATATTGAACAAATGGATGAAGTATCGGAACATGAACTGGAATTCCAAATGCTTTGGAAGACATTTTTTGAGACCATAGCCATAGAAGAGCGGACAAATTATAACCTGCAGCGAGGTAATATGCCAAAACGATTCCGTAGTAATATGACAGAATTTAATTAAGCACATTATACAGTTTATCCTAAAACAACTAATATTTTCAATGAAAAGCTGAGCAGGCAAGATACTTATCTTAGAGGATTATGAGAATTTTTCTATATTATGGATACAAAATCAAATAGCCAATGAATAATTGCATTAATCAGTGGAATACTAAACAGGTAAAATCAATTATTTTATAGGAGGAGTATCCATGAAAAGACGATTATGTTTGTTATTGGCAGTGTGCTGCTTAGCATTTCTAAGTTTTACAGGATGTACAACTGATAAAGCTGGAAATGGTACTACAAAAACACCTTCAGTGACAACTGCACCCGGAGCTGGAACAACTGGAACAGGAACAACTGGAACAGGAACAACTGGAACTGGTGGAACTGGAACTGGAACAACTGGAACAGGAACAACTGGAACTGGTACAACTGGAACTGGAACAACTGGAACTGGAACTACTGGAACAACAGGAACTGGTACTACAGGGACAGGTACTAACGGAACAACAGATAACGGAACAGCAGGTAACGGAACTACTGGAACAACAGGTAACGGCACTGGAACAACTACAACTGTTACCCCAAAACCATAAGAGAAGTATATGAAAAAAAATCGAGTAAATTACTTACTCGATTTTTTTAATCTCATGTAAGTGATAAAAGTATATTAACCTTTATTTTTATTATCAATACATTTCTTACAAGTACCATTAATTTGAATATAATGTTCCGATACATGGAATCCTTCTTTCTCCATAGCATTTTCTATTTCATGAATTGGACATAATGGTAAATCAAACATGGTCTTACAATTATCACATATTACATAATGTTTATGCTCATGTTCATTGTGTTTAATTTGATAGAAAAGTTCATTATCATTTAAATAATATTTATCAATTAGATTCTGCTTTAATAAAGTATCAATATTACGATATATGGTACTTTTTGCAATGGATGGCAATTCGGTTTTGATAGAAGAGTAGATATCATTAATTGACATTGGACGGTCAGTATGTTTTAGGATGTCAAGTATTAGTAGTTTTTGTTTCGTTTGCCGTGTATTCTCCATAAAATACTTGTATGATGTATTTGTTATCAAATACATCAATACTCTCCTTTCCATTTCAACTTTGTTATAATCAATAGTAACACTGTGGACTTTTTATAAAATTTTATAGCTTTGACTATTTAAAGGAGT
>JAEZVF010000081.1 GCA_023443225.1 Bacillota bacterium
ATTGGACACCATTATTCTACTACAAAAAGGATGTGGATTCCTTATAATTTGGGTATTTTTACAAAGTTGTTTATAAATGGAATCTTGAAATTAAGGTTCTGTGGATAAAACTACGGAAACTCAAGCACATAAGGTATTGACTACCACTTTTATTGGTAATATAATGTTTTTACTGATGTGTTTGTCAGAATAATTCGTACCTGCTAAACAGGTAGACAGGAGAAGACATGACGAAGTTTATGAGAAGAATTGCTGTTTTATTATGCATCTGCCTTATGGCGCCAACTGTTCTAAATTGTATTCCAAATGTTAATGTAAATACCACAGCTGAGGCTATGGCAGCCGCTAAAACGAAAGCTAAGCTATATACCAAGAAAGGTTCGATAGGTATTGCCAGTACTCCGGAATATATTTACATCGAAGATCAAAATTACGATGCCAAGTATACTTTTACCTCTAGTAACAAAAAAATAGTTACCGTAGACAAAAACGGCAAACTTACTGGTGTAGCAAAAGGAACTGCTAAAATTACCGTAAAAGAAACCTATAAAAAGAAAACAGTAAACGTTGGTACCTTTACCGTATCTGTTGTTAATTCCAAGCTTTCTTCAAAGAGTATTGAAGTGCCTCTTTTTGCATCCTATTACCTGCCTTTGGAATATAGGAATTACAAAGCAAAATATAGCGGTGAAGTAGCAGATCCTACCATAGCAACCGTGAATGAGGACGGTTTGCTAGTTGGTTTAAAAGAAGGAAAAACTACAGTTACAATTTCTGAAACATATAAGAAAAAGACAAGAAAGTTAGGCAATTTAACCGTAACTGTAAAAGCACCTTCCATCAATCCAGAATCTGCAAAAGTTACCTTAGGAGTTAACCAGATTACTGATCCATTCTCTTTAATCTACATAGATGATTACTCTTGGAATACAGCTTACACTTTTGAATCTGCAGATCCTACGATTGTCTCTGTAAACCAAGTATCCGAAGATGGTTATATCTACCAGACTTTAAAGGGTGAAAAGGTTGGAACCACCACAATGACAGTAGCCGCCGAATATCAGGGTGAAAAAGTTACTGTTGGTACTGTCGAAGTAACTGTAGCAGAAATACCTGTTACCTCATTTGGATTTGATTCCGATTATAAAGATGAAAATAATACCTTTACAAAAACATTTTATATTGGTGATGACGATTATAATTATTTGAATTATTACCTTCTCAAAGAACCTTATAATGCGACCACCCCTGTAACCTTTACATCAAGCGACCCAAGCATCGCAACAGTTGATGCTGATGGTAAAGTAAAAGCGCTAAAAGAAGGAACAGTTGAAATCACTGCAACCTGCGGTACATTTTCTGACAAAGCAGTTATCACTATTGAAAGCGAATATTAATATATATTAATAATCATTATTTATTATTAGTACAATTCCATACCTATTGGAATACTCAAAAGCAGAGTATACTCGTATATGTCTTAAGTAATATATGAATGTACTCTGTTTTTAGTTAATTGGCAACATGAGGAGGAGCTATCTATGCAACAGAAGAAAAAAAAGAAAGAATTTAATGATTTATTACTGCCCATTATAATAACAATAGCAGTATTGCCTTTTATCACCAGACTAGTTATGTACTCCTGCCATTTTTCGGAGTATCCCTGGTTTTCCGATTACGATATAGTCTCTGACTTTTTTTCTTATTATAGAAGTTATATTTTCTTAATCCTCTCCATAATTGCTTCTATTATACTTATACTATATCTAGTCTTGTACAGAAAAGTAATAAAGGATATGAGGGCTTTTATCCCGTTAGCAGTTTATTCTGCTTTTACTATCCTTTCAACTCTTTTTTCGGTAAATAAGCAAATCTCCTTATCAGGAGGATATGCACACTTCGAGACTGTTTTTACCTTACTCGGATACGTGATTATTTCTATTTATACTTATCAATTCATACAGTCTGAATCGGATATTAAATCAGTTATGAAAGCAGTAATAATATCTGTTGTACTCATGTGTATCATTGGGTTCTTTCAAATTATAGGTAAGGATCTTATTACATTTGAATGGTTCCAGAAATTAATTATACCAAGTAAGTATTGGAATCAATATTTGGGTTCTATAAAAAGTCATATTCGAACTAATGCTGTGTCTCTTACCCTATTTAACCCTAACTATGCCAGTGTTTATATATCCATGCTTATACCACTGTTCCTGGTAATTTTTCCAGCAAAATCCAAAATGTTAACGAAAGTCACCTATTTAACGTTACTGTTCATGATGTTAATCATCCTGTTTCGTACCTATTCCAGAACCGGTATCCTTTCGCTGTTTTTTTGTCTTGTATTGTTTGCTTATTTTTTAAGGTATCAAATTAAACTATTATGGAAACAACTCATAATCGTATTCCTTGGTTCTTTATGTTTGTTTGTTCTAATCGATTCTCAAAATAGTTTCACATTTACAACAAAGATAGTTGCTACCTTCAAATCAATTAATAGCACGGGACACAAAAATAGTCTGGAAGAAATCAAAACACTTTCAGATAAAGTATATATTCGATATAACGGAGGAGAAATGTATACCGCGCTAAAAGAATCACAAACTTCCAAGTATGAACTAGCTTTCTATAATCAAAATGGAGAGGAAGTTTCGAATCTATATAATGCACAAGATACTAACTTGGAACTCGATCCTTTTCGCAGCATAAAGTTTTCAATAGAAACGGTTGATAATCAGCAATATTTAAAGGCAGAAATCAACAGAAAAACATGGAGGTTTTATGTTGATAGCAAGGAAGGATACCTTTATTTAAATGATTTCGGAAAAGCAGATAAGTTAACGGATATAAAGAAAGTTGGCTCCAGTAATCACGAGAATTTTGCATCCAGTAGAGGTTTTATCTGGTCTAGGACAATTCCTTTACTAAAGGATACTCTGTTTATCGGCAGTGGTCCTGATACATTCCCAATTGTATTTCCTCAATCCGATTATGTCGGGAAAGCCAATAACTGTAAGACTCCTTATACATTAATTGAGAAGCCTCACAACCTTTATTTGATGATAGGTGTACAAACAGGTATAATATCACTGATTGCCTTTTTATGTTTCTACATCTTCTATATAACGAAATCATTACCTTTATATTCGAAACTATTTAAAGACAAGTCGTTCAATGAAATCAGTTATATAGAAAAAACAGGTCTTGGATGTATGCTTGCAACCATAAGTTATATGATAAGTGGATTTTTTAATGATTCCTCGCTCCAGACTTCCCCTGTTTTTTGGGTATTGATTGGAATGGGTCTTATGATTAATTACAAAATTGCAGGACAAGAGAAGGGGGTAAATTATGCAGGTAAAAAAAGATGAAATCCGAGATGAGATACTTGCTGCATCAGAAAAAGAATTCTTAAAACGTGGTTTTAAGAATTCTTCTATGCGTACAATTGCTACTAAATCCCATACTACACTTGGCAATTTGTACAATTATTTCGAAAACAAAGAAGCTATCTTAGATGCAATCATTGGAAATACTCCCGAACAAATCTTTCAAGTCATTCAGGAACACGAAAATGCTGCTTCTTCCACCCTTGAATTTTCGAAAGAGTATCTAGAGGAACATTTTAGTGAAATTACATCCTCTGAATTGTCACAATTATTTCCTTTGGATCTTTTATTAAGTAATCCACTTATCATTCTGATGGAGGGTTGTGAAGGTACAAAATATGAGCCTTACCGTGAATTGTTTTTAACTCAATTCCAAAAACATCTTGCCATACATTTAAATGTAGATCCAAATTCTTTTCTTGCAAAATCCATAGTCCTCGGTTTTGTATCTACCTTACTCTTTATTGCAAAAAATAAAAAGAATATGGAAGAAGCAAAAAAAGACTTAGTTGCTTATATAAAAACTATGACTCTTGGTCTACCGATGCCGAAGTAATATCTTTAATCTACAGATTTTAACGCACTAACCATATCAATAGTTTTCAGTTTAAGGCTTAAGAACCAATTTACTATAACAGAGAGTAATAATGTACCAAGAATACTACATACTAACGATAGGAAAGATATCGTAGGAATCATGTCAAAACTATCTCCCATGAATTCCAGCATGGAGTATAATAACAGATACCCACTGGGAATTCCAAGTATAGTTCCGAATAAGGTCAACCATATATTTTGAGTTTGTAATAGTTTTCGCAATTTAGCGTATTGAAATCCTAATACTTTTAATGTAGTTAACTCGCGAACTCTTTCATGAAACGATAATACACCCAGATTATAGAGCACGACTAACCCTAATACAATTGCTGCTAAAATCAGCACAAAGATCATTACATTCATAGTTTCCATCAAAGTATCCATGGATTTGACTAATTCATCCCTTGTTTGGATGGAATTAAAATCTACTCCTGAGTATTTGCCTCCATCCCCCTTGGTAAGAAAGGCTGTAGGCCTCATCGTAAGCTTTAACCTTTGATAAGCTTCTTCACTAATAAAAACACCTTGATTTAGTGGGGTCCTGATAATTTCTGTTATTTTTTCTGTAGTCCAATCCTTGGTTCCGTAAATTCTCCATTTTAGGATATCCCCAATATTTAAACCATAGATTTCTGAGATTTTATTTGTAATTACAACTCCTGAATCAGGTAGAATAATAAAATTATCATTTCTATCTTTATGTTTAATGTAATCGCCCTTTCCAATAACCGTAAGCTGCATTGATTCGTATTCATCTGCCAAATCAATCTCAATTGCCATTTCCTGAATAAACTGAAGCTCATCATCTTCTTTCAGTTCAAGCAGTCCTTCCAAAGAGATACTTTCACTTAATGTAACCTTGTTATCATAGGAATTCAACTCTGTATAGGAAGTGTCCGTAATACCCTGTACCGTATCCCTCATACCCAAAGCACATAGAATCAAAGCCATACAACCGATAATTCCAAGAATTGTTATTAACGAACGCATCTTATTTCTTAATAAATCCCTGATATTCCATTGAAAATCAAATTTCAACTTATTCCACCACTTACTTTTTTCAAGACTTGTATGCTTACCAACCTTAGGTGCTTTCGGTCTTAATATCTCTGCTGTTGCCCCATAAAGCTCTTTCCTGCAAGCCATAAATCCGCTTAATCCACAGCCTGCGATGCAGAATATTGTCATCAGAAAAACACTAACAGAAATGGAACCATTCCATTCCGGCATTGTATAAAATCCCATCTGAAAGCTGAAGACCAATTTGGGCAATAGAATCGGTCCAGTTATGAAACCAAGTATCCCGCCCAAAATACCAATGGACGTCCCATAACTCGTATAATGACGTAAAATCTTATTATTAGAAAAACCAACTGCTTTCAAAGTACCTATTTGTGTTCTTTGACTCATTGTGATTCTAGTCATCGTCGTGAGCGTTGTTAATACAGCGATCAGCAAAAAGACAATTGGAAAAATCGTCTGCATTGCTTTCATTTGATTCACTTCATTTCGAAACATGCTAACACTGCGTTGATCTTCCTGCATAACCAGCATGATATGTTTTGTTTGAAATACGTTTTCGATGATATCATTCAGGCCGTTTTTATCCCAATCAGTATCTAAAATTATCTGATTAAAAGGAAGCTCTGGAAGCAAATCAAATTCTTTCGTTGAAAGATAAGCATAACCATACAGTTTATGATTTGGTAAAACTTCATTTTCATCTTTTATAGCATACACATATTCTGGATTCATAATGAGACCCAGAATTGTTAGAGATCTTACTTTTCCCTGAATTTCCAGTTCGATGGTATCTCCAACTTCATATGAATTCGCATCTGCAAAGGAACTATTCAGCCACAATCCTTCCTTATTTGAATTAAACTCTTCTCCTGCAATACAATGGTTTGCCGATATTAGATTACTTTGTACAAAATTAAGCTGTACTGTTGTTTTGCTATCCCTCGCTAAAGATGCATTTACTTGTAGGCGAAGTTCCGCTTTTGTTATGCCATCTTCCTGCCCTAGGAGTTTTATGTCATCCTCCGTAAAATTCTCTCCATATAAAACAGCATCAGCAAGATTGGTATCTGCATAGAAATTCTTACTGGATTGGTCCATACCCTGCCCTACTGCATTTAGACCTGAGTATATGAAAATTCCTATAAATATCATAAGAAATATTGAAATAAATTGTGTTTTGTTTCTTATTAATTCACGGATCATTTTATTAAGCAGCATCACCAATTCACCTCTTTTACCGGTTTGGGATTATCATTTATAATTATTTCTTGAACCTTCCCATTCTTAAGCTTGATAACTTTATCTGCAGCATCTGCCAACATCGCATTGTGTGTAACGACAACTACTGTACGCCCTTCTTTATGGCTCATGTCCTGAAGTAATGAAAGAATTACCACACCGGTATCTGAATCTAGGGCACCGGTAGGTTCGTCACATAATAACAGTTTTGGATTCTTACATACAGCCCTTGCAATGGAAACTCTTTGTTGTTCTCCACCGGATATCTGTGTGGGAAATTGAAATCTCCGTTCCTTTAATCCAACGGATTCTAATACTTCATCCACATCCAATCCTTTCTTTACTACTTCTTTTACAAGTGCAACGTTTTCTCGAACTGTTAAGCTGGGAATCAAGTTATAAAACTGAAAAATAAAACCTACATCGGTAGCCCGGTAATTGGTCAGTTCTTTGTCATTGTATTTTGTTATATCCTTACCATCTATAAGTATTTCTCCGCTTGTTACAGTGTCCATACCTCCTAGAAGATTTAAAACTGTACTTTTGCCTGCCCCACTGGGCCCAAGAATAACAACAAATTCCCCCTTGTCAATTGAAAATTCTATATCGTTTGCTGCCAGAAAGGAGTTAGTACCAAGTATATACTCTTTCTTAACTTTCTTTAATTCAATAAAATGACTCATAGTTACCTCCTGTAACTTATGTAGGTTAATTCGTTACCTGGTCATCTTATTCTAATTTTTTATATTTGTAAACGTCTTAACAGGATTAAAAATCAAAACTTAACAAGTGTTCATTTTTCACTTTTGAAAGAATCGTTAAATGGCATCCTTTCTATTTTTATAAGTTCTTTCAACCTTACGTTCCGGTATTTGTGCAAGTATAATCGCTGCAAATACTATAACACAACCAAAAAGTTCTTTTAAAGTAAGGTTCTCCTTTAGAATGATCCAGCCACATAAGACTGCAAAGACAGACTCCAAACTGCAAATTAGGGAGGCTATTACAGGATTCACATTTTTCTGTGCAACAATCTGTAAAGTAAAGGCAATACCACTGGACAGTATTCCTGCATATAAAATTGGAGTACCAGCTGCAATGATACTACTTACCTGTGGATGTTCCATGACTAGCATCGGTATACTACATAGAATTCCACAGACAAAAAGCTGAATACAAGACATTCGAATCCCATCAACTATGGGAGAAAAATAGTCAATCACTAGGATATGTATGGAATAAAAAAATGCACACAATAACATGTAATAATCGCCTTTTTGCAAGGTAAGATTATCTGTCATGGTTATAAAATATAATCCAACCAATGCAAGTATCACACTAAACCATACAACGGTTCGAACCTTCTTGTTCAGAAATACTCCTAAAATGGGAACAATCACAATATACAGTGCCGTAATAAAGCCTGCCTTCCCGACGGTTGTATATTTGATGCCAATCTGCTGCAGTGATGAGGCAATTGCCATTGCAGTTCCACAACAAATGCCTCCAACATATAACATTTTATTATTTGCTTTTATTTTATCTTCTTGATGTCTATCAACTTCCTTTAACGATCTATCGTTGTTTTTTTCTTTATCCATCCATAGTATGACAGGTAGCAATGCAACACCACCAAGAAAGGAACGCATTGCAGTAAACGTATAAGGACCAATATAATCCATGCCAACACTTTGGGCCACAAAGGCAGACCCCCAGATAAAGGCTGCTAATCCCAATAATAAAATGCTTATCACTTTTCTCTTATCCATCTAACAAATCCCTCTTTTGTAATTATTCTTCTTTATGCATATCTGTGGTTAAAGGTCCAATCTAATATATCAAAACACATCCTAATTGTAAATCAGCCACTAATCATTCCTTACAATTTTAATCATTGTAAGGATATGAAATCTTTCCATGGAAGTCAAGTCATTCCGCGGAAATTATATCATTTCCGCAAGAATACGTCCATCTTTATGCTATAAAAATCATTTATTCAGGGATATAGTTAAGGTTTTTGTTAATAATATATAATAATTTATGAAGAAAGGAGTAATGAATGTTCATTTTGTATTGACACTAATATATTAGTATGTTAATATATGAATATCTAAATAACTAAATATCTAATCACAGCAAATAAAAAGGAGAATACTCTTATGGCTTACAAAAATTTAAATTACCCAAAAGTACGTTCTTTATGTAATGAAGTTTTTCAAAAATATGGATTTAACGAGGATCAAAGCAAGAACATTACCGATGTTCTTCTTATGGCAGACCTTTATGGTATTGAATCCCATGGAATACAACGTTTGATTCGCTACCATAATGCTATGAAAGATGGAGAAGTTAAAGTAGATGCGAAACCAGAAATTGTACATGAAACTCCTATCTCTGCAACTATTGATGCTAAAAAAGCAATGGGTCAAATTGTAAGTACGGATGCAATGAATCTTGCGATAGAAAAAGCTAAAAAAACCGGTATCGGTATGGTGGCTGTTAATCATTCCAACCATTATGGTATTGCAGGCTATTATGCAAAAATGGCAGCTGATAACGACCTTATTGGTGTATGTATGACAAACACTGAGGCTATTATGGTTCCAACCTTCGGTCGTCAGGCAATGCTTGGTACAAACCCTATCGCAGTTGCAATGCCGGCAGACCCTACTACCTACCTGTTTGATGCGGCAACAACCGTAGTTCCAAGAGGCAAGCTCGAGGTTTATAATAAAAAAGAAATGCCAATTCCAATTGGTTGGACATTGGATGAAAAAGGTCTGGATTGCGATGTACCAAAGCAAGTGCTCTATAATATTATAAACAAACTTGGTGGCGGTATATTACCTCTTGGTGGCTCTGGGGAAAGTAATTCCGGTTACAAAGGGTTTGGATTTGGGCTGATTTGTGAGCTCTTTACTTCTATTATGGCAGGCGGAGCAACTTCAAATCACGCAGTTGAAAATGGAAAAAATGAAATTTCTCATTGTTTCTGGGCTATAGATTATGGTATATTTGGTAAGAAAGATGAAATTAAGAAGAACTTTTCTGTATTATTAGATGAGATTCGTAATTCAAATAAAGCGGAAGGACAATCTCGCATCTTTATTCATGGAGAAAAGGAATTGGAATCCTATGACCGTAAAGTAACTGAAGGAATTCCAGTGAATGAAAAAACTTATAAAGAGCTGAAGGACATTTCTTCAAGTCTTTCAGTAGACTATGTGAAGTATATCGGTGAAACATTTTAACCTATCAAGTAAGCTAACTATCAGTGGGTGTTAAAACACCCACTGATGTAGTAGCGAAGCTATGTAATAGGTTATGAGCATGTAGTGAAGCGGAATGCGAATATCCGTTTTGACTTAGATGATACCGCTGCTAGCGGTCAATGGGAGGATTTATGGATTATAAAAGTGAATCATTAAAAAAACATTATGAATGGCAAGGTAAGATTGAAGTTATTTCTCGTGTAAAAATTTCCAGCATGGAAGACCTTTCTTTAGCTTATACTCCAGGGGTAGCACAACCATGTTTAGAAATTGCCGAGGATGAATCCTTATCATTTAAGCTTACAAGACGTTCTAATATAGTAGCGGTCGTTACGGATGGAACTGCAGTTCTTGGCCTTGGTGATATCGGACCGGCAGCTGGAATGCCAGTTATGGAAGGTAAATGTGCTCTTTTTAAAGAATTTGCTGATGTTGATGCTTTTCCAATATGCATCGACAGTAAAGATGTTGATACCATTGTTGATACGATAGCACTTATATCAAAGAGCTTTGGTGGTATTAACCTAGAGGATATCTCTGCTCCACGCTGCTTTGAGATTGAAGAAAAATTAAAGGAACGTTGCGACATTCCAATATTCCATGATGACCAACACGGCACTGCTATTGTGGTTGCTGCTGCCCTATTAAATGCAGTAAAAGTTACTGGCCGCACTATGGGCGACATTAGAATTGTCATCAACGGTGCAGGTGCAGCCGGTACAGCAATTGCAAAACTTTTGACAGAAATGAAATTCGGAACGATTACCATGGTGGATCGTTTTGGTATAGTAGCCGAAGGGGAAGAATGGTTAACAGAACCTCAAAAAGAATTATGTAAGCATACAAACCCAGATAATTTGCATGGCACTCTAGCAGATGCATTAAAAGGTGCTGATGTATTCATTGGTGTATCGAAACCGAATCTGGTAACCAAAGATATGGTTTCTACTATGGCGAAAGACAGCATTGTTTTTGCTATGGCTAATCCCACACCTGAAATTATGCCGGATGAAGCAATTGCCGGCGGGGCTGCTGTCGTAGGAACTGGTCGTTCGGATTTCCCAAATCAAATTAATAATGTTTTGGTATTTCCAGGGTTGTTTAAAGGAGCACTTAGTTCACATGCAAAAAGAATTACGACAAGCATGAAGATCAGCGCAGCTTATGCTCTAGCAGATGTAATTACAGAAGACGAGCTTTCTGCGAATTACATTATCCCAAATCCATTAAACAAGGACGTTGCTAAAGCGGTAGCAAAAGCTGTTTCCAACGAAGTACTCGGTAAATAAATATAATATAGGGGCTATTGCAAACTATTTTCTATTCCAACTTATTTCCCTATTTAGTCTGCAATGGCCTCTTACTATTTTAAAAATATAGTAAATATACAGTTCGTATAGTTTTGGAGGAACATATGATTGAAATCATGGAGCGCTGGCAGGGAGAACCTGCCAGACAATATGCACAAAGAGTGCTGTTATACAATATAGTTAATCTTAACCTTGAACCAGGTCAGGAAATATCAGAAAGTGAATTGAGCCCCCTCCTTGGCGTCAGCAGAACACCGATTCATGAATCACTACTCAATTTATCTCTCCGAAAGCTGGTGGAAATCTATCCCCAAAAAGGAACCTTTGTAGCATTGATTGACATTGATTATGTGGAAGCAGTCCGCTTTAATCGATTTGTTCTCGAAGGTGCCATAGTTGAACTTGCATGCGAAGAAGACATTAACTATAATTGTCTTACTAAGCTTGAAAAAAATGTTGATTTACAAAAATTCTATTTAAGTAACAATAATTATAGTGAAATGTTATCACTGGATAAAGAATATCATCAACTTCTATTTGAACTTTGTTATAAAGAAATCACATATACTCTTCTAGAAGATATGATGCCGCATTTTGACCGTGAACGTAAATTAAGTTTTACAGCGTTTACACCGAAAGAAATTGTTGAGGATCATATAAAATTATTGGATTCGATCAAAAAGAAAGATAAAAAAGAAGCCCGACAATTGATGGAATCTCATCTTACACGTGCAGTCGTGGATCAGCAACTTCTACGACAACATTATCCCCACTACTTCAAAAAATAGTATAGTAATATATTACTCTATAGCATTATCATACAAGATGTATGTTTCTTCTTTATACATCCTTTCATAATCATGCTTATTTTTAAGCATTTTGTCTAAATTGTACAAGGATTAACCGAATGACTATGCAATATGCACATTGACCATCTACTTTTAACTGTGATATATTAGTAGTATAAAATTAATATATCAATTTTAGCATTATTAACATAATATGGATTTCTATAAAATTTCTACTTTGGGAATAATCATTAAATTCATCTATTATGATTCTTTTGAATTTAAAATATTGATATATTAAAACAAGTCTAATAATAATAGTCTTTTTGTGACAACATATAATCTAAAAGGAGCGAAAAAATGAAAGCAATTAAAGTAATTGAACCATTTAAAGTAGAAATTGTTGACATACCAAAACCAATCATAGAGAATGACGATGATGTTATTGTCAAAGTTACCTCCGGTGGAATCTGTGGTTCTGACATGGGAATCTACAAAGGAACAAACTCTTTAGCTACTTATCCAAGAATAATCGGACATGAATTTGGTGGAATTGTAGCAGAAGTTGGAAGTAATGTAACTAATGTAAAGGTTGGAGATAAAGTCGCAGTAGATCCTGTTATAAGCTGCGGACACTGCTATGCCTGCTCAATCGAACGTCACAATGTATGCTCAACTTTAGAGGTTATTGGTGTTCATAGAGATGGTGGTTTTACAGAGTTTGTAAAAGTACCAGCTAATAATGTCCATAAATTTAACAAAGACTTTGACGAATCATTATTGGGTCTTGTTGAACCCTACACGATCGGTGTAGAAATTAATCAACGTGGGCAAGTTCACAAGGGTGATAAAGTCTTAATTATGGGTTCCGGTCCTATTGGTATCTGTGCAATGCAGGTTGCAAAAAGAAATGGTGCACAGGTTATGATGACCGACTTAGTAAAAGAACGTTTAGATAAAGCAAAATCCATGGGTGCAGATGAAATTGTTCTAGTATCCGAAGAAAACCTAGAAGAACGAATCGCTGCTTTTACAGATGGTGAAGGTATTCCAGTTGTAATCGATACCGTATGTATTCCTTCTTCATTTGAACAAAGTGTTAAGTTAGCGTGTCCAGCAGGAAGAGTTGTTGTAATCGGTCTTAATGGTAAGCCTTCTGAAATTGTAATGGCAGATATCACCAAGAAAGAATTAACCATAGTTGGTTCCCGCTTAAACCGTAACTGCTTTGATGAAGTAATCGCTGGTTTTGAAGATGGCTCTTTACAACCGGAACAATTAATGACGAAAGCTTTTAATTATAAAGATATCATGGATGCAATTACTATGATTGAGGAACATCCACAGGAAGTTTTAAAAGTTGTATTAAAATTCGAAGATTAATTAAAAATATTTAATTCTTATAGCGAATATTAATCAAGTCCCCAAAATGTTTAATTCTTATAGATGAAAGGAGAATGCTCATGAAAATGTCTTTTCGTTGGTATGGCGAAGATGATGCCGTAACATTACAAAAAATCAAACAAATACCAAACATGAGTACCATAGTAACTGCTATTTATGATGTTCCAGTTGGTGAAGTTTGGAGCGAAGAAAGTATCGTAAATTTAAAGGCGCAGGTAGAAAAAGCCGGACTTAATTTTGAAGTAATTGAAAGTGTTCCGGTTCATGAGGATATTAAGCTAGGAAAAGAAACTCGAACCAAATATATCGAGAATTACAAAGAAAATATCCGTAGGTTAGGCAAAGCTGGTATTAAGGTAATATGTTATAATTTCATGCCTGTATTTGACTGGACAAGAACTCAGCTAGATAAGGAATTGCCAGATGGCTCCACTGCTCTAGTTTATTATCCGGAGCATATTGAGAAGATGGATCCATTAACTGGTGAATTACATCTTCCAGGTTGGGATTCCAGCTACACAAAAGAAACTTTAAAAGAAGTATTTGATGATTATTCAAAAATTACAGAGGAAGATTTATGGGCTAACCTGGAGTATTTCTTAAAAGAAATTATTCCGGTAGCGGAAGAAGCAGATGTCAAAATGGCAATACATCAGGATGATCCGCCATGGAGTATCTTTGGACTCCCAAGAATCATCACTGGAGAAAAAAATCTTGACAGAATGCTTGGTTTAGTAGACAGTAAGTATAACGGATTAACTTTATGTACCGGTTCTCTAGGAGTTTCTACAAAGAATAACATGGTTACTTTGGCTGATAAATACTCTGCCATGGGTCGTGTACATTTTGTACATTTACGAAATGTTAAAATTCTGGATGGTGGATTTGAAGAATCTGCTCACTTCTCTCCTTGTGGAAGCTTAGATATGGTTGGTATTTTGAACTCACTCTATAAAAATGGTTTTGACGGCTATATCAGACCAGATCACGGAAGAATGATCTGGGGTGAAACCGGAAGACCAGGATATGGTTTATATGATAGAGCTTTAGGTGCTACTTATATAAACGGTATATGGGAGACTCTGGAAAAATTAAATAAGTAAACTTCGGCATGCGGAAAAACAGCCAGAAGGCCTGGCCTTCTGGCTGTTTCCTTATAGAAGGCTGATGAAAAGAAAGGATACTTTATATGATATTATCAAACGAATCATTAAAAAACAAGAAAGAATGGCAAGACGCAGGGTTTGCTCTTCCTCAATATGACAGAGAATCTGTATACGCTGACACTTGGGAATCACCAACTTGGATCCACTTTGGAGCCGGCAATATCTTTCGTGCTTTTGTAGCAAATGCACAACAAACCTTATTAAATACTGGGAAATCAAAAAAAGGGATTATCGTAGCCGAAGGTTTTGATTATGAAATCATTGAAAAAATGTACCAGCCAAAAGACAATTTAACTGTACTTGTTACATTAAAAGCAAATGGCACGATTGAAAAGACCGTTGTTGGAAGTATCGTTGAATCCTTAACTGTGAATCCAGAATCAAAAGAAGAATGGCAGAGGCTAATTGAAATATTTACTGCACCATCTTTGCAAATGGTAAGCTTTACAATCACTGAAAAAGGTTATAACTTACAAGCCGCTGACGGAAGTTATTTTTCAAACGTAGTTGCAGACTTTGCCACAGGCCCAGTTGCTCCAGTAAGCTATATTGGAAAATTAGCTTCTCTTGTTTATGAAAGATATAAAGCAGGTAAATATCCACTGGCGTTGGTAAGTATGGATAACTGCTCTCACAATGGCACAAAATTACACGATGCAGTTATCGCATATGCAAAAGCTTGGGCAGATAATAATTTGGTTGATAAAGGTTTCTTAGCTTATATCAATGACCCTGCTTCCATCTCTTTCCCATGGAGTATGATTGATAAAATTACTCCAAGACCGGACGACAGCGTTAAGGAAATGCTTAAAAAAGATGGATTTGACGATGTTGAATCAATTGTTACAAGCAAGAATACTTATGTTGCACCTTTTGTTAATGCGGAAGAACCTCAGTATCTAGTTATCGAAGATGCATTTCCAAATGGCAGACCTAATCTAGATGAAGCAGGTGCAGGTATCCTATTTTCTGATAAAGAAACAGTAGATAAAGTAGAGAAGATGAAAGTTTGTACTTGCTTAAATCCTCTTCATACAGCTTTAGCTGTCTATGGTTGCCTACTAGATTACACCTTAATTGCAGATGAAATGAAAGATCCTGAGCTTAAAAAGATGGTTGAAACCATCGGATATGTGGAAGGGCTTCCTGTTGTCGTAGACCCTGGAATTATTAAACCAAAGGATTTCATTGATGAAGTTTTGCAGGTAAGAATTCCGAATCCATTTATGCCGGATACTCCTCAAAGAATTGCTACCGATACATCTCAAAAATTAGCAATTCGTTTTGGCGAGACTATTAAGGCATATCAGGCAAGTAGTTCTTTAGACGTGGCTGATTTAAAACTAATACCACTTGTATTAGCTGGTTGGTGCAGATATTTACTTGCTGTGGATGATAACGGAAAATCCTTTACACCAAGCTCAGATCCTTTATTAGAAACCTGTACCGCATATTTAAAAAATGTTCATTTAGGTGACACACGCGATTTCCACGAAGATTTACAACCTATTTTATCAAATGCAAAAATATTTGGAGTGGATTTGTATGAAGTTGGATTAGGTGAACGAGTAGAACAATTATTTGCTGAATTAGTTGCTGGACCAGGTGCAGTTCGTACTACCTTAAAGAAATATACATCTGCATAATAGTTATACAAAATATACTACAAAAGTAGATACATTCAGAAAGAGGTTATAAATGAAAGAAATCTATTTAACCAATGAGGAAACAGGCATTACTCTACCTGAGATAGAACAGGCTATGGAGCAATTATTACAACAGTATTCTTCATTAAAAAAAGTTTTAATTATTCCCCCTGATTTCACCAGATGTTATTCTATGGCAGGTGAAATAACACAGATTTTATATAAAAAGTTAAGTCCATTCGCCACCGTTCATGTAATGCCCGCACTTGGAACTCATATGCCAATGGATGCAGAAGAAAAACAAAAGATGTTTGCTGGTGTGGTACCAGATGAAGCAATACTCATTCACCGCTGGCAAAGTGATACGATTTCTATCGGTACAGTTCCTAAGGCTTATGTTGAAGAAATATCAGAAGGGTTATTTTCAACGGATATCGAAGTAGAAGTGAATGAAAAACTTATCCATGGAGGATATGATTTAATCCTTTCTGTCGGACAGGTTGTTCCTCACGAAGTTGTTGGAATGGCAAATTACAGTAAGAATATCTTTGTAGGTATTGGCGGAAGACAGATGATTAATAAATCACATATGTTAAGCGCAATCTGTGGTATGGAAAAAGCTTTAGGTGTATCTGATACACCAGCAAGAAAGGTATTTGACTATGCTCAGGATCATTTCTTAAAAGACCTACCCTTAGTATATATTCAGACTGTAACTACCGTTGAAGATGAAAAGGTTACTGTAAATGGTTTGTATATCGGTTCTTCAAGAAAACCTTTTGAAAAAGGCGTTGAACTCGCCTCAAAATTAAATATCTGTCATGTAGAACGTAAGGCTAAGAAGATGGTTGCATATCTTGATCCTAGCGAATTAAAAACTACCTGGGTAGGAAACAAAGGTGTTTATCGAACACGTATGGCCGTTGAAGATGGTGGTGAACTGATCTTGCTTGCACCAGGTATAAAAGCCTTTGGTGAAAACGATGAAATGGATCAGATGACTCGCAAATATGGATATAAAGGTAGAGATTATATCTTGGATTTGTTCAATAAGGGTGCCTTCGAAAATAAAATCATGTCAGCTGCGCATTTAATACAAGGTTCTTCTGACGGACGATTTACAATTACCTACGCAACCAAACCTGAAAATCTATCTAAAGAAGAAATAAACAGTGTCGGTTACGAATGGATGGATTATAATGAAGCTGCTACACTCTACAATCCAGAGACTTTAAAGGATGGTTGGAATATACTAGAAAATGGAGAAGAGATCTATTTTGTTAAAACTCCTGCCGTTGGTCTGTGGAAAGTTGATTAATTGATTAATTAATTAATTAATTTTGTTATATAGTTTCACCCATTAGTCTAATTTAGATTATCATATTCGGAATTATGCCGTATATTACGGGTGTCATTCATATATATTATTTTGATTTATACGCCGGGAAATAAAGCCTGTTAAAAATAGCTATTACAAATAGCTGTATTTAACAGGCTTTTTCCTTTTATACTTTATCTAAGTCAGCGGGTATCATGATAATGCTGCAGCTTCTATCACTTCGAATTACTCGTAATAATACTTCTTAATATGATATCTGATTCTTCATCCGTGTATTACATAAAATTTTGTGTAGTTTGCTAAAAATTTTTATTTAGTTCAGCTAAATATTATTGACATTTAAGGAAGAATCATGTAATATTAACTATAATAGCTGATAGAAACTAGTTATATTTTTTGTTTCTAATTTATGAATAGCATCGAATCTATTAATTAGACGGAATGTATGTATAAGAGAAAGAAGAAAAGCGAAGAGCTACACATATATTTCTATATCAATTACTAAGAATGCTGCCATATGCTATTACACTATTCACATTTACCTTCTTTGGGAGCAAGAATTTTGGTCCGAAAGCAATTGGTAAACCATATTCAGGGAGGCAAAATTATGTTTAAACATGATCATATCTATTATCTGAAAGAAGCTATCCAAGTAGCAAAAGAATCTGCTGCAGCTGGAAATCATCCTTTCGGATCTATATTAGTTGATCCTGATGGTACTATTCTTCTTCGGCAGGGTAATCTTGAAGTAACGGAAAACTGCTCTATCGGGCACGCTGAAACAATGCTCCTTGAAAAAGCAGGCCATCTATACGACAAAAAATTTCTTTGGAATTGCACGATGTATACTACTGTTGAACCTTGCGTAATGTGCTGCGGTGCTTGCTATTGGACGAATGTCGGTACTATTGTATATGGACTCTCTGAGACGAAATTATTGGAATTAACCGGTGATAATGATAAAAACCCGACTTTTAATCTTCCTTCACGTGATATATTTGCTAAAGGGCAAAAAGATATTACAGTAATCGGACCATTTAAAGAACTGGAAGAAGAAATTATCGAGTCTCATATAAATTATTGGAAGACAAAATAACATTACCTTATTTAAACGTAGGAGTTATAATAGAGTAAGAGGCCGCGACTAACCGACGGCACACGATTAGAAAGACTAGGCTATTGCCTAGTCTTTCTAATAGAAGAAATTATTCATTATATAATATATCTACATCGCAAAATAAGTTGGATATGTAGTAAGCATTTTGTTAAATTCCTTTTTATATGCTCCGATATGTTTATCATAAAAACCTTCAATATCGTCCTTCGGTCCTACTCCCAACATCAAATACTGATAAAGCGTATGATGATCATCTCGAAACTGTCTTCTATCACCAGACATTAATATGGTATCCATATGTCTAACACGGTCAAAATCAGAGCAAACACTCTTAACCATTGACCAGATATGAGATTTGTTCGCAGCCGCATAAATATATCCATGAAATTCATCATCCAATGCAAAGTACTCATCTACTTCATCTGGATTTGTTAAAATTTCTGATTGTTTTTCTATATTTTCTCTTAACAGCCTTAATATTTCTGGGGAAATATTCCCAGCAACTTGACGTATAATGGTTGGTTCAAGAACACTTCTTAAAAAGTAACCTTCCCTCATTACTTCCAAATTAACCAACGATACTTTTGAACTGCTTTGCGGTAAAACATCTACCAGAAAATTCTCTTTTAACATCAGAACAGCCTCATGTACAGGTGTACGACTGATATTTAAAAGCTGAGCAATATCACTCTCTTTAATAACCTCCCCAGGTAACATTCTCAAACTCATTATATTATATCGTAGTAACCTGAATACATATTCCCTATTGTTTTCTGATTCTTTTCTCTTTAATATCTTCAACTTTTCTAATGATATAAACATAACCGACCCCTTAAAAGTATTTATTTGGCTTTATTGTATCATTAGATTTTTCAAATGTCAATTCATTAATATATTAGTTTACCATCTATAGTATACAAGTAAACCATTTAAAAAAGCTCGAATTTTACCGTATCATAGATTTCTCTTTCCATTTTCCACTCTGAAGACGGATATATGCAACACAAAGGCCAGCAAACCATCCGGCTGGAATTGACCACCATATAGCTCGTTCTCCAATAAAATACGAAGCACCATATGCAATCACTACCCGTACAGTAAGATTGGTTAAGGTAGTAACCAAGAATATTTTCATGTCCGCAGCTCCTCTTAATACACCATTTGTAACATTCATCGCACCCATTACAAAATAAAATACAGACACAACACGCAAATATTCAACCCCTACTTTAACAACCTCCGGATTCTCTTTGACATTAATAAAACAGCCAATAAATTTCTCTCCGAATAAAAACTGTAATACTGCAATGGTTAATCCAATCGTCGTTACCATTACTAAGGCGGCACGGTGACCTGCTTTTATTCGATCGGGTTTTTTTGCTCCGATATTCTGTGCCGTAAAGGTAGATACTGCACTTCCTACATTAACCATTGGCTGTATCGCTATACTGTCAATTTTTGTAGCAGCTGTATAACCAGCAACTACTACGGATCCATAGCCATTTACAAGAGTTTGTACTAATAACATCCCTATAGATACTATAGACTGCTGTATGGTGGAAGGAATGGCAATTTTACTAACTTTCAGCAGTATATGTTTGTCAAATAGCTTGGACTCTTCTTTCACATTCATCTTCTTAATACGATAGATAAGATTCAAAAAAGACAAAGTAGCAGATATTCCTTGAGCAATTAAGGTTGCCCATGCAACACCACTTACTCCCATAGAGAAGCGAATAACAAAAATTAGATCTAACATTATATTAACGAAGGCAGATATAATTAGAAAAATTAGTGGTGTTGTTGAGTCACCAAGAGCATTATAAACTGCAGTTAAGGCATTATATAAAAACAAAAAAATTATCCCAGAAAAATATATCTGAAGATAGGTCTGCGCATCTTCAAGTATATTAAAGGGAGTATTCATAAATTTTAAAATAGCTTTATTAGCTGTTAATCCGACAATCATTAAAAAGGAACTAAGACAAAGCACCGATATTAATACGGTGCTGATTGCAGTCTTCATTTCTCCGAGTTTACCTGCTCCAAAAAGTTGTGAAATAAATACGGCGGAACCGATGCTAATACCAGTTGCAAAGGCTATAAAAAGAAAAGTAATTGATGTAGATATTCCAACTGCTGCCAATGCATCGGGACCTACAAAGTTTCCTACCACAATAGAATCTACTATATTATACATTTGTTGAAATATATTTCCTAATATCATCGGAACAGCAAACAATAACAAAGATTTACTGGGATTACCATTGATCATATCTCCTGCCATATTAAGATCCACCTATTCTTCTTTTTATTTCTTGCCTGTCTAATAATTCTGATTTATTTGTTAGTTTATCATAGTCTAATTCGTTTATTGATGTCAAATAGTATTTATGAATTATACTATTAATATTCTTATGTAAAAAGGGATTGTTACAAAATTATAAGATTATCAAACTTGCATCTTAAAATGTTTCTGCAAGTGATAACGTTAAAAATATTGCAACAAGCCCTTAAGGATAACTATTTTGTACGTACCAATTTGTCTCATTTATAATAGAAAATAATCCGGATAAGCCTTTAACATCTTATCAAATTCATTTTTGTAAGATCCTATGTGGTTTTCATAAAAATCATCTATATCATCCCCAGAACCAATTCCTAACATCAGCATTTGATATAATTTTCTATGGTCTTCACTTAACTTTTTTCTATTTCCTGACATCAAAATAGCATCCATATGCCTTACTCGATCAAAATGAGAACTTACGCTTTTTACCATAGTCCAAATATTAGGTTTGTTAGCGGCTTGGTAGAATATACCATGAAATTCATCGTCTAGTACAAAGAATTCGTCAATTAGATCAGGGTTTTCCAAAACTTGCTCCTGTTTATTCAAATTCTCTTTCATTAGTTTTAGCATCTCAGAGGAAACATTACCTGCAATCTGACGCAGGATTGTTGTTTCTAAAATACTTCTTAAGAAATAACCTTCTCTCATCATATTCAAATCTACCAAAGAAACTTTTGAACTACTCTGAGGAAGTACTTCAACCAGATAGTTTTCTTTGAGCATCAGGACAGCTTCATGTACCGGAGTTCTACTGACATTAAGCATTTTTGCAATATCATTTTCTTTTATAATCTCTCCGGGAATCATACGAAGGCACATAATATTATAACGTAAGAGTCGGAAAACATATTCTCTATTGTTCTCAGTTTCCCATCTTTTAATCAACTGTAGGTTTCTCAATACATCACCTCTTAATAGGCTATTCTTAAAGCAAAATGTAATTCACTATATATAGGGGGCTTTATCGGTTTACCACCCATAAAGCCCCCTTAAAACTAATTATCGTTAATACTGGTAGTCGCTGCATTAAGCATATTTTGACGGGACTCTTTTGCATAATGGCATGCAACGCAGTGTCCTGGCTCTACTTCAACGAGTTCTGGTGTCTTAAGTGAACAATCCGGTTTTGCCATCCAGCAACGGTTAGCGAAACGGCATCCCGGTTTTGGATTCATCGGACTCGGAACATCACCCTTTAGTACGATACGAGATACTTTTTTATCTACATTTACCTTAGGAACTGCACTAAGCAAAGCAATGGAATAAGGATGCATTGTATTATTAAAGATGGCATCTCTATCTGCTATTTCTACAATTTGTCCAAGATACATAACCGCAATACGGTTACAGATGTGACCTACAACACTTAAATCATGAGAAATAAACAAATAGGATAAATTCATTTTTTTCTGTAAGTCCATGAGTAAGTTGATAATTTTTGCTTGAATAGATACATCCAAAGAGGATACCGGTTCGTCACAAACAATGAAATCCGGATGCAAGGATAGGGCACGGCCGATACCAACAACCTGTCTCATACCACCGTCAAGCTCATGAGGATAGTGATCCAAAAGGTCTTTTGATATACCAACTGTTTCACATACTTCATTCACTCGTTTATCCAATTCTTCCTTGGTCTTTGCCAAACCATGAATTTCAAATGCTTCACTTAATATCTTCTTGATTGTCTTTTTCGGATTCAAAGAAGAATATGGATCCTGGAAAATGATTTGCATTTTTTTCGTATATTCATGTTCCTCTTCTTTTGTTGCTTCAAATACATTTTTTCCTTTATATAAAAGTTCGCCATCGGTAGCTTTCAGCAAACGCATAATTACATTACCTACTGTACTTTTACCACAACCAGATTCTCCAACCAAACCTAATGTTTCACCCGGATAGATTTTAAAACTTACATCATCTACTGCATGTAATTTACCTTTACGGGGAATATCAAAATATTCTTTCAAATGATTTACTTCGATTAATGGCTGTTTTTGGTTCGTTTTCATTTCTTTTGCCATTTTTACACCTCCCCATGGATAAAGCATTCTACATAATGGTTATCATTGATTTTAACCATTTTAGGTGTCTCAGTTTTACATTTTGCCACACAATTGGAACATCTTGGATGGAAACGACATCCATCCGGTAAGTTTTGTGGGTTAGCAATTGTTCCAGGTATTGCATGCAATCTCTCTTTACCACCATCCAGTGTTGGAAGTGCACCAAGCAAGCCTACGGTATAAGGATGCTTCGGATCTGTAAACACTTCTTTCACCGTTCCATATTCAATAATACGACCTGCGTACATAACTGCAACTTTTTCACAAAGTTCTGAAATAATTCCAAGATTATGAGTAATCATAAGTAAAGAAGTTGAATAATCCGTCTGCAGCTTCTTCATCAACTCAAGAATCTGTGCCTGAATGGTTACGTCAAGAGCCGTAGTCGGTTCATCTGCAATTAACAACTCTGGATTACATGCGATACCAGCTGCAATACCAACACGCTGTCTCATACCACCACTAAACTGATTTGGGTAATCATTCAAACGATATCCTGCGATACCAACTGTCTCTAACAGTTCTTTTACTTTTTGCTCTGTTTCTTTTTTATTTAAACCTTTATGTCTTCTTAATACCATACCAATCTGCTCACCTATTGTGAATACAGGGTTTAAGGAAGTTAATGGATTTTGGAAAATCATTGATATTTTATTACCACGCATGTCTAAAAGTTCTTTTTCAGACATTTTCATAACAGATTTATTATCGTAATCTATATTTCCATTTTTTATTTTTGCGTTTTTTGCCAGAAGATTTAAGATTGATAATGCAACCGTTGTCTTTCCAGCTCCAGATTCACCAACAAGCCCAAGAGATTCTCCTTTGTGAATAGTTAAATTTACACCATTGAGTGCATGAACTACGGCGCGCTCGGTTTTAAATTCAACTTCTAAATCTTTTATTTCTAATAATTTTTCCATGATCGACCTCCAAGCCAATTTTTTGAATAGTAACTAATTTCTCTTTGGATCAAGGACATCACGAAGTCCATCGCCTAAGAAGTTAAAAGCAAGAACCACTAGCATTAACGCTCCACCTGGCGCGAAACACAACCAAGGACTTGTAGATAAATATTTACGTCCGTTTGAAATCATATTACCCCAAGATGGTGTTGGAGGCTGAATTCCAAGGCTTAAGAAACTTAATGCTGCTTCTAACAAAATAGTAAATCCAAACTGCTGGCTTAATAATATTAAAAGTTGTGTCGTAATATTAGGGAAAATCTGTTTAAACATGATACTCCATTGAGAAGCACCTAAAACTTTGGAAGCATGAACAAACTCCATATTTTTAATGACAAGTACATTATTTCTGGCTAGTTTACAATATTGTACCCAACCGGTCAGTACCAGCACGACAACAAGATTTGTTATACTTGCTCCCATAACCGCCATTACGGCAATTGCAAGAATCATATTTGGTATAGCAAGGAAAACATCACATACACGCATGATGAAGGAATCTACTATACCACCAAAATAACCAGCTATAACACCTAAAATTGTACCGATAATTACTGCAAAAGTAACAACCGCTGCTGCTATTGCCAAGGAATATCTACTTCCGAGAAGGAGACGTGTAAACACATCACGACCAAGCTCGTCTGTTCCTAAGATATGACCATTCAACCCTTGTGAAAAATCAGGAGCTTTTAAACGTTCTGTTAGCGAGTTCTGAACAGGGTCGAACTTGACAATGAAAGGTGAAATAATGGATATAAAGATAACAATCGCTGCTACTGTAAATCCTACCATAAAGAATTTACTTTTCAGCATTCGTTTAATAATCAGTTTTCTGTCCATTTTGTGTCTCCTATTCTAATGTAATTCGAGGATCAATCAGTGAGTTAATAACATCAACAGTCAGATTAATTAACGCAAATAATGTAGCAATTATCAAAAGGATTGATTGAACCATTGCATAATCTCGGTTACCAACAGACTGGAAGGTTAATTGACCGATTCCCGGCAGCGAGAAAACAGTTTCAACGATAACAGCACCCGCAAGGAATCCACCAATTTGCAGTCCTACAATTGTTACAATAGGAATAAGTGCGTTTTTAAATGCATATTTTGTATATACCGTTCTTTTTGGAATGCCTTTAGCTAACGTTGCAGTGATATAATCCTCTCTTAATACATCAATCATACCGGAACGTCCCATACGGGTTACCTGTGCAGCTGGTGGATATCCAAGAGTAACCGATGGTAAAATCATACTTACAAATGTTGCTCCACCCATAGCTGGTAACAAACCAAGCTTAACCGAGAAAACGAATATCAATAATACAGCCAGCCAAACAGGCGACATGGATTGTCCTAGTAAAGCAAATAACATGGAGAAAAAGTCAATTGCTGTCCCCTGCTTTGCGCCAGCAATAATACCCATAGGTATACCGATCGCAAGACACAAAACCATTGTATAAAGTGTTAATCTTGCCGTGGATGGGAGTCTGTTGGCAAGAATACTGCTAACACTTGTTCTATAAGTTGTTGACATACCTAAATCACCTTGTAAAACCCCCGCCATATACTTTCCATACTGAACGATTAATGGTTTATCGAGTCCAAGTTTGATTTCCATCTCTTGGATTTGCTCGTCTGTAGCATCATCCGGTAACATCATACGCGCTGGGTTACCCGGAGCAATTCGTACTAGCATAAAAGCTACAACAGAAACAAAGAATAATACAATTAATGTCTGTCCCAGTCGTTTTAATATATATCTTAATAGCATCTTTCCGCTCCTTTTTTAATGCCGTCTATACGGTTATCCCATATAAACGGCAATTGAAATTAATTTCTACTACGTTTTATCTTTATTTTACTAAAGAAGGATCATGAGTTACATATCTGTAGTTGAAGTAACCATCTGTGTAAAGAAGTAATCCACTAACACCATAGTTTACTGCTTGTACAGTAGTTAACTGTGTTAAATTGATGTGAGGACCAAATTCGTCTACCATCATTTGATTTGCTTGTTTGATAATCTCAGCACGCTTTGCTTGATCTGTTTCTGCATTGGATGCTTTCACTAAATTACTTAATTCTTCATTTACATAGTTGGAGTGATGAGCATCATTTAAAATACGCATTGTTAAATGAGAATATGGGTCTCCACCTGGATGCATGTTGGTAACCATAAATGCATCATAATCACCTGTTGCACGCATATCCTTTAAGGTTGCGCCTTCAACAACTTCTACAGTTGTATTAAAACCAATAGCATTCACCATATCGGAAACTGCAAGAAGAATTTCTTCTGCTTTTAACGTATTAGTATTTGAAGATAATACGATAGGCTCGCCATTATATCCACTTGCTTCTAATACTTTCTTTGCTTCTTCAACATTGTATTCATAAGGTGCTAAGTTTGAATCAAATCCCATTCCTGTGTCTACGATGATACCACTTGGAACTTTACCGCCACCTAAGATGTTGTTAATGATTGACTCACGGTCAATTGCTAAAGAAAATGCTTTTCTAACTTCTTTATTCGCAAAAGGAGAACCTTCTTTACACTGGAATCCCAAATACTGGAATGTACCAGAAGCGATAGAAACTTGTTCAATTTTATCTTCAGAACCTGAATATAAAGGTAACATGTCTGTTGAGATACCACCAGCTGATATATATGCATCAATATCACCAGATAAATGACTTGCAATTGCTGATGAAGGCTCTAACATATGACGGAAGTATACTTCATCATAGTAGGACTTGAAATCGCCCCAGTAATTTTCATTCTTAACAAAGTGAGTATATTGTCCATCTACCCATTCTTCTAAAACCCAAGGACCAGTTCCAATACAATCTTGCTCTGCGAACATCTGAATTCCTCTTTTAGCGAATTCCTGATCAGGAATAATGAAAGTATTTGATACGGAATATTCAAAAGGTCCAAATGGCTCACTAAGAATAATATTCACTGTGTAATCATCAACTTTTTCTACTGCTTTTAATACTGGCCAGTAGGTTGTTGCAACAGCAAGAGAGGTTTCTGTTAACAAACGGTTGTAAGTTGCTACAACGTCATCTGCATTGAAATCTTCACCATTGCTAAATTTAACTCCTTCACGAAGTTTGAAAGTCCAAGTAACACCATCGTCGGCAACGCCCCATTCTGTTGCAAGTTGAGGGGTATAGTTACCTTCATGATCACTCTCGATTAAACAATCATAAGTCATAAGGTTTGCTGAAAGGCTTGGAAGAGCTGACCAATCCAATGGATCCATTGTAAGGATGTTTTCAGAAATTGCAATATTTACAACTTTGTCTTCCTCACCAGCATTTGTAGCTGTATCTCCGGTACCTTCATTTGTTGTTGTTCCACCTGTAGTATTACCTGTTGCGTCACCTGTACTTGGAGCTTTTGAACCACAAGCGGTTAAAAACATTGCAAGTACAAGGATAAGGCTTACTAAACGTCTCTTTTTCATATTTTTCCTCCTATAGAAAATAGATGATTAAAATTTGACATCATGAGTTTTGATAACCCATAACTGTCATTGTCTAGCAATTCATAATTTAATATATTAACCATAATTTACTAGATATTATATCACGCTTTATGCGTTGTTTAAATACATTATGTTTAGTATATCAATTAGTAATTGCGTCAACTTGTATAATTAATATATCAGATAGAGTTATAACTGTCAATCATTTTATGCAAAAATATATGATTAATTTAAAATAGACTTTTATAATTGTGCAACATTGACATAGAAATAACAATCCTTATAAAAATGAACCTTTTTCTGATATATCAATTGCTTAATTATTGTAATAAATGTTGATTTTAGGGGGTCTGTAGTGTTCCATCCAATCGTCTCGTTTGTGTCCAAACGGTAACGGTATTTTCACATGGATATTTTAGAGCTGCTTCTTCATTTATTTCAATTCCTAATCCAGGCTTTTCATTTGGGTAGACATAACCCTTACGATATTCTGGCAACCCTTGGAATACTTCCAGAAGAGCATCTTTCGGTCCTTTGAGCTCCTGTATAACAAAGTTTGGAGGCTCTGTGCCAGACCATTCCTGAATACCTAGATTATGCGCAGCAATATCTAAATGGATATTTGCAGCATGTCCAACGGGTGACATGTCTCCAGGACCGTGCCAAGCAGTATTGACTCCAAATTGTTCTGCAAATATCTGTAATTTACGAGCAGCAGTGATTCCACCTATCTGACTGATATGAACACGAATATAATCAATCAATCTTTCTGTAATAAGATGTTTCCATTCCGCAGGATTATTAAATAATTCCCCTTGTGCTAATGGTATCGTTGTCTCTTCTCGTAATTTGCGTATCCAATCAATTTCCTCTAATGGTATTGCATCTTCTAGGAAGAACAAATCAAAGGGTTCCAGTTCTTTGGCAAATTTAACTGCTTCTATTGGTCGGATTCTTTCATGAACATCATGACATAAGGCTACATCAAAACCTATTTGAGAACGAATATCTTCAAATAATTTTACAGTTTCCCTCATATATTTTCGAGAATCTAGATATATACCTTTTGGAGCGTTATCGGGTGCATTTGCTGGCGGATCTTGGAACTGTCCTCCACCATACCCCCCACATTGGCAACGGATATGTGTTATGCCCTGTTCCTGATACTTTAATATGTTTTCACATAATTCTTTTACATCACGGCCGTCTGCATGTCGATAAATAGGAACTGCTTCTCTTGACTTTCCACCAAACAACTGATAAACCGGCATGTTGGCCATCTTACCCTTGATATCCCACAATGCCATATCAACACCTGAAATTGCATTGTTCTCAATTGGTCCATTTCTCCAATATGCATTCATATGCATTAAGTGCCAAAGCTCTTCAATATTTGATACATCTTTACCTATTAGTAAAGGTTTCAAATATTCTTCAATCAAGCATTTTACTGCAACATGGCGATATGCAAAAGTAGCGCAACCCAATCCATATAACCCAGCTTCACTCGTCTCAACTTTGACAACGATTAAGTTAATCCCTTCTGGTGCAGTTAAAATAACTTTAATATCTTTAATTGTAACTGACATATTTCTACCTACTTTCTATCACGATCACTCATTCACTTCTGTATTTTGATTATCTAACTAAATAACCACCATCTACAGGAATTATGGCACCATTCAAATAATCACTTGCTTTTGATGCAAGGAATAATGCAATACCCTTCATATCATCAGGTGTTCCCCATCTCTTAGCAGGGATACGTTCTGTAATCTCCTTGTTTCTATTCTGGTCTTCTATGATTTTTGTGTTCATATCTGTAGCCATGTATCCAGGTGCTATAGCATTTACATTAACACCAAATTGAGCCCAATCATTTGCCATTGTCTTGGTCATCTGTGAAACACCACCTTTGGCAGCCGTATATGCAGGTACATTTATTCCACCAAACCAGGATACCATGGAAGCAATGTTGATTATCTTTCCGCTTCCCTGCTTAATCATTTCTTTACCTGCCAACTGATCTAGGATAAATACAGCATTCAGATTAACCGCTAATACCAAATCCCAATCACTCATAGGAAATTCATCTGAGCGATGTCTTCTCTGAATACCAGCTGCTGGAACTAAAATATCAATTCCACCAAGGATAGTCATAGCCTCATCCCACATTCTGTAGATTTCATCTCTTTCGGCTAGATTTCCTTTTACTCCGTGTGCATCATAGCCTTTGCTTCTGAATTCTTCAACCGTTTCATCTAGTTTATCGGAGATATCCATAAGCACTACTTTACATCCGGATTCTAAGAATCCTTCTGCCATGCCGCGAGCCAATCCCTGTGCTGCGCCTGTTACGATTGCTCTTTTTCCTGTTACGTCAAACATATCATTTACCATTTTCATATCCTCCTGAATTTTATATGAATCCTGCATTTATATAAATTGCTGAATCGTCCTTAATCTATTGTCTGAATCAAATACTACTCATTGTCAAATAAGATAACCATTTTCTTTACTTTAGGATCTGGATGTTCCATATTGTAAAAAACCTTATCAATTTCACTGAATTTAATAAAGTCAGTAGCAATACCTTCTAATTGGAATTTACCTTCACCAAATTTTTTAGCTGTTTTTTCAAATTGATAACATGACATTCTGGAACCAATAATGTCCAATTCTCTTTGGTCAATCATAGCCTGTGAGATGGATTCCGGTGCTGTTGTGAATCCTAAACTAACCGCTCTTCCTGCATTACATAAAATTCCTGGCATCAGAATAGAAGTTAAAGAACCAGGGAAACATGCGGCATCAAATGCAACGGTTACGCCTTTACCTTTTGTAATTTTCTGTACTTCCTGAATGATATCTGTTTCTTTACTGTTAATAACAAAATCTGCACCATATTTTTTTGCGCGTTCCAGGCTCTCCTGATTTATATCACAACAAATAACCTTTGCACCTTTTTCTTTACATACCTGTAATATGATGGCTCCAATGGTACCTGTTCCAAGAATAAACACAGTATCATCTGCTGTCACACGGCCTCTGTTCGTACAATGTTCTCCAATACAAAATGGCTCTAACAAAGCTGCATCTTTAAACGAAACATTATCCGGTATGATATATACGTCATCTTCCGGCGCTGTAAAATACTCTCTCCAGCCGCCATCTGTACCACTACCGCGTACTTTTACACTCTCACAAACATTTTCTCTACCAATCTTGCATTGATAACATTCTCCGCAGGTAATAATTAAATCTACTACTACTCGGTCACCAACTTTTACTTTCGTAACTTTGGGACCAACTTTTTCAATCACACCTACATTTTCATGACCAGGAATTCTGGGATAAGTGGAACATGGATTTTCACCTTTATATAGATGGAAATCTGATCCACATACACCTGCTGCCTTCATTTTTACCAAAACTTCATATTCGTTGTTTAATTCTGGAATCTCCGATTCTACGATTTCATACTTTAACGGTTCCTTAACCACTGCTGACTTCATAATTATCCTCCTTATTTTACATCTTGTAAGTTGTCTGACAAGTTAAGCTATGTTTCATTTATTACTTTTATCTTATGCCTTCTGTTATTGAATATAATTATTGATTGCTTTAGTTAAATGCTCGTCCATTCTTTGTGCGGACAATTCACCGTCACCTTGTTTCAAAGCATCCAAAATTTCACCATGATAATAGATTGCACTTTCTACACCTTTTTTGCTATGTGACCAGTATTGTTGCTTCAAAAGATCATCTTCGGTATACAAAATACTGTTTACGATTAGCTTGTTTTGGGTCGCTTTTAATATCTCCATATGAAAATCAATATCGTTTTTTATAAAAACTTCACTATTACCCATATTGGCCTTCATCATATCAAGAGCTTTTGTCATCTTAGTCAAGGCATGTTTAGTGATGTGACTAGCTGCCATTCGGCAACTGCCAACTTCAATGAGTTTACGAAATTCGAGAAGTTGTTGCATCTCAGAATTCTTGTACATTACACTGAACTTATTATCGATTTTTTCAATCGGTATACTTTTAACAAAAGTACCTTTTCCCTGGTAACTCTCTAGCACCCCAATCGCAACCAAATGTTGAATTGCATATCTTGCACTTGCACGGCTTACTTGCAACATCTTAGTCAGTTCATGTTCTGAACTGATTTTGTCTCCAGGTTTCCATACCCCGGAAATAATGTTTTCTTTTAAATACTCTACTATCTCATCTGTAATATTTTTGCGGTAACCAATTTTCAACTTGTCTGACAACTCCTTTATTCTAAAATACCATAGCATACGACAGCTGTCAACATCTTTTTGTATAATTTGTTGTATATAATTATTACCAAAAGTGTAATGGATGTGAATAGTTTACAAAACTAGTTTGTTGGTACGGTGTCAAAAGCCCAAATGTATCATTTTCTTATTCTTTTTAAAGCTTTGATTTTATTGCTTTTGGTTACCTGTCTGATATTACAAGCTATATACTATTGCCATGGGCTGTCGCTTTAGAGCCCTGCCTTTTTCCAATGACCTTCTCTATTGCAAGTGCGTGGCGTAATAATTTCTCGTCTTCAAGGCAGGTCAGAAAGATTCCATTTGGTGTGCCATTATTATATAAGCCAACTGGTACGGTAATCGAAGGTAAGCCGGTGTATTGTATGATTAGATTCTCATGAAAATGAAGACATACGTCCACTTTGCTCAACCTATCTATCATATCTTTTATGGTATTTTCCCGTTCCTTAAGCATTCTTTGATAAACTGTTTCACTTAAATCACCCCTAGTATTCTTTTCTACATCGATGAGATAGGTCTGTCCGAATCTTAAAGCAGTCAAAGGATTCTTCTCATTGAATTCAATAATGTCATGCAGAGAGCGTATGACAGGGTCTTTTCTGGATTCCAGATATTTATTTATGCAATACTTAAATTCATAACGTTTTATTATATTGAGATTCTCTGTCGGTATCTTCGGTACATGAATGTTCTGAAGGATTGCCCCTGACTTTCTTAATTTTTTCATCATGGTGACTGCTTTTTTCTCCTCCTCAGGCGTCAGGGCCTGAAAGGTATCATAATCTATCCCAATAACAGTTTGACTTATATTCCATTCAGTTCCATTCAGTATAAGCTCCGAATTCATCAGTTCCGAAAAGATAATAGCCGTATCCATTACTGTTCTGGTCATAGGCCCAACAGTGTCTAATGTCCGGCTTACCGGAATAATGCCTTGCATACTTAACTTACCGGTGCTTGGACGAAGTCCAACGATGCCATTGTTATTACTCGGTGACAGAATGGAACCAGCGGTATCTGTTCCCATTGCTGCGGTACAAAGATTGGCGGTTACGGCAACTGCAGAGCCGGTACTGGAGCCAGAAGGGTCATGATTCTTCTTATATGGTGATTTTACTTCTCCACCTCGTGAACTGTATCCGGGCTTCATGCCTTTTGTCATATAATTTGCGAATTCAGTCATGTTGGTTTTGCCAAGAATCACAGCTCCCTTTTCCCGCATTATTCTTACTATATTTGCATCCTGTCCTGCAAACGAGTTCTGAAATGCTAATGAACCTGCAGATGTATGCATCCTATCACCAGTATCTATATTGTCTTTTAATAGAATTGGTACTCCATATAATCTACTGGAGTATTCCGGACGGTGTTTGTCTAATTCTTCCGCAATAGATAAAGCATCCGGATTAATTTCAAGAATACTATTCAGGCTACCTTCTCCCCGATCGTAGATTGTAATCCTCTTTAAGTATTCCTCTACAATTTCTTTAACGGATATATCTTTTCTCCTGTACATTTCTTGAAGTTGCAGAATTGTAATTTCATCTATCGCATTCATGAAGCACCTCTTTCCTAAGCTTTACTGTGACATTATTTGTAGTATGTTTTTATTATTATGATATTATCCAACAGAAATGATATAAAACAAGCTGGCAAAGCATGATTTTTTCACGTTTGCCAGCTCTTTAACCAACTATATGTTATCGGAAATCTTTGCATCTATCACAACCTGTCAATCAATAATGGTGCCAGTCAATATAGAAATTCCTTCCTCATTGATTGTGAGTATGTTCTCCTTATAAAATACTCCTCACCAACGTCCTCAACCGTATTCCCATGAAAGATTTCTTGGTTACCATGCTGTTTTTTTCTTATATTTCATTTACTTTGAATATTGCAATTAAAGTTCTTCATTTCCATATGCAACCCTGCCACAAGAAATTTCCAAATTACCATTTCTGCAACGGAGTTCATCCAGAAATGCTTTCTCCTCAGTTGGATTTTTTAAATTAATTCTATAATTTAGTTTAAAAAGGCTTCCCATATTTGTTGTTTTTACATTAATCAGTTCATACTTCTTAGTATACTTTTCAAATAAATCATTAAAGATACCCGTATAATCCAAGCCCTCCGGAATGGTTACCTTAAGTTCCTTTTCCCGTTGTCTAGGCTCTCCAAACCCAGTTAAATAATAAAAAATACTTACTGCTTCAATAATTAATACAAATAAAGCCGCCACAATCAAATATCCGGTTCCGGTAGCAAGTCCTACTGTCATGGCTAAAAAAATACTGCTTATTTCTCTTGCATTACCGGGTACGGAACGGAAACGTACCAAGCTGAAAGCTCCCATAACTGCAATTCCTGTTCCTAAATTACCATTAACAAGCGTAATCACCATCTGAACAATAGCCGGTAACAGGGCAATTGTCATTACAAATCCTTTGCTGCTATTACCAAATCGGCAGTGCACTATAGCAATCACTGCCCCAAGTACAATGGAACAAACCATACATAATAAAAATACTCCTATTGAAAAACTACTTCCCATAATTGAGTTAAGCATACCTAATTTCTCCTTTTTTGCTCTGAATATTCTTTTGTTCTTTTAATATTAAATATCCTGCTCCATACTTCGAAAAAGAGGTGGGGTAGATATCTAATTCATCTAAGATATGGGAAAGCCAGACAGGCATTGCACCAGGAATCTTAATCTCCATTACTCGATAACCTTCCTCCAATATCGTGTTACCCCAAGAACCTTTGTCTAGTTTTAATTCTTCTGTTCTCCATAAGATATTGCTGTCAAAGGTAACTCTAAGTTCCGGATTCTCTATCCCATACATGGCAATCCTGTTATAGGAAATGTACATCGTTGGAACTACTTCTTTATAAAAACTTATAAACCAGTCAATTTCATTAGTAATTTGTGTAGGCTTTGCTAATGGTTTCTTCTCATATAAGTGCTGTTCTGCCACTAGCAGTTCCATTTCTTCTCTTCTTTTGTAAACTACACCTTTGTATTTCTTTTTCAGTTCTATAAATACCTTGTCTCCAACCTGTGGTGTACCATAACTCCTTAGTCTTAACTTTTCCTTGTAAACCGGCTTTTCCAAAGATTTACGGATCAATTGATAATTTGGAGTGTCAAAGTAGACATTACAAATTGTAACTTTACCGTAATTATCTATTTTTAGCTTATCTTCTAACGCTTGTCTAATCATTTTATACTTTATTTCATTGATAAGATATTTTTTCTCATATCGTTTGAATGTCCCCTGATATTTACTCATTGATACCCCTCCCTTGTTTACAAGCATCAGCGATATTACTTTTTCGTCTTCTGCAAGCAGGATTCTCATTTTGATTATCCTTATTTAATACATCCATACCCCTTATCATAGCTTAATTTGTAATAAACTTCAAATATTTGTTAATCCAATCATGCAATATTATTTATTTCCTATTATTAATAGTATAGAAAAAGTCAGGTAGCATTTCACGCCTATCCGTAAAATACCACCTGCTCTTGTTTTTATATCTTTCTAATTTGAAATTTCTTTTTATCTTTTTTACATAAGTTCTGAACGAGATTTCTTCCAGTTTGTAAGGCGATGGGAAGTCCACCACCTGGTACCATCCAATGACCTACCATATAGAAATTCTTTAAGCCTGGAAGGGTATTCTTTACCGGTGAAGATGCAAACAGATTCTCCGATGGCATCCACCCCTGAATACTACCCTTCCAATTGCCTGTGAATCTCTTTATGGTCGCAGGTGTTGCAACATCTACAACCTCAAGATTTGCCTTAATATTTCCAATCTTAGTATCCAATATGTCGATGATCTCCTTGGCAATCCATTCTTTCCGTTCTTTATATCTTACAGGATTGTTCCTGCGAAGGTCTATCCAATAGTCTGCATTTTTAGTTGTAAGTGTAACAATCAATGCTGTCTTCCCATCTGGAGCCATTGTTTTATCATAATTATAAAGATGTGCTTCCATACGGGTATATTCAGAACCATCTTCCAATTCTAAGGGTTTCTCCAAAGGGAAACGAAGCAGATGCGGGGTATCTAAATATAAACAGGAAATCCCAAGAGAGATTAGAAAAGCAGATTCAAACACTTTCAGAGACTCTTGATTTTTCAAAGCCCTTATAACTTTATCTGTATAGTTGCCTTCTAAGGCTTGAAAGATGGTAAAATTCCAATCTGCTGCAGATATTACTATATCTGAATGCATTACCTGATTATCTTCTGTCATTACGCCAATAGCAGCATTGTTTTCAGTAAGAATTTTGATAACACCTGTTTGATACCGAATGATTCCGCCATGGTTGTTATAACTCGTCTCCAACTGCTGTGCGAAAGAAAGGGAACCACCAATTGGATAACCAGCACAGCCTTTACTGTAAAATGACAATTGCATTATCATCATAAGAAGCGTATATTCTATTCCATCATATAATAATTCAAAAGCCTCTCGTAAAAATGGGCTCCGGAAACGCCTTGCAAAGTCAACATTAGATATTTTTCCCCATTTATTCATAAACTTCAACAAAGGGAGGTATTTTATCATCTGAACATTATCTTTTATGGTTCTAACCTGTGGTGCTTTATCCGCGAGTGGCGGTAATTGAAATTTACCTACATATGAAATTGCATGGATAAATTCATTAATTGGTGATCCGTCTTCTGGAGAAAGATCTAGAAGATAATCTTTCAGCTTATCCAGGTCCGTATAGAGGTGAAATACTTTTTTCCCATATCTGTCTACATTGTCCTTGACTTCAATGGAAACCCGCTCCGAATGATCAACAAACTCAATCTGATTCATATCAATTAATTCAGACCATAACTTATAAAATACATTTTCTTTACTGGAACCCATTAACCAATGGATACATCCATCAAAATTGTATCCGCCTCTCTTCCAGCTAGTACACAAGCCCCCCGGGATATTGTGTTTTTCAAAAATCTCAGTTTCATACCCGTTCATCTGCAAGTAACATCCGGTAGCCAAACCGGATATCCCCGCTCCAATAATGATTGCTTTTTTCATAAATAGCCCCTTCTTAAGTAATACTCCCTTACTTGCCAATTTCTATGGATTGTTTCATAAAATCAAATGTTCCTGGCTTTGCTCCAACCATAGCTTCTGCTGCATTTTGGAAAACTGTAATCATTCTGTCAGCCTCTTCTACTGTCATGGAAATCATAGTATCTGTGAATAAAAGTGTACTTAGGATAATGGATATCTTAGATACCTCTTCTGGATACTTACAATCAAATACCCCTTCCCCAATCCCCTGTTCAATAATTTTTGTAAATAAAGGAGTAATCACTTCAAGCTTTATCTTAAGTAAATGCATAATTAAGGTTGGATTATATCTTGTGAGAACTATATTCTTTACTTCCTCAAGCATTGGCTGTGTGGGGGATTCTGTTTCAATTAAGTATTTCAATTTCACAGGCGCTGAAATTGAATCACTGTCTATCATAGTGGCTATTCTATTAATTTCAGATAAAAAGAGTTCTTTTATGGCAGCATCTAATATAGCTTCTTTGGATTCAAAGTGATGATATAACCCTCCCCTAGAAAGGTTTAAAGCTTTCAATATATCATTTGTGGTAGTTTTTTCATATCCCTTTTCCATAAACATCTTTAGAGCTGTTTGCATTATCTCCTGTCTTCGCAGAGCTGCATCTCTATTTCTCATATCCTATGATTCCTCCTAAACAGACCGACTGTCTGTCTGTATTGTATACTAAATAACTCCATATGTCAAAGGTTGATTTTTATTTATTTTGGTATTAGGCGGATAATTTTATCATCATTTTGGCGGACATTTCCCCTGCCATCCATGTTGCTGGTTGTTAAATAAATGCTTCCATCGATTCCTTCAACGACTTCTCTAAGACGCCCGTAAGTATTCTCCAAATAGGATTCTACCTCTAAAACCTCCGTACCATCCTCGTTTAATGTAATTACAAGCAGCCGCTCTCCACGTAATGCTGCAACCAATAGTTTACCTTGCCAAGGTCCTTGTGTCACAAAAGTTATACCAGATGGAGCCCAGGTGACATCTCCACTTTGCAATAAAGGTTTTTGAGCATCTATTCTATCTGTCTCTTGATCTCCTTGAACAATGGGCCAACCATAATTTGCTCCTGGGCGTATCAGATTTATCTCATCGTGTGCCGTTTGCCCATGTTCCGACGCATATAAGACATTTTCATCACGAAAAGCCAAACCCTGCGGATTCCGAAAACCCAGACTAAAAATTGGAGATCCAGGAAATGGATTATCTTCCGGTATACTGCCATCCAGATTCAAACGTAATATCTTACCTGCAGTGCTGTTAAGATTCTGGACCAAGGATGGATTTCCTGCATCACCTGTAGCAATGTATAATTTACGATCTGGTCCAATCTTTATTCTTCCTCCATTATGAGCCTGGCCTCCGGGAATTTTATCAAATATAACCCGGTCAATGGTTGCCTCATTTTCATCTTCTAATAGTCTAACAATACGATTATATATCTTCCCGTCTTCTCTATACGTATGCATCACATAAAACATATGATTCTGTAAATAGTCTGGATCTAATGCGATCCCCATTAACCCGCCTTCCCCTACACTGGCAAAAGGAGGTCCCAAGGTAATCAGTGGTTCCGGGCGAAGTATGCCATTTTCGATAACACGGACTTTTCCCGTCCGCTCAGTAAATAGAATCTTACCATCTTCGCTAAGAGCAATTGCCCATGGTATTGTCAAATTATCTGCTGCAATTTCAGCTTGGTATGGTAATTCTTCCAGCTGCTCTGCCTTTGCTTTCATTATGCCTGCTTTTCTACTATGAATAATATATTGTGGAAATTCATTGAAATAATGGTACATTAAATCATCTCACTTTACTCTGGTTCTGATTTATCTTATGAGTATTTATGTGAATTGTGTTCATCATATTTTGTTGAAATAAATTGTAGATTTTTAAAAAATAAGTTAATTTTATGTCACATAACGTATTTGAAGTCATATTATGAAGTATGACAAAAGCTTAATAAATCTTTAAAACAAATAGTAAAGGAGGAAATTCAATGTCTGATAACAGTAACAACAATAGGTTTATAGATAATCAATGCTTAATTCGCCATATGAGGAAATTCATCGGTGAAGATGTGCTAATATTTACAACAGTAGGTGGTGATGCTGGCTCCGGATTTGAAGGTATTCTTTTATCAATCGAGTGTGATTTTGTCAGGTTGTTAAGTGAGCAAGGTTCTTCTCCTGATTGCCCAATCTCTTCCATCTGTGACAAATCATCCGGTGTCTATGCACAAGGTTCACAGCATTCAAAGTTTAAGACTGGTTCCATATGCGATATACCATTTGATAAAATTGTATGTTTCACACACAATGCCATTTAGCAAATAATTGTTTTTATAAAGGAGGACTTCATATGTCATTTAATGGTAATGGATCTAATTGTAACGGAAATAACGGTGGAGATGAATGGTTTGTAAAACACATTCGTAAGTTTATTGGAGAAAATGTTTTAGTTTTTACAACTAGTGGAGGTGCTTCCGGAAGCGGATTTGATGGTGTTCTTATGGAAGTTAATAATGAATTTATACGACTTATTAATCGCCAAAGCTCACCTCCTACCTGCCCTATCAGCGATGTATGCAACCATTCAGAAGAATATTATGACTCCAGCAACGGTACTATGAATGGCTCATGTCAAAATGGTGGAGGAAACCACCACAAACGTTCTGTAGGCTCGATTACTGATATTCCAATTGATAGAATTGCAGCATTCTGCCACAATGCGGTATAACTAAAATAATACCCCTGATATAGTGAAGAGGCTGTTGAAAAAGTGTTTTTATTCAAATATCTCCGTAAAGTTAAGAAAACCATCGCAACTGCGATGGTTTTCTTAGAATCATTCACTTTTTTCTTTTATCATGGAAATAATCTTTGTTTTATATGAATCAAAAAACTCTCTCGTCAGCTGCTTTTTTGGTAGTTTCCTTTTACTTAATGACAATGCTTTTGTAGGACAGTGATGAATGCACCTATAACATTTTTCACAATGACTCTTATCAAACTTTGGATAACTATCTTTTCCGACGGTTAAAGCCTTACCATTACAATTTCTTATACATTTTCCACACTTCGTACAATTTCCCTCATGCAAGAATATATTTAATGTTATCCATTCTCCGATCTTTTTGTTCGGATAATTTAGTACACTAATTAATTGGAGATGCGGTAGATTAATTCTTGGCTTTTTATCGAAAACAGTGATAATTCTCTCTGTGTCAGATTCTATTTTATTAACTAGTTTTTTTTCATAAGTAAAAAGTGCCTTAATAAATGGGGCAACCAACACTCCATCCGTTGCCGCACATCGGTATGATTGAGATAATACTGGTATGATATTTTTATCTATGCATATTCTAGCAAATATTCTTAATGCGTCCGCTGAAAACCATCCGCAAGTTGTAAATATATACGCCGGTTTTTTATGTTGTAGTCTCTCCATATTATCAATAAACTCTATCATGCTTATGGACGGTTGAGCATGATGTGTTGGAAATCCAATAATATATCCATCATAATTTTCGAAAGGAAAAGAATCACCTATTTCTTCAATTGCATATAATTCTACTTCCTGTGTCATTTCTAATCTGCTATGTAGCAATTCTGCAACTAATCTTGTATTACCAACACTGGAGTGATACATTGCTAGTAACTTCACGTTAGAGCCACCTTTCTTATCCATAATCACGGGTTCAGTCAGCAATATAGACTAATCATCTAATTTTTTTCGTGCTTGTTGCCTGAAGGTTTTATATCCCAAGCCTTCCCAACAGTTCTTAGCAATCTTATTTTCAGTTATAAAATTAACTTCCACATATACGATCCCGTTCTGTTGAAAGAAATCGATGATACAATTCTCTAGTTTTTTCATTATGCCATTTCCCCGAAAAGATGGATTGGTATAAGCACCTGAAATATAGCCGACTTTTTGTATACTAGATATTGATAAGAAACAACTTATGATTTCACCTGCAATAAATCCTACAACTTCTCCACTCTTCTCAGCAATATAGATTCTTCTTGATGGATGATTGATATAACTTTTAAGATGCTCCGTTATGTTATGCAGATCAAGATTATCATAATCAAAATAAGCATCTCCGGTTTCTTTTTGGATGTAATATGCTAACTCGTTATGTAACTTACCAACTTGCTCTATTTCGTTATCTTTCATTTCTCTGAATTCCATAACTACACCTCGCATATCCCCCTATAATTCAATCCAACTATATAAAAAGCAATTATTTAATCCTATTATACTGATTCCACAGGAAAACCACAAGAAAAATCTCCCATTCCAACAATCACTTCGCCCAGGCTTATTTCATATGATTAAAAAAACTGCTTCCACGAAATGTGAAAACAGTTTTTAACCTATTAATTAAGGTTTATATATATTTAAAAAATCATTTATTTAACATATTTTTTTATGTTTTCTTTGGTTACTTCATAAAAATCAATACTCGTAGAATCATTAATTCCAGCCTCTTTATCTGCTTTTTCACGTTCCTTAAAGGAAACTGCCTTTCCGTTTAGCAGCGCTTCTGATTCCCATCCACCTGTATCTTCGATATATATTAGGTGAGAGCCGCTATTATAGATGCTAGTTAAGACGCCCTTCTTTAATACAAAAATATCCACAAATTCATTGGAGCTAAACATTCCGCCTGCTACAATTGCCTTTTGGCTGCTAATATATCCAGGATAACTTTGACCGTTAATTTCTGATTCATATAGCTTGCCGTTATAATAAGAATAGACGATTACGTCCCAATCTATCGAAGCTGCACTATCGCATTTACTTAATAGTAATTCCTTTTTACCATCTTTATTAATATCCAGTAATGCAAATGAATTTGATTCAGAAATATTCTTATTCAGAATGCTCTTGTAGGTATCAGTTATCGAAGTCTTCTTTACTGTAATCTTGCTAGTAAGCTTCTTTTTCCCGATTGTTGCCGTTATAGTCGCTTCTCCCTGTTTAACACCCTTCACTAGACCTTTTGAACTTACAGTTGCGATTTTTGTGTTGGAGGACTTCCAACTTACCTTGTCGGTTGCATTATCAACCTTTAATTGTACCGTACTGCCGACATTGACAGTTGCCTTTGTCTTATTTAATTTTGCTTCACTACCCGCCTTGGGACCGGATATGATACCTTTTCCTCCCTGAACCGTAATTGATTCCGTATAGTCGCTGTAAGTTGACCCCTTGTAGGCACGAACTCTCATCTGAAATACTCCATCAATAATAAAACCCTCTGCAGTCGTTTTATTCGTTTTCTCATTCAAAAACCAAGGCTCCCATTTCTCTTCGCCGGGGACCTGATCTCTATAATAAACTTCATAACCGTCTGCACCGTCTACTTTGCTCCATGTCACGGTTAAAACGGTTTCCTGCTGATTTGTTATTTTAGCACTTCCTTTATAGTTCTTTGGCGCCTGAAGCTTTGTAGCCGCATCGACGGAAATAGATCCTGTTAGCATATAAAAAACTAATAATACATTCATAAAAATTGCTGCTATTTTTTTCATATTCTGCCACTTCTCCCTTTAGTCTATTATTTATTACTATTTTAGCATATTTTTTGGTATATGTACATACCACAAAACAAGTTAAAAACTAAAGGTTAGGTGGTTATTATTATTTACGATTTGTTATCTTCTTCTTATTTTGAATCGTTACAACCCCGACAATCAAAATTAATGCACCAACTACAGAGATGAGTGAAATCAACCATGAATTATTATTTCCATGATCAGTTTCTTCTGTCTTTTGCACATAGGATGTCTCCTCCTGTCCTGCATTTGGCGCTAATTCGACTATACCGGATTCTGCCATTTTCGAAGAATCTTCCACAGCAATAACATCATCTTCTGAATCCACCGAGACAATACCAAGTTCACCCTCTTCTAACGTAATGTCCTCACCAACTACCCCATTTTCTTCATCCGATACCGGTGCATCTGGTGCATCTTCAGCTATCGTAGTGGTATAAAGCACTGCTTTTTCTCCTTCTACCACTTTGATTTCATCTTTACCAAACTCTTCATACAGATAGTTGGCAAATTCTTCTTTATAAGGTGTAATACCAACCTCAACATAAGTCTCTAAGGGACTGGTATAAACAACTTCAAAACCCATTTCTTTAATTTTATCAACATTATTTACAAATACAGATTGGTCTACCTCTTTGTGCTTTTCTAATAAAACATCATCTACAACAGCATCAATTGCTTTTATAGCCAGACTATCTTCAGTTGTAGCTGCAAATGCTGCTCCTGTTGATAATAATGATATACAAGCCCCTATCATAAATCCTTTTAATAATTTTGATATAAACATATTGATTCCTCCATTTTCATTTAGAGTGATTTATGTAACGAGAACATTGATTGTTATGTCTTGTTTATAATCACGATTTCGGTGTCTACAGTAATTAGACGCAAGACTTAATCAATAGGTTCCATGCTTTATATTGATTTCGGTGGTAATTCAAGGGTATAATGTTTATGCTGATGAAGACTATTTCGAATTTGAAACTACGGAAGATGGATATTTTAACATAGATTTCAGCCCCGCATCTATAGATACAGAAGATGTTCAACTAGGTTGGAATATTGACATCTATAATAATGAAACACTGGTTTACACCGGAACATCAAAAAACATCCTTAAAACTCCAAACTTTGCTTTTACTAAAAATACGCAAATATATGTTAAATTTACTTTCATCAAGTGATGAAGACCTAGTAAAAAAAGGGGATTTCGTTTATATAAAGATAATGCCATATAGCACATATTCTGACTTTTGCCCAACGAACATAGATTACGCAGTTAATGTGAAGTACAAATAGAATATGTTAATAGAACCCGGAGTATTTTTCTTGTAATCAAATAACATACAAGAAAACTAGCTCCGGGTTTTTATTGTGTAATGCTCATTTATTTCGTTAACAGTATTTCTTACCCCATTAATCGAACTCCATTTTTCGTTTGCACATCAACTTCATTTTCAATCTTATCCAGCAATTCAAATATATGCTTGGATAGCTTTTCAGCTTCTGCATAATAGTTCAGGGCTTCGGACTTATGAGAACTTTTGATGGAATCAATTGTCTTGTGGCCACAAACATGGAACTTATTATGTATTTCTTCAAGCGCATTCCAATCTTCTTTGATGGAAGGATGCTCTACTGAAATCGTGTGATAGAAATGACCAAAAGCACACTTGGTACTATTTGTTTGAAGAGGATATACTTTCCCTTCATCTACAATTGTTTTTAAAGTTGCCATCCAATTCTTATGGGCTGCTTTAGCCTTCTGTATATTGGCCTTCAATTCTTCATTGGTAATGTTATGTACACCGCCGCTCAAGGAAGCAAATAAGTTCTTAGTAATCTCAGATAGGCTATCATCAATCTCTGTTATTTGAGTCGCCAGTTCCGCGCTTTTCTCTGAATCTTTAAAAATAGTCTGGGTCATAAAATTAAGTTTTTCTGCATCTGCACTAGATGTTTCCATTGCAGCATTAATTTCATTGGTAGACGTTTTTACTCCCGACATTGTTGTATTCACTACTTGAACATCATCGATTGTCCTATTCAATAATTCCATATTACTTTGCATGGTTTTATATACATCATCAATTTTACTGCTCATTTCTGTGGAAGCTTCAATCGTATTTACCATGCTTTGTCTTCCATTCGCCGCTGCAGCTTTGATATGGGACATAAAAGAGCTCATTCCCTCTAAGCTTTTCTTCGTATTATCAGAAAGCGTTCTTATCTCTGCAGCTACAACCGCAAATCCTTTACCATTTTCTCCGGCTCTTGCAGCTTCTATGGTTGCATTTAGAGATAACAAATTCGTCTGCTCTGCAATGGCACCAACACTACCCACAATTTCATTTACCTTGTTGGTCAATTCAACCAATTCATCAATCTTAGCACTCATGATAGTTGAATTCTCCATTACATTTTCTTTCAGGTTATTTATTTCAGATAATTTACTTATGCTTTCATTATTTCTTTCAATCAATTTCGCAGAAGATTCAGCGAGTCTTTCCAGGGTTGAGGATGAATTATTTACTGCTTCTGTTACTACATACATGCTTGCAGTCGTTTCTTCTACGATAGCAAGGTTTGATTCACTCAAATCTGCTATTTCTTTTGCAAAATCCTTTAGATCATAGGATATCTGGGACATATTTACATCATGGTTGCTCATCTGAGTAACAAGTCCAAGTAAATCCTTTGCGGAAATTGAAATCATTTCTTCATTTTTAAAAAACCGATCAAATAATTCATATACTTCTTTGTGTAAATCATAGCTAATTTCGGGTAGTACAGTCTCTTTTCCTTCCATTTTGTTACTAACATATTTAACAATACAACGAGCTTCCTCACAATTGCCTCTTTTTTTTATAAATGACATAAAAAGCCTCCAATCTTTCTTCAAATATACATGTTACAAATACAAGCTTACTGCTAACATACTTATCATATAAGTTATTCCATACTTCTCATATTACTACAAAAATCCAATTTCTACACCTTTATTAGAGAAATCTTTTGAATATTCATCGTACTCAACCATTAATACTTCTGCCATAATGTTCTACCTAAAAAGGAACCAAACCGATCAGTTTGATTCCTCTTTCCATTACCGCAGTTATAGTACCAGCATCTTTCATTTTCATGAGACATTTTTAAATAAGTCACAACAATCATCCATGATTCAGACCATATAGTCATGGCGGTATAACAATAGCAGCATTAACAACTGGCTCATGTGGCCATATCCATCGCTATACGGATTGATGCAGAGAAAATCCTATATAAAAATCCTCTCATATATGAACTCCTTGATGAATCCTATTTGTCATCTTTTTATGCCATTCAATATCGTCCCACATTCCATGAAATTGTGGCCCACAAAAATTACTGGTAGCCATCGCACTCCATTTTCCGGTATTAATTGCCTCATTAACACCAAATTCACAGATTTCCTTAATCCATCCCCAGTTCAATAATGGCCAGTCTTTGTAATCTACAATTGACCAGCATTCTGTTGTAATTATCGGGAGCTTTACATCTGAAGCCCAATCAGCTAAGTTCTCAATCCCAGTCTTTAATTTTGACAACCAGTAATCAGGGCATGATTGATAAAGTCTCTCTGCATATTTTACTACATTTTCATATCCACTCGAATCAAATCGTTCATAATTATAATCTATCCTTTTGAAAAACTCTTCATCTGAGCACTGTGTCATCCACAGGTGTAGCTCAAGTAAATCAAAATAGCTTACATCTACTCCTTTCCACTTATCAAAATCATTAGTAATTGAAAAACAATATTTTAATTCCGGAAACCTTTTTCTGACTGTCTCAACAGCAGTTTTCATCCAATCAACTGAATCCTGGCTTGTCCAGCTTCTTTTAGGATTATTTGTCTTAAAGAAAGGAGCCCAAACCTCCAAAGGCCATTCATTGCAAAGGTCAACATATAATATGTTGTCAAGAAGTCCTTCATTATCTATTGTTTCCAGTGTTTTTATCCAAATCTCAGCATGTTTCTGCGCTGAAGGAATCAAGAGTGCTGAATTGTCCCTGTCTGTACGAAACCATGTAGACAATGCTACTTTTATCCCTCTATCACTACATTTCTTTATAAATTGGTTAAGTGAAGGTTGTACTTTGATATGATTAATAGCTGGGCTTCCCCAATCCTGCTGGTTCCAGTGAGGCATTAATTCCCATTCTCTGTTGGGATCAATTGCAACAAGATGCGGAAAGGCATCAATTCTAACTGCATCATACCCTCTAGTCTTGAGACCATCCAACGCCTTATCCCAATCCTCATATCCTGCCCCCGGCCATCTTCTTTCGAGCCAAGAAAATTCCCACATTGTTATAGCAATTATTTTTTCTATCATACCTTATTCTCCTTGTAAGAAATATTGAATTATACTAAATAACCACTCTAGCCTCTTCAAAATAATTTTATTCTTAATACTCAATATCTTAAATTTTTATAAATTTTTTAAGTGATTTGGATCTTCAATTTTTAGAATTCTATAGTATTATCTAAAACTACAATGTAAAAAAATCTTTGTTATCAAAAATGTCGTCAATATTTTCCTTTAGCCGGATATCTATACTAGTAGCTAAAAATTCATTCTTTGGTTGTTTACCTGAAATTATTAAGTCATACAGAATTCTTAAAGCAAAATAACCCTGTTTTACTGGTTCCTGGCAAATAACCGCGTCAATTACTCCTTCTTTCACTAAATCTACAGTATAAGATGCATAATCATATGCTATTACTTTAATCAATTGTGATTTGTTTTTCATTTTTATTGCATTTGCAACTCCTAAAATCCCATTGCCAGCAATATAGATTCCGTTAATGTCAGGTATATTTTCCAAGGACTCAAGTGTCTTGCTTAATGCAATCTTGTCGTCTTCTTCTACTTCTATTACCTTTCTTATATGAATACTGGGGTACTCTTCTCTGATTTTATCTTCAAATCCTTTTAATCTTTGTCTATGTGCAAGGATATACCTATAGCCAATAACAACTAAAAATTCTCCTCTTTCACTTACTAGCTTACCAAGTAATTCAGCTGCAACTCTTGCACTTTTTTCATGATCAGTCCCTATAAAGCATGTTCTCTGGCAATGTGTAATGTCAGTATTGCAAGTTACTACCTTTATTCCATTTGTTTCACATTCATCCAGTTCATTTCTGATGTTTTCTGAATCTATCGCAGTTAAAGCCAGCCCGTTTACTTTAGATTTTTTTAACTTTCTAATCAGCTCTATCTGTTCTTCTTCTTCATACGTGTTCATAACGTAAACTTCAGTGCTTATTCCCTTTTTATTAAGCTCTTTAGCACTTTCATTAACTCCTTTCAATATTTCACCAAAAAAAGGATTACTTATTGGTTCTAGAATAAATCCCAACTTGATTTTATTTCTTAATACCAGAGCTTTTCCTATTTCATTAGGCTCATAATTTAATGCCTTTGCTATGTTGATTATATTCTCTCGTGTCTCAGCCTTTATACCAGCTTTATTATTTAAGGCCCTGTCAACAGTCCCTCTAGATACATTAGCCAATTTGGCTATATCTTTAATAGTTACCATGATATTTTGCTCCTCTAGTCCACGTATACACATTATCGTGCTCGTTCACGAATATTATAATACACCTAAAATAATCATTTTGCAATAGTAGTTATTAGTCATTTATTCTGAAAAAATCTTCATTTTCTTGCTTGAATGTTGTCTCATTGACCATTATTTCTTATTTCTTCCTTCTAACCATATGAAAAAAAAGAATCAAACCGATCAGTTTGATTCTTCTTTTTATATGCGTGTAAAATTGATTTCAATTTCTATATTCCACTATACGTATAAATGCAGGAGTTTTCCTTACAAACACCAAGTGGATTTCAATATATAGTTGCCTTGAATACCTATATTATCGTCTGTCCCGAAGATGTACACGGCTTTGTATCGATTATTGACTACTAAAAAAGGAACCAAGCCCGAAAGTTTGATTCCTCATTTATTAACTGCAGTCGACGGGACTTGAACCCGTACCCAGTTAGCCCGGACTAGATCCTTAGTCTAGACAGTAAAAATTAATGGAACGCCCGAAATGCAGTATTTACAAGCCTTTGGGCGTTTTCCACCCGTTCTAAATTTTTAACAAGTTTCTGTTATTCTGTTCTTTTTGTTGCTATATTTAATGGATTGCAACTACATTTTTGACTACACAAAGTATTATTGTCTAACCAACCCCCGCGGTAACACACCCTGGCAACAACGTCAATTAGTTCTTCGGCTCCCTCCCATTTTGCGCTTATACTTTTAAACTCTTCGCTCTCCGCCAAGGCGCTTGTATATCTCTTAACAACTAGTTCCTCGAAATCCTCATTCATGTCACGTTCCCCTTTCGCAATAATTATCAGCGGTGAAATTAGTTACATTATATCAGAACACTTGTTCGTTTTCAAGTACCAACTCCCCTCTATTTTGTGAATTTTTTATCATTTATCGCATATAGTGATATTTTATCTCTATAGTCGATATTTGTCAATTTATAGTCACAAGAAATACACTTTATGGTAATATCCTCTTGGAGGGTATTAAGATGAAGTATAATGCTATCAGTATCGGAAATCGAATATTTATTGCTCGGAAAAATAAAGGATTGAAACAAGTAGAAGTATGTAAGCAACTTGGAATGGGTCAATCCACTTACTCATATATAGAAACTGGCAGAAAGGATGTTAATTTGTCGGTTTTGTTTGCGTTGGCTGAAATACTCGACGTTTCTATATCTTGGATTATTGGCGAAGATCCCGAAGATTTTACTAATGAGGAATTACTAGAAATAGAGAAGTATAAGAAATATATAAAAAGTCTTAGAAAATAACCCTTGTATTTTATTGGCAAATGGGATAAATTATCAATATAAAGAAAATACAGGGAGGTTATACCATGTCAGATATTAAAAAGTGTAAACATTGTCAGTCCGAGATTGATAAAAAGGCTAAGATTTGCCCTAATTGTAGAAAGAAACAGGGTGGAAGGCTGAAATTTATAATTATAGGTGTTGTAGTTTTCTTCATCGTAGTTGGTGCATTAAATAATGACGATAATACATTGAAAGAAGTTAATACAGAAATTTCAGACGACGCAAAAAACAAAGATGCAGAAAAGCCGGAAGAAAAAGAAAATCCTATTGAGTACACTGCCTATGAAGTATCTGAATTATTGAATGATTTGGATTCTAATGCCATGAAAGCAGAGAAAAAATATAACAAACAATATGTTGAGATAACAGGCATACTATCTAATATTGACAGTAGCGGAAAGTATATATCTCTAGCTCCTGACGATGAAAGGTTTACGTTTATAAATGTTCAGTGCTACATGAAAACTGATGAACAAAAAGATAAGGTGATGGAGATGAATAAGGGCGATAAAGTTACGCTGAAAGGGAAAGTAAAGAGTGTAGGAGAAGTGCTTGGATATTCATTGGATATTGACGAGATAAAATAAATATTGTAACTGGAATCAAAAAACCGCAACCACTCCTTTAACTGGGGGTGGTTTTATTATGAACGAAAAATTACCCCTCAATCCATAACGGAAAGAGGGGATTTACTTTTACTTTTTATCTGCAACTACAATAGCATCATAACCTAACGTCTTAAGTCTTGCCCGCACTTCATTTGCATTTTTTTGACTTGTAAACGCGCCGACTTGTACGCGGTATATCTTTTCCTCTGCAACCTCAACCGGAAGTTTTTTATTCGCAATTCCCTCCGCGATCAATTTTGCAATCTTGTCTTTATCTTCCCCAGTCTTGCAATCCGATACAGATGTGCAGAAGAATGTTTCCAACATGATGGCTACTGGTTTCGTTTTTGTCAGCATATAAAGATTATCCCTATGAACTATGCCCCTATCCTTAAATAACGTGCTTAAATTGGATTGTACGCGTTCGGCATATTCTTTACCCTTATTGGATATGTAAAGCACTTCACACCCTTTTGCGGATGAAGAGGTTGACGCATTAAGATGTAATTCCACGACCAGGTCATAATTACCATTGTTGACTAGGTTTAATTTATAGGTGGATTCATCTTTGGAGATATTGAACTTCTTTTCGGGGCAAATAATAACATTTACTGGATGTCCTAATTTGGTTAGGTATTTTGCTATGAGTGGCGCAAGAGCCTTGTTATACTTATATTCATTGATAACACCATTCGCGCTAGTGATGTTGCCATTTTTCAAGATGGAATGGCCAACCGTTAAAGCTATTTTCATGATTGGTCACCATCCTTAATCGTTGCCTTATCCTCTACTTGCTTTTTTATGTTTTTAACTAGTGGAGCAAGGAAAGGCGGTAACTCCACCCCAATATCAACCATATTTTCCAGTATGCTTATAATCTCATTGCAAATTAACCATATAGCAACTACGCAAGCGATTAAAAATGTAAATGGTAACGCTATCCCGACTGTTTGACCAGTGTATAATAAAAGTTGGTCTACCAATGCCCCTACAACTACTAAAAGCCACATACAGACCTTTTTAGCTATCCCCTTAAGGGATTTGTGACTAGTGATTGATTCATCCCTGTATTTGCTCGCTACAAGGCCTGTCGCATAGTCAATTATGTTAGTTAGTACCAAAATAAGCACCGGCACAGCTAGTATCCCGAGCCATCCGGCAAGTGCGGAGAAAAATGCTATAAACCCTGTCTTAACCTTATTCATAATATCCCTCTTTTCATTATTTTTTTATATTAAAAAAGAGCCTTGCCCGGCTCATGATTTTTGTTGCAAGGGCAGTTATTGGCCACCCTTGCTGTTGAATTATTCTGCAAATACTTCTTCTAAATAAGCTAATGCTTCTGCTGTCTCGTCCTCTGTTAGCCATCCTCTAAGATTCCATGTAGCAATTACAGATTCGTAATACTCCTTTGTAAATGCTTTTGATTTGATGCTGCCTTTGATTACGTTTAAAAAGCTTGTCATATTGTTTTTCACCTCTTTTCCTCCTATGGCATTGTCATAATAACGATAGTGTTAAAAATATCGGTTATCTGTGTGTTCATGGTTTCTATACCTCTTAAGACTGCATCTGTGCTAACTGTCACAACGTAAATATCCGCTGTGATGTTATCGTCTACTTTATAGCTCGGCACAAATGATATAACTAACGTCTTTACGCAATCTTGGTAGGATTTTAAAGTTTTTCCATCTTCACCTATGTAATCAATACTTACAAGGTTTGAACTATCGAAGAACATTGATTTTAGTTCGTCATAGCTTAAGGCAGATGTAAATTTAAAATATCGGACTTTCTTTGTTTCGTCTGTGACTATCCCCATTGGGATTAAATCAAAGTTTTGACCATTGGCCAGTTTTAATTTTTCTGACATTTTATTATTCCTTTCTTTCTTTCGAACAGGTGTTCTGAAAACAGCAGTTTACAGAATAGTTTAAGTGCGACAAATAATAATTTACCTCACCTATTTAACATGGGTACTTACACACAAAATGAGTTTGGTATCATCATGATATACGGTGTCAATATTGATACGATAAACAGGACAGGTGCTTATTTTGCAAATACCTGT
>JAEZVF010000092.1 GCA_023443225.1 Bacillota bacterium
TATAATGGACATAATATGTGGTGAGGACGGTGAATTTATGAAGCAAGAAGATTTGACTTTAAAATCGGGGAATCAATATTGTAGAGAAGCTATACCTTTTGGGCATCCTTTTTACCCACTCGAGACATGTTGAGCGGTGATAATGATGACGTATTGTGGTTTGGATAAGAAAAGTAGGGGTTAGACCACAAGATGTTGTGGTTTTTGATTGGAAAATGAGCAAAAAACGGGGCTAAAAAATACGATTTTTAGCCCCGTTTTTTTGGCTCTTCCACGGATGACATAGGATAGTTGAAGGCAAAATCAGTCCAAAGTGCTTTTATAGATATGGAAAAGGATGGGATATTCATCGGCAAGGAGAACACTTGAATGGCATTTAAGAGGTCCACTTTCGCTTAAAATATAAGCTACAGACATGACTGCTTGTGGCTATTATTTTCACTTATAGGATGGGACACTTGGTAAATCAGAGATAGATATTAAAAGGCATGTTTTCAGTGGTGAGAATGTGCCTTATTTAATTTGCCGTTTTCATGGCTGATTGTGTATTATTGAAGATATGTAAAGGTGACAATTTGACATTATAATTTGCAAATATCTGTAATACGAGACAATGAGGATAAAGATATTTAGGGTAATAAATATCCCGATTTACATTATGGAGAAGAATATGATAATAGAATAATGAATTACGATTATTTAATTGAATAATTTTACAATTTGTCATAAAATGAAATAAAGTATTGAAGTTATTTATTTAGGTCGCAAGAAATATTTGAAGAGGGTGATATTTTTGAAAACTCAGTGTCGCAAATCATGCAATAACTACGGGGGATGGAACGACATATAAGGTAGTTGTATTTATATAATATTTCTAATGTAGTAAGAAATTATTTAGAACTTTAGAGAATATGTAAATGGGGCTTTTGGGTGAAGGAAAAGAAAACAGAGTATGTTATAGCAATAATGGGAAACAGAGTAGGTTTTATGCTAATGATTGTAAACAAAAAAATAAATATTAGCAGAGGTATAATATGTGTGAGCTAGATATATTAGGAGATGCTTTGCATCGATATGGTTTAACAGGTGCAAAAGCTGAGTTAATCCGCCATAACGAAAATATGACTTACTGCATTGACGATAAGTTTCTGTTGAGAATACATAAATCAAAAATCGGATTTACCACAGTACCGTTTTATAAAGATATCGATATTATTAAAAATCGTGAGAATGAGCTTAAATTTTTAGAACATCTAAAATCCAGTGGCTTGTATGTGCAATCACCAATTAAGAATAATGATAATGAACTTGTTACAGTGTTAAGGGACGGCACTGTTGTAACAATGCTTACATGGCTTCCGGGCAGAATTCTAGACAAAAGTGAATTGTCCGAAGCACTTGGGTATAAATTAGGTGAGATGCTGGGAAAGGTTCATATGGCTGCAAAAGGCTACAACGCCGATTACTCTTTAATATATGATAAGAATTTATGTCAAAGGTTACAAGAGATTCTTTTTAATTTGCTTAAGAATGAACGACTTGATAATAAATATTATACAATCATGACTGATTCTTTGGAGTTAATTGGTGATAAATTAAAGCATTCAGAAGCTGAATATATTCTTGTACACTCTGACTTATCATTATCAAATATTTTGATTACTAATGATGGGCTAATACCGATCGATTTCTCTTTATTCGGATATAGTACTGCTATGCTGGATTTCGGTAGCATTTATTGCTTTGTAGATGAAATAAATTGTAGAATTAGTATATTAAAAGCCTATGAAGAAACAACTGGTTGCAAGGTTAATACTGATGAAATTGATATCTATTTTGCATTACAAATTTTATTGGGCATAGTATTGCATTACGAATTGTGGATTGACGAAGATTGGTTTTGTAATAGATTGCCAGAATGGTGCGATGAAACATTCATACCACTACTAAAAAAATATAGGAGATGAAATTAATCTGGGTTAATGTATAAGTTAAAAATTATTATTTCGATCACAAAATTAATAAATTGAGAAGTTAAAGTGGGCTTCCCATTATATTTAAAACAACCGGAAGAGTAAAAAGTCTTGATTAATGTGCAGTTAATGGTAATAATGAACTGAAATTATTTATTTTAGTGATGGGAGATATAAAATGAGGGAAATACCTTTATACAATACTTTTAAGAAGATTAAACCGATAAAGAAAGGAATGTCAGGTGACAAGAAGTATTATATTGAAGATGACAATGGAAAACATTTTCTGCTTCGTGTTGCAGAATTTGCTGAATATGAACAGAAAAAAGCTGAATTTGAATTAATAAAAAATATGAATAGCCTTGATATCCCAATGCCTTTTCCTATTGATTTTGGTTTTTGTGATGACGGAAAAAGTGTATATACTTTACTCAGTTGGGTTGAGGGCGAAGAAGTCGAAACCACTTTATCAAAACTTATAGATAAGGAGCAATATAAGTTAGGCATACAATCTGGAGAAATTCTACATAAAATTCATGGATTACCAGCCCCTAATGGAAGTGATAATTGGTCATTACGTTATTCTACCGTCATCGATGAACGATTAGAAGCATTTCGTTCTGAAGGTGTACCATTCGAAGGTGATGAAATCATTTTAAACTATCTTGATACAAATAAAGACTTATTGAGAGAAAGACCACAATGTTACCATCACGGTGATTATCATATGGGTAATATGATAAAATCCAACGATGGAAGCCTTTATGTTATTGATTGGCATACAGTCGATTTTAATAATTATGGAGATCCATGGTATGAATTTAATCGTATAGGTATGGAATTCCCAGCATTTGCATCGGGGCAAATTGATGGTTATTTTAACAATAAACCTCCAGAAGAATTTTGGAAGTTATTAGCATATTACTTATCGGCAAGTGCAATAACTTCTATTGTATGGTCAAAATATTTTGCACCAGAGAGTTTAAGTTCCATATTGAAATTAAATAAAGATATTCTTTATTGGTTTAACGATATGAAAAATAATGTTCCGATATGGTATTGTACGGAATTTAAAGAGAATATAAGAAATTAGCAATTATACCCAATAGTTGGATTTCCTATTATATTTATTGCCTAATGTAGTTGAGTAAAAGAAAAATTTGAATTTGTCGAGTTGGTGAATTCAATTTTTCTTAACTATAACAAAATTTTATTTGTTCCGTTTTTTCATACCGCTAACATAAAGTTGAGTGGCAATTGGTGGATCTTCGTTCAAGGCAGGTCAGGAAAACCAGCTAAGCCATTCGCATATGAGTTGAATAGTCAAGTACCTACACTGATGGTGGCAGAGAAATAATAGGAATTTAGGAAGAAAGGAGAATGATTGCATTATCTTTGATAGTTGCAATGGCGTAAAAGAATGATAAAGTATCCGTTAAACGTTACAATAGATACTAATGTATTTGAAGCAAACAAATTTGACTTTGGTACAGATAGTACGATGAGCTTACTTGTTAAAAATGTTCAAAATGGAAAAATTAAGCTCGTACTAAGCAATATTGTAATAAGCGAAGTAGAAAAACATATATGCCGATGCACTGACGACGTATGCGGAAAAGCAAGAAAGTTAAGAAAAGAATATTTGGATATACTTCCAGAACAGTACTTAGCTGATATTGGAATGGGTATATATGTTCAAATACCCGATAAGAAAACTATTCATCAAAGCGCAAAAGACGTATTTTCAAAATTTTTGGAGGATTGTAAGGTTGAAAGACTTGATACGGGTAGCATAAACCTTGAAGTAATCCTAGAAGATTATTTTGCTGTTCGTCCACCTTTTGAGAATAGTGAGAAAAAGAGAAAAGAATTTCCTGATGCATTTATTGCCGAAGAGATTAGAAAACGCTTCGGTAGCGATGAGATTGTAGCAATCATTAGTCAGGATAATGGTTTCAAAAAAGCGTGTACCAAAAGTAAAAACCACTTGTTCTTTTCTTCATTGGGAGACCTTTTTAATGCGTTAAGTAAAAACGAAGAAGAATACACAGCTGCACTCGAGCTAATAAAGAGTAATAATGATTCTATCATCCAGACAATTAAGAGAATGATTGATAATAGCTGTGTTGAAGTTCATGGATTATCATATGATCGAGATGGTATTGCCGATGGGCATGATTATGAAGAGACATATTTAGAGCATTGCTATCTGTCAGGTATGAGGCTTCATACAATAGATGATATAGATGGAGATATAATCACAGCATCATTATGGATTCATGGAAATATGGATGTGAATTGTTATTTTGAAGATTTTGACAATGCCCCTTGGGATTCCGAGGAAAAAGAATATGTTTTTGTTGAGGTGAGACATATTTTGGAAAAGCATAATGCAAGATTTGCTTGTAGAATTGAACTTAATAGCAAAACGGAAGAAATAAGAGTATTGCCTTTCAAAATTGTGTTAGGAGGAGATTCAAGAAAAAGCAGAGTTGAAATTGACGATGAGCAAGAAGCTTTGTACAGAGAACTTGAGGATGTCGATAGGGAAGAAATGGGGTTTTTACCGTTATCACAATATAGTGATATGTTAGAAAATGACTTGAATGAATCGAATATGGCGCAAGCAATGTTTAAATTGTTTGAGCAGTATAATGATATTTCATCATGTTATGAAGAATTAACAATTTTGTATGATGATATTTGTACCCAGGCAAAGAGCGATGTGGAAGAGGATGATGCTAAAGCATTTATTACTGCCCTTTCATATGAAAAGAGTATTCCAATTGATTTTTCTGAAAAAGACACTGACGAATTACTGGATGAAATTAGAGCATGGTTGGATGGTAAATTTGATATGGTATCCGAGAAGATGGAGAGAAAACTTCCTGACTGTATTGAGTATGGGGAAAACATAAGCATTTTAGGTAAAAATTGTAGAGTTTATACTTTGTCCCTTGATGAACTTCATGGAACACCGGAAGCTGGTTCAGAAGAACAGATAGAAGTTTCTCTTTTGTCGGATAAAGAAATACTTGCAAGAGGCTATGTCAAACTTACAGTTGGTTATCTTGACTTTGACGAAGATGGTGGAGCATCAGATGGCATTGAGGATAGCATTGATTATGAAGTGGACGATGTTTTGGATGCTCTAAAAGATTTGATCTCAGATTTAAAAGAGGAACTTGTTAATGAACAGGAACTTGCGAACTCTCTCGAGAATTGCTTGAAGCAGAAAAACGGGTAATTAATCTGAATTATGAACCAGAAGGATTTGATGATAGTATATTAAACATTATTGATTGGGATAATCCTGGCTGACCAATTTCGCTCCAGTAAGGAAGAACGATTGGCTTTCTATAGCGAGGGCAAAAGATTACGTCTATTGGTAAGAAGGGAGTAAAGAAAGACTTTGAGGTTGTTATTTGTCTTGATTGGATCAATTCAGAAATAAAATAACACTTTGGAATCTTAGTCAATCGTATTTCGTGCTGAATAAGAAATTTTAGTTTGTTCGCTCAGTGATAGCATAAAAATTGATATTTTATCTATGTAAAGAACTCTACAACTTCCAGTTTGCAAGGTGTTGTAGCTTCCGATTATATTTAATAAGTTATGAGAAAGAAAGACAAATTTGAACTTATATGTTTGAGTGGCAAGGAGAAAAGACTAGATGAAATCATTGTTAAAATCAACATTAAACACACGTGCATTGCCAATTGGTGGCATGCGATACATAAGAAGTGACGTACCAGTGCATATAACAGAAGAAGAGATTCAGTGGTTATTGGATAATGATATAACCACGCTTATGGATCTACGCTCTGCGCAGGAACTAGAACGTAATCCATGTTCATTACGGAAATTAGCAGGATTTACCTATCATCATCTCCCAGTAACGGGTGGTGGAGATACGCCTAAATCCAGAGCGCATCTTCATGAAGTCTACCGTAGTATGGTGGATGAACAGATGGACATTATTCTGGATACTATACTTAATGCTCCATCAAATGTAATGTATTTTTGCACAGCAGGGAAGGACAGGACTGGGACGGTATCTGCGCTACTACTGAAACGTCTTGGAGTCTCTGTTGATGTCATTGTGGATGATTATATGAAGTCAAAGGAAAATTTGATAGATATGCTTACCGAATATGTGAAGGCTCACCCGGAAGTGGATATAGATATAATAATCCCACAGGAAGAGAATATATGGACTATATTAGAAAAGCTGTAGATGGAATAAAAATTTGAATTTGTGTGAGGGATAATATGCTTACTTTAAGTCGCTATACAAATCTAAGGGCTGTGCATATGATAAAGGATGGACAGATAGCATAATTATTGGATAATTGCATTTATTAAACTCCAAAAATAAATTGAGAAAGGGGTAAATATATTGATACAAAAAGAAAAAAATAAATTACCTGATGAATTGAGAGGAAGAAGTATAGAGAAGAAGGTAATACCTACTGTATGTAATTTGAAAAATATGATTAACAGACTGGTTGATTTGGGAGGAGACACATCACAATTAAAACAATGGGAAAAGAGAAGTTATAAAGCGTATTTAACTGATGGTATTAAAAATAGGATACTATTATCTCAACCAGAATTATGGAAAGATATTATTAGAGGTCATATTCTTTCATGTAGGCCGGTTGATCTTGGTGCAAGTGTTATTGATATTTATTTGGTTGCATATGTAGCTGAAAACTATGGATTAGGAAAAGAAAGATTTTATAAATATATAAAAGATCATGGAATAAGCGATAAAGACAATTCTGCTCAGGCAATATGGCAGGTTGGCAAAGGGGATGGAATTTACCTTGGAATTTTAAATGAAGATGGCAGTGTAAAAGACTGGAATTTTATGAGACGTTGGATTGAAGGGCTGCTTTAATAACTGGCTTTCATCAACATGTGTGTAGATCTCCGTTGTTGCGATACTTTCATGTTCGAGAAGTTGTTGAAGAGAACGGATGTCTACCCGGCAATATTTATACATTAATGTAGCTGCGGTATGTCTAAGTTTATGTGTAGACACAAACCTTTTGGATTTAATCAATTAGATGTGCTTTGGTTTTGAGGTAATTCCAGAATTGCCGAATAGAAACAATTTTTCTTGTTCTGGTGCCAGGAGTAGAATGAAGAGTATCTTGGCAATAAGCTAAAAATCCATACATATCACCAAGACTAAGGGAACGAATCAATAGGAGTATTAAAATGGCAAATACAAGCGAGTTAAAAAAAGTTTCTAAATATACAACTGATATGGCCGCAAAGATATTGGACATTACTTTAATACGAAAATCAATATTAATTGGAAGTACAAAATATAAGATATTTGATGGGGTATCTCCAGATAATAGGGTTGTGGCAAAGGTTATTAATCATAGCGGGTTTACATCTGGTAAAAACAAACCTAGTGCTAAAATTAGAAATACATTTGCTGAATGTTATTTCTTAAGCTTAACAGGAGCTGAATGTAAATACTTAATTATTACAGATCCTGAGTTTTATCAGATATTTAAAAATGAAAGTATTGGCTTATTAGAAAGTAACAATATTAAACTCTTGCTTATTGAGTTGCCAGAAGAATATCGCAGTATAGTTTCTCAGGTCACAGTACAAGCAAGCGAAGAAATGAGTAAAAAATAACTTAATATTATATTATTAGATCTAATTATTGAAGTGAAGTAGACTGCCCGTTATATTTAATAAGGTATTGCATTAAAAAAAACTAGAGTTAAAAAAAGGAGTTTCATTAGCAGAAAAACTCCTTTTTTTATGCCCTTTTATAATAGATAAAACAACGAACAAAGGAGTGAACAGAACATGGATAATAAAAATTTGCAAAAGGCTTTCATAGAACAGGTGAATAAGATATTGCCGATGCTTGACTATGTAAACCAGATCAGTCATAAAACTTAGAAGATGTATCCTACGCTGGTGAGGTACTGAAATTGTTACACGATACTCTTGTAGAAAACTATGGAACGTCATCTTACCGCTACTGCTTGCGCTGCAATCCTGCCTTCGGGGATTACCAGGCATACTTAACGGTATATGACTTGAAGTACAGAAGATGAACTTAAAACAGGAAGCCGCTATACCGAATGAAACGGCAGAGCAAATCAATGAACATGAAATTAAGATGGGAGGAATGTAACATGATGAAACATCCAGAATGGCTTAAATTTATGAAGGAACAGTATCCACCTGGTACGCGAATCAGGCTTATCGAAATGAATGATCCCTATTCTCCGGTGTCGACCGGCACTGAAGGAACAGTCAAATTTATTGATGACCAATGTCAGCTCCACATAGATTGGGATAATGGACGCACTCCTGCCCTTATCCCTGGTGAGGATCGGTTTTGTGTGATTCCAAAGCAGCTTCATACATTGAAGTTATATATGCCACTTACCGTCAGACTCTATGAGAAGAACGAATGGGGTGATACGGAGAATGAACCGGTGGTGCTTGATAACCGAACTGCACTGGCTCATGAAAATGATATAGTTGCCGCTCTTTTGAAGGCGCGGATGCCACATGAAGCAGAGCGCGGTCTCATGGAATATTACGATGAAGATGACAGTATCAACAGAAATGTCCAGTCCTATGTCTTTACGGTAGAACCAGTTAACGGTAAATTGATGGGAGTAGCGGAGTGCCGGGTACATGGTGAACTGACTGCCGAGGAACTTGACCTGCTCAAGGAGGCAATCATTGGTCAGGCTGCTGATGGCTTTGGAGAAGGCCAGGAGCAGAGGCCGATTAAAACTTCGGTTGGAGAAATCTATGTAAGTTTATGGAACGGCGGAAGTAGCTGGAGTATAATGACGCTGGAAGAACTGGAACAGGAACAGGGGCAACAGATGGGTGGTATGCAGCTTGGATAACCAGTCTTACATAGAAATAACAATTTAATTTGCGTTCTTTGGTTTCATTGGAAACTGAGATACGCTCTTTTTTTTACAACCTAATAATAACTTAATTAAAAATGGGCGCTGTCTTTGAAAAAAAGATGGTGCCTTTTTTATTTTCATCGAAAGGAGTGCAAAGCATGAATCAAAATACAAAACCAACAGAAAGAAAAGGTACTGGAGCAACCAGTTTACCCAAACGCTATGGTGTCTTACTGCCACAGGATCTCTCACGTTGTGATGGCTGCCCATACCCCCAAGTCGGTTTCATCTGCTGGAGTCCAGATGGAACCTGTATGAAATCGGATGTTGATGCGATCAACCGCCGCAGCAAGGGCAGGTGAATAAATGAACAGCATCATCAGCTGGGTGGGCGGAAAGAAGGCGTTGAGAGAGTTGATTTATCAGCGAATGCCCAAAGAGTTCGGACGTTACATTGAGGTTTTCGGCGGTGGTGGCTGGGTGCTGTTTGGGCGTCCCATGGATACTGCCATGGAGGTGTATAACGATTTCAACTCCGACCTGGCAAATTTATTCAAGTGTGCAAAGGAGCAGACTCTTGACCTGGTTCGGGAGCTGAACTTTTTGCCGCTGAACAGCCGGGATGAATTTAGTGTACTGCGCAGGTATCTCTCAAAGAAGGAATTCACCAGCGAGTATCTTTCAAAGGAGCTGGATCTTGCCAAGCATCACCTTCCTCCCCCGGATTATGAGGACATCCGCCAGATCCTTACGGAGCAAGCGGTAATGAATGACGTCAAGCGTGCTGCTGCATTTTTTAAGCTCATTCGCTACAGCTACGGAAGCGGCTGTACCAGCTTTGGCTGTCAGCCTTTCGATATTCGAAAGACCTTCCATCTGCTATGGCAGGCCAACATTCGTTTAAGGGACACAGTCATTGAAAACAAGGACTTTGAAGATCTCATCCGGCAGTACGACCGGGAGAATGCTTTCATTTACTGTGACCCTCCCTACTATCAGACAGAAGGACATTATGCGGTAGAGTTCAGAAAGGAAGATCACTATCGCTTGCGGGATACGCTGTCAGTCTGTAAGGGTAAGTTTTTGGTCAGCTACAATGACTGCGAATTTATCCGGGAACTGTACCAGGACTTTCATATAGAAGCAGTCAGCCGTCTTAACAATCTGGCACAGCGCTATGACAACGGAAGTGAATACGCGGAGGTATTCATCTCCAACTATGACACCGGGGAACGGCTGAGGGATAGGCCAATACAAATGAATCTTTTTGATCCTGAACTCTTTTTCAGTGAGTCTTAACCGGAAAAAATTATAAAGGAGGAACTTATTTTGAAAATTATGAAAACAAAAGCAGCAGTCGACCCCCAAGGGCTTCTGATTATTCCTGTGATTCCTGCCGGGCTTGCCCCTGGTGAACAGGTTGAAGTGGTGCTTGCATTCAGGGGAGATGAAGCAGCTCCACTTCTTTTACTTACGCAGGCAGGGATTGAAGTTGCCATACCACTGTGCGCTCTGCCGGAGGAGAATACGCTGGAAGAGAAGGATGAACCAGAGGATGAGGACGGTCTGAATCTTCCAGGAGAGGTGCTGGAGGGGGCGGGGATTTCTGCAGACAGTGATTTGGAAATCATCTGGGGGGATGGTGCTATTGTTATTTTAGCCTCGGATATTTTAAACCGTCTGCCGGAGGAACTAGCTGGGCTCTTTCAGGAACTTGGAATTCACCCCGACACTATTCGGGAGGTAATGAGGAAGGAGGGATACTATTTATGAATTCAAAAAAAACATACCGAATTATTGACTGCAAGGGTCGTGTACTGATTCCAAAGGAGATGCGCTCCGCGTCTGGATTGGACTATGGCGATATCGTAAAGATGAATGTCCGACAGGGTGCAGTCAGTATTCAAAAGGTGGAGCTCATCGAGGTGGGAGACCAGTCCCCGGAAGCGGTGGAAGCCTTCGTCCGTGCAGCCATTAAGCAAATGCCGGACGGCACCCAGGAAAAAGTGTCCGTTCTGCGGAAAGACTTATCCCTCTGATTCGAAAAGGACAAGCTGCAGCTGCAAGGATCACGGGAGACTGTTTGCGGTAGGAAGTTTGTATCAGCCGAAGAAGGGAGATAAGTGAAATGGCAACTAAGAAACAATATACGGTTTATGATAACGGGGAGCCGATCGGCGAATACAGCGCCCTGGAAGCAGCAGCGTTGTTAAGCCTGCCATGCGCTACTATTACCTCTTATGCCAGTTCCCGAACTAAGGCACTTGGAAGATATACTTTTGAGGTTGCAGGAACGATTACAGATGATCCACTGGCGATAGAGTGGGACAGGGTGAGAAAAGTAATCTTGACAGCAGGGAGGTGACAGAAATAGATAAAAGGCTTGTGGCTTAAATTATAACTTATAGGGACGGGGCACTTGGTAAAACAAGGGTAAAAAAGGTACATTTTCATTTTGAGAATGTGCCTATTTTGCCCTAATTGTAAATGACAAGGAGGCATTATTAAGGTTATGGAAAAATGGTAATTTATTATGTGTGAGAAGTAGATGACGAATAATAAATTACCATAATTTAGTTGAATTATTATGCAATTTGACATAAAATAAATTAAGTACTCAATTTATAAAATGTAAGTATGTATTAAAAAATTTAACTTTAAAAATATTATATAAATATTTGCATTTGAAATGCTTACATTGGTTATCAATAAATAATAAATTTGAAAGATTTGGATTACTGAAAATTAATTAAGCAGGTTATAGCATCATGATGTACAATTGTTTATTAATCTGAGGTGTTATTTATTATCATAAAGATTTGAGGTGGCTGGGTGAAGCGAAAACTTTGGAAAACAATGCTTTATATTATAATCACAATCATTTTATCTGTTTTTTTGTACTTCTATATTGTAGATTCAATTCAAGATCATAGATTAGTAAAACTAGCTAACGAAGCAGCAGAGAAGGCTATTGAGAGTAAAGATTTTTCTTTATACTACGGATTAGCAGAGAAATCATATGTTTCAACTAAAGAGAAATTATATATAGTACTTGCTCTAATTATAGCTGAATTATTAATTATTTGGTACATAATAATAACTTCTACAAATTTAAAGATAGAGAAAGATAAGTCAGAAACTAAAAAAACTAATATACCTTCATTAAGAATTAACTACATTATTATTTCAATTATAGGATTAATAGGTTCTATTGTTTATTTATTAAATGCCATAAAGGATCATGAATCCATTGCTATTTCACTTATTCTTCTATCAGACATACTATGCATGTTATTCATTATGTATAATATTCGATACAAGTATATTAAGACATATGGCGAAGATATAGGATACTTCTCTTCCAAAATTATTATAGTTGGATTATCAGTAATGTTAATAATTATTAATTTCTTACTATATAAGCTTATAGCAATTACAGGTATAGATATTATGAAGTGGCATTATTAAAGATTTTAATCACCACAATCTTTCATAATTGTGAAAGAACCCAACACCCCATTATATTATGATGAACAGACGAGGAAAAATAGTTGCAAAGAGTAAGGTAGTAACATTATGTAGATCAGTAAGGTTTTGGAATAAAATACAAGAGATGTCTGAAAGATTAGAATTAGAGAATATGCTGTAATAGGAATTATACCTCACATTATGGATAAAGATTTAACAGAATAAGAAAAAAATACATTAGGTTATTACATAGAATAAAAATCGATTTGTCAGATACAATCAAATTCAAATCTGGCGATATGCTGTTGCTTCCCATTGGTATTAATCAAAAAAGAAAAGGAGGTCATGAGCTATGAAAGAAATAGTTTTATGTGATGGATCTAAACCTGAAGAGGTATCAATGCTATGTAAAAAATATGGTATATCAGTAAATATTGATGCTTTTTCCGAACCGGATGTTTATGATGATTATTGTAAAGAGGTTAATAAAAATTTAATGGTGTATCATGATATTCATATTGTCTCAATGCATGGACCATACAAAGACTTGTGTTTGGGCAGTAAAGATAAATTAATAAGATCAGCTACTATGGAGCGATTTGAAAATGCTTACAATATTTCAAAATTATTGAAATGCCCTAATATTATTCTTCATCATGGGTATATACCTGGAACAAGTATACCGTCTAATTGGATAAAAAGAGCTGCATTAT
>JAEZVF010000017.1 GCA_023443225.1 Bacillota bacterium
ATATATATTTAAAGGGCTTCGCCGCATTTTTTTGACTATTTGTCAAGTGTTTTTTATAAAAAAATATAAAAAAGATAGTCTGATTTTCTTAATAATCAAACTATCTTTCTTAACTTAATGACATTGGAGCGACAACCGAGTGAGAACGTGTCTCTGTTGGATAATAATAACACGCTATTTTCTAAGTCTAAAGTGTGATAAACATCAATACCTCGAATGGGCGCCACTCAATTTTGATCGGCAACCCCTTATCTTTCCCATTTGTCACATAAGGCATTAATCTGTCCAGTAAATTTAGCCAAATCCTTATTTGTTCCACCCTCATTGTGTTGAATCACTACTAGCAAGCGTTTTCCAGCATTAAGTAATCGTTCATAAACAGAAGATGGTGCCTTTTTCGTAGTAGCAGTTTTCGCCTGAATTTCGATGACTTTTCCTTCTTCCATCCAAGCATCATTCATGAGGTCGTATATTGCACCACTGTATGGAGCTTCTGCATCATATCCATATTGTTCTATTAAGTCTTTCGTAAATATGTCACATACTGTACTTTCGCCATGTACGACGAAAACTTTATTTGGCTTATCTTTAAATTGCTGGATCCAGTTTATTAAACCGTTTCTGTCTGCATGACCACTAATACCCGACAGCTTTCGAATCTCTGCATTTACTTGAATGGTCTCACCAAATAATCTAACTTCGCTAGCACCATCAGTAATGATACGACCTAAAGTACCTGCAGCCTGATACCCTACAAACAACACGGTACTTTCTTTTCTCCATAAATTGTGTTTTAGGTGATGACGAATTCTACCTGCTTCGCACATACCACTTGCAGAAATAATAACTTTACAATCCTCATCAAAATTAATTGCTTTGGAGTCATCAGAAGTAACCGAAGTCTTTAATCCAGGAAAGGATATGGGATTAAATCCATCATGTATTAAATCCAAAGATTCCTTATCAAAATATCCAAGCATGTTCTCGTGGAATATCTGAGTCGCTTCATTTGCCAACGGGCTATCTACATAAACCTTAAAATCACCATGACCAGTTACCAAACGGTCTGCTTTTATTTTACGGAGAAAATACAACAAGACTTGTGTTCTGCCAACTGCAAAGGAGGGAATAATAAGATTGCCACCACGGTCAAAGGTCTTTTGTATAATTTCTGATAATTCTCCGACATAGTCTGGCCTTTCACCAACATGGTTACGATCTCCATAGGTCGATTCCATAACCACGTAATCAGCCTCATGGATGTACTGTGGATCTTTCAATAATGGTTGGTTAAAATTACCAATATCTCCCGAAAATACAATTTTCTTGGTAGTACCCTCTTCCGTTATCCATACTTCTATACTTGCTGATCCTAAAAGATGTCCTGCATCAATAAACCGTATCTGTACTCCTTCAGAAATGGCTATTATTTCACCATAATTATGTGGAGAAAAAAGTTTAATTGTCCCCAAGGCATCATCCATAGTATATAAAGGTATAAATGGCTCTTCTCCAGTACGTGCTCTTTTTCGGTTTTTCCATTCCGCTTCAAACATTTGAATGTGAGCACTATCTTTTAGCATAATATCACATAAATCACTTGTTGCACCAGTTGCATGTATCTTACCACGAAATCCCTGGGCATACAAATATGGTAGTTTACCAGAATGGTCCATATGTGCATGTGTCAAAAAGACAGCATCAATCGCAGCTGGTGAAACTGGGATATCTTGATTTTCATATACATCTTTCCCTTGTTCTAAACCGCAGTCGATCAAAAAGCGTTTACCACAGGCCTCTAAATAAAAACAAGTACCCGTAACTTCATGCATAGCTCCTAAAAAAGTTAACTTCATGTTACTACCTCCTGAAGAATTTAATCTATTATTATTATATACCAATTTTTTATAAAATACACTAAGATATGACATTTATTATTAAGATTCTCTATGATAAAATATACCCATTATAGATTGGAAAGGAAGAATAATATGGAGAATAAGATAATTTACATGTATGGGATGATTCTCGCATCCAATAGCTTTTTATTAAAAGATGAGTTACCGCAGGCAGATTGCTATGGAGAAATTCAAAAAAAATATTTCCTAACTGGTGGAGAAACTGGAACAGCATCCATCGTCCTTGCTAACCTTGGTTGTGAACTTATTCTAGACGGGACTCACCAAGGAACAGTTACTCATCCTATCATCAAAAAATGTTTTGATAATTTTAAAGTTGATACTTCAATATTAACCTATGATGAAACATTTGAAGGCTGTCAAGACTATGTGTTTATCGATAAAAAAACACGTACAATATTTGGAACCTTTGGGGAGTTTTACAAACAAAAGCATTGGAATTCTCCACGCAAGGAAGATATCGCTTCGGCTAATGTAATTGGGCTAGATCCTTTCTTTTTTGAGGAATCCACCCAAGTAGCAAGATATTGTAAAGAACTAAACAAAAAATACGCTACTATTGATTGTGAATATGATAGTGAATTAAATCGATACTGTGAAATTAATGCTATATCCCATTCTTATTTGGATGAACGTTATCCAGGAGAAAGCTATGCTAGTTTACATAAAAAGTATACCGACAACACAGATGGATTAATCATTTTCACAATGGGTTCGGATCCTGTAATGTATGGACGAAAAGGTGAACCGCTAAGATACTTCCCTACCTATCACATTCAACCCATTAGTACGCTTGGAGCTGGTGACTGTTTTAAAGCCGGCACGATCTATGCACTAAATGAAGGAATGAAGGATGAGGAGATTGTCAGTTTTGCTTCAGCTACAGCTGCTACTGCGTGCCTAGGATATCCAATAGAGTTTAATCCTCCAACATTGGAGAAAATCACCGCCCTACAATCCACAAAACAATAATAACGATTTAAAGGGGAGTCGCACTAACGTTGAAAAAGGGCGACCACAATAGTGCGACCCCCCTTTAAATCTTCTATCTACCTCTCCGTTCCAAAGAAAAATAAAGCGATTGTACCAGGGCCGGAATGAGTACCGACAACTGGACCAACATAAGTAATAATTATTTCTTTGACAGGCAGTTTTTCTCTTATTAATTCAGCTAAATACTCTGCGTCTTCTTTGGTATCACCATGTCCAATAAAAACAACCTGCTCTTCTGGATTGATACAAGTCTGTTCCATATGATGAAACAACTGAACAATTGACTTTTTACGTCCACGTACTTTTTCCATAGGAATTAAGCGTCCTTCATTATCTACATGAAGTACTGGTTTTATATTCAAGGCAGTACCAATTGTTGCACTAAATGAACTAACTCTTCCGCCTCGTTTCAGATGATTCAAATCATCTACTGTAAACCAATGGCATATTTTAAGCATATTCTGTTGTATCCAGTTCTGCAAATCCTCTATATTCATACCAGCTTCTTTTTTCTTAGCGGCCGAGTATACCAGTAAGCCTTCACCAACGGAGGCACATTTTGAATCGATGGCAATCATTTTAGCATCAGGGTAAGTTCCCCTTAATTCCTCTATGGCTATCATACAAGAATTATAAGTTCCACTTAATGCTGAGGAAAAAGCAATATATAGTATGTCAAATCCGTCCTTTAATATCGGGCTAAATTCTTCGATAAATGTACCCGTATTAATTAGGGAAGTTACTGGCTTTTCACCATTACGGAGTCTTTCGTAAAAATCATGTAAATTCCATTCACTATCTTTAGGATGGTCCAAATAACTCTTACCTGCTATCTCAAAGGTCAATGGTATTACTTTTATCCCTAAGTTACTAATAATATCATCGGGTAGATCTGAAGTAGAGTCAGTTACTATAACATAATTTCTCATAACTCACCTTTTCCTTTAAATTTTATAGTTTAATAACATCATATTTATAATATTATTATAATGTTATTATTTTACCACCTTTGTCCATCTTATGCAATCTAATCTCATTGTTTTGGTAAACGATATCTGATATATAATCTGCCTTTTCGATATCAAAGATAATATAATCTTCCAATGAGGTTATGACTGCGGTATATAAAGATAAGCCACCATCACTGTTTGGCACTATCATCATATCATGATTACTATGTGTATATTCAAAGGTTATAATCTCTTTGCCAACCGGGTCAAAATATGCAACATGGGAACGATGAATCCCTGATCCCCATGAATAAGTGAAATATAGTTCAGAATATCCATCACTGTTAAGGTCAGCAAGTTCCATGCTGGTTACACCTAGTCCACCGAACCATTCTCCAAGAGGATATATTTTATCTTCGTATAACAAAAAAGAAGCACAGGAGGTATTATATTTAAAAATCTGATAGTTGGAATTCTGTTTGATATCTTCTGGTGTGATATTATAGCAGGTATCAAAATCATATCCGGAATTGAATTCTCCTTGGAGTGAAAGGAATTCTTCTATCCCCTCCGAGGTTCCATATATTGAGTACTTAGTTGGAATTTCCCCGTCAAATCGTACAATTTTAAAAATGCTCCAGATATAGTCGCTTTTCAAGGCGTTTGCAGCATCTCCCCGGTGCAGCCTGGCCAGCCAAAGCTGGTCGTCCATCTTGTAAATCCGATATATAGAAGAGTCTGTATCGACCGTTAATTGATAACATTCCTTATATATGGATATATCCAGATTTAAGGAATCTTCCATTAGAAACTCTTGTTTGAACCTTTGCTTATCCACAGTAGTTTTTTCATAAGTAATTGCAATTTCCTGCCGCCTGCCTGATCCATCCATGATAATAAGGGAACTTTCATCAAGGATGTAGTATTCGTTAAATCCAGAGCTAGCAATGAATGAACTAAGCGGATACATATAAATCTGTTGTTCAAATGCATATGTTCCGTATAGCAGACTGTTATCATTAACTTCTTTACTTTGGTTCTGATCTTCCGTATCGCTTTCCCTTATTTCATCTGATTGCTTCGTCCTTGCTGAACAGGCAACTATCGACAGTGTACAGAGAGCCGCGACAGCCAATATCCCTACCTTCATAGAAACAAACAATTTTTTCAATAATCATCCCTCCCCCAGGGTATATACAATGCGTATCCTTGGTGTTATCCATGGAAAACGAAATCAACTGTTAATATAATTAATTAAGCCCTCTGCCTTGATAATTTTTTGCATAAATTCAGGAAACGGCTGTCCCTGATACTTCGTACCTTTTGTAATATCATAGATAATTCCATTATCGAAATCTATTTCTACTTCGTCTTCTGCTTCAATGGCCTTCGCTGCTTCCGGACATTCAATGATTGGAAGTCCGATATTAATTGCATTCCGGTAAAATATTCTTGCAAAAGTTTCTGCAATTACACAGCTTACACCTGCTGCCTTAATAGCAATAGGAGCATGTTCTCTGGAGGAACCACAACCAAAATTCTTGTTAGCAACTATAATATCTCCTGCTTTAACTCGGTGGATGAATTCAGGATCAATATCCTCCATACATTTCTTAGCCAATTCTGCCGGATCGGATGAATTTAAATATCTTGCTGGAATGATTACATCGGTGTCTACATTGTCTCCATATTTGTGTACTGTTCCATGTGCTTTCATAATAATTACTCCCTTCTATATACCTAATTCACTTGGTCCGGAGATCTTACCGGTTACCGCACTGGCAGCTGCAACTGCAGGGCTAGCCAAATATACTTCTGATTCTACATGTCCCATACGTCCAACGAAATTACGATTAGTCGTAGCCACTGCTCTTTCTCCGGCAGCTAAAATACCCATATGTCCTCCAAGACATGGTCCGCAGGTAGGCGTACTTACAACTGCCCCTGCTTTAATAAAGGTTTTAAGCAATCCTTCTTCCATAGCCTGAAGATAAATTGCCTGTGTAGCTGGAAAAATTATAACTCGCATACCCTTTGCAACCTTCCTGCCTTCTAAAACTTTTGCTGCTACTCTTAAGTCGTCAATTCTTCCATTGGTACAGGAACCGATAACAACCTGATCAATCTTAATATCTCCTACTTCATCAATTGTCTTTGTATTCTCTGGTAAATGTGGAAAAGCAATCGTCGGCTTTAAGGACGATAAATCTATCACATAAGTTTCTTCATATTCCGCATCGGGATCTGCTTCATATATTCTATATTCACGCACCGAATGTTCTTTCATATACTCTTTCGCTAAAGTATCTACCGGGAAAATACCATTCTTAGCTCCTGCCTCAATTGCCATATTGGCCATAGTAAAACGGTCATCCATGGATAGATTCGCAATACCATCTCCTACAAATTCCATTGACTTATATAAAGCACCGTCTACACCAATCATACCAATAATGTGTAAGATAACATCCTTACCACTTACCCAATTAGAAGGTTTTCCGGTTAATTCAAATTTTAGAGCGGACGGAACCTTAAACCATGCTTTCCCGGTAGCCATACCTGCTGCCATATCCGTGCTGCCAACACCGGTAGAAAATGCTCCTAATGCTCCGTAGGTACAAGTGTGGGAATCAGCACCTATCACTACATCACCGGCAACCACCAGACCTTTTTCTGGCAATAAAGCATGTTCAATGCCCATCTCACCAATTTCAAAATAATTTGTTATATCATTACTTATTGCAAATTCACGCATACATTTGCAATGTTCAGCTGATTTAATATCCTTGTTTGGTGTAAAGTGATCCGGTACTAAGGCTATCTTATCTTTGTTAAATACACCCTTTTTATTCATCTTTTCCATTTCATGAATTGCTACTGGTGCTGTTACATCATTACCTAAAACTAAATCTAAATCTGCTTCAATCAACTGACCAGCTGTTACTTTATCTAATCCTGCATGAGCAGCTAAGATTTTTTGTGTCATTGTCATTCCCATAATACTTACCTCCTAAATTAGATTTCATTTATGATAAAATTGCCCATTTCCTTTGTCCCGACTAGGTTATTACCCTCTGACATAATATCTACAGTACGGTATCCTTTTTTCAAAACTGCCTTAACCGCTGCTTCGATTCTATCTGCTTCTTCTTCTAAATCAAAAGAATAACGGAGCATCATTGCTGCGGAAAGGATTGTAGCGATTGGATTTGCCTTGTTCTGACCTGCAATATCAGGCGCAGAGCCATGGCTTGGCTCATAGAGACCAAGTTTGGAGTCGCCAAGACTTGCAGAGGCCAACATTCCGATGGAACCTGTTACCATACTAGCCTCATCGGATAAAATATCACCAAACATATTCTCAGTCAAGATTACATCAAATTGTCTTGGGTCTTTGACAAGCTGCATTGCACAATTATCCACCAGCATATCGGTCAATTCTACTTCCGGATACTCTGTTGATACTTCTTTTACTACCTGTCTCCATAACCTAGAGGAATCAATGACATTTGCTTTATCTACACTGCATACTCTTTTATTTCTTTTCATTGCAATTTCAAATGCCCATTTAGCGATTCTCTTAATTTCATTTTCATCATAGGTCAAGGTATCATAAGCCTTGCGGAGTCCATTTTCCACAACTGTTTTTCTTTCCCCAAAATATAATCCACCAGTCAGTTCTCTCATAACCACAAAATCAAAACCATCGCCGATGATTTCATCTTTTAATGGACAGGCACTTTTGAGTTCATCAAATAGTATTGCCGGACGAATATTAGCAAACAGACCCAGCCCTTTACGAATAGCAAGTAGACCAGCTTCTGGTCGTAGATGCGGTGGCAGACTGTACCAATTAGACTGCCCAACCTGGCCACCAACTGCTCCTAACAATACAGAATCACTCGCCTTTGCTGTAGCAAGTGCTTCATCCGTCAAAGGAACTCCGGTTGCATCAATGGATACACCACCCATCAATACCTCAGTATAAGAAAAATGATGTCCGTATTTTTCACCTATCTTATCTAACACTTTTTTAGCTTCGGTTACGATTTCCGGTCCGATTCCATCTCCTGGAATTACTGCAATATTGTAATTCATACTATTTACCTCACTTTATATTATCATTAAATTTCATTATGCCTTTATTGTTATTGCCATTTTATCATAAGTTCTGGTATAATAGAAATACATATTATGAATATTTGATATAACTACAAGTTATGGGAGGTTTGAATGGAACAAAATTTGTCCCTATACAAAGTATTTAATACCGTAGCAGCAACTGGGAATATTTCTCATGCTGCAAAAGAACTCTTTATCAGTCAGCCCGCTATCAGTAAGTCAATTACTCATTTAGAAGCAAATCTTGGAGTAACTCTTTTCACCCGGACCTCACGGGGAGTACATTTGACAGAGGAAGGTGCACAACTTTATGAATACACTAAAACTGCTTTTGATTCCTTGACCCAAGGAGAAGATAATATCAAAAGAATTCGTGAATTGGGTATTGGCCATCTTCGGATTGGAGTAAGTACCACCTTGTGTAAATATATACTCCTACCATATCTAAAGAAATTTATACAGACCTACCCCCATATCAAGATTACAATTGTTTGCCAGTCCACCTTTCAGACGTTAGAACTACTTGAAAACAGGAAAATTGATATTGGTCTTATCGGCAAACCAACCCTTTTAAAGAATTTGGACTTTTATGCAATTGAACAGATTGAAGATATCTTTGTTGCAACACACTCTTATCTGGATAACTTAAAGTTGCGAGAATCTTCTGCTAACAAACTAAATCTCCCTATCACTCCTATGCAAAACGGTCTCATGTTATCGACTGACATTTTTAAAACTGCCAATGTAATGCTTTTGGATGAAAAAAATATGACACGTTTGTATATTGACGATTACTTTACCAGTAATCAAATCGAAACAAATCAGATTCTTGAAGTCAGTAATATGGATCTTTTAATTGAATTTGCTAAAATAGGCCTCGGTGTCTCCTGTGTAATTAAAGAATTTGTTCAAACGGAGTTAACTGATGGTATTCTTGTAGAAATTCCTTTGGAGAAATCCCTCGAAAAAAGAGAAGTTGGATTTGCATATTGTAATACAATTGCTTTATCGGATTCTATACAAAAATTTATTGCCTTTTTTAAAACCCACTAATAAAAAGACTATATTACCTCCGAAATCCATTCTTCCGGAGGTAATATAGTCTATTAATTGTACACTAAATCATAAATCTAAGTTATGCCTTATTCTTTTTATTCCATGCAATGCTCACTACATAATATCCTAGACATAGAATTCCTAGTACCAGGAAACCATTGAAGATGGATTTATTCGCAAATATACTAAATACAAATCCTACGGTTATTATCATTGCCCGTATAATAAGCGACACAAAGGAGTCTACGGTTGCACGAATATGACTCTCAGTATTATGATGAATACATCCTTCTATAAGCGGATCCATAATACCCTGCAGCATGGATAAGAAAAACATTGGAATTAAACACCAATAAGTATGGGTAAATGCAATGATAAAGAATCCAATGGTATAAAAGGCAATCATGAATTGAAATATCTTGTCATAATCAAACTTCGCCTTTACCTTATAAGCAAGAAGACTACCAGGTATTTTTATGATACAATATCCGGTTAATACTAATCCATATAGTATAATCGGAACACCAATCTTTTCACTTAACAATTGCCAAAACTCATCAAGGTAATTAATACATCCAGCTAAAAATGCGCCAGTCAGGCAGTATCCCATAACTACTTTATGGTTGTGAAAAAAACGCAAGCCTTCTTTAAAATATGCCATTATATGAATTGCATTATCATTATCTTCTTCCTTTTGATATGGTGGCTCAAGTAAGAATAATGATAAACTAAAAGCTATTATTGAACTTACAACAGATAGACTATAATTTAATTCCAAACCATAATATCCTGCCAGACATCCGCCCAATATAGCGGAAATACTAAGCGATACCGAGCTTATCACGTTATTTTTCCCTAATACCTTTTCAAACGAATCCTGCTTGCCAGCTGATAGCAAAGAATCATATAGCAATGCATTAGAGCTTCCACTCTCACATCCATGACCAATGGCAGATAAAAATATAGCAAGTGCGAACATAAAAAAGTTATTGGCGTTTAATAAAATAAAAAATTCAAAAATTGATAAAAACCCTCTTATCACAATCATTTTTTTTCTACCAAATCGATCTGCCATAATACCGGTTGGAATTTCAATCAGTACAACCACTACAGCAAAGATCATTTCACAGAGTACAACCATGGTTACATTCATCCCACGCATTTCCCAAAATAATCTTTCGATAACGTACGCAGGAATAAAGGCTTCAAAAAATGTCATGATATATCGTAATTTTATATTTCTTAAGTATTTCATACTAAGTACCTCCACATAATGATTAATATAGGTTTCTTATACTAATTCGGTGGTGCTCGTGGATGTGGTACTCTTACAAGTCGATTTTAACAGGGGGGTCTTATATACTGCATAATTTTACCATGCCTTTCTTTTTTATTCATTAACGTTTAGTACGTTCTTCTATAATTTTACATAATGCAATAGTATAATATTTTACTAAGGAAATCAATCTAATTATAGAATATATATAAATATATTTTGAATAAATATATATTTATATATATTTATTCATTTGAATATTACGAACAAATTCAAATTGCATCATTCAAATGATTCCGAAAGATTTCGAATGCTGTCGGAAGAGAATATTCCTCATGAATCTGTTTTTTATCCGCCCAAATATAAGAATCATTTTCAGTATTTATTTTTGATAAAGCAGTAATATGATAACCTATCATATGCCATTCGACATGGGAAAAAATATGTTTTCCCTCTTTTAGTTTAGTAATGGATTGTGAATGGATTCCCATATCAAGTAATTTATCTTCTAGTTGTCCTGTCGTAAGTTTACCTTCCATATTTGGAAACTCCCACAAACCTGCTAATAAGCCTTTCTTACCTCGTTTTGCAATAGCATATTTACCATCCACCTCGATAAGCAATATAGTCTTTTCCTCTATCTTTCTCGGTTTCTTGGCTGGTTTTACAGGTATTTTCATCTGAATATCCTGTTTAAAAGCTGCACACAAATGCATCAATGGACACTTCTCACAGTATGGTTTTCCATTTGGAATACAAATCATAGCACCAAGATCCATAACTGCCTGGTTAAAATCACCCGGCCGCCCCTTAGGAATGATTTCTCTTAAATCCTGTATCAGCTCTTTCTTAACACTCTCTTTTGTTATATCATCAAAGCTTCCTGCGATCCTTTTCATGACCCTCAGTACATTTCCGTCAACTGCCGGTTCTGGAATTTGAAACGCAATGGACGCTATGGCACCTGCTGTATAGGAACCAATTCCCGGTAATGTTAAGAGTGTCTGATAATCAGCTGGCATCTCACCATTGTATTCCGAAAGAATCACCTGTGCGGCTTTTTGAAGATTCCGTACCCGGTTATAATATCCTAGACCTTCCCATAGTTTTAATAGTTTCTCTTCATCAGCATAAGCCAATGCTTGGATATTAGGTAATTCGTTTAGGAATCTTTCAAAATAGAATTTTACAGCTTCAACTCTTGTCTGTTGAAGCATTATTTCTGATATCCATATATAATAAGGTTTGGGATGTTCTCTCCATGGCAAAATCCTAGCATTGAAATCATACCAATCCAACAAAAAGTCTACAGTTTTTGAATAATCGTAAGTCATTTTCTATCCTCATTTATTTGAGCCGTTTACCACTACAGCCTTCACACTTCCATACAAATTTTTTTATTTAATCTAACGTATGTTAATACCATAAAGGCTAATATTTTTCTAGTCAATATAATTTTTTTATTTTATAAAAATTTAATATATAATCATCTAATTTAAACTACTAATCTGGGAAATGATACATGTTGAAGTGCTTAGTTACTGAATTTATCTTGCCTATAGGAAATATAAATAGTATAATGAAAGCGGAATGAGGAATACGCAAGCTCGCTTGTGTATTGCGATTGGAGCAACAAGATCATGAACAGTTTTTTGTTCATGATCTAATGAAAGCGGAATGAGGAATACGCAAGCTCGCTTGTGTATTGCGATTGGACCAACAAGATCATGAACAGTTTTTTGTTCATGATATAATAATTAAGTAACAATGCTTCCTAATATTTTGATAAATTGACACCATAGGAGGGTATAACATGATAAAAATAATGAAGGGTAATGTCATATTTACAAAGGAAATGCACCAGTTCGAAACCTATGAGCAAGGCTATATTGTTATCGATGATGGCAAGGTACTTACTGTCTCATCAGAGCTTCCGGAAATCTATCACAATATACCTATAGAGGATATGGGTGACAAGTTGATTATCCCTGGTTTTGTGGATTTACATGTTCATGCACCACAATGGTTAAATACCGGGATTGGTTATAGTAGAGAGTTGTTACCTTGGCTGAATGAATATACTTTCCCATTGGAAAGTGCATTTGAAAATATTGAATTTGCAAAAGAGAATTATAAAGAATTTATTTATGACTTATGGGATGCTGGAACTACAAGGGCCTGTATTTTTGCTACCAGACACAAACAGGCAACGAAGGTATTGATTGAATTATTGAAAGCCTCCGGTTTAGGTGCGTATGTTGGAAAAGTAAACATGGATCGTAACTCAATACCAGAACTACAGGAAACCACAGAACAGTCCATATCTGCAACCATTGAAATTCTTCAAGAGGATCCCACATTGTATCAGGATTTTTTTGCATCCGATATTGCAGGTGCTTTGCCTTTAGTGCAATATATATTAACCCCTCGCTTTGTGCCGAGTACGACTCCCGAGCTTATGAAGACATTGGGAGACATTGCTGTAAAATATAAATTACCGATTCAATCCCATCTTTGTGAGAACCGTGGAGAAGTAGCCTGGGTAAAGGAACTGCATCCAGACATCAACAGTTTTACTGAAGTTTATGATCATTATGGTTTGCTACAACCTAGCAGAACTATTATGGCACACTGTATCTATACCACAGAAACTGAGGTGGAACTATTAAAAAATAAAAATGTTTATGTTGCACACTGTCCACAGTCAAATTTCAACCTTGCAAGTGGAATTATGCCACTAAGAAAGTATTTAAATAAACAGATACCTGTTGGCATTGGTTCAGATGTTGGTGGCGGTAATGTTTTGAATATGACACAACATATTATTGCAAGTATTCATGCTTCAAAAATGTATTATGTAGACCATTCCGAATATGCCCCTCTTAGTATTTCAGAAGCTTTTTACTTAGCTACCAAAGGTGGCGGCAGCTTCTTTGGAAAGGTTGGAAGTTTTGAAGAAGGGTATGAATTCGATGCCTTGGTGATTGATGACAGCAATTTATTAAGTAAAGGTACTTTGTCTTTAGGAGAACGCCTAGAGAAATTCATTTATGCAGGTTCTAGTCAGAATATAACTAAGAGAATTGTAAGAGGAAAAGAAGTCATTCTAAAAAAATAAAAGCTCAATAATAAAGACCTCCAACAATGCTGGAGGTCTTTGTATTATCATCTCTACGAGATAGTTATTATAATTAGTTATTGATGAACTTATCTTCTTCGTTGTTCCAACTGTAAAGTTTACGGATTTCATCTCCAACTATTTCAGAAGGATGTTCTGCAGCTAATTTTCTCATTGCTCTAAAGTGAGCTTGTCCACCTGCTTCAGACATATCTAAAAGGAAGTCTTTTGCAAAAGTACCATCTTGAATATCTGCTAAGATTTTCTTCATTGCTTTCTTTGTTTCATCTGTTATAATCTTTGGTCCAGTAATATAATCACCATATTCCGCAGTATTAGAAATGGAATATCTCATACCAGCAAAGCCAGATTGATAAATTAAATCTACGATTAATTTCATTTCATGGATACACTCAAAATAAGCATTTCTTGCATCATAACCTGCTTCAACAAGTGTTTCATAACCAGCTTGCATAAGAGCACATACACCACCACAAAGAACCGCTTGTTCACCAAAAAGATCTGTTTCGGTTTCTGTTCTAAAGGTTGTCTCTAATACGCCTGCTCTCGCTCCACCAATTGCTGATGCATAAGCCAATGCTTTATCTAAAGCTTTGCCAGTTGCGTCCTGTTCAACAGCAACCAAACAAGGAACACCTTTTCCTGCCTGATATTCACTTCTTACGGTATGTCCAGGTCCTTTTGGAGCTATCATGGTTACGTCAACACCCTTCGGTGCAACGATCTGTCCAAAATGAATTGCAAATCCGTGTGCAAACATTAACATGTTTCCCTCTTCAAGGTTTGGTGCAATATCATTTTTGTACATGGAAGCCTGTTTCTCGTCATTAATAAGAATCATAATAATATCAGCTTTTTTAGCAGCTTCTGCAGCTGTGTATACTTTAAATCCTTGAGCTTCTGCTTTCGCCCATGATTTACTTCCTTCATAAAGACCGATAATGACATTGCATCCTGATTCCTTTGCATTTAATGCATGAGCATGTCCCTGGCTGCCATAACCAATAACAGCGATTGTCTTGCCTTCTAATAAAGATAGATTACAATCTTGTTGGTAAAAAATCCTTGCCATTTTAATATCCTCCTAATTATAATTAATTTATTATTGTAAAAAGTGTCGTGTTGTCACTTTTTGAAATAACTATCCCTTGTGTTCTCTTTATCCTTTTAACTTATTAAAGTTGTTCTTGAAAGAAGAGACGCAACAAAATTGAGTCGCGTCTTCTTTACAATTTATACTAATTCGTATAATAAACGTTAAATCAATTCAATATTAATCATCCAAATAATCAGCGATATCTCCCGAACCCCTAGTTAATCCGGTTATTCCTGTTCTTACAATTTCTTTTATAATGAAACCTTCAAGTAACTTTATAAAAGCATCTACCTTATTTTGATTTCCTGTTAATTCAATCATGAGGGAATCGATAGCAACGTCTACAATCTTTGCTCGGAATATATCCGCTATGGCAATGATTGATTGTCTTTCCTTCTCATCGGCAAGTACTTTTACTAAGATAAGTTCCCTGCATACGGATTCATTCGGAAGCAATTCACGCACTTCTCGGATATCTTCTAGTTTTAACAGCTGATTTCTGATCTGCTCCAATATTTGGTCATCACCGTTAACAACAACGGTCATTCGTGAAAAAGCAGGATCTTTCGTCTCGCCAACCGTTAAGCTATCTATATTATAACCTCTTCTGCTAAATAATCCAGCAACACGGCTAAGAACACCTGCTGTATTATCTACCAGTATTGATAATACCATCTTCTTCATTAGGACCTCCCGGTAAAACGCGAACCATTACCGCGTTGATTGTAAACATTGTATCAATATGCAAATAAAATGTCAATAAAGAAAATAAATACCTATGCTGCTACATCTATATTCTGACCACGCAGGAAACTGCCTTCCAGTATTTTACGTCCAGCATCATAAGGGTTCTTTTCATTGTATTTCATCGTAGTCGTTGTGACACCGCCAGAAACATAAGATCTTCCACACTCCGGGCAAACCGACATCTTTAATGCTACAGAGGCAGACATCAATTGATTTCCTGGTTTGCTCCCTTCCTGAATGGCATTAGAAACATGTTCCTGCTCATGGGCTGAAACTACAGCAGCAGATGCACCAGGGTCTATATGTCCTGGTGTCTTAAAGGATACATTTAACTCATCAGAAGAATCCACATATTTTCTGTTCTTACAGGTCTGGCATTCCACAGGGGCTGATTTTTGTACAGCATCTGCTTTGGAATTTGTATTAGAAATATTATTTACATTTACTCTAGCGATTGAATTATAATAATCGGTATAATGATTGATTCCTAAATTCATAAAATCCTCCTCCTATGATTTCCTCCCTGTTAGTAAGGAATTAATCCACTATAGTTCTATATACTTATATTCTCATAATTTGTTAAAACAGTCAACAACTCTTTGAATCGATATGAATCGTTTTAAAGAGTTATTTCTATCCATTCCTTATATTAGGAAGAACAAACCAATGTTTCTTAAAAATCCGGTCTTTTGATATCCATATTTTACTATGAACCACCTTCTAGTAATCCAATTGCATCGCTCTAAATGTGCAAAATGAGAAATTAGTATCTGCTCACGTTCTGGCAATCCTTTGTGATATATTTGATAGAATTCTTCTGCCTGAATTATTGTCTTATGCAGTGCTTCCTTTTGCATTTGCAACGAAGATATACGATTTTTAACATACTCCAGAAAACTTTGATTTCCGACCATGTTGTTGCTATGCTGACGATAGTTAATCGTTGCTTCTGGCAGATAACCGATTTGGCCAAAAGAAGCTGCAAGAAGTGCAATCCACCAGTCATGAAATCTAGCTTTTGTAGGCAAAACCGTAATCTTTTTCACTAATGCATCATTCACCATCACCGTACAACCGATTAATTTATTTTCCATCAGGATATGTGGTAAATCCTTTTTCTTTGTATCTAGCTTACTAGACTGAAAGAAGGAAGGATATATCATCCTTAATTTTTCATCGACAACTTTTGCATCCGTAAATACTGCCGTCACAGTGTCTCCACCATATTTACGTTCCATCTTTTTCATCTGCCTATATGTCTTTTTAATCTTATCCTGCATCCACACATCATCTTGATCACAGAACATATAATATTCCCGTTCTTTGGAGGATTTACAAACAGCAACATAACGCAATCCCTCAAGGAAATTCAAGGTGAGTCCTTTATTCTTCTCATTATGGAAATATTTAATTTTATCCGGATATTTCAGCACATATCCATCGACGATAGTGCTCGTCCCATCTGTGGAGCCGTCATCAAAAATCCATAAGTACCAGTCTGTAAAACTATTATTAAGTATAGATTCTATCTGCTCTCCAATATATTTTTCACCATTGTAAGCAGCTAATATAATATTTACTCGATTCATGTTTTACCTGTCCTTTCAGATTAACTCCAATAAGATGGGTTCATACTGAGTTTTTTAATTAATTTTTTCGGGAATGCTGTGTAATGCCTTCCAGTTTTATAACCTAAATACTTAAAACCACTCTGGAAAATTAAATCCGGTATTAATAAGTACTGTTTTTCATCAATTAGATACCTTAACGTATCAGTTACCAGCTTAATACCTTCTGTTTCAGATTTAACTGTATCGAAAATCTCTTTATATTGCTGTTGTGAGACTGCCAAATCGAAATTTCTTTGGAATTGCTGTCTATAAGTATAAGAATGGGAGTGAATGACTTTCGCTTCTGCTGCATACATTATGGAATAGCCAGCCTGTATAATTCCTGCCGCCATAATCATATCCTCGTTAAATATAGTTTTGGTTACAAAGCCTCCAAGTTCAGTATAGACAGAATTGCGATAGGCAGCGCAAACATTGGAACAAAAATAGGTTTTAATACCTAACTCTGGCAGGTCATTCACAGATTTCACCTGATTGGTATCCGGATAATTAAACTGGCGGGTGTACTGTTCAATTAGACTGGATTTAGAATTAGCTAACTGTCTGCCATAAGCCACTGCTATTTGTGGATTCTGAAATGGTTCCAGTAAATGTTGTATTAAAGATCGGTCAACTGGCACAGCATCCTGGGTCATAAACATAATAATGTCAGCTTTGGATAAGGACGCACCAAAGTTCCTTGTTCCACCATGATCGAATTCAGATTTCTGAATGTCCATACATAGTATTTGGCAGGAATCCGTTGAGTAGTTTAAAGCATCCTTTACTATTTCATTTTCTGTATCTTTTTCCTCAATCGTATGAAGCAATATAATATGTTGGGGCTTTACCTTCTGTTTCACCAGCCGTTCAATTAACAACATGAATTTGCTATCCGGCTTATAAACAGGTATTATAACGTCTATCGTCAAAGATTCTACACTATGCTGATCCATAATTCCAATTCTCTCCACTTGTTAAGTTTTTTTATCTATTTCTATCATACTCATGTTTTTTTTGCCTGTCAAGCGTGGTAGCTCGAAACAAGTTTATACACAAAAGAAACAGCCCGGTTTCAATCTGTATAACCGAGCTGTTTCATTTTATAAACAGTTTCTTTTCTTATTAATTTTGTCGTTGTTCTACAGGTTTAACGTCAAATGTAATATCTAATTTTCTCTCTTTATATTCTCCGTTATCTAAAGTTTTAACCGTAATCTTACCAGTGGAACCGCCTTTTATAAAGCTTAAGGCTTCCCTTAGCTCCTCCTTGGTCTTAACAGGAGTACTATTTACAGAAACAATAATATCACCTACAAGTATTCCAGCGTTTTCAGCCGCAGAACCTTCTACTATTGTTGAAACATAGATGCCGATTGGCATTCCAAAGCTTTCGGAATAAACATCTGTAACATCTTCCCCGTCGATTCCGAGGAAAGCTGTATCCTTTTCTTCAATAACGGTTCTGTTCATAAGTTCATTAATAATAGGAATTGCATCAGAAATCGGAATCGCATACCCGATACTTTCTACACTAGAATCAACATATTTTACAGCATTGATACCGATTACTTCACCCTTGGAGTTTAACAATGCTCCACCACTGTTACCTGGATTAATTGCTGCATCTGTTTGTAATAATTTCATATCAATGTTATCAATCGTCACTTCTCGGTTTAAGGCACTAACATAACCAACCGTAACCGATTGCCCATAACCCAAGGCATTACCAATTGCAATTGCCATTTCACCAAGTTTAATCGTATTGGAATCACCTAAAGTAGCAATTTTAATCTTACCTAATGTTTCTGCTTTTATATCACTTATATCAACAGAAACTACCGCTATATCAGAACTAGCTGCTGTGCCTTTAATCGTAGCTGTTGCGGTGGATTCATCTGTAAATACAATATTAACCACTTTAGCATCTGCAATTACATGATTATTTGTTACAATAAGTATTTCTTTATTATTTTGACCGATAATAATACCGGAACCGCTTCCTTCAACATCTCGTCTGAATTCTCTACCAAAGAAATCCGAGGTAACATTTGTCGTAACTGATTTAATCGCTACGATAGATGGCATAGAATTTTCCACTACTGTAGAAACATCACTGGTAACCTTTTCGTTTGATGTTCCTGTTGTTACTGCAGTTGCAACAGTTTCTTTGATAGAAGCATTCGTATCGTTTTCACTAATCAAATCTGCATTGGTTTGATTTCTGTTTGCTAAATAATTAACCCCTTGGAAGGAAGCCCCTGCAGTAATACCTAACACCAATCCCATTGCAGTTAGTTTTACAAACCCTTTTAGAGCGTTATGTTTTTTCTTTGGTTTTAATGTAATGGCTGCAACAGTATCATCAATTTCTTGAACAGGTGGAGATGTATAATTTCGATTATTTTCATAATTATTCTCATTGTAAAATTCATTATTCATAATATTAGCTCCTTTCAACTTTGTAACTAAAGTTTAACATTAATTTATGTCCACTTTGTGATTACAATTTGAAAAATATATGAACTAACTAATAATTTCCTAATATTCTAAATGCTTTCGTTTCTTCCTGAATTCCGACTAAAGCGTTTTTAACTCCTGGATCATTTAAGTTTCCTTCAAAATCAAGGAAGAATCGATATTCAAAATTGCGTCCCTCTAAAGGCCTAGATTCAATCTTTGACATATTCAAATTGTTATAGATAATGTGGGATAGCATGTTGTATAACGATCCACTCTCATGGGGCAGTTCAAAGCATATGCTTATTTTACTAGAATTCTTAAGAAATACTTTTCTACTTGTAATGATAATAAATCTTGTTGAATTACTTTCTTCATGATTGATTGCTTCTTTTAATACTTTTAATCCATAATAAGCTGCTGCCCTTTTGCTTGCAATGGCTCCTTTAGTTACATCCTTGTCTTCTTGTACCTTGATTGCACTATCTGCAGTGCTAATGTATTTTACTGTTTTCATCTTCTCATGTTGTTCTAAGAATTTTGAACATTGCAGGATAGGCTGTGGATGAGAATATACGGTCTTAATATCCTCTAATTTGGCATCCATAAGACCAAGCAAAGCATGTTCAATTTTTACAACATGTTCACCAATGATATAATTATCAAACTCTAGTAATAAATCATAAATATCTGAAATACCACCGGTAGAGGTATTCTCTATCGGAAGGACTCCGTATTCTGCTTTACCGTCTTTAATTGCCTGCATAACTTTTTTGAAAGATGGTTCATGGGAACTGATAATATTAGTACCAAAGTATTCCTCCATAGCCTGATCCGTATAAGTTCCTCTTTCCCCAAAACAAACCACCCTTGTATTATCCGTAATCGGAAGCATTTCAACTTCCTCTAATGGTAATTCTCCTTTACCTGAACTAATTAGTCCATACTGAAGTTTCCGGCTCATGGACATAATCTGAGTAAATAATTCCTGAATTCCATGACGATTAAAATCATTGCTGGCCAGTTCCTTTAACACATTCAGTTTTTCTTCTTCTCTCTCTTTATCAAACACCTTTTTACCAGTCTGTATCTTGTACTCTGCTACGTCTTTTGCTAACTGCATTCTATATTCAAATAATTCTACGATTTGTTTATCAATTTTATCTATTTCCTGACGGCTCTGTTGCAAATCCACCATAATAACCTCTTTCCGTATATACAACATAAATATAAGTTGAATACTACTTAAATTTAAGAATCTGACAAATATCATATAGTATTCCCAATTATATAACATATTCACCATTATTTGCAATCCCTTATAATAATTCATTGCATAATGATTGACGTGGTTTTATAATAGAATCATATTATAAACTGCTTTAGGCGTTTGGAAACTCTCTTTTTGCGTCTATTGATGTTTCTATGTTCTTTGGCTGTTTCTACAATTTGCTAATTAAGGGGGAATTTGATGCGAATTAAAAAAGTAGCGCTTTTTATCATGATATCTGTTTTTGTTATACTGATTTTTATTCAATGTCAATCATCTAAGCCAATTCGCAATGAGGACGGTATCACTGGTAATACTGCAGGAAATTTACTTAACGGCGGCTTATATTGTGAATCCAATGGTACAATCTACTTTAGCAATCCAAAAGACGATGGTACTCTTTATTCTATGAATATGGAAGACAATACGTTTAAAAAACTCTCAGATGATAAAGTATCTTACATAAATGTTATTGGCGATTACATTTATTATATCCGCTTAAATTATCAAAAAGAAGCCAACGGTCGTTCTGTTTTATCTAGATTTAACAGTTCCGGAATTTGCCGAACGAACAAGAAGGGCAATAGTTTGAAAATATTATATAATCATCCCTGTAACGTATTGAATGTGACTGGTAATAACGCTTATTACCAACGTGCCAATGAAGCCGGAAAGGCAGCCTTATATTCCATGAATATAAATGGTTCAGATGAGAAGGAATTATTAACCGAAGAGGTTCTTCCGCTCTCTATAAAAGATAACATTTTATATTTTGTTGGTAGGGAATATAATCACAACATTCGTATTATGGATATAAGGAGTGGTCAGAACTCTGTCCTTTATAAGGATAATTGTTATGCACCTATCCGAATGAACGATGATATTTATTATATGTCATTAACGGACAACTATGCTATTTACCGGATCAAAGCTGATGGTAGTAATCCTACCCCTGTTGTTACAGAACGCTGCAGTACCTTTAACGTAACTAAAGATGGTGGCTATCTATATTATCAGGTTGATGATAATGCCAATAACCGAATCTGTATGCTTAACTTACTTACGGGTGAATCTGATACCATAATGGAAGGTAATTACAAACAACTGCATCTTACAAATAATCATCTTTTCTTCCAAGATTTTAATGATATGAATTCGTATTATATTCCAATTGGTTCAACGACGGTCACCGTTTTTAACCCTCCAGTTAAATAATTGTTTTCAATATGATAAGAACAGCTCCCTGTAAAGATGTCAGAGAGCTGTTCTATTTTGTTATGATATCTATTTTGTATTATTTTTTAAGTCTTCATATAATTGATAGACGGTCTTACCAAGGATTGGGTGGCACAGATTTGGTGCCAGATTACACATGGGTTCTAAAACAAATTCCCGGTTTTGTAATTCAGGATGAGGTATTATCAACCGATCAGACCGAATAACTTCATTATCATAATATAAGATATCCAAATCTATCGTTCTCGGTCCCCAATGTATTTCACGGACTCTTTTTAGTTTTCCTTCAATTTCACCAATTAGGTTCAACAATTGTTCCGGAGTCCTTAATGTTTTTAATTCAATTGCTCCGTTGAGGAAATCATCCTGTTCCACTCCACCTACTGGAGCAGTAACTATGAAAGGAGAGACTTGTATCACTTTGCAGAAATCATCTGCTTTTAATAATTCAATTGCAGTATTTAAATTACCTTCTTTATCGCCAAGATTACTTCCAATTCCCAGAAATACTGTGTGCCATGCTCTTTCCATTACGACAGATACCGTCTCAATTGGCAACAGGATAGGTGCCCAGGGTTTCTTAACTTCAATGATTACCTTTTCAATAATCGGAAAACGAATTAACACTTTTCTTGCAAGCTGTTCCGTCAATGCTTCGATTAACTTATAAGTAGTGTTTTCCATTTCATTTTTTACATAATGACAGACATCCCCATAACTAACAGACTTGGTTAGGTCATCACTACAAGAAGCGGCTGACAGGTCAGCATAAAGTTCCAAAGAAACCAAAAACTTTTGACCTAATACATTTTCTTCTTTATATACACCATGATGGCAATACACTTCTAAATTAGAGATTCTTATCTGATCCATCTAACCCTCCTGTTTATGTTCCTTCATAATTGCCTCTGTCATGCGTATTGCTCTAAGATTTTCAAGAACGTCATGAACTCTTACAAAATTACATCCCTTCATTACCCCCATAACACTAGTTGCTATGGTCCCTTCCAGGCGATTCTCTACAGGCTCTGAAAGCGTCAATCCAATCACCGACTTTCTAGATGTCCCCAACAGTATCGGTAATCCAAATTGCTGCAGTTCATCCAACCGATTCATTAGGATTAGGTTCATTTCATAGGTTTTTGCAAAACCAATACCAGGATCTATGATAAGTTTATCTCGTTTAATACCGGCCTTTTGTGCAATATCAAGGCTCATCTTTAGGTCTGACTTAACATCTTCCATAAAATTACTATAATCTACTTCTTTTCTATTGTGCATGATACATACCGGTACATCATACTCTGCAATGACCTGCGCCATACGGGTATCCTGTTTTAAGCCCCATATATCATTGATGAGATCTGCCCCTGCTGCCAAAGAAGACTCCGCCACTTTACCTTTATAAGTATCAATGGAGATTGGTATATCAAAACGCTTCTTTATGCCTTCAATTACAGGTACCACTCTCTTGCTCTCTTCTTCTTCCGATATGCGAGTATAATTCGGTCTTGTTGATTCACCGCCAACATCTATAATGTCAACACCCTCGGATATCATCTGTTCAACTCGTCTTAGTGCCTCGTCTAAATTGCAAAACTTACCACCATCTGAGAAAGAATCCGGAGTCACATTAAGAATTCCCATAACATATATTCTTTTATCTAAATCAAATTCTTTATTTCCAATCTTCATATTCTACACCCATTACATAACAATCTATTTACAGATATGTTATTTCCATATATTTTCTGACATTTATTTAATTAATTGAAAAAAAGTGTTCCTCAAATCATAATTCTTCTCAAATTCTCCTCTGACTACAAATGTGGTAGTCAGCGTTCCCGGTTTTCGAACGCCACGCATTGTCATACACATATGCTCTGCTTCGAGTAAAACGATTACACCTCTCGGTTTTAAATATTTCATCAAGTCATCGGCAATCTGTGTAGACATTTGTTCCTGTATCTGTGGTCGTTTTGCATAAGTTTCCACTGTCCTTGCAAGTTTGCTAAGGCCAACTACTTTTCCATCCGGTATATAAGCAATGTGAGCCTTCCCATAAAAAGGAAGCAAGTGGTGCTCACAGATAGAATAAAAAGGGATGTCCCTTTCAATTACCATCTCATTATTATTGACCGTAAAGGTTTTTTCTAAATATTCGGAGGCATTCCTATCAATTCCACCAAATATCTCTTCACACATTGCTGCAATTCGTTTTGGAGTATCAATAAGTCCTTCCCTATTAACCTCTTCACCAATTCCCTCTAATAAAAGCCTTACTGCTTCTTCTATTTTCTTTTGGTCCATAGTTTCCTCCTATGCATAGTTAGAAAGTTTGTATTTTATTAAACAGTCATTTAGTAATGCCAAAATAATCATATATTTCTTTTAAATAAGATAAAGAACCAAAGGCAATAATCACGTCTTCTTGTTCAGCAGCTTCAAATGCTTTATGAATAGCATCCGGTACTTTACCAGCATTTATAACCTTACTGCAATACTTTTCTGCTGCATGCGCCAATTCTTCAGCTGGTAAGCCCCGAGAATTGTTCGGTGTAATCGTAATAATTCTTTCAGCATAAGTTCCGGTATGTCTCACTATAGCCTCATAATCCTTATCCGCTAATATTCCCATTATATATATGATTCTCTTTTTTGAGAAATATAGTTTAATATTCTTTGCTAAAGATAAAGCAGCATCTTCATTATGGGCTCCATCAATCAGAAAAAGGGGTTGATTACTCACAATTTCCAAGCGCCCTTTCCACTTTGCATGATACAATCCATTTCGTATATCTTCTTCTAATATTCGGTAACCTTTATTCTGCAAAGCTTTTATTGCATCTATCGCAATCATAGCATTTTTGACTTGATTCTCTCCTAACATCTGAATCTGGAGGTTATTTAAGTCTTTATAAGAAAATGTGGTCCCTTGCAATTCGAATTTATCTATTGTTAATTTACTAAAATCAGTAATCGTAAGCTCTGCATTATTCTGATCACAGACAGAGTTAATAACCTTTTGGGCATCTTTCTGCTGCTGATAAGAAACAACTGGAATACCAGGTTTAATAATTCCTGCCTTTTCAGCGGCAATCTCTTGTAAGGTATGCCCTAGAAACTGCATATGATCCATACTAAGAGATGTTATGACAGCACATTCTGTAGTATTTATGACATTCGTTGCATCCAGTCTGCCACCAAGACCAACTTCTAATACTACAATGTCGCAACCTTTCTTAACAAAATGCAACATGGCTAAGGCTGTTTCAATCTCAAACGTAGTTGGATGGGGTTTCCCATCAGATAATAAGGTTTCACATACCACTTTAATTTGGCTAATACCTTCGGTTACTTCCTTTTCACTAACATATTCCGTTGTGATTTCAGCCTGCTTATTATGGATAGTTTTTCTTCCAGTAATCTGGATCTTTTCTCTATATTCAAAAACAGAAGGAGAGATATATCTCCCAACCAAATACCCTGCTTCTGCTAGCATTGATGCAATAAATGCTGCCGTTGAACCTTTCCCATTGGTTCCGGCAATATGAACAAATTTCAATTGTTCCTCGGGGTTCCCTAACCTTTTTAATAATGACTTCATACTGTCCAGCCCTAAGATACTGCCGTATTGATTTGTATACTCAAGGAATTCCATTGCTTTTTCATAAGTCATACAGGATTGCCCCTTTCAATTATTTCCATAATTCTGCATACCTGAGATAGGTTGCCACCTATCTGGCGCAGATGCATCCAGTTGACGCAGATTAGGAACTCAAGGACTACGTCCTTTCGTTCACGTTGCACTTATCAATGAAAGATTAAACATTTTATTGTGCGAGCACATAAAATGCTCAATCTTTCATTGACTAATCTGCTTATCGTGAACATTATACATATTGAGGTGGAGATTGTCAACGTTACTGTGGTAGAGAAAGTATCCCTTAAATGTATACATTTTAATCTTTGAGCAAACACTAATGCTATGAAAAAATGTTTTTATAATAACTTTTTATTGTGCGGTTTATGCGGTTGGTGCATGGAGTGTTTTTGGACAGGACTCCATTCTGTAATAAGCCATAAAGATAAAGCTCTATTATGCCGAACTTCCGTCTGGATGTTTCCCATTTACGGAATGGCTGCCTGTCTAAATCCCATTTGCAAAAAACTGAAAGACAAGAGTGCTCTATTAAGAGGAGGTGTATATACCCTCTGCATATTCGCTGCAGAATTAAGTTCAGGTAAATTACTAAAAAAATTTGGAGCATGCCCTTGGGACTACAGTAAAGCAAAACTTAATTATAAAGGACTCATTCGATTTGATTATGCACCAGCTTGGTTTCTAGTAGGACTATTTTATGAAAAATTGTTAGGCCGCCCTTAAACATGTTTGAATGTAGGTTGTGTACCACTTAGTAATCGTGCACACGACCTACTTTCTAGATAAGTTAAAAACCTGTTCCTCTTTCGACCTAATTCTGTTATAATTGAAAAGTGTATTTATAATGAAATGATTAAGTTGGAGGAAAACTATTATGCTTAAAGCTGTAATATTTGATATGGATGGGGTTTTGATTGATAGTGAACCATTGCATGCACGTGCAGCAGTACTAGCATTAGAAAAAATAGGTGTCAGCATTCCCATCGCCTATTGTTATAATTTTATTGGTTCTACAACAGTACATATGTTAGAATCTATGATTCACGATTTTAGCCTTAAATATACAGTTACTGAAATGAAGGACTTTTATCATGATGCAAAATATGAATTAATTGAAAAAGAAGGTTATGTGCCTATCCCATATACCAAAGAACTAATTCAAGATTTGCATAAACATGGTATTAAAATGGCCATTGCATCATCATCAACGGAAACTGAAATTGCTGAAGTTACCACTGCTTTAAATATTACTTCGTATTTTGATAAATTGATAAGTGGTACAACTGTCAAACATCCCAAACCTGCGCCTGATGTATTTATTAAGGCAATGGTTGAATTAGGGGTGAAATGTGATGAATGTATTATTATTGAAGATTCCTATAATGGTGTATGTGCAGCAAATGCAGCCAAGATACCGGTTATTGGATTCATAAATGAACATTCTGGTAAACAGGACTTATCTAAAGCCTGCATCTTAATCGAGGGTTTTGATGAAGTTGATTATTCTTTTGTTAATTATGCTTATCAACGTGCTAATAATCAACCACTCTTGATAGCAGAAACAAAACATTTAAATTTGAAAGAACTATCGTTAGAAGACATTCCTTCCTTATATGAAATATATCAGAAACCTTCCATTAAAAATAATGTTGAACCAATGGATAACTTAGAGATAGAAATTCAGAAACATAAAGCGTATATTGAAAATATATATAAATTTTATGGGTATGGTTTATGGGGTGTGTTTTTAAAAGAAACTGGGAAATTAATTGGTCGATGTGGTTTACAGAATATTACTTGGAATTCTAAAGAAGAAGTAGAGTTGGGATATCTAATCGATGAAGATTATCAAGGCTTGGGATATGCTACAGAAGCAGTAAAAGCTATACTTGACTTGGCTTTTAGAGAACATTCCATTGAGAAGATAATATCATTTATTGAGCCTAATAATAAAAAATCAATTCATATTGCTGAAAAGGTTAGCATGAAACGAGAAGGTACCTGTATGAAAGATGATAGGAGGTATTATCTTTATACTATCCAAAAACAGGATTATAGCAAAGGAGACCAACTATGAAAAGTCAATAGTAAAATAGAAAGTTCTTAGAATTATTTTTGACTAAAAAAGGGTATAGCAAATAAAGCATCATTATGGTGCTTTTTGAAAATTAAATATAGTTGATAGG
>JAEZVF010000021.1 GCA_023443225.1 Bacillota bacterium
AGAAAAGCGAGAAAAGTAGCTTAATAAGTTTTTTCATTTATAGCTATAAAAAAAGGTTACAACCCTGCCATCTTGAATGAGGTTTTATGTTCGGAATAAATTTGTCCAAAAAAGGGTTGCCAATCCAATCTGGAAGTTGAAGTGGAAAGAAACGAACATGTGAATATGGCAATTTGTGACACGGATGGTACGTCCTACTTGACTGGTGGAACCATACTTGATAATTCCGATAGAGAATACTTTATTAAAGCATTGTCAGGCGAGAATGCAGTTTCAGATCCCTACATAAGTAAACTTAATAATAGTTTAATTTTTAGTTTTGCAGTACCGATTAAAGAAGGAAACAAGGTAATTGGTGTATTAGTTGCAACTCATGACGGAAACGTGCTTAGTAATTATATAAGTAATATGACCTACGGAGAAAACGGTACAGTGTTCATAATCAATAAAGAAGGAAGGACGATTGCCCACCAAAATAAAGATCTCGTTTTAAATTTAAACAATGAACAGGAAAATGTGAATACGAATCTTGATTTGCAAGAATTTGCAGAAGTACAAAAACACATGATGGAAGGCAAGGAGAGTGTCGAAAAATATATCTTAGGTAGTGTAGAAAACCATGTGGCTTATGTGCAGGTAGATGGAACTAATTGGGCGTTAGGACTTACCGTTCCCGATACGCAACTATATGAAAATGTGCAAAATCTTGGGCGAATCATTAGCAGTATATCAATTATTTTTGTGATATGTAGTTTGATCATAACGGTAATTATAGCAAATGCTATTGCAACGCCAATAAAGAAAGCAGCAAATTACTTGAATGTTATTGCAGCAGGAGATTTCACAGGAAATATATCTGCTAACCTTCTTGATAGACATGATGAAACTGGAATTTTAGCGAAGTCAATTATTACAATGCAGGAATCCATCAAAAAGGTAATAGTAGACGTTTCAACAGAATCTACTACTGTTAGTGATATGTTAGAGGTAATTAATAGCAGCATAGATAAACTCAATCGAAGCATAGATGAAGTATCTGCAACAACAGAAGAACTTTCTGCCGGAACGGAAGAAACTGCTGCTTCAACAGAAGAGATGAGTGCTACTTCAATAGAAATTGAACAAGCAATCAGCACGATTGCATCAAAGGCACAAGAGGGTGCAAATACAGCTAGTGATTTAAGTATATTAAGTGAAACAATGAAGAAAAATGCAATTGATTCAAAAGTAGAAGCTACTGCAATCTATGGAAAGAATAGAGAACATTTACAAAAAGCCATAGATCAAGCTTCAGAAGTAAATCAAATCAGTGAATTATCAAATGCAATATTAGATATTACAGCACAAACGAATTTACTTGCATTAAATGCATCCATTGAGGCCGCAAGAGCGGGAGAAGCAGGAAAAGGATTTGCTGTTGTTGCAAATGAGATTGGCCAACTAGCAGAGAATTCAAGAAAATCTGTAGCTAAAATACAGGAAGTAGCTGCAGTTATATTAGAAGCTGTGAATAACCTGTCCATAAGTTCAAAAGAAATTATGGAATTTATTGATAAAAAAGTTCTGAAGGATTATGACGGACTGGTTGAGTCTAGTGAAGAATACAGTACAAGTTCGTATCGAATAAATGATATCGTGAATGATTTTAGCAATACCTCGAAAGAACTTTTAGTATCTATGAAAAACATGGCAGAGACGATAGAACAAATTGCAGAAACAGCAAATGAAGAGGCACAAGGAGCTTCTAACATAGCAGGTGAAGTATTATCAATTACTCACATGGCAGAGGATATGATTAAGTTATCTATGTCTGCTAAAGAAAAATCGAATCTATTAGTAGAGACAGTTTCACAATTTAAGATTTAGAACAGACAGGGTATTTTTCGTATAAAAAATACCCTGTCTGTTTTTCTACGTTCATTCTAACCGGTTAAATTTTTTTAATTATTACAAATTTAAATCACCCCATGTTTTCATGTGTTCTAAGATTGGAAAAAAGCTCTTCCCTAATTCCGTTAAAGAATATTCTACTTTGGGTGGTATTTCTTGATAAATATATCTATTGATAAATCCATCAGCCTCTAATTCACGTAGTTGTTTTGTTAAAGTTGATTGTGTAATATTTACCAGCTGTCTTTGTAATTCGCCGAAACGTCTAATCCCGGAATTTGCTATGTACCAAAGAATCAGTATTTTCCACTTTCCTCCTAAAACCTTTTGGATTTTACAAACAGTAGCACATTGTTCTATTTCTTGATTTATTCTAATTGATGCCATTGATACCACTCCTTTTATAAAGATTAAGTTATTAGTAATAGATAATCTATTTTAACATTATAAACAAATATGTAAAATTTGGCAATGCACAATTAATGTAATACTTAGTACATGAAATAGTACTATATACATTTAAAGACAGTACTTTAAAACAAATATGTATGATGATAATATAAAATAAAACAGGAAAAGGAGATGAATTATATGCATTTTACAGGTCAGGTTTGGAGACCTCCGTTTGAAGCACACAATGCATTATTACAGGTTACTTCTGGATGTATGCATCATAAATGTAAATTTTGCAGCCTTTACTATGGAACACCATTTAGCATGTCACCAATGAAGGAAATTGAAGAGGATTTGGCAGAGTTGCGACACACACACTATTATGTTAATCGTGTTTTTTTAACAGGAGCTAATCCCTTTGGGTTAGGACAAGACAGACTTATTGAGATTGCTTTAAAGATAAAAGAGTATATGCCGAATGTTACTAATATTGGTGCATTTTCAAGAATTGCAGATATTAAGCGGAAAAGTCAGGAAGATTTAAATGAACTGCATTCACTTGGTTATGATGGTATTCATTTTGGAACAGAAACAGGAGATGATATTACATTAGATTATATGAATAAAGGCAATAACGCGAGTGATATAGTAGAACAGTTGCACAAACTGGATAAGGCAGGAATTGTATATAATATTGTGTTTATGAATGGATTGGCTGGCGCAGGCAATAGTGAACGGCATGCACTGGAGAGTGCTCGTATTTTTAACAAAGTGAATCCGGCAAGCATTAATATTGTAGCTCTGACAATTTTTAAAGAATCGGAATTATATAAGGAAATGTTATCCGGAAATTATATTCCAACTAGAGAATTAGAAAAGCTTATAGAATTACAAACATTTATTGAAAATTTGACAATTGCTACTAGAATAAATGCTAATACTGTATCTAATACTGCACCTTTTGTTGCTGATCTGCCTAAAGACAGAGAATCTGTTTTAAAGAGTTTACAGAATACGATTGATAATATTGATGAAAAAGAACTATTACATTATAGAAATAGTATACGTTCATTATAGGAGAAAGAAGGAAAACAATGCATTTTTCAGGGAGAACATGGAGGCCCCCATATGAGGCGTTTTCTATGATTATACAAGCAACATCAGGATGTACTTATAATAAATGCAAATTTTGCAATTTATATCATGGGGAATGTTTTCACATAACATCATTAGAAGAATTTGAAGAGGATTTAGCGGAAATAAAATCCTATCAGCCATATGCGCGAAGAATATTTCTTACAGGAGCAAATCCTTTTGCTTTAAGTTATGAAAATCTGAAAATCAGGGCTTTAACAGTAAGAGATTATTTGATTAAGTGCCAGAATATAGCCATGTTTGCAAGTATTAGAGATATCATACCCAAAAGTATTGAACAACTAAAAAAGCTACGGTCGTTGGGAATTAATGGATTGAGTGTTGGCATGGAAAGTGGAGATGATGAAACCCTTAATTTAGTAGACAAGGGATATACGTCTGTCGATATTGCAGAGCAATTAGCAAAACTGGATGAAGCTGGAATTGAGTATTACTTAGTATATATGACTGGATTGGCTGGTAAGGGTAATGGTCAACGTAATGCTCTTAATACAGCAACTGTATTAAATCAAATTAGTCCGTATTTTGTACAAAACCCATATTTTCTTCACATTGATTCATTAACCTTATTTCCAGATACAGAATTATATCAAATGGTTCAACAAGGGAAATTTATTCCTGCAGGAGAGAAAGAACGGTTGGAAGAATTAATGACACTTTTGCAAAAATTACAAATAAGAACAAGATTACAAGCTAACACCATTACTAATTATAAGCCTATTTCTGGTTATTTACCAAGAGATAGAGAAAAAATTTTAAAAGAATTAACAAACATTATAGAAACTACAAGTGAAGAAGAAATGGTTGCTTATCGTAATAGTTTAAATTCTTTAGGTCTCTAGAATATCTGAAATTTTCAAAAATAAGTTTGCTAGCATTAAACAAAACTAATGATACACAAGTGTGAGTTCACGTGTCTATAAAACCTTGAAATCTCGAACACATCTTTTCTTGCATAATTCGTATTGGTGCACTATTATATTGTAATAGTTATGAAAAGTTAAAGGGGGAATAAGCAATTGAACTTTCATGAATTTGGAGAACAAAACACTCCACATGTCCTGCTGATTCACGGGGGAGGTAATTCCTGGTGGAATTACTTACGGCAAGCCAGAGTACTGGCGGAGCGATACCATGTTATTTTACCAGTCTTGGATGGACATGGGGAAGAATATGCAACTCCATATGTATCTACAGAGGCTACGGTGGATAAATTAATAGAATATATCAATAGGAACTGTAAGGGAACAGTTTTTGCACTTTGTGGGGTTTCTCTTGGGGGACAAATTGTTATAGAAATGTTGGCGAGAAATCCATACATTGCACAAAAAGCTATCATTGATGGCAGTGTTTGTTACCCTGTTCCCTTGATTAAGAAGTATTGTATGTGGACAACAAGACTTTTTGGGCGATTTCTTTATAGTGAAAAGACATCAAAAAAGCTTCTTGCACAAATGGAAAAAATGTTTCCTAAAAAAATGCATTTCACTCAGGAAATCAAGGATTATTATTTACAAGACATACCAAGACTGCCGCTACATACCATGTATACAGTTTATCAAACCTATATGGACTATCATATAAAAGAAAGTTTAAAATTAACAACGGCAGAGGTGATGTACTGGTATGGAGAAAAAGAAATGAAGTGTGTAAAAAAATCAGCGCAACTGGTTAAGGAATATGTCCCAAACTGTAAGATATATGTAGCAAAGGGTTATAATCATGGCTATCTTGCACTTTATCTCCCCGAGGAATGGCTAACAATTGCGTGTGCTTTTTTTGATGAATAGAACAAAAAAGCATTAAGTGTAGCCATGGATACACCAACTGCAATTCTGCGGATTATAATATTATTAAAAATCATATAATGAGGAAAGTATATCTAATAATCTGCTAGGATTAAGGAGGTTACAAATATGTTTGAGCGAGTGAAAGATAGTCATGTTTATAAAAATTTAATCGACGGAGAATGGGTAAGTGGCAACGATCATGATATTAAAATATATTCCCCCATTGATAACGTTTTGATCGGAAGTGTTCCGGCGATGTCCAAGGATGAGGTAGATATTGTAGTAAGATCCTCTGGGAATGCTTGTGAGAAGTGGAAAACTACGACGATTGAAGAAAGGGCAGAAATATTATATAGAGCTGCGAATATTCTTTTAGAACAGATTGATGAAATCTCTAGGCTATTGGTTGTAGAAATTGCAAAGGATAGAAAAAGTGCAAGGTCAGAGGTGGAAAGAACTGCAGACTTTATTAAATTCACCGCAGATACTGCAAAAAATTTATCGGGCGAAAGTATACCCGGAGACAGCTTTCCAGGATTTAAGAGTAATAAAGTATCAATTGTAAAACGAGAACCGTTAGGAGTAGTACTTGCGATTTCTCCATTTAATTATCCAATTAATTTGGCGGCGTCAAAAATAGCACCGGGCTTAATGGCTGGAAATTCCATCATTCTAAAACCGGCTACCCAAGGAAGCTTAAGTGGTCTCACTTTGGCGAGAGTATTTGAGGCAGCAGGAGTTCCGGCAGGAGTCCTGAATACGATTACTGGCAAAGGCAGTGAGATTGGAGATTATATTACGTCCCATAAAGGGATTAATTTCATAAACTTTACAGGCAGTACGGAGGTAGGGAAAAGAATATCTAAGATTACATGTATGGTTCCTTTATTAATGGAATTAGGTGGAAAGGATGCTGCCATTGTACTGGAGGATGCAGATCTGGATTTGGCTGCAAATAATATTGTTGCAGGTGGATATTCTTATTCTGGACAAAGATGTACCGCTGTGAAAAGAATTTTGGTTGTGAATACAGTTGCTGATCGATTGGTTGAAAAAATAAAAACTAAAATTTCATTCCTAAAGGTTGGAAATCCTCTGGAAGAACAGGTAGACATTGTTCCGTTGATCAATACGAAAGCCGCCGATTTTGTAATGGAGCTTATAGAGGATGCAAAAGAAAAAGGTGCTGTTTTATTAGCAGGAGGAACACGGGAGGGGAATTTAATACAACCTACCTTGTTCGATTATGTTAATACAAACATGAGACTTGCATGGGAAGAACCTTTTGGACCGGTTTTACCCATCATACGGGTCAAGGATAAAGAGGAAGCGATTGCAATTGCTAATCAGTCGGAATATGGTCTGCAAAGCGCTGTATTTACTGAAAATATAAATGACGCATTTTATGTTGCAAATAAACTGGATGTAGGAACTGTTCAGATAAATAATAAAACCGAGCGCGGTCCGGATCATTTCCCATTCCTTGGAGTAAAAGCTTCTGGCTTAGGGACGCAAGGAATCCGTTATTCTTTAGAATCAATGTCCCGTCCAAAAGCAACTGTAATTAATCTGAAAAGACAGCATTTAGATTAGGAGTATAGTATGCCGATACCAAAGAAAATTACAAAACATAGAAAAGAACAACAGTATGACCGAGAAACAAATGAAATCAAGAGTCCTTCAATGAAAATTATCGCTCGTATCCACACAGAATTTCCAACCAAATTTGGTATTCCGCGACAAAGCGGTATTGTTGATACTTTAAAAGCAGTCATTGTGTTTGAACCGGAATACCGCAATGTGGATGCACTCCGTGGAATGGATGAATTTACACATATCTGGCTTATCTGGGAGTTTTCAGAATCAATTCGTGATACCTGGACAGCAACGGTAAAACCGCCGAGACTTGGTGGGAACAAGCGGATGGGTGTTTTTGCCACTCGTTCGCCTTTTCGACCAAATTCCATTGGACTTTCTTCGGTTAAACTTGATAACATAGAAGCGCATCCAGAATTTGGGCCGATCCTGCACGTTTCAGGGGCAGATTTGATGGACAATACCCCCATCTATGATATTAAACCATACCTTCCTTATACAGACTCCCATCCGGAAGCAGCTGGGGGGTTTGCAGATCCCATCAAGGATTATGCTTTGGAGGTGGAATTCCCAGACCATTGGCTTAAGATGATCCCGGAGGATAAACGAGAAGCACTTTTAGGTGTATTATCCCAAGATCCAAGACCATCATATCAGAACGATCCCAAGCGTATTTACGGTTTCGAATTCATCAATTTGGACGTAAGATTCACGGTACAAAATAATATATTGACCGTGCGCGAGATAATCTTAAGGTGATAATAACACTATGGTAGTGCCTTTTTTCTAGGAATACGAAACTGCTGAACAAGACCGATTAACTGCCCCGACAGAACCACTGTTAGTAATGAGTATATCAAACGTGATAGTGGAATGTAGCTAATCGATAAAAACAACACAAGCAAATCACTAATCAAATAAATCCACTGGATATTCCTATGGAACAGGTGAGATAGACTCATTGCCAACGCATCATCCCCTCCCGGCGCACCTCCGGCACGAACACTTAATCCTGCACCTACACCGACAAACAATGCACCTAATATAGATGCTAAAAGCGGGAGGTCGACAAGCTGAGGCCACAAGGGTGTAAACTGTTCAAAGATTAAGTAAAACAGTGAAAATCCACCACCAGCAATGAGCGAATAGCCGATGAACTCTCGGCCAAGTGTTTTCCAACCCAACAGATAACAGGAGATGTTCAAAATTAATCCAGAAATCGCCGGGGATAAGTCAAGCCAATGGTGGAGCAGCAGCGTCATGCCTAGTACACCGCCTTCAGTCACTCCTGATATGGAGTGGACGTTGTATACACCGAATGCTTGGATTGCACTTCCGAGCAAGGCGATTGCACAAGACTTTTTTTTAAGCCGCGAATACATAATAACAAATCCTTTCATTGGTACTTCATTTATAATCAAAATGGTATCCGATGATTATAATATGAATACAGAGTTAAGTCAATCTATTACAGGAATCCAAATATTGTAATCCACTGTAACTAAAAATAAAATGCATTTTATGATTGACAATATTTTTATATAATGATAATATAAAGCAACATAGGTGGTGAAGACATGACGAAAGGTCAGTTAGAGGCCAAAATTAGTGAATTAGTTAGTAAATTTGAGATTGAGTATATGGGAAGAGGACCCAAGACGATAAAGACCTATATCATTAGTGATATGATTGTCGTTCGTTTAACTGGATTCCTAAGCCCATCGGAACAAAAATTAACCGATAATCCGCAAGGAATCGAATTATTTAAAAAAGTTCGCACTTCTTTATTTGAAGGTGGAAGAGGATATTTGGAAACATTAATCATGGATGTGATCGATGTAGCCATAGTCAGCACCCACTCGGATATTAGCACAAAGACGGGCGAAAAAATAATAATAATTACGGTTGATCAGAACTTAGAAGATATCTATAAAATTAAATAAATCACGGAAGACAATGCAAAAAAGAGAAATATTCTTAGTTGTAAGTAAGCCGATATCCAAATGGTTGGATATCGGCTTTTTATATTTTTAGGAGGAATGAATATGAGTAAAAAAGTAGCAGTAATCATGGGTAGTGATAGTGATTTACCAATTGTGAAAGGGGCAATTAACAGTCTAAAGTTATATGAGATTCCAGTGGAAGTACATGTAATGAGTGCACACAGGACTCCGGAATTAGCATGTGAATTTGCAAAAAAAGCAAGAGATAATGGGTTTGGTGTAATTATTGCAGCTGCTGGTATGGCTGCTCATCTTGCAGGAGTTTTAGCTGCACATACTACTCTTCCGGTAATCGGAATCCCTTGCAAATCATCATCCTTTGATGGCTTGGATGCGCTGTTGTCGACAGTACAGATGCCAAAAGGAATACCGGTTGCAACGGTAGCAGTGGACGGGGCAGATAATGCAGGAATCTTGGCAGCACAGATACTAGGAGTATATGACGAAGGTATCGCCGAAAAGCTATTAAAAGTAAAGAAGAAAATGTCAGATGATGTCATTGAAAAAGATGAAAAGCTACAGGTGGAGATATGGTACAAAATGTAAAAAAGAATGTGAGGTAATCCTATGAATGAACATGTAAGTAAAATGAATCTGCCAAGCTATGTGCTTGATATATTAAAGGAATCAAAAGGTGTAATCATACCCAAAACAAGAGCTGAATTAGTTCATCTTGCGATGGGAAAGGAAGAAAATATAAGTTTCAATGTGGAATACGAAGTAAATGGCATAGGTAATGTGCAGGAAGCGACGATCACAAAATGTAAAAATGGAGTGGTTGTAAACTATATTGATGACTATATGAGAAGACGTGATCCAGACTGCCTGCTGGTTGGAGATAAAAAAGAAACAGACAAACCAAAATACGAGGACATGTATGGCAGTGATTTTGAACCATTGAGAATGGATACTTTTCAGTGGCTAAAAGGCCAGGAATTGATTTTCTTCCCCTTTAAATCAGGAGGAATTGAGTATGGGTATGATTCCGTTTTGATTGCACCGTCAAATGCCGGTTTCTTTGCTGCTGGACTTGCCGATTTACAAGGATTTCTTAATATTGATGAGATATCGGATGATTTTAAACCACGGGCTATCATATTCTTAGCCCCTCCTTTTCGGCATACACATTTTGATGGAAAACAAATTGTTATTCACAACCGTCTAGAAGATGTACATGAAGTATACTCTTATAATCTATATCCCGGTCCAAGCGCTAAGAAGGGTATTTATGGTGTCCTACTTAACATTGGTGAAGAAGAAGGATGGATTACAGCTCATGCATCCACAGTAAAAGTAATTACACCATATGACAATGAAATTGTAATTATGCATGAGGGGGCTTCCGGTGGCGGTAAGAGTGAAATGATTGAAAACATCCATAAAGAGATGGATGGTAGGGCGATACTTGGAAGGAATACTGTTTCAGGCGAAAAAAATTACATTGTATTAAGTGAAACCTGTGAGCTTCGTCCTGTTACCGATGATATGGCTTTATGCCATCCTAAAATGCAAAATGAAAGTAAGAAGCTGGTAGTTAAGGATGCGGAATCTGCATGGTTTTTAAGATTAGATAATATCACAAGCTATGGTAGTTCACCACAGTATGAAAAGATATTGACGCAACCGGAAGAACCTTTGATTTTCTTAAATATTCAAGGGGTGCCAAATGCGACCTGTTTGGTATGGGAGCATACTTTGGATGAAAGCGGTAAACCATGTCCCAACCCCAGAGTGATCCTACCAAGAAGATTGGTCCCGAATGCAATTGATACTCCGGTAGAAGTAGATGTGAGAAGTTTTGGTGTTCGTACTCCCGCTTGTACAAAGGAACATCCATCCTATGGTATTATGGGAATCTTCCATGTACTTCCTCCTGCATTGGCATGGTTATGGCGTTTGGTAGCTCCAAGAGGATTTAATAATCCGAGTATCATTGATTCAGCTGAAATGACAAGTGAAGGTGTAGGTTCCTATTGGCCATTTGCAACGGGTAAGATGGTGAATCAGGCAAATTTATTGCTGGATCAGATAGTTAATTCTTCAAACACTCGATATGTTTTGATTCCAAACCAGCATATTGGCGCATATGAAGTAAGTTTCATGCCGCAATGGATAGCTAGAGAGTATATCGCTCGTCGTGGTAGTGCAAAATTCAAACCGGAACATTTAGTGGAAGCCCGTTGTTCACTTTTAGGATTTTGTCTTGATTCACTGAAAATCGATGGTCAATATATAAGAAGAGCATTTTTAAAACCGGAAACGCAGCAAGAGGTTGGGTTAGAGGGTTATGATGCAGGAGCGAAAATACTTACAGACTTTTTCAAACAGGAGTTAGTAAAGTATCATACGGAAGAGCTGAATCCTTTAGGCAGACAGATCATAGATATGTTTTTTGAGGGAGCTTCTGTTGACGACTATATGGATTTAATTCCTATGAGATATTAAAGGATTCGCTTATGGGGGATAATCATATCAAACTACACTATAAGGACTTTGTTCCGGTTTTGTCTGGACTGATAGGATTCATAGCATTAGTTACTTCTTTTGCATATGTGTGGGCACAGGAACTATCCATAACAAATGTCAATTTTATTTTAGAAAATGTTAGAATGGAAATATTAATCGGAAGTGTGATTACCCTGTTTGCTTCGATAATATTACCAAATGTAGCACCCGCAGGAACTTTGGCGCCCCTTGTTGTATTGGTTCCTGCGATGAGTGTATTTGGCGTGCATCCAATGATTTTAGGGTTAACCGTCGGATTAATTGGTTTTATTGTAGTAAAAACTGGTGTATTTATGCGTTTGGTAGAGTTAGCCGGATTCACCTGTAAAACGAGTATCACACTTACATTCGGTATATCAGGAATTTGGATGTCGATCAATAAATTATATTCTTTTTTTAGTACTAAGAAACAAATATTTGCGGCACTATTGATAATTCTAATATTTGTATATCTATTATTACTGTACTATAAAATAAAATGGTTGGTTATTCCGGTAGTTGCTCTGGTTGTTTTCATAATTCCTTATTTATTTCATGCTGGATTTGAGTATGTACCGGTAAAGCTAAATCTAAATTTAAGTCCCTTTTATTGGTGGGATGACATGTGGGGTATTGGTTTTGGATTTGACGTGATTACAATATTAAGAACAATTCCCTTTACACTCTTTGTTATACTATTGTGGACAATAGATACCGTATCAATTCAAACGATTCAGGAAGCAAGTTACCAATCGCAGGAGGAAATAGAGCATATTGATATACAACAGTCATTTTTGATTGTTGCTATCAGAAATACCATTGGAGCTTTCTGTGGCGGTGCTCAAACAGGATCTTTATGGAGGAGTTTTTTAATACCATTCTACATGGTCAAACGTCCTATGAAGATTGGTGCAATCTTGCTTGGTATTGGTGGAGTTATAAGCAGTCTGACCGTAGTTCCGATTCAGGTTATGTCCTATATTCCTTTGGTCTGGTCCGTATTATTATTTGGTATCTATATGCCTTTTACGTTAACAGCAATTTCAAATATTTACACGAATAAGTGTAAAAAAACAAATATTTTGATTTTTCTTTTTTCAGCCTTTGGAATTGGAATTAGCCCAATATTGACATGGATATTCTCAGTGATTTATGATAAGCTTGATAAAAAGGTTAAATAGATAGATATCATATACAAATAAAGGAGAAAGCTTATGGGCGTACAGTTTTTATGCTATTCAAAATGTAGTACCTGCAAAAAAGCCAAAACATGGCTTGTGAATAATAATATTGAATTTGAAGAAAGACCAATAAAAGAAGATAATCCAAAAGCAGTTGAATTAAAAGAGTGGATAATAAAAAGTGGTTATCCAATTAAAAAGTTCTTTAATACAAGTGGAAATGTATATAAGGAGTTGAATTTAAAAGACAAGCTAGCCACCATGACGGAAGGGGAACAGTTATCACTACTGGCTTCCGATGGCATGCTTGTAAAAAGACCCATTCTAGTGAAAGATGATGTAGTCTTGGTTGGATTTAAAGAAAAAGAATGGAATACTTTAATAAAGGAGACCAACTATGAAAAGTCAATAGTAAAATAGAAAGTTCTTAGAATTATTTTTGACTAAAAAAGGGTATAGCAAATAAAGCATCATTATGGTGCTTTTTGAAAATTAAATATAGTTGATAGG
>JAEZVF010000076.1 GCA_023443225.1 Bacillota bacterium
CATTGCTTTGTCATGCTGTCAAGGGTGGCGTCAACTGCCAGTACACTATATTTTGCAATTTTCAAGGTTCTAAAAGAGCCACATTTTTTGACTCAGGGTTTTCATAGATCACTTTACACTACCTTCTCATACTATTCGTGATTCTTGTGATAAGCTCCATGTGTTTCAATAATGACTTTTCCATACAACTCATCAAATCGTCTGCGGTCAATAGTGAAATACCGAGTCCATGACTCAGCAAAACAGATATATGCATAATTTGGCATGAAACTAGTAAAGAATTCAGCAATTCTTCTTTCCTGCTTATCATAATCTGGACAAGTCGAATTTGCAGCTTCCTTCTCTATCATTGCATCAATCACTTTAAATATAATGGGTGTTTCCTTACTCTTCTTTAAGGAATCGATCAGCATGACTCGGAGTAAATCCTCGTTTTTTCTGCCGAATTCGCTATAAATGGACTCCATTCTTGCGGATAGTTTTTTGGATTTTTCCTGATGGGATTCCTTCATAGTATCATTAATTAATGAAATATATTCATTTACGAAATTATTTGTCAGTACCTCTAATAATTCATCTTTACTATTAAAGTGATAATAAATCAAAGACTTTGGTACATTGGCTGCCTTTGCGATTTCATCAATTCGTGAGCCTTCAAAACTCTTTTCGGCGAATAATTTCACTGCCGCATCTAAAATCCGTTCCTTAGCATTTGGTATATTCATAGTACCCCCCCTTTTTCATATTTAATACTGAATGGTCAGTTTTATATTAACAAAAGAGGATATAAATGTCAAACACAATATTAAAAGTATGTAATACCATACATTTGCCTTGAATCTATGCAGCAAAGTAATAGAATATGTATATTTTTTGTTATCAATGTCACCATATTTTTCTTATCTCATAGAATAGAGTATAAAAGTTAAGGAGATTTACTCTATGGACAATTACAGACGCACGATGTATAACCGTTATAATAGAAATACACGCGGTTATCAGAATTCACAATGCGGTTGTGGTGTAACTCCGGTGATGGATGTATGTACCGGTGTTCATGATGATTGTAGACAGGACCACATGGATTGTGATCATCATCATGAAAATTGTGTTGATGATTTACCATTAGCAATGGCTTATGTACCTTGGCAAAGATGGAGAAAGGTTTGTGATGGCGCTACCGGGTTAGCACAAGGAACCATATTTCAAGAGCTGGTATTACCTTATGGAGAGAGAAGCTGTGGAATGAGAGGTGATAGGTCATGACAAATAAAAGCCGTGAGCAGCTCATGCACTGTATTCAACAAGCCAGCTTTGCTATTGACGATAGTGCACTATTCCTAGATACTCATCCATGCAATAAAGAAGCCATGGAATATTATCAGAAATATCGGGAGTTACGTAAAGAATTAGTAAAAGAATATAGAGATTGCTATGGACCTATCAGCTATTATGACGTAGCACCTGCAAATGAATGGACTTGGGTTAACGAACCATGGCCATGGGAAGGAGAGTGCTAGTTTATGTGGAGTTATGAAAAAAGATTGCAACATCCTGTAAATATTAAATGCACCAATGCGAAAGCTGCAAAATTTATCATTACACAATTTGGTGGTCCAGACGGAGAATTAGCAGCATCCATGCGTTACCTTTCCCAGAGATATACCATGCCTTATAAGGAAGTAGCCGCTCTACTAACTGATATAGGTACAGAGGAAGCAAAATGTTCCTTAAAGGGTAATGATTCATTGTTTGTGGATTTCTTAGGTAAAATTCTTTGAATGAATGGTTAATCATAAAATATTTGGGTTATCCTTATATTGATATAATTTACACTACAACACTAGCTTTGTGCAGTAACTTAGCGTTACACGTTAACAGCAAAAAGGAGTACTATGGGATCAATATGGAGAGATGAAGTGCAGTTTTCTCGAAGAGAACAACTAAATCGGGATATGGAAGCAGATGTTGCCATCATAGGTGCCGGTATGGCTGGCATTTTAACCGCAGCATTGTTAAAAGAAAAAGGAATCAATGCAGTGGTATTAGAGGCAAAGACGATAGCTTCCGGACAAACGGAAAGAACAACAGCAAAGATTACATTACAGCATGATTTAATCTATGATGAACTAATTCGTAAGTTTGGAAAAGAAAAAGCACATTTATATGCAGAGGCAAATCATAAGGCAATTCATATGTACCGTAAAATGATTGAGGATGAGAATATAGATTGTCATTTTGAACGATTGCCATCCTATATTTATACACTTCAAGATGTTTCTAAGATTGAGATGGAAGTCACCGCAGCTAAGATGTTAGGAATTAACGCGGAATTTACAACACAGACTACGTTGCCTTTTCCGGTAAAGGGCGCTGTCAAGTTTGATGGACAAGCTCAATTTAATCCATTGATGTTTCTTCGGGTGCTCACAGAAGATTTACTAATTTATGAAAACACGATGGTAAATGAGATAAAGGAACAGGTCATTCTAACTGATCATGGAAAGGTAAAAGCGAAGGATATCATTGTTACCTCACATTATCCATTTATTAATATGCCAGGGTATTATTTTTTAAGGATGCATCAAGAGCGGTCTTATGTCTTGGGATTGAAGAATGCACCAAAGCTGGATGGAATGTATAAAGATGAAAGTGATCAGGGATATTCATTCCGTAACTATAAGGATTTCATGATTCTAGGCGGTGGTGGACATCGTACCGGTGAGAATACTGCGGGAGGACGTTACGAAAGACTTAGAAAAATGGTTGGTGAATATTATCCGGAGGCTATCGAGGTATACCATTGGTCAGCACAGGACTGCATGACCTTGGATGATGTCCCATATATAGGGCTATATGCTGCATCCACCCCTCATTTGTATGTAGCAACAGGGTTTAAGAAATGGGGTATGACAAGTTCAATGGTTTCTGCTATGTTACTGAGTGACCAAATTATTGGAAAAGAAAACCCTTATGAGGAGTTATTCTCACCACAGAGATTTCAGATAAATGCATCTATGAAGAATTTATTAAATGAAGGGAAACACGCAGTTACAGGACTTCTCTCTGAGAATTTTAAGGTTCCGGAGGCCTGCCTTAATGAGGTGGCAAATGGTCATGGTGGAATCATAGATTATGAAGGTCATAAGATTGGTGTATACAAAGATTCTGTTGGAAAAGTATATATGGTTTCTACGAAATGTACTCACTTAGGCTGTCAATTGGAATGGAATGCAGATGAACACTCATGGGATTGCCCTTGTCATGGTTCGCGTTTTGATTATACCGGAAAGTTACTGGATAATCCAGCCATGGAGAACTTACATTATGAATAATTATCGGACTGCAAATAAAAAGGCGAAGTTTTTTGAAGGTTGGTATTTCAAACATCAAAAAGGAAATAACTTTTTAATCCTCATTCCTGGAATATGTGCGAGAAAAAAGCTAAGGGCTAAAGTTATAGAGGATTCATTTAAAGAATATTCATTTAAAGAATATGGTGAAAAATATGGATTTATTCAAATAATAACGAACAGCAATTCCTATTACTTATATTATCCTATATCTGAATGCACGATTGCAGAAGATGAGCTGTCTATTAAAATAGGGGATAATATATTTCGAAACAATGGAATTCAGCTAAACATTTTATCGAAAGAAATTACTTTAAAAGGGAGTATTGAATATGGCAAGCTAAGCCACATCCGATATCCGATTATGGGAATATTTCAATATGTTCCACACTTGGAATGCAACCATGAAATTATTAGTATGCAGCATAGGCTACAAGGAAGCATACAAATGAATGGAGTAAATCTGTCTTTTGATTATGGAATTGGTTATATAGAAAAGGACTGGGGTTATTCCTTTCCAAAAACCTATACTTGGGTTCAATGTAACTCATTCCCAGAGGACAAATGTGCATTGTCATTATCGATTGCAGATATACCAATTGGAAAGTATAGATTTACCGGATGTATCGGAATCGTGCATTATGAAGGAATGGAATACCGGTTTGCTACCTACCTTGGAGTTCGAATACTAACTTATAATAGCAAGGAGATACAAGTAAAACAGGGGAAATATTTGTTGCGGATACAGTTAGGGACTAATCATCACAATATACCATACTTAACACAAACACAAGCAGTAGAAAGGAATTCTTGTCGACTCTTGGCACCGGACAATGGAAGCATGTTAAGAACAATTAAGGAACAAAACTTGTGTCCAATTGCCTGCCAATTATTTGAGGGAAGCAGGCTGGTATTTGATAAGGCAAGTAGGACTGCTAGCGTGGAAATTGTCGAATAGACAGCATTTCGAATAAGGACATTCCAAACTGTAGGAAAAGAGTTATTATGTACAAGCTATTTTTAATACACTATTACCAGGCAGATGTTTCTGCTTGGTTTTTTTATAATGTTCATTATTTGGTAGATAGAAATAGGAGATGATAGCTTGTCCTCAACGAATTCTTATACAATTGAAATAAAACAACCAGTAGAAACAAATCCGGAGAAGAATTTAGAACTTAGGAAGACTTTGGAATCGGCTCTGTTGTTATCTTTGTTGGACAAAGAAATTATACATCAACAACAATTTGATCTCTGTTGCCGACGTATAGAAAAAAGAAATAGAGAAGAGACGTAGACCTAGTATAAATCTGATTATATAAGGAGGATTTTATCTGTGCAAAAAATCGCAGTCTATTGCAGAGTCTCAACGGAGAAGGAGGATCAGATAAACTCACTGGAGAATCAAAAGAAATATTTTCGTGAGTACATAGAAGGTAATCCTACATGGGAGCTTTTTGAAATCTATGCAGATGAAGGGATTACAGGCACCAGTACAAAAAGACGCTATTCCTTTCACAAAATGATGCAGGATGCTAAGAATCATAAGTTTAGCCTGATTATCACAAAGGAGATAAGCCGATTTGCTAGAAATACACTGGATAGTATCTACTTTACCCGCAAATTAAAAGAGCTGGGAATTCCAGTTATCTTCCTAAATGATAATATCAATACCTTAGATGCTGACGCAGAACTACGGCTGACCATTATGTCTTCCTTTGCGCAAGAAGAGAGCCGAAAGACTTCTGAGCGTGTAAAATGGGGACAAAGGAGACGTATGGAACAGGGAATTGTATTTGGACGTGATATGTTGGGATACGATGTTCGTAATGGAAGACTCATCGTGAACGAAGAGGGAGCCAAAGTTGTGCGGAAGATATTCCATAAGTTTGTCAATGAGGGCAAGGGTACGTATACCATTGCAAGAGAACTAAAAGAAGAAGGAATTCCCACCTGCAGCTATATCAAAGAATGGTCTAATGTAGTGATTCAAAGAATCATTAAAAATGAAAAATATGCAGGTGATTTAATACAAAAGAAAACCTACACCCCTAATTACCTAACCCATGAAAAAAAATATAATAGGGGGGAGGAAGATCTTATCATTATTCATAATCATCATGAAGCAATTATTTCCCATGAACTATTTAACAAGGCAAAACAGGAGATGATATTACGTTCTCCGAAAAAGTTGGAGAATAGAAAGTATAGTAACCGTTATTGTTTTTCCGGTAAGATTCTTTGCGGCATCTGTGGGAGTTCCTATGTAGCAAGAACCAAAAAATACAAAGATGGAAGGGTTTCTAGGTCGTGGAAATGCTATGAAGCTGTAAAACATGGAATTTGTCACCTAGATAGTAACGGCAATACCGTGGGTTGTAATTCATCCTTTCTAAAAGAAGAAGAATTGAAGCTGTGTTTGCAGCAGATGGTAAATGAGATGGGTAGAAATAAAGATAAAGAAATCATTCAACAACATTTAATTACGATACTAAAAGAAGTTTATTCTTTGGATAATAGAGACAAGGACATAGAAGGATTACAGAATCGTACGGATCGGGTTAGTGAAAAAAAATTAAATCTTATTGAACTACATCTATCAGGAGATATTACCCGAAATGAATTTATACAGTTAAAAGAACGGTATGATAAAGAAATAGAGGAGCTTAATACGAAGCTTCAAGGCAACGTGATAGAAGCAAGAGATTACATAGATAAGAAGAACGGTTTCTTTGAGGAAATATCAGAGATTTTGTCGCTTATACTAAATGGTGAACGCTGGGATGATACATTTTATCATAATCTTCTTGATAAAATTGTAGTAACGAAGAATCATGTGTTAGATGTTTATTTAAAATACAGTACATTTTAAATAAACATCTAACATTCTTAATAATAGCTTACATATGGAATACTAGATGGTGATTTATGGTGTTATTTCTACTGCTAGCAGGTGCATTTTGATTCCTCGGTAGGTACAGAGGAACTGGCTCATATGGAAATGATTTCTACAATCGTGCATCAGCTCACAAGAAATTTGAGTGTTGAAGAAATAAAAGCAGCTGGTTTTGAACCTTATTTCGTAGATCATACACTAGCATTATGGCCTCAAGCCGCTAGCGGAACGCCATTTACGTCAACATTTTTTCAGTCTAAAGGTGATCCTATTACAGATTTACACGAAGATATGGCAGCAGAACAAAAAGCAAGAACCACCTATGATAATATTCTGCGTTTGGTAAAAGACCAGGAAATTGCCGACCCGATACGTTTCCTGCGTGCAAGAGAAATTGTTCATTATCAGAGATTTGGTGAAGCATTACGTATTGTTCAAGATAACTTAGATTCCAAAAACTTCTACGCATTTAACCCTGAGTTTAATAGGCAATAATATGGATAAGGTATATTCATTTCATTTAAAGTAATTCTAAATTTGAATATAATAGGGGTGGCATTTTTTCTTGCCACCCCTTTAAAAAGAGTTAATTTGGTACAAGTTATAAAAATGCTGCAAATGAATTACAGGTTTTAGAGGACTTTGCTCACATTAGTGTTACTGGTCTTATAAATACGATAACTGTTGATTTTTGGTGTTTCAAAGTCTAAAAGAGAGATTGCTATCAAAGAACCATTCTCCAGATATGACTTAACAAGACTTTTCGGGAGAAAGCTATAGCCAATGCCATCCAAAAGGTATTGAATCAGCTTGGTACTATTATCAATCTCAAAAGCAAAACGATAAAATGGAGGAAACAATTCTCGGATAAACAGTCCAACTTCCTGAAGAGCAAAATTACAGAATAGATAGTTTAAATGTACAAGTTCACCTTTTCGGATGCCATTAGCATATGGATTGTTCTGTGGACTAGTAACCAGAACCAATGCATCAGTTACATAGGGTGAACAGGTATATTCGGGTTTTTGATAAGGAATGTAGGAATAAACAAGATCCAGTAATCCGTCCTGCAACATTTGTAATAGGGCGAGAGAGTTCCCTGTAATTATTTTAACAGCTACTTCAGAGCTCGTATTTAAAAATGAACGGATCACGGGGTACAGGTGGCATTCATAAACGGTATGAGGGGTTCCAATTCTTAAGGTATCATGATACTTAGAACTGGCGTTCATCTCAAGAATGGAGGATTCCTCTAATTCTATCATTCTCTTAGCATAATTTAAGAATATTTGACCTTCTTCTGTTAAGGATATATGTTTCTTATTGCGAATAAATAGGGGTTTGCCAAGTTCACGTTCTAATTCTGCAATTCGATTCGTTACTGTAGATTGTGCGACAAATAATTGATTTGCAGTGTGAGTAAAATTTTTTAAGTTAGATAATAAAATAAAAGTCCTCAAGTTTTGTGTATCCATGAAACACTCCTCCTTAACTATTTATATTAGTAAATCGAATCATTTGAGCTTGTGTAATTCGATGTATAGATAATTATAGAGTGCTTTCGAGATAAGTCAAGCTATAAAAACAAAAACCTGCAAAAAGACCAATCTTATTCTTTTAGCAGGTTTATTTTCATTATTTATGTTACTGTAAAACATAATTTAAGGTTATTGTTCCATATGTTCATTTTCTTCAATTACTTTCTTTATCCTATCAGATACAAGAGTTGCAATTTCAACAGATTTCATATCTTTATAATCTTCATAATAAAGTGGTTTAAGATAGTGAATCTGTACTGTTAATTTCTTAATTGATTTTGTATCAAAAGCTTGGTAAGAATCTATTAATGCTACTGGCACAATCGGACATTTTGCCTGCATAGCGCATTTAAAGCTTCCGCCTTTGAATTCTAATATGTTATTTCCGTTCCTAGACCGAGTTCCTTCAGCGAAAATTAAATAATTTCTGCCTGCCTTAATATCTTTTGTTACTTCCATCATGACCTTCATGGATTGACGTACGTCTTCACGGTCTATGAATCTGGACTGCATAATCTGAAAAATTTGCTTTACAAAGAATATGTTCTGTACTTCTTTCTTGGAAACGGTCGTAATGGGTCTTTCATGAGTTTCTAGGACCATCAAGGCATCAAACATGCCCTGATGATTGGGAAACAATACATAACCATTATCTTTCGGTAAGTTCTCAAGACCATGACATACTACTTTAACCCTTCCCCTGCGGTTTGCTATTGGAGTAAGGTAGTGTAAGAAAGCATACCTTGTTTGTTCATCATACTTATCGATATTACAGTATTTGAATATCTGGTATAACCAAAACGGTAATTGGAAGAAACTTCTTATAACCATTAAAATGATTCGTTTCATATGCGGCTCCCATCTGGCAATTTCTATACATTATAATCTTTATGATTTACGATACAAATTATTTACATGATGTCGTAGCCTTTCAACATTCTAGCTCTGCTAGGGTGTCTTAATTTTCTCAATGCTTTTGCTTCTATTTGGCGAATTCTTTCTCTGGTTACATTAAATTCTTTACCAACTTCCTCTAAGGTTCTTGTTCTTCCATCCTTTAATCCAAAACGTAAGATCAATACACGCTGTTCTCTTTCGGTTAACGTCTCCAAGAGTTTGCCGATTTGATCTTGAAGTACAGAATAAGAGGCAGCGTCTTCCGGTCCCATGATGGAATCGTCTTTAATAAAATCACCTAAATGACTATCATCTTCTTCTCCAATGGGGGTATCCAAAGAAATTGGATCTGCTGAGACTTTTAATATTTCTCTTACTTTTTCGACTGTAACATTCATAGCATCCGCAATTTCCTGTTCGGTTGGTTCTCTTCCTAATTCCTGTAAGAGATTTCTGGATACCCGGTAAGTCTTATTAATAACTTCAGACATATGTACCGGGATACGGATGGTACGTGACTGATCAGCGATAGATCGTGTAATTGCCTGACGAATCCACCAGGTTGCATAGGTACTGAATTTAAATCCTTTATTATAATCAAATTTGTCTACGGCTTTTATTAAACCAAGATTACCTTCCTGAATCAGATCAAGGAAAGATAAACCTCTACCAACATAACGCTTTGCTATGCTGACAACAAGACGGAGATTAGATTCTGCTAATACACGTTTCGCATGTGCATCGCCTTCCCCTATTTTCTTTGCTAACTCAATTTCTTCTGTAATAGTAAGCAGAGGATAGCTTCCGATTTCTTTTAAATATAATTTTACCGGATCATCCGACATACTTCCGGCAAAAGAAGCATCATCCATATCTACTAATGCAGCTTCGTCATTTTCTTCCATTTCAAGGATTACCTCGTCATCTGGCTCATCCTCTTCAATTGGATTTAAAACTACAATATTATGAGCTTCCAGGTATTCGTAAATTTTATCAATTTGACGGACATCTAAGTTCATATCTTTAAAAAAGTCATTCACCTTTTCAACTTCAACGATTCCCTTGTTGTCATTTGCAAAGGATAACAACTCTTTTAATCTTTCTTCGAAATTATGCACTGCATCGTTCATTATATGCCTCCGTGGTATTCTTCCATTGTCTATAATAAAAAAAGAAACTATTTACATAAAATCCTCTTTAATTAAGAATAGTATGAATAATAAAGGGACTTTTCATGCAAGTTATTTAGTAAATTAGTTTCTTGGGACGATATTATCACCAATTATCATTATAGCACAGGCAGTCCAAGAAAGGAAGAAGAAATTTTCTTTCTTTAGTTCTGATAGAAGTATAGAAAATCCATGCACCTTTGTCATAAATTGTTTTGGTGCATGGAAAAATGAAATTTAAAATGAATCGTATTAGTAAGCCTATTATATAACTTATAATACAATAGGTTCAAATCTTAAACGAACTTGAGGTAATTTCTGAATCACCGTATAGTAATTCTCGGCCCAATCACTACCTTGTGAGGAATCATTTTCACCGGTAGCAGGAGGGGCAAACAGTGTTAACTTCAAGTCAGCAGAAGCAGTTAATGGTTTTTCATAGAACGCTGACATTAGGTCTATCGTTTTAACACCGGGTGCTTTATAAAACCAATGCTTGTTTATTTCCATCATCAGGTTTAATTCCTTGATGTCATCATCAAAGATTACCTCGGCAAATACTGGATTCTTTTCAAAATGAAGCGGTATGGATAATCCGCTAGCATCTTCAGAACCACCCCAACGGAGGGTTACTGGTAAGGTGACTTCTTCCTGTTCTATCATTACTGGACTAAAATAATCATCATGAATAATCTCTCGATATGTTTTAAGTGCCGGTTGTTCGATACCTACTTCTTTGTTGTTAGGGTCCGTAATCTCGAGGCCCAATCTGCCATCATCCCTAAATTGGTAGAAAGTAAATCCACTAAACCAGTCGGAAGATTCCTGTTTAAGCATATCACAGAATTCCTTTATCATGACAGCTTGGTCATAAGGTCCGGTTACATCTCCATCTGCATTAAATTCGGACATAACCATTGGCTTACCTACACCGTGATTCAAGAATTTAAAGCGTTCATAACTTTTTTTAGTAAGCTCGTAGATGTGGCTTACGGTATCTCTTTTGTGGCTGTTTCCACCACGTTCTGCCACATCATAGGGCCAGCCCCAGTGGAGAGCCATATATTTATCAACAGACCAAATATCGGTTTGTCTTACTGCTTCCGTGAATTCTTCTTCTTTTTCCATCTTTTCTTTATCAAGATATTCAATTCCGCCAATACATAGAATGGTTTTTACATTGGGAGCATGTTCTTTTATGATTTTATGGAATTTAACATAAAAGTCAGCAACTTCTTGATAAGTACAGCGTTTATTAAAGGAAAACCAATTACCGGTGGCTTCATGATTAATGCGTAGCTGCAGACGACCAAAAGTGGTCAGATCTTTTGCAATTGCAATCAAGTGTTCATCGCTTACATGGGGGTCAATGGTAAGTGTTAAGATGATATCCTGACCATGCCGCCTTATATCTCTCATAAATGTGAAAGGTTCTTCCTTCAAATTTCCATGGAGGCCACCTTTATATGTAAAATAATCATCGTAGGGATAATCCCAGGCAAAACTGACCTTATCACTAGCATGAGCAATGCTTGCACGAACCGGCCACCCTTTATCCAATGGGTAATAACAATACATTAAATTAATGGCTCTATGTGGCCGGCCCAGCTTATGAAGAATATAATCCTGATTCACATAAGCACCGCGTTCGCTACCGTCACTTAAGTCAACCGCACATTTTGCAGGACCCATATGTATTTGAGATACTTTTGTTATGTTTTCCATGTAAGAAAACCTCCTATAGTAATTTCATTTTAACATAACATAGAGCAGAATACATAACAATGTAGTAAATTTGCAATCAAATGTGTGATATTGTATTATTCCCCAATACCCGGAATCTTTGGAAGCCCTGCAAATCCAATTGCCAAATCTTCATCGGTTGGAATATAGTCAGTCATAGTACCTTCGGTATAAGCGGAATATGCCAACATATCGAAGTATCCGGTTCCGGTAAGTCCAAAGAGAATTGTTTTGGCTTCTCCAGATTCTTTGCATTTTAAAGCTTCATCAATGGCTCCACGAATAGCATGTGCTGATTCCGGTGCAGGAAGGATGGTTTCCTGTTTTGCAAAAAGACAAGCCGCCTCAAACACTTTTGATTGTTCTACGGATACTGCTTCCATGTAACCATCATGATATAATTTTGAGAGTATTGGTGACATACCATGATAACGTAAACCACCAGCATGGTTAGCGGAAGGCATAAATCCACTTCCTAATGTATACATTCTTGCCATAGGTGTTACTTTCCCGGTATCACAGAAATCATAGGCATAGCGACCTCGGGTCAAAGATGGACATGAAGCAGGTTCAACCGCAATAATTCTAGGATTCGCTTTACCTAGAAGTTTATCTTGCATAAATGGCGCAATGAGTCCTCCTAAGTTGGAACCACCTCCGGCACAACCAATTACAATGTCAGGATATTCATCTAATAACTCCATCGCAGTTTTTGACTCCAGTCCGATAATAGATTGATGGAGAAGTACTTGATTTAACACAGAGCCCAATACATAACGGCATCCCTCTGTGGTAACTGCCTTTTCAACTGCCTCAGAGATAGCACAGCCAAGGCTACCTCCGGTAGTTGGATTTTCAGCTAGAATTTTCCGTCCGGCATTCGTGGTATCACTAGGACTTGGAATGATGGCTGCATCAAAGGTCTGAATAATGGATTTTCGGAATGGTTTCTGTTCGTAAGAGCATTTCACCATATATACCGTAAGGGGAAGATTGTAGTAGGAGCAAGCTTCTGCTAAAGCAGTACCCCATTGTCCAGCACCGGTTTCTGTTGTGAGACTGGTAAGTCCTTGTTCTTTCGCGTAGTAAGCCTGTGCAACTGCTGAGTTTAATTTATGACTTCCAGAAGTGTTGTTTCCTTCAAATTTGTAATAAATCTTAGCAGGTGTGCCCAAAGCTTTTTCTAAGTTATATGCACGAATCAACGGAGATGGACGGTACATCTTATAAAAGTCTTGAATTTCTTCCGGAATATCAACATATCTGGTTACAGCGTCCATTTCCTGGTGGGCTAGCTTCTTACAGAATACCGGATACAAATCTTCCTCCGTTGCAGGTTTTAAAGTGCCAGGATTCAGCATTGGATCCGGCTGTTCTTTCATGTCAGCGCGAAGGTTATACCACTTCGTCGGCATCTGATCCTCCGTTAGATATAGTCTGTGTGGAATTTTAGCCATAATAATTCTCCTTTCATTTTTTAATATTTTTAGGTATAAAAAAAGACTCCTGTCTCAGTAAAATTACTGGGACATAAGTCTGAAATTACTTCTGCGGTACCACCCTGTTTGGTGAAGATATCACCCTCTTAAGTCATATACACTCATATATGTTCCCTAGATAACGGGGGGGAAATCCCGTTAGGCATTACTTGACCTTCGTCTTTCTTCCTAACCTCTTAAGCCCATTCGGCATAATCTTTAATTGCCTCAATCTCACCCTCTGAGGCTCTCTGGAAATAATACTATGCTTACTCTTCTTAATCAACGGTTTTGCTTTTATGAAATTTACTTTATTTGAGTATAATTGGAAAATGTATTCTTGTCAATCATTTTTAGAAGAATTATAAAATATTTTAGCTAAAGAGCAAAGTGACAGGCTGTTTCATGTTATTTTAAATTGATTACAATTCATCTTGACAAATGAATCAGATAACCATAAATTATAGTTAGATAATTTTTCATATCATTCACTATGAAAGAGGTGGTTCCATGCCGTATATTAGTACAAAAACAAATGTAACAATTACAAAAGACAAAGAAAAAGCGATCAAGTCAAAATTGGGGAAAGCGATTGAATTGATTCCTGGAAAAAGTGAGAATTGGCTGATGCTAGCATTTGAAGATCAATGTTCTTTATATTTTAAAGGTAACTCTGACCAGCCAATTGCTTTTGTTGAAGTAAAGTTATTCGGTAGTTCTAATGCTTCTGCGTATGACAAACTGACAACAGAGATTACCACAATTTTAAAGGAAGAACTTGAAATTGCCCCAAATCAGATTTATGTAAAGTATGAAGAAGTACAGAACTGGGGTTGGAATGGAAATAACTTTTAGAGTAATTTTTTGTGGGAAGCGTCAAAAGGGAATGGCGCTTCCTGTTTTATTATACAGTAAACCCGAAGTAAACCAAAAGACCATTATAAATTGCATAAGCAAAATCCCATTGATTATTTTTTAATTTGTCATTATCAGAAGGATTACTTAAGTATCCAAGTTTTACTAAAACAGAAGGCTTATCGGTATATTGTAACATGCTTAACGTTGGATTAAGCCTTAACCCATTGTTTCTTGTACCAACCCTGGTAACAGTTGCTGCAAGGATATGTTCTGCCAAGTCATAAGAGGGGGTATAATTAGAATAAACATAAGCTTCGGTTCCGTTAATTGCAGAATCTTCATTGACATTGCATTGAATGCTGATAAAGTAATCAACTGGGCTTGATGTATGGACATCAAATCGAGGATCTTCTTCTAGTATATTGGCTAAGTACATTCCTACATTGCAGGCAACATCTTGTTCTTGTAAACCGTATTCTTCTGCTACTACATTTATGCCACTTGGTTCATAACCCTGATCTATGAAAATTTTAATAGCCAAGATGACAGCTCCTTAATGATATATTATTATCATAGTATTCAATACATTTTAGCTTGCTACTGATTAAACGGTATAATTTCCAGTTCCAAATTTACATTTGCTTTGCAGTTGACAGAACCAGGAGGGGTTGTATAATAAAAGTGTAAAAAAATTCAATATACCTTATAATAATATGTGATAATATAAGAAAACATAAAATGGTATGTAATCCAATATGAACAGGAGTGTAAGAAAATGAGTGAATCTTATGAAACAGAAAGCAGTTGTTCCAGTGATTGTTCCAGCTGTAAAGCTAATTGTTCCTCCAGACAAACGACAAAAGAAGACTTTTTGGAACCAGCGAACCAATACAGCAACATTAAGAAGGTAATTGGTATTGTAAGTGGTAAGGGTGGTGTCGGAAAATCCTTCATCACATCCTATCTATCTGTACTTATGAACCGTAAGGGTTATAAAACTGCAATACTGGATGCCGATATTACCGGTCCTTCCATCCCAAAGGCATTTGGGATTCACAGTAAAGCAGCAGGAAATGAGCTTGGGATATTACCCGCGATTAGTAAGAATGGTACAAAGATTATGTCTGTGAATCTGTTACTTGAAACAGAAGATACACCTGTTATCTGGCGTGGACCTGTGATTGCCGGCACGGTGAAACAGTTTTGGTCAGAAGTATTATGGAATGAGGTAGATTATATGTTTGTGGATATGCCACCTGGAACTGGTGACGTACCACTTACCGTATTTCAGTCCCTTCCTGTTGATGCATTGATTATTGTGGCATCTCCGCAAGAATTAGTCTCCATGATAGTATCCAAAGCTGTGAATATGGCAAATGCAATGGAAATACCGGTGCTTGGACTAGTTGAAAACTATAGTTATATCCAGTGTGGTAATTGTGGTGAAAAGATCAGTGTGTTTGGAAAAAGTCACATCGATGAAATTGCAGAAAAATATAAGTTACCAGTTCTGGGGAAGGTACCGATTGACCCAGCCATTTCTTCAGCAGTTGATGCGGAGAAGATAGAAGAATTAAAGGGCGATTGGTTAAATAAGGCAGCAGACACTTTGGAAAAAGTACATCCTGTGAAAACGAATACCTCACAAGATAAAGCAAAATCTCTTAAAATAGCTGTTACAACCGATGAAAGTAATAATGTTTTTCAGCATTTTGGTAAGACAGATACGTTTACGATATATGAAATTCAAGGGAAAGAATTAAAGAGTAAGACCGCACTCAGCAGTAACGGCAGCGGTCACTCTGAACTAGTTAGCTTATTAGCCGAAGAAAAGATCAATGTACTCATCTGCGGTGGTATTGGTATGGGCGCAATGGAAGGTCTTATGGATGCCGGAATTCTGGTAATACCCGGAGCTATAGGAGATATTGATGTAGCCGTTGCAGCATATCTAGATGGAACACTTACGGATAGCTCTCAGGCGAATTGCGATCATCATGAGCATGGCAATTCTGATTCTTGTAGCGGTAACTGTAACTGTCATTAAATAAAAGACTGATATTTGTGAATGAACCTCTCTGCTTTAATAAAAAAGGAGACTCGCACTTATATCAGTCTTGTTTTTTTGTTTTGTTTTCAGATTCAATAAAGCTGGCTCTACGAATAGCATCCTTTCCAAATCTTCCACGGATATTGTCTAATGCTTTGTCTAGTTTTTCGAGCTTTTCATTTTTACCCATATCAAACAAATTGAGTTGTGTATAATCCTCAGTGCTCAATTTGCTACCCCGGACTCCTAGAAGTCTTAAAGGCCTGCCGTCCCAGAATTCTTTTAAGAGCCTACAAGCTGTCTGATAGATGATATTAGTTGTGTTGGTAGGTGATACTAGAGTGGTTTGGTGGGATTGGTGATTGAAATCACAATCGGTTGCTTCTACGGCGATACAAGTACATTTCACATCATCAGCACGAAGTCTGGCAGCAACATGTTCGCTTAATGACAGCAGTGTTAGGTTGGCGGTCTCGTAGTCTGTAACATCCTGTGATAATGTGGTACTGTTTCCATACCCTTTGTTTGGAGTTACTTCCGTTTCCACCTTGTCATCATTGATCCCATTGGCATGGTTATAAATTATCTGACCGTGCTTGTTTCCCAGATGAGACTTTAATATTGCTAAATCCGTATTTGCGATATCCCCAATCGTACGTAAACCAAGACCGTGCAGAATTTTACACGAAGCTTTTCCGACTAAGAACAATTCTTCTAAGGGAAGAGGCCACATTTTCGCAGGAATCTCTTCTGGAAATAATGTATGGACGAGATCCGGTTTTTGAAAGTCAGAAGCCATTTTAGCCAGGAGCTTATTCGTTGATATTCCGATGTTTACGGTAAATCCAAGCTCGTTTTTAATTCGTTCTCTTATGTGATTAGCTGCATGCATGGGAGTGGCATAACCAATGCATGCACCTGTCATATCTAGAAATGCTTCATCTATGGAGAAAGGCTGTATATCAGGGGTGTATTGATATAAAACATGTAATAAGCTTTTAGAACACTGAACGTATAAATCATGATTTGGAGCTAGCAGTACTAATTCTGGACATTTTTGTAACGCCTGGTGAATGGGTTCTCCGGTTTGAATCCGGTATTGTTTGGCTGGAGTTGATTTTGCAAGAATGATACCATGACGTTTGCTGACATCTCCGCCTACTGCAGAAGGGATAGTTCTTAAATCCAAAGTCTCACCCAATACTTTAAGCCGATGGACAGCTTCCCAGCTTAAGAAAGCAGAATTTACGTCAACATGAAATATAATTTTCATAATATTTTGATACATTACTAGCCTCCATTTTTGATACATAACACTGGTTCAATATTATGATTATATCAAGTTAATGAAGGAAAGGAAAGTAGATCATAAAGTCTTATTGAGTGAGAATGTTTATAGAATGAGAGATTTGGATAAAATTTGCACAAACAGATTATTTTATTCTTTCTTTTGATATAATAGTCACAAAAATGTAAATAAACAAATTATGTATTTCATTTTATGAAAAAATAGGTTATAATAACAAAAAGTTGTGATATGGTAAGACAACTAATCAAAAGAATAAATGGAGGTATATTATGTTAGTATCAGCAAAAGATATGCTTAATAAAGCAAAGGCAGGCCACTATGCAGTAGGTCAGTTTAATATCAATAATTTAGAATGGACAAAAGCAGTATTATTAACGGCTCAGGAGCTCAATTCTCCAGTTATCCTTGGTGTATCCGAGGGTGCAGGAAAATATATGACTGGTTATAAGACTGTTTCTGCTATGGTTAGCGCCATGATAGATGAATTAAAAATTACTGTACCAGTTGCACTTCACTTAGATCACGGAAGCTATGAAGGAGCATACAAATGTATAGAAGCAGGTTTTTCCTCCATTATGTTTGATGGTTCTCATTATCCAATTGATGAAAATATTGAGAAAACAAAAGAATTAGTTAAGGTTTGTAATGAAAAAGGACTTTCTTTAGAAGCTGAAGTTGGTTCCATTGGCGGTGAAGAAGATGGTGTTGTTGGTACCGGAGAAGTAGCCGATCCGAATGAATGTAAAGCTATTGCTGATCTTGGTGTAACTATGCTTGCAGCAGGAATTGGTAATATCCACGGAAAGTACCCTGATAACTGGGCAGGTCTTAGCTTTGATACTTTAGATGAAATTCAGAAATTAACAGGAGATATGCCATTAGTACTGCATGGTGGTACTGGTATTCCAGAAGACATGATTAAAAAAGCAATCTCTCTTGGTGTTGCTAAGATTAACGTTAATACCGAATGTCAGTTATCCTTTGCAGAAGCTACCCGCAAGTACATAGAGGCGGGCAAGGATTTATCCGGTAAAGGATTCGATCCTCGTAAACTTCTTGCTCCAGGAACCGAAGCAATCAAAGCTACAGTTAAAGAAAAAATGGAATTGTTCGGTTCTGTAGGCAAAGCTTAATTGTTGAAAGAATGAAACGAACAATAGATAGATAAAGAAAGTTATGCTCCCTTTAGGCAAACAAGTAAAATAAAAAACTTGTTACTTAGGAGGGAGCATTATTTATGTTTAAAGAAAGATAACTGGAGTGTTGTCGTTAGGGTGCATTGGAACAAGAGCTTTAGGATTTGATCGTCAGGATTATACCTCGCAACTCAATTCATTTATAGTGTTGTATTATACACTTTTTTGTCATTTTGCCATATGATATAATATGACAAAATTTGAGGAGGTAATCGTATGTTACTTTATAATGTGATGAATAAGTATCATAGCGTTATGAATAATTATCATGATAATAAATTAAGTAAAAAAATTCAAAAACAGAAAAACAATCAATCTGAGCAACCAACGAAACTAGATCCAAAGGAAATACAAAAATATGTTAATCAATTATCAAAACCAGCAGTTTATAAACCATGCATTACAAAAAAATGGGGTCGATTCGGAAAACGTAATATGAAACACTCCTATACAATTGATATCAGCGAGTTCTACCAGCAGATACTCCCTCCTGGGTTGCCGCAGACAAAAGTATGGGGTTATGGAGGGCTTATAAAAGATGAAAAGACAGGAAAAGTAAAGTATTCTAGAAGTGCGCCTGGAGCAACTTTCGAAGCTATCCGGGGTGTACCGGTAAAAGTTAAGTGGATTAACAAATTAAAGGGTAAGCATCTTTTTGCTGTTGATCCTACGTTGCACTGGGCTAACCCAAATAATATGATGCCAATACCTCCAAAGCCCTGGCCTGCATTTCCTCCTGGCTTTAAAGAAGCTCAATTTCCTGTACCAATTGTTACTCACCTACACGGCGGCGAGAATGAATCTGTCTATGATGGTTACCCTGAAGCGTGGTTTACTTTTAATGGTAAAGTGGGGCCGGATTTTAAGACATCACAATATTTCTATCCGAATGATCAACAGTCTGCAACGCTTTGGTATCACGATCATGCGTTGGGTATTACAAGATTAAATGTTTATGCCGGTTTGGCTGGTTTTTATCTACTTCGAGATAAAAATCACTGCAGTCTAGATGAAACATTATGCCTGCCCTCAGGAAAATACGAAATCCCCTTGGTGATACAAGATCGAATGTTTAATACGGATGGCTCCTTATTATTTAATAATGTAGGTATTAATCCAGATATCCATCCTTATTGGGTACCTGAGTTTTTCGGAGACACGATAATGGTAAATGGCAAGGTCTGGCCTAATCTTAATGTTGATCTACATCAATACCGCTTCCGTATATTAAACGGATCGAATGCACGATTTTATAATTTAAAAATGTCAAATGGCATGGCCTTTACTCAAATCGGTACCGATGGTGGTTTCTTGCCAAAGCCTGTGGAACTAGCTTCATTACTGATAGCGCCCGGAGAGCGTGCAGATATAGTAGTCGATTTTTCGCAGTTAACTCCAGGAACAAAAATTAGATTACTTAATTATGCGAATGCTCCTTTCCCAGATGGCGTTAGTCCTGACCCTAATACGGTTGGCCAGATTATGCAATTTACAGTTCCAGTCGATTCACCAAAGCCTAAGAAGCCGAAAAAACTCCCTAACAAATTAAATGTCATTCCGTCTTTAAAGCCGGATGTAAATAGAATTTTAACATTGAATGAGGTAATGGGACCGAATGGTCCAACTATGGTAGTATTAAACGGTCAAATGTGGATGGCACCAGTCACTGAAAATCCAAGGGTTGGCTCGACTGAAGAGTGGATTATCGTTAACCTGACTATGGATACACACCCGATCCATCTGCATCTAGTTCAATTCCAGTTGTTAAACCGCCAGAATTTTGATGCTGCCACATATGGGAATAAATGGGAAGAAGTTAATGGGATGGTACCGTTGATGCATCCGACTATTGTAGTACCTGTTGAACCATTCTTATCCCCAGGAGATCCGATCAAACCTGATGATAATGAATTAGGATGGAAAGATACCATTAGAATGAATCCTAATCAGGTAACAAGAATCAGGGTACGCTTTGCACCTCAGGACGTTCCAACGGGTGGTGTCAAACCGGGTGAAAATTTATTTCCTTTCGATCCGACTACAGAACCCGGGTATGTATGGCATTGTCATATTCTAGATCACGAAGATAATGAAATGATGAGACCGTATAAGGTGAAAAAATAATACGAAGTGTCATTCAATCTATAGCGACATTAAGAGCGTCAATCAAAAGGTTGACGCACTTAATGTCTTCTAGAAAACATTAAGTGTAAATGGTAGATGCTGTTTTAAAAAAGGTATCAATAAAATATAATAAATATGTTTTTGTATAAATATAAAATAATGCATTGCAAGATACATGAAAATTAAGTAAAATATAGAATTATAATCAGAGATCAAACGAATAAGAGAGGATTAAGTCATGGATTATTTACAAAAGTACAAGCAGTGGACAACGGATAGTTATTTCGATGAAGCAACTAGAACAGAATTAATTAATTTACAAGATAATAATGATGAAATAAAAGATCGTTTTTATAAAGATTTGGAATTTGGCACCGGCGGGCTTCGTGGTGTATTAGGTGCGGGAAGCAACCGTATGAATCTTTATACGGTAAGAAAAGCTACACAAGGACTGGCCAATTATATAGTAAAGCAGGGGGGAGCAGATAAAGGAGTTGCAATTGCTTATGACTCTAGAAGAATGTCTCCAGAGTTTGCAAATGAGGCTGCAGTATGTCTGAATGCAAATGGAATAAAGGCATATGTATTTGAATCCTTAAGACCTACTCCGGAATTATCCTTTACAGTAAGAGAATTGGGTTGTATTTCTGGTATTGTTATTACCGCCAGCCACAATCCTTCAGAATATAATGGCTATAAGGTATATTGGGATGATGGTGCACAGATTACCTATCCAAAAGATATTGAGATCATAGCTGAAGTAAATGCAATTACGGATTATGCTACTGTGAAAACGATGGATAAAGAAGTTGCGATTGCAAAGGGTTTATATCATGTAATTGGAGCTGAGATTGATGAGAAATACATTGCAGAGTTAAAGAAATTAGTGGTGAACCCGGTTCCAGAAGAACTTAAGGATATGAAGATTGTATACACACCGTTAAACGGCACCGGTAATCTTCCTGTTAGAAGAATCTTAAAGGAATTAGGTTTTAACAATGTATATGTAGTTCAGGAACAGGAAATGCCGGATCCTGATTTTACTACAGTTGGTTATCCAAATCCAGAAGACCCTAAAGTATATACCTTGGCAAAGAAGTTAGCCGATGAGGTAGGGGCTGATATTATTCTTGCTACCGACCCGGATGCAGATCGATTGGGTGTACAAACAAGAAATGAGAAGGGTGAATTTGTATTACTAACTGGCAATATGTCCGGCGCTTTAATAGCAGAATATGTATTTTCTCAAAAAGCCGCAAAGCATACCTTACCTTCCAATGCTGCATTAGTAAAAACAATTGTAACTGGAAATATATCAGATCAAATTGCAAAATTTTACGGAGCAAAGCTGATTGAGGTATTAACCGGTTTCAAATATATCGGTGAGCAAATCAAATTATTTGAACAAACTGGTTCTAACGAGTATGTATTTGGATTTGAAGAAAGTTATGGATGCCTGATTGGTACCCATGCAAGGGATAAGGATGCAATTGTTGCTGTTATGACACTTTGTGAAGCAGCTGCATTTTACAAATCTCAGGGAATTACATTGTTTGAGCAAATGAACAATATCTTTGAAAAGTATGGGTATTTCAAAGAGGACTTGGTATCCGTTACTTTAAAAGGTATTGAAGGAATGGGCAAGATTAAAGAAATTATGACCTCCTATCGTAAGAATCCACCAAAGACTGCAGGTGACTATACCGTAGTAAGGGTTCGGGATTATGAAGCAGATACGATTACAGATACAAAGACAGGAGAAGTAACTCCTACCGGTCTTCCTAAGTCAGATGTATTGTATTTTGATATGAATGACGATGCATGGTGTGCAGTAAGGCCATCTGGAACAGAGCCAAAGATAAAGTTTTATTTCGGTGTAAAAGGTCAGAACTTAGCAGATGCAGAAGAAAGATTAAAGAAACTCGTAAATGATCCAGTATTCCAAGTTGAGTAGACTAAAATTGGTTTGTTGTAGTTAAAATAGTATTGACAAATGAGCAGAGCGTAATTAGCTCTACTCATTTGTTATATTAATATGTGTATTGGTTATACAAGTTTTTGTCCGCAGTTTGGACAGAAGTTTGCATCGCTGGTTTTCTGCCCACAGTTCGGACAAAAATTAGGTTTTGTTCCGCTGCCACTGTTACCTGATACTTGATTTGGCTGTGCAGCACCAGGATTCATATTGTTCATGTTCTGCATCATTTGATTGGCCATGTTCATACCCATCATCATACCTGTCATATCAGAAGCAACTCCACCGCCTTTAACTTTGCCAGAAGCAATACCGTCTGTCATAGAAACCTGTTGATAACGATTGAGATCACCAATCATACTATGGGAAGCATTCTTGGTAATCATCTCCTGAACTTCTTCTGGATAAGTAAAGCTCATTATATTAAAGCCTGTAATTGTAAGTCCGATGTCAAAAATCTGCATATCTAAATCGGTCTTGATGCCGTTACTGATATCAAAAGAGTTAGCTTGTAGGTTAAACATATCTTTCCCTTCCTTTGCCACCCATTTCATAAGTAACTGATCCAACACAGACATAATTCGAAGCTTTACATCTTCTACGAGATAGCTGTTCTTTACGCCAGCTATTTTATCAATAAATTTCATGTAATCGCTTACCTTAAAGGTAAAGGTTCCGTTTGCACGAATTGGCATTCCGCCCGGTAATTGTGGAGTAGGAATGTTGATGGCACTTCTGGTTCCCCATTTCACGGTGAATTCTTTTGTGTTAATAAATAAAACTTCGGCTCTCATACCGCTATTAAAGCCAAATTTAAATCCTTTTAATGTAGAGAGAAAAGGGATAATCTGTGATTCAATATCATAATCACCTTCGTCTTTAAAAATACCCTCAGTTTTTCCATTAAACATGAAGATTGCATCCTGACCAGGACGTATTATTAATTTACTACCTTTTTTTATTTCACGATTTTGCCATTTCCAAAAGATCATATCTTCTCGAAATTCTTCCCATTCTACTACATTTGATAATTGTCCTGAAAAAAGTCCCATTGTTATTTTATCCTTTCTATCGTATCAATTAGTGTTCCGTAATGTAAGAGTACTAAAAGCTTCTTCCACCGCCACTGTGTGAATGACCCCCACTTGATATACCGCCGCCGCCGCTGCTTCTTCCGCCGCTACTTCCACTGTTATCTGTGGGTTTTCTAACTCTGGTAGTTGTGGTTCTGACGTAATTATCCTCTCTTGCAAGGATGCGTGAAGACTGTTCGTCCATATACGTATATTTATTAACAGTTACTTTTCCGCCGGATTGAATTGCCATGACAGCAACTGCAATTGCACCGATACCTATAGCTATTATTAATTGAAAGAAGGTATTAAAGAAAATGCTTTTTTCCTGGCCATAGTAATTACTTGGACCAGAATAAGCGGATTCTCCATAATAATTACTAGAACCTTCTGTACCAGTTGCGGGGGAGGTATTGACACCCTTTTCCTCATTCATATAATAAGCAACTTCTTTACAATATTCTATCATAGCATCGTAATAGTCGCCGTCATTAAGCATAGGTGCAATATCATCTAGAATATATTCTGTCCGGTCATTATTTATATAGTATTCAGCATCTCCATAACCTTGAATCTCAACTCCGCGATTACCCGAATCCATATCAACTAAAATAAGAGCAGCTGTACCAAATTCATTCTCATATCCTAGGCTGTTTTCATCATAGAAATCTTCAAGATATTGCTTTCTGCTTCTGCCACCCAGCCCTTCCGTCGTAATCACTACAATATCGACCTTGCCTTCATCACCATACCTTCTGCAGGCATCCTCCAAATTGGCAATTTCTTCATCAGAGAATAGTCCGTAATTGTCATATACTTTTTGATCCTCTGGTGCTGCTAATGCAGTAATCTTATGAAAATCAGAGAATGAAAAGAGAATAGCAATCAGGAAAAGAAAGGACAAAAAATGCTTTATTCTATCTTTATATATAATCATAGCAGGCTACCTCCTAAAAGCAAAGCGATTATTTTAATGATAATAAAGGAAACACCACTGATTCCTGCAAACCAAGCTGCCATTTTACCCTTGCTTAGAGGAGGTTTTCCGACGATTTTGCCGGTTTGACCATTCATTGCAAAAGTATGTTCCGATTGTTTATAGTCATAGCATACCATCCATACTGGAAGCAGCACATAATCCGCATGCCTTTGCCGTATATTGATATCCTTATACTTATATCTGGTGGTTGTATAACCTGTTATCGTAGCTTGGATATAACTATCTACATAATCCGAAATTCTAGGTTGTATCCGTGGAAATAGTGCTTTATCGTCATAATTATATTTTTCAGCAATATATCCAGCCAAGTACGGCATATTAAATTCTTTCAGATTAGTATATTGATAAGGTTCTAATCGGTCCATTAAGGTATCATTCATTTTCTCTGATGCATCTACGGGGACCTTAAGATAATTGAGATCTACTTTACGATAAACTTGGTAATGTTTTGTTTCCGTATATATGTAGTCTCCTTGAGGGTAGGTACGCACCTTCGTACACTCTGCTTCAACTTCGCCACGACCGTTCAGGTCATAAAGCCAAAAAGGGACATACAAGCCGGTTATACTCTTGATACGGTCAGCTGTCATAAATCCTTTGGGAGTTAGTAGACCTTTTCTACACCAAGTGCGAAATGCCTCTTGGGCTTGTTGCTTGTTAATAGAAAAAGGAATTACTTTAGCTGGAGCCATACTTCCTGACAAGCGGTCACCCAAAACGATACCGGCGCCGCAAAAACTGCAGGTAGTTGCTGTTGTATCTTTATCGGTAATCAACTCAGCACCACAGTTCTTGCAATGATATTGATTCACTTCATTTTCATCAAATAGATGAGGCTCTGAAGAATGCTCTTGAAAATCATCATGTTCTGCTTCTTCGTTCTGATTTCGCATGGACTCTATATTATCATCTCTGCCACAGCTGTCACAGTGCAACATCCCTGTTGTACTATTAAATGCCATGTCAGCCCCACAATTTGGACATTTATATTGTACTACCATGTTAACTCCAATCTACTATGCCGAAGACTCTCTAAAGGCCCGGCACAACATCTAAGTTTAAAATAAAAAAGAACAGGATAAAAAGAGGCTACAAGAAAAAATCTTCATGCAGCCTCTTTCTTATTCCTATTTATTCAAGCTAGCTTTTAGTGCAGCTAATTCATCATCTACATTGGAATCGGATGAATATTTTTTTGTTAAATCTTTTATGGAATTTTCAGAGGTGGATTTATTAAGTTCTGCCATGGCATTTGCTTTATCAATTGCTTTATCTGCAAGTTCTTCGTATTTATTGAAGCTTGCCATAGAATTATTTGCACTGACAACAGAAGATGTCATTTTATTAACACGTTCCTGTGCTTTGGCTACTGCTAATTTACCCTTTATCATATCCTTACGGGATTCTAATTCATTTATATCTCCAACTAATTTATCATGCATTTCTCTCATATTAGTTGCATTATTATGAGCCATTGTATAGGCTTCTTGTAATCCTACCACTTTTGAGTTTAAAGATGCTTTTTGTTCTAGGAATTTTCTTGCATCTTCTTCATTGTTTGCTTCGAGAGCTTTCACTGCATAATTCTGCATCTTGGCAATTTCTTCGTTACATTCATCCAAATCTCTTTTGGCACGTTGTTCTTCTGCCATAATCGTTGCTGTTTCAGACTTAACTTTACCTAAATCACTATTTAGATTTCGCAAGCATTGGTCAATCATTTTTTCGGGATCTTCTGCTTTATCAAGCAGTGCATTGATGTTACTTGACATAATGTCTCTAAATCTTGCTAATATACCCATATGTGTTCCCTCCATCTTCGATCACAATTAATTTCGAATTATTATTTACTATTTTAGTGTATAACCTTTAGTATGCAACGTCAAGTTAAAATAAGGTTAAAATAATAATGATTTTATTAAAATCCAATTGACATATCATACTCACTGTTGTACATTTATTGTGTATTAAAATGTGTGTTTATATTGCACATATGTGCAAATTGTTGTGCAATAATTAATTATGCAATGGGGGTAAAAGATGAATAGTCCACAATATGCTGACAAGGCAATTGTCAGCTTAGGAAATCTGAACAGGATTGCTAAAGTAATGAAAAAAGCAGCAGATGGTAAGGAAATAACAGTAGGTATGATTGGAGGCTCAATTACACAAGGTTCCTTGTCGAGCACTCCAGAAACCTGTTATGCTTATTTGGTTTACCAGTGGTGGGTGAATACATTTAAGAAAAGTAAAGTTAATTATATTAATGCGGGCATTGGAGCAACCACATCTCAATTTGGGGTTGCAAGAGTCGAAAGTGATTTGCTTGTCTATAAGCCTGATTTTATTATTACAGAATTTAGTGTAAATGATAGTGATAAGGAACCTTTTCAAGAGACCTATGAAGGGCTGATACGAAGAATATTGACTCATTCTACATCGCCTGCTGTGCTTATTCTTAATAATGTGCAGTATGATGACGGTGTAAATGCACAAAAGATTCATAATGAAATAGGAGCTGTTTATAAGCTGCCAATGGTAAGCATTAAGGATAGTATTTATGAAGAGGTGCTTGCAGGGAGGATTGACAAAGATAAAATCACTCCAGATAATTTACATCCCAATGACCTAGGTCATAAGCTTGTATCTGAAATGGTAATCAATGCACTTGAAAAGATTTATGAAAAGGTCTTTGCTGGCGATTATGACGATATCTATACTATTCCGGATCATATGGTCACACAAAACCGTTATATGGACTCCATTCGTTACAATAACGCTACTATAAATCCAGTTTTAGTGAATTTTATTCCGGATTTTACGAAACAGGAACATATAACCGACATATTCCGTAATGGATGGAGAGCTCGGAATGTAGGTGATTCCATACATTTTGAAGTTGAATGTGGAATGATTTCTGTACAATATTGCAGGACGATTAGGAGAACTGCTCCCATTGCAAAAGCAGTTATAGATGGCGACGAAGAACATGCAGTGATTCTGGACGGTAATTTTGATGAAACTTGGGGAGATTGCCTATTTCTTACGGATCTCTTAATTGCTGGTGAAAAGAAAAAGCATACTTTAGACATTACCATTATAAGTGCAGACGAGACTAGCAATCTTGATTTTTATTTGGTTTCGGTTATTGCGGCAGACAGAGTGAAATAATACATGCATAAACTATATACCTTTATAAATGAAAAGATATCATGAGGTGATTAGAGTGAAGAAAATAACAATACAGGATGTTGCCAAAGAATTAAAACTATCCCGTAATACAGTTGCAAAAGCATTGAATAACAGCGATACGGTTGCTTATGAAACTAGATATGTAGTTATAAAAAAAGCGTATGAAATGGGATATTCTAAGTTATCCCCGGTTGTTCTAAATGAATTTAGAATTAAAGATAACATGGATAAGACAAAGACAGTAGTTGTATTTGCCCGTAGAGAATTGTCGACCTTTTGGAATAGAATTATCATGGGAATATCGGATGAACTAAATAAAAATAATTGCAGACTGCAATTCAATTTCATTAGTGTTGAAGACGAAAAAAACCATGTGTTGCCTTTGGACATGCATACTGATATGAGCGGGATTATCATCTTAAGTGTTGTTGACAAATCTTATTTAGAACTTATTTTAACGAAGGATGTTCCTGTTGTATTCTTAGATGCCCCAAGTAACGTTTATGATATATCTGAGCTAGGTGATGTGGTATTGTTTGAAGGGTATCACAGCACAAAAATAATCACGGAACATCTAATCCAACAAGGATTGAAAAAGATTGCTTTTATAGGTGATACAAGTTATTGCAAAACCATAGCAGATCGTTATGCAGGATATCTGGATGCCCTTAGGGCAAATGGGAAACAGCCAGAGGAATCCCTTGTAATTACCCAACATGTAGAAAACCGTTATTACAGGCGAGAAGAAATAGTTACAGCGATTGAAGAATTACCTTATATACCGGAGGCTTTTGTTTGTGCAAATGACGATATCGCAACCGATGTTATCTTGCATTTAAAGAATAAGGGAATATCAGTACCACAAGATGTCGCAGTGACTGGCTTTGATGATAAGGATGAAGCGGCAATACTGTCACCAGCATTAACTACCGTACATATCGGTAATCAGAGAATGGGAAGAAGATTAGTACAGGCATTAATGTGGCGAATCGATAATATGGATCTGCCAAAGGAGATAATAACGATTAACACAGAAGTGGTATTTCGAGAGTCTTCAATTAAGAAGGGATAATTCGGCAGGTAGATGCGCTATACTATGAGTATCAATAGACGCAAAAAGAAGCTTTGCAATTGTCTATGAAATAAAGTAAAGGGGTTATTATTGGGTTATTTTATTAGCTGTAACAGGATTCATGAGTTGACAAATGAAAGATAGCCTATATAATTAATTCTTGAGTTCTGAACTATTCTTTAGATGATAAATTATATAGGAAGAGAGAAAATTATGTGGATTGCAGACGGTTGGAAAGACTATGAAGTGTTAGATTCTTCGCAAGGCGAAAAATTAGAGCGGTGGGGTAATTATGTATTGGTACGTCCAGATCCGCAAGTACTCTGGGATACACCCAAAACACATACCGGCTGGAAGAAAAAGAATGCTCATTACCATAGAAGCAGTAAGGGCGGTGGCGAATGGGAATTCTTTGACCTACCAAAGCAATGGCAGATCAGTTATAAGGATTTAAATTTTAATTTGCAGCCTTTTAGTTTTAAGCATACTGGATTGTTTCCTGAACAAGCGGCAAATTGGGATTGGTTTGGTGACATCATCCGTTCCCGTAAACAGCAGGAACCAGACCGGGAGATAAAGGTCTTAAATCTTTTTGCTTATACCGGAGGTGCTACGATAGCGGCGGCAAAAGCTGGCGCTAGTGTTACTCATGTAGATGCATCCAAAGGCATGGTTACCTGGGCAAAAGAAAATGCAGCATTATCAGGTTTAGGTGATGCTCCTATACGTTATATTGTGGATGATTGTGTCAAATTCGTAGAGAGAGAAATTCGAAGAGGAAACACCTATGATGCGGTCATTATGGATCCTCCCTCCTATGGTAGAGGACCGAAGGGTGAAATATGGAAGATTGAAGAAAGTATCCACCCCTTTGTGACATTGTGTACGCAGGTTCTTACTAAGAAACCACTATTTTTTCTAATAAACTCTTATACTACCGGATTACAGCCGGCTGTGTTAGCGTATCTATTAGGCATAGAATTATCCTCAAAATTTGGAGGGATAGTGAGGGCTGATGAAATCGGTTTACCGGTATCATCCAACGGACTTGTTTTACCTTGTGGGGCTTCTGGACGTTGGGCTGTTGAATAAAATTTACGGCTTTGTAGTTATATATTAATCGAGTTTTTCTGTTGTTATGACACTTCGTGCCAATAGTTCGCTTTGATAGGACAGCAAATGCAGCTGTCCTCTCCAATCGTACTATTGACACGAAGTGTCGCCACAAACGAAAAACTCGTTATTAATATATAACTGCAAAGCCTTAGTTATTGGAAATAGATAAAATAAAATTAGCGCTTCGGACGGCTACCTCGCGAAGCAAGATGATGTGTGACCGTGAACACGAGATCTTCTGTACTCCTAATCCTTTTTTTAGTATGCTTGAGTTTTGTATAAGATTAGGGTAATTGATTTATTAGTTTAGATTAAAGTTCAGTTATGATTTCTTCTAGTAGTTCGCAGGCTTTTGCTTCATATTCTTTTGCTTTATATATGAAAGATACAATTTGCTTACGAATGTCCGGTTCGGCAAAGTTTCTGGTGATGGTTTCGTCTTGTAGAATTCCACCTTTGATTTCATTCATTTTAAGGGAACATTCTGCACACCTTCTAAAATATTCTGCTGCCTTTTTGCAGTTGTCTGTAAATTTTTCGTTTTTGCTACCAATCCATTCGATATAACAAGCGGCATAATACCTTCCTTCACCAATCATATCTTGTGCATCGTTCTGGCACATAATACGCTCAATTAGTATTGGTAAAACAGCATTCTTAGGGAAATCTTTGTCATTTGCTATCGATAACGCCCATAGGTCATATGCAAGTTGTCCTCCAGCATATTCTGCAAGTAAGCTACCGTCTTTGTCATAATGGATGATCTTTTCTTTCTGTAAGATATCGATGGCATTTCTTAGGATTTCTTTGGTATCGCCCAATGCCTCCTGTTTTTCGCCTATGGATATTAGTGCAGCGGTACATTCATTTTCCCACCAGGAATCCGTTACAAAATATCCAGATTCATCTATGGTTACATGTTTTGCATATTCCTGATTCTCTTGGAAACAGTTCCAGCCTAGCAGTGTATCTCCATTGTTACGATATCCAGTAATCAGGCAGGCTTCTGGAGGACCGATAATACCAAATGCTATGACAGGTCTCCCTTCGTCAATTTCTGCTTTTATAAATTGTCGGAACCCATCCTTACTGGACTCTTCTCTTTTCAGAAGCTGGAAACTGCGACCAGTCGCCTGGAATGCACGTCGGAATGCTTCGTAAGGATCTTCGTAAATGTTACGGATATCAACATTGCCACCGTCCCAGAAAGCAACATTCCAACGTAATCGGAACGCTGCACCGGTAACTGCCATAATATAGGAATATTCAACCTGCTGGCCCATGTAGTTAAGACATGACTTCATAGCAACGCAGAAAGGGGTACATCCCTCGCAGGAATACATCACCTTTGGAACTCCATAAAGGATACAACTTTGTTCTGTTTTTTCAATACTTTTCATAGAATAATCCACCTCCGTTAAATGTTGTGGTATACAAAAATCATTGCTTATAGCATGATCCTGCTTAGGATTATTGAATTCCCCGTTAAAAATAATCATCGGCCCAAACATCCCCATCAGAATTCGTTTTCTGCCCACCTTAGCAGATATATTACCACTTCGAAAATCGGATGGAAGTTTATTGACATGTCTTTTATAGGCTCTGGTAAAAGTATCATAGCTGTCAAACATGTAATCAGCAGCTATCTCGGTCAGACTTTTTGAAGTGTGAACAATGTCAAAAGCAGAATTTGCAATTCTTCGCAACAGAATATATCGGGATAAAGGGATACCCGTACATTCTTTAAAGGTTTCTCTGATATGACGGTAGGAAAAACCAACGTTTTTTTCAAGTGCAGTATAATCAATTGATTCCTGCAGTCTGGTTTCGATAAAGGTTGCCGTAGACCATATAAATAAGGAATAATCCATTCTTTCACCACCATTATTTATTTCTTCTTCCGGAAGATAAATCTATTATATCATGGTGAGGAAAAATTACTCGACTTTTTTGACCTGAACTTACAGTGTCATCAAAAGGTGTCTAAGCATTGAAGTATTTGACAACCAGCCTTTGACAAAGGTATAATCTTCCATAAATGAATATCTTAATTAACGGATAGAGATTGATAAAAAGGTGGAAAATCATGATGAAGAAGAATTTGAGAATTATTTCAGGAGTTTTATTACTTGTCTTGCTTGATCAAATGATTAAAATTGTAATAGCGAATAAGTTCATGGAGGAAGAATTTTATTTTATAAATAATATACTAGGTTTCAAAGCTGTAATTAATATTAAATATTCTTGGATAAATTCTGTTATGAATCTAAGAATCGGATATTTGCCTCATGTTATTTTAAATAGTGCCATCGTTTTATTATCGATAGCTATCTTTGCCTTTGTACGTGAAAGATATCAAGAGAATAGAATTGTAAACCTAGCATTTCTATTTGTGATAGCTGGTGCATTATGTTCACTGATTGATAAATTATTCTGGGGTGGTAGTTTGGATTATATTTTGCTAAAGGGATTTTTTGTTTTCGATTTAAAAGACGTTTATATTAGTCTATTTGAAACCATTGTTGTAGCATGTCTAATATTTAATTATAAGGGATTTCGTAAATTTAATGAAAAGAAGTTTTATAATAATTTTAAATCTTATGTTAAGACGAAGCTATTAAGATTAGAAGTGCATAAATAAAAAAGGAGATGGTAGCCGTGAGCAAAGATAATAAAAAGCTAATAATGTACCTGTGTCTTCTTTTTATAGCGGTATTACTTATATATAAACTACCTCATGATTCCTATTCCATAATTCAATACATAATAAGGCCGATAAGATTTGAAAATAGCGTATTATACCTCTCGGGGTTTATACCCTTAATACTGTTCGTTCTGTCCATAAGGGGGATCTTTAGGCTTGAACGATTTGCTAATAGAAGCAGAATAGGAATTCTTTTATTCATTATAATAATCATAATATCCTTAATGAATTGGACAATAGATTTTATGAGAACAAATTATCACTGGATTAAGAAAGATGGTTTAAATTCAGTAGATATTAAAGAAGCAGATTTAAATCTGAGTAGTTCGGATGGTACTACTAAGATAAAAATAAAATTAGAGCTGGTCGATTATAGTAGAAGTTTGCATCAGTTTAAAATCCGCGTATATCTTCCGGAATCGTTAAGTAAATATGCAGGGATGGAATATTATGATTTCGATAATAATTATAGTATTCATGGCATTCATAATAAATTAAATGTTGAAGAGGAAATTGTTGTCAATTTTGGTGATTCTGTTATACAAAATAAGATGTTGGATTCTAAGTGGTTTTGGGAAGATACAAAGTATGAACTTTACAATGATAATGAAGAAATTATAATAATAGATCGTGGTATGTAAGCAGTGTATCTTCTTATATTAATATAAAACAAAAACCCAAACTAAAAATGTAAAAAAAAAATAAAAAAATACTTGCAAAACATGTTTGTCTGTTGTATACTATCTAATGCTGTGACATTGATAGCGTGGAAGCGTGAGGTTGCTACATACAAAATGTAGGTTTTCCGTGGAGCGAATGTCAAGTTATGAAACTGGCGACAAGTCACTGTACAAGACAAAATTTTCTGCCGAGAGCAGATAAACGTGGGTAAATCCAAAAATGTCAATCCTACGATTGATGCATTGAGTTTCAATGTGAGGACACACACGGTTGAGTGTACAGTCACCGCTTGTCGTACTGATAATTAGTGCGAAAAGGAGGCGACTTTTTTTATGGCAAGTCAAGTAATGAGAATCACATTAAAGGCGTATGATCATCAATTAATCGATCAATCCGCTGGAAAAATCATTGAAACTGTAAAAAAGACAGGATCAAAGGTGAGCGGACCGGTACCACTACCTACTAAGAAAGAGGTTATCACTATTCTTAGGGCGGTACACAAGTACAAGGATTCTAGAGAACAGTTCGAACAAAGAACACACAAGAGATTAATCGATATCCTCACACCTACCCAGAAAACAGTTGATGCATTATCAAGATTAGAAATGCCAGCTGGTGTGTACATCGACATCAAGATGAAGACAAAATAAGATTATTAATGAAGTAATCCTTTAGGGTTTATATATAGGGAATGGTTCAACGAAAGAGCCTGCACTAATTTGTAGACCATCTAGGATGATTACACAAAGTGTAATCCGCTGTAGATTAAACAGGAGGTGCAAGAAGTAATGAAGAAAGCATTATTAGCAACAAAAGTCGGAATGACTCAAATCTTTAATGAGAACGGATTATTAATTCCGGTTACTGTATTGCAAGCAGGTCCATGTGTAGTAACGCAGATTAAGAGTGTTGAAAACGATGGATATAGTGCGGTACAGGTTGGTTTTGGTGATACTCGTGAAGTGTTAGTAAATAAGCCAAGAAAAGGACACTTTGCAAAAGCGGGTGTTGCAAATAAGAAACATCTTAAAGAATTCAAGTTTGAAAATGCTTCTGACTATCAGGTAGGACAAGAAATCAAAGTTGATATCTTCGCAGAAGGTGACAAAATTGATGCTACTGCAAAGTCAAAAGGTAAAGGATTCCAAGGTGCAATTAAAAGACACAACCAAGCTAGAGGACCAATGAAACATGGTTCTAAGTTCCACAGACATGCAGGTTCCAGTGGAGCAGCTACCAGCCCAGGTAGAGTATTTAAAGGAAAGCACATGCCTGGACATATGGGTAGTGTAAAAGTAACTGTTCAAAATCTTGAGGTTGTAAAAATTGACGCCCAGAATAACATCATCTTAGTTAAAGGTGCTGTACCAGGACCTAAAAAAGCTATGGTTATGTTAAAAGAATCAGTAAAAGCAAACTAGAAGCTTTAGGAAAGGAGGAACACAAAAATGGCAAACGTATCTGTTTATAATAACGAAGGTAAAGCAGTTGGAACAATCGAATTAAAAGACGATATCTTCGGAGTGGAAATAAATGAACATTTAGTTCACATGGCAGTTGTTCAGCAACTTGCTAATAAACGTCAAGGAACACAAAGCGCGAAAACACGTGCTGAAGTAAGTGGTGGTGGAAGAAAGCCATGGAAACAAAAAGGAACCGGTCATGCAAGACAGGGTTCAACAAGATCACCACAATGGAAAGGCGGCGGAGTTGTATTTGCACCAAAGCCAAGAGAATATTCCTTCAAATTAAATAAGAAGGAAAAGAGAATTGCATTGAAATCTGCATTAACTTCAAGAGTAGCTGCAGAAAAGATCTTTGTTCTTGACGAACTTAATTTCGATGAGATTAAAACAAAGAAAATGATTGCGATTCTCGACAATTTAAAGGTAAGCAAGGCATTGGTAGTTCTTGGAGATAAGAACGATAACGTAATTCTTTCAGCAAGAAATATACCTTCCGTAAGAACTGCATTACCAAATACAATTAACGTATATGATATCCTGAAGTATGATACTTTGGTATTAACAAAGGATGCAGTGGCTAAGATTGAGGAGGTTTACGCATAATGGCAGATTTAAAATATTATGATGTTATACTCAAACCGATTATCACTGAAAAGAGTATGAACTCCATGAGTGAAAAGAAATACACATTTTCAGTTAATCCTGATGCAACTAAGAATCAAATCAAAGAAGCTGTAGAAAAAATGTTTACTGGAACGAAAGTGTTAAGTGTAAACACAATGAACTTAGATGGAAAGAACCGCAGACGTGGAAACACAACCGGTAAAACATCAAAAGTGAAGAAAGCAATCGTTCAATTAACTGCAGACAGTGCTGATATAGAAGTATTTTCAGGTCTGTAATACAGCGTAAAATGTAACAAAAAATTATGGTTGTTTATTCGCCGATAAAAGAATAATGTAACACATCGAAAGGAGTGCACAAAATGGGAATTAGAAAATACAACCCATATACACCTTCTAGAAGAAATATGACCTCATCTGATTTTGCAGAGATTACAACATCAACCCCTGAGAAATCATTACTTGTTTCATTAAATAAAAATGCTGGTCGTAATAATCAAGGAAAGATAACAGTTAGACACCATGGTGGTGGTTCTAGAAGAAAATATAGAATTATTGACTTTAAGAGAAGAAAAGATGGAGTACCTGCACAGGTTATGACAATCGAATATGATCCAAACAGAACAGCAAACATTGCATTGATCTGTTATGCAGATGGACAGAAATCTTATATTCTTGCACCAAACGGACTTACCGTTGGTACTAGCCTTATGAATGGCGAAACTGCAGAAATTAAAGTGGGCAACTGCTTACCTCTTCAGAATATACCAGTTGGTACACAGGTACACAACGTAGAGTTATATCCTGGTAAGGGTGGACAATTAGTTCGTTCTGCTGGTAACTCAGCACAGTTAATGGCGAAAGAAGGTAAATATGCAACACTTAGATTACCATCTGGAGAAATGAGAATGGTACCTATCATCTGCCGTGCTACTATCGGTCAAGTTGGTAACATTGATCATGAGTTAATTAACATTGGTAAAGCGGGACGTAAGCGTCACATGGGATTCAGACCTACTGTTCGTGGTTCTGTTATGAACCCGAATGACCATCCACACGGTGGTGGTGAAGGTAGAACGGGTATTGGTCGTCCAGGACCTGTTACACCTTGGGGTAAACCTGCTCTTGGTCTAAAGACAAGAAAGAAGAATAAAAAGTCTAACAAGCTGATCGTAAGAAGAAGAAACGATAAATAATTAAGGAGGCTAACCTATATGGCTCGTTCATTAAAAAAAGGACCATTTGCTGATGATCATTTACTAAAAAAAGTAGATGCTATGATAAAAGCAGGCGACAAATCAGTCATTAAGACTTGGTCACGTCGTTCTACAATATTCCCTCAGATGGTTGGATATACAATAGCAGTTCATGATGGAAGAAGACATGTTCCTGTATATATAACAGAAGATATGGTTGGACATAAACTTGGTGAGTTTGTGGCAACTAGAACTTTCAGAGGACATGGAAAAGACGAAAAGAAAACGAAGAGATAGTTATAAAGATTTGAAAGGAGGTTTCATCCATGGCTAAAGGACATAGATCCCAAATAAAAAGAGAAAGAAATGAGAATAAAGATACTAGACCATCTGCTAAATTATCTTATGCTAGAGTGTCTACTCAAAAAGCTTGTTTCGTTTTAGACGCCATTCGAGGCAAGGACGTTGAGACAGCTCTTGGTATATTAGCTTACAATCCAAGATACGCTTCAACTTTGATAGAAAAAATACTAAAATCAGCGATTGCAAATGCTGAGAATAATAATGGTATGGACGTTTCAAAATTATACATTCAGGAATGTTATGCAAACAATGCACCGACAATGAAGAGAATCAAACCTAGAGCTCAAGGTAGAGCGTATAGAATTTTGAAAAGAACAAGCCATATCACAGTAGTGCTTAATGAAAGATAAGGAGGGCAATCATGGGACAGAAAGTAAATCCTCATGGCTTAAGAGTCGGAGTCATCAATGACTGGGATTCAAGATGGTATGCGGAAGCTGATTTTGCAGATAATCTAGTTGAAGACTACAATATCAGAACATATCTCAAAAAGAAATTATATAGTGCAGGTGTAGCTAAGATCGAAATCGAACGTGCATCTGATAGATTGAAAGTTATCATTTTCACTGCTAAGCCTGGTGTGGTTATTGGAAGAGGCGGAGCTGAAATTGAAAAATTAAAAACAGACATTCAGAAATTTACCAGCAAGAAATTAATGGTAGATATTAAAGAAATTAAGAAACCGGATATGAATGCTCAATTAGTAGCAGAAAGCATCGCTACTCAACTTGAAAATCGTATTTCTTTCAGAAGAGCTATGAAATCCACAATGTCAAGAACAATGAAATTAGGAGCAAAAGGTATCAAGACTGGTGTTGCAGGACGTCTTGGTGGAGCAGATATGGCTCGTACTGAGTTCTACAGCGAAGGAACAATTCCATTACAGACCTTACGTGCTGACATTGATTATGGTTTTGCAGAAGCCGACACAACATTTGGTAAATTAGGCGTAAAAGTATGGATTTACCAAGGTGAAGTACTTCCAACAAAGGCACCAAAAAAGGAAGGGAGCGATAAATAATGTTAATGCCAAAAAGAGTAAAACGCCGTAAACAATTCCGTGGCTCCATGGCAGGAAAAGCGACTAGAGGTAATAAGATTACTAACGGCGAATATGGTATCGTAGCTTTAGAACCAGCTTGGATCAAGTCAAACCAAATCGAAGCTGCCCGTGTTGCTATGACTCGTTATATCAAGCGTGGTGGTCAGGTTTGGATTAAAATATTCCCAGATAAACCAGTAACTACTAAACCAGCTGAAACTCGAATGGGTTCAGGAAAAGGCTCATTAGAATATTGGGTAGCCGTAGTAAAACCGGGTCGTGTAATGTTTGAAATCTCCGGCATTCCTGAAGAAACAGCTAGAGAAGCTTTAAGACTTGCTATGCATAAATTGCCTATTAGATGTAAGATAGTTTCTCGCGCAGAATTAGAAGGCGGTGACAACAGTGAAAATTAATAAATATGTAGAAGATTTAAAAACCAAATCAGCTGCAGAATTAAATGAAGAATTAGTAGCTGCTAAAAAGGAACTTTTCAACTTAAGGTTCCAAAACGCAACAAACCAATTAGACAATACTAGCAGAATTAAAGAAGTTAGAAAGAACATCGCTAGAATACAGACAGTGATTTCTGAACAGGCTAAGGCTGCTAACTAATTAGGATCGTCGATAATAGAAAGGAGAAATTGTTGTGGATAGAAATCTAAGAAAAACGCGTACCGGCAAGGTAGTAAGCGATAAAATGGATAAGACAATCACTGTAGCAGTTGTAGATCACGTAAAACATCCGTTATACAACAAGATTGTGAAGAGAACTCGCAAGTTAAAAGCTCATGATGAGAACAATGATTGTAATATTGGCGATAGAGTAAAAATTATGGAAACAAGACCATTATCGAAAGATAAAAGATGGAGACTTGTCGAAGTTATTGATAGAGCGAAGTAAGAAGTGCTGAAAGGAGTAAAGTCATGATACAACAAGAATCAAGACTAAAAGTTGCTGATAACACAGGTGCAAAAGAATTACTCTGCATTCGTGTATTAGGCGGTTCTACAAGAAGATATGCTAATATCGGCGATATCATTGTTGCTTCGGTTAAAGATGCAACACCAGGTGGTGTTGTTAAAAAGGGTGACGTGGTAAAAGCTGTTGTTGTACGTACTGTTAAAGGAGCTCGTCGTAAAGATGGTTCTTATATTAGATTCGATGAAAATGCTGCAGTTATCATAAAAGATGATAAGAATCCAAAAGGAACTCGTATCTTTGGACCAGTAGCAAGAGAATTGAGAGAAAAACAATTCATGAAAATCGTTTCATTAGCACCAGAAGTATTATAAGGAGGTGTCGACTGTGTCAACTATAAAAATCAAAAAAGGTGATACCGTTAAGGTGATTACCGGTAAAGATAAAGGCAAAGAAGGCAAAGTTATAGATGTTTTAGATGGCAAGGTATTAGTTGAAGGCATCAATATGATGACAAAGCATAGTAAAGCAAGCCAAGCTAATCCAAAAGGTGGAATCATTCATCAAGAATCACCGATTGATATTTCAAATGTTATGTACGTAGTTAATGGTAAAGTAACCAGAATCGGTTTTAAAACTGTTGATGGTAAAAAAGGACCTAAAAAAGTACGTGTTGCAAAATCAACCGGTAAAGAAATTGACTAATTCTAAGAGAGGAGGTCTCGTAAGTTGACTAGATTAAAAGAAACTTATTTAAACGAAATTATAGATGGTATGACTAAGAAGTTCGGCTATAAGAACGTTATGGAAGTGCCAAAGTTAAATAAAATTGTTATCAACATGGGCGTTGGTGAAGCAAAAGAGAATTCTAAACTTTTAGATTCTGCTGTTAAAGACATGGAAACTATTGCAGGTCAGAAAGCAGTAATCACAAAATCAAAGAAATCAATTGCTAACTTTAAATTAAGAGAAGGTATGCCTATCGGATGCAAAGTTACTTTAAGAGGCGAAAAAATGTATGAATTTGCTGATCGTCTTATAAACTTGGCATTACCTCGTGTACGTGACTTTAGAGGTGTTAGTGACAACTCATTTGACGGAAGAGGAAACTATGCGTTAGGTATTAAAGAACAGGTTATTTTCCCAGAAATTGAATATGACAAGATTGACAAGGTTAGAGGTATGGATATTATCTTCGTAACCACAGCTAAAACTGATGAAGAAGCTCGTGAATTATTGACATTATTCGGTATGCCATTCAAAAAATAGTTAGGAGGGAATTCCATGGCTAAAACGTCAATGAAGGTTAAACAACAACGTACACAAAAGTTTTCAACAAGAGAGTACAACCGTTGTAGAATCTGTGGTCGTCCACATGCTTATTTAAGAAAATACGGAATTTGCAGAATATGCTTCCGTGAATTAGCTTATAAAGGACAAATACCAGGTGTTAAGAAGGCAAGCTGGTAGGATATATAAGGAAGGAGGCAAATTATATGACAATGAGCGATCCAATTGCAGATATGCTTACAAGAATCCGTAATGCAAATACTGCGAAACATGATACTGTAGATGTACCTGCTTCTAAAATGAAGACAGCAATTGCTGAAATTCTTCTAAAAGAAGGTTACATTAAAAAATATGATATAGAAGAAGTTGATGGCTTTAAGACAATCCACATTACTTTAAAGTATGGTAAGGATAAGAACGTTAAGATTATTACAGGTCTTAAGAGAATCTCTAAACCAGGACTTCGTGTATATGCTAACAAGGAAGAACTTCCAAAAGTACTTGGAGGACTTGGCGTAGCTATTATTTCAACAAATAAAGGTGTTATAACTGATAAAGAAGCAAGAAAACTTAACGTAGGTGGCGAGGTTCTTGCATTCGTATGGTAATAATGACTTTTACGCTAAAGCGTAAAACTCATGGACTTTCACGTTATTACGTGAAACTCATAGACTTTTATGCTAATGCATGAAACTCATAATAAATTGATTACCAAAATCAATTTAGTTAATTGAACAAGTAAATTACCCCAAATAAAATTAGGAGGTGCGGGCATGTCACGTATAGGAAGAATGCCTATCGCTATACCAGCAGGTGTAACTGTTGATATTGCAGAAAATAATAAAGTGACCGTGAAAGGTCCAAAGGGAACTCTTGAAAGAGTATTACCTTCAGAAATGAATATTAAAGTAGAAGGCTCTGAAATCGTTGTTACAAGACCAAATGAATTAAAGAAGATGAAATCTTTACATGGTCTTACAAGAACATTAATTGCTAATATGGTAACAGGCGTTACTGCTGGATATCAGAAAGTACTTGAAATCAACGGTGTTGGTTACAGAGCAGCAAAAGCTGGTAAGGAATTAACCTTAACATTAGGATTTTCACATCCAGTTGTTATGAGAGATCCAGAAGGTGTTGAGTCAGTTTTAGATGGACAGAACAAAATTACAGTTCAAGGTATTGATAAAGAAAAGGTTGGCCAATACGCTGCGGAAATCAGAGATAAAAGAAGACCTGAACCATACAAGGGCAAGGGAATTAAATATGCTGATGAAGTTATTAGACGTAAAGTTGGTAAGACTGGTAAGAAATAATTGGAGGTGTGAAATACAATGGTTAGAAAAGAATCAAGATCTGAAATTCGCGTAAATAAACATAGAAAATTACGTAATCGTTTCACTGGTACTTCTGAAAGACCACGTTTAGCTGTGTTTAGAAGTAATAATCATATGTACGCTCAAATTATTGACGATACCGTTGGTAATACTTTAGTATCAGCTTCTACTCTACAAAAGGATGTTAAAGCTGAGATCGAAAAAACAAACGATGTAGCTGCAGCAGCATATTTAGGAACTGTTATTGCAAAGAAAGCATTGGAAAAAGGTATTACAGCAGTAGTCTTTGATAGAGGCGGATTCATATATCAGGGAAAAATTAAAGCATTAGCAGAAGCAGCAAGAGAAGCTGGTCTGGAATTCTAAGCAAGGAGGAAAACACATGAAACGTACAATCATTGATGCTAGTCAGCTAGAATTAGAAGATAAAGTAGTATCAATTAAACGTGTAACGAAAGTAGTTAAAGGTGGACGTAATTTCAGATTTACAGCATTAGTAGTTGTTGGTGACAATAACGGACACGTAGGTGCAGGTTTAGGAAAAGCATCTGAAATTCCAGAAGCGATTCGCAAAGGAAAAGAAGATGCTATAAAGAAATTAATTACTCTTCCAATCGATGAAAATGGAAGCGTACCACATGATTATATTGGAAAATTCGGTAGTGCCTCCGTGTTATTAAAGCGCTCACCAGAAGGTACCGGTGTTATCGCTGGAGGTCCAGTTCGTAATGTACTTGAACTTGCAGGCTTCAAGAATATTCGTACGAAATCACTTGGCTCCAATAATAAACAAAACGTAGTTTTAGCTACAATCGAAGGCTTAAGTCAATTAAAAACTCCAGAAGAAGTAGCAAAACTTCGTGGAATTTCTGTTGAAGAGCTGTTAGGTTAGGAGGGGCATAAGATGGCAGAAAAATTAAAAATCACTTTAGTTAAGTCTACTATTTGCTCAATCCCGAAGCATAAGAAAACAGTGGAAGCATTAGGACTTCGCAAACTTAATAAAACTGTTGAAATGCCGGATAATGCAGCAATAAGAGGCATGATTAACCAAGTAAGACATTTAGTAAAGGTTGAAGAGATATAATTACTAAAAAAGCAAGGAGGTGTAATCAATGAATTTATCAGAATTAAGACCAGCTGATGGCTCAAAACAAAGTGGAAACTTTAGAAAAGGCCGTGGACATGGTTCAGGAAATGGTAAAACTGCAGGTAAAGGTCATAAAGGCCAAAAAGCCCGTTCAGGAGCTCCTAGAATAGGTTTTGAAGGTGGTCAGACCCCTTTATTCAGAATAATACCGAAAAGAGGTTTTACTAATAGAAATACAAAAGAAATCATTGCAGTTAACGTAGACAGATTAAATAGATTTGAAGATGGTGCTGTTGTTACCATTGAATCCTTAATGGAAATCGGTATCATTAGTAACCCAAAAGATGGTGTTAAGATTCTTGGAAATGGAGAACTTACTAAGAAGCTTGATGTTAAAGTGAATGCATTTAGTGAAAGTGCAAAACAAAAAATTCAAGCGCTTGGTGGAAATGCTGAGGTGATTTAGGATATGTTTAAGACGCTCCGAAATGCTTTTAAGATTAAGGATATAAGAAGTAGGTTAGTGTTTACTTTTATTGCACTTATTATTGTAAGGCTAGGCTCTCAACTTCCTGTACCAGGTATCGATAGAGAATATTTTCAACAGTGGCTCGGACAACAAACTTCTTTAGGATTCTTTGATACTTTAACAGGCGGTTCATTTACGCAAATGTCAATATTCGCTTTAAGTATTACACCTTATATTACATCTTCCATTATCATGCAATTGTTGACCATAGCGATCCCGAAACTGGAAGAACTCCAGAAAGAAGGCGAGGATGGAAGAAAGAAAATTGCTGAAATGACAAGATATGTCACTGTTGCATTAGCGTTGATTTCATCTACAGCAATGGCTATCGGTTTTGGCAATGCATTAGAAGGAGGTTCTACCTTTTCTAATGTAGCTGTCCTTGTAGCATCTTTTACAGCTGGTTCAGCTTTCCTCATGTGGTTAGGTGAAAGAATTACCGATAAGGGTGTTGGTAATGGTATTTCAATTATCTTGTTAATCAATATCGTTTCTGATATGCCAAATGATATAACAACATTGTATAATACATTTATTGCTGGTGCATCCAATGTAATGAAGGCAGTTATAGCAGGAATAATTATTGTTGCTGTTATTGTTGCGGTTATTGTCTTTATTATAATTTTGCAGAATGCAGAGAGAAAGATTCCTGTTCAGTATGCAAAAAAAGTTCAAGGTAGAAAAATGGTTGGAGGACAGTCTTCTCATATTCCATTAAAAGTTAATACAGCAGGTGTTATACCTGTAATTTTTGCCGGCTCTTTAATGCAGTTTCCAATCATTGTATCTGGATTTTTCGGAGTAACACCTGCCAGAGCGCATTTTTGGCCTAAGGTATTATACTTACTGAATCAAAATGCATGGTGTAACTTCAAAAGCTGGGGTGAATTTAAATACACTTTGGGATTATTAATCTATATTGCTTTAGTTATCTTTTTCGCATATTTCTATACTTCAATTACATTTAATCCAATTGAAATATCAAATAATATGAAGAAGCAAGGTGGATTTATACCTGGTATCCGTCCTGGAAAACCTACTACCGAATATTTAACTAAAGTACTCAATAGTGTCATTTTAATTGGTGCAATCGGACTTACCGTTGTGTGTGTTGTTCCTATCTTCTTTTCAGGCGCATTTAACGCACAAGTATCATTTGGTGGCACATCGTTAATCATCGTGGTTGGTGTTGTTCTTGAAACAATGAAGCAAGTTGAATCACAGATGCTCGTACGTCACTACAAAGGATTTTTGAATGATTAATTGACATAATAAACTGACATAAATTGATTTGTGAAGGCGGGGCTCTGCTCCGCCATTTGCAGATTATTCTTATAAGTAGCGGGAGGAGACCATTATGAAAATTATAATGTTAGGTGCACCAGGGGCCGGTAAAGGTACGCAAGCAAAAAAAATAGCTGCGAAATACAATATACCTCATATCTCGACTGGAGATATTTTTAGAGCCAATATTAAGAATGGTACTGAGCTTGGAAATAAAGCAAAAACTTTTATGGATCAAGGATTGTTAGTTCCAGATGAATTAGTTGTTGACCTTGTTGTGGATCGTGTGAAACAAGAGGATTGTTCCCGCGGTTATGTACTAGACGGATTTCCAAGAACGATTCCACAGGCGGAAGCATTAGATGCAGCCTTAGCAAAGATCAATGAAAAAATGGATTATGCAGTTAATGTTGAAGTTCCAGATACTAATATTGTTAACCGTATGTCTGGTAGAAGGGCATGCATATCCTGTGGTGCTACATATCATATTGTACATATACCTACAAAAGTTGAAGGGATATGTGATGTTTGTGGTGGAGAGTTAGTTTTACGTGATGATGATAAACCAGAGACTGTTATTAAACGTTTAAATATTTATCATGAACAGACACAACCTCTGATTGAGTATTATACCAATCATGGTATTTTAGTAGAAGTTGATGGTACTTTAGATATGGATGTAGTTTTTAATGCTATTATAAAAGTTATCGAAAAATAAGTATTATAGTAAAAAAGATACCGAATGCGTATCATGAAAGAAAGCGTGAAAGAAATGCCAGTAACAATTAAGTCTGAAAGAGAAATAGAATTAATGAGAGAGGCTGGAAGAATTTTAGCTGTTGTACATGAAGAGCTTGAAAAATTGATAAGGCCTGGAATCTCAACTCTAGATATTGACAAAAAAGCGAATGAAATTATCCGAAGCTATGATTGTATTCCATCCTTTTTAAATTATAACGGATATCCTGCCTCTGTCTGCACTTCAGTAAATGAGCAGGTAGTTCATGGGATTCCTAATAAAAAGACGATATTACAAGAAGGAGACATTATTAGTTTAGATGCAGGCGTAATTTATAAGGGTTATCACTCCGATGCTGCAAGGACCTGGGCGGTAGGGGAAATAAGCGAAGAAGCAAAAAAATTAATAAAAGTTACCGAACAAAGCTTTTATGAAGGTATTAAATTTGCAAAAGCAGGCAATCATTTACATGAGATATCAGCTGCCATAGAAGAATATGTAGAATCCTTTGGTTATTCTGCGGTAAGAGACCTGGTTGGACATGGTATCGGAACTCATTTACATGAGGAACCCCAGATCCCAAACTTTAGACAGAAAAGAAGAGGTATCCGATTGGAGCCTGGAATGACACTGGCTATTGAACCTATGATTAATGAAGGCCGTTATGATGTCTATTGGGAAGACGATGATTGGACTGTTGTTACTGATGATGGATCTTTATCAGCGCATTATGAGAATACGGTTCTTATTACAGGTGGGGAACCTGAAATTCTATCCATCCGTAAGAATTAAAGTAGTTAGATACAGGGAATAAAGCTTACACATCCTGATGGAAAGCTCGTAATTATGAGCAAGCGGGAGTCTATTATGTTTGAATATGAATTTGGTACTATGGTTATTTCAAAAGCCGGTCATGATAAAGGTCAATACTTTATCATATTGGAATCAGATTCTGAATATGTATATTTATCAGACGGCAAATTTAGAACTGTTGAAAAACCAAAGAAAAAGAAGAAGAAGCATGTTCAATGTATTCATTATTACGATGAAAGTCTTAAGAATAAAAAAGCAGAGAACGAGCGGATTATGAATGAAGATGTGAAACGGGCTATTAAACTATTTAAGAATAAGCAGATAACAAATTAAGTTATTATTAGAACTCATTTTTAAATAATTTAATAATTTGTGATTGTTGTCTTAGATATTCCGAAATGAAAACGGCGTATCTTAAATCATGGAGGTGAAATAATGTCAAAGACCGATGTAGTAGAAATCGAAGGAACTGTTATTGAAAAATTACCAAACGCAATGTTTCAGGTAGAATTGGAAAATGGACATAAGGTGCTTGCTCATATTAGTGGAAAGCTTCGTATGAATTTCATTAAAATTGTACCGGGTGACAAAGTAACCCTAGAACTCTCACCATATGACTTAACAAAAGGAAGAATTATTTGGAGAGATAAATAAATTACTCACAGCTAATATTTATTTTATTCATGAAAAATTTTAATGTAAGATTGAAATGAATAAAAAATATTATAAATTTACTTGATTTATTATAACTATAGTGTTATAATTACAGACGGACTTTTTTTGAAAGGAGTGAATTACTGTGAAAGTAAGGTCATCAGTAAAACCAATCTGCGAAAAGTGTAAGATTATTAAAAGAAAAGGAAGTATCAGAGTAATCTGTGAAAATCCAAGACACAAACAAAGACAAGGCTAATATACAATAGGAGAAGCAGAGCCATATGATTTGGCGGTCTTCGATTGTTTTATATATCATAGTACTTGCTTTTTGTGTTACAATCTGCATTTTGCAATTGTGATATTGTGAACAATTAATCAGCACGCGGTGCTGATTAATCAGAGTTTCTTCGAAACTCCCAGATGGAATTCCATTTGTGGTAAGATTTCTTTGAACTCTGTGGGAATTGTTTTGAATTCGTGTCATTATCATGAATTTAGCAGACGGGGGAATTCTGTCCCTTTGTTTGTCACAATTTAAAGCGGCTGTGCAATGAAACACTAGGAAGTGTTGTTATTGCAAAAATTAATTAATTCATATTTTTAAAAGTAGCATTTATCAACAAGAGTGAGAACATAGGAAGTATACATTTCACTTATGTAGGTGTGATACACTTACATATGATACAGATTATATTCGCTCTTATTACAATCAACGGAGGTGTAATACGCACATGGCTCGTATCAGTGGTGTAGATTTACCAAGAGAGAAACGTGTAGAAATCGGACTTACTTACATTTATGGTATCGGTAGAGTAAGCGCAAACCGCATTCTTCAACAAGCAAATGTTAATCCTGACACACGTGTTAGAGATTTAACTGACGAAGAAGTAGGTAGAATTCGTGATGTTATTGATGAGTCACAAACAGTTGAAGGTGATTTACGTAGAGAAATCGCGCTTAATATTAAGAGACTTCAGGAAATTGGATGTTATAGAGGAATCCGTCATAGAAAAGGCCTTCCAGTTCGCGGTCAAAAAACCAAGACGAATGCAAGAACTAGAAAAGGACCAAAGCGTACAGTTGCAAATAAGAAGAAATAGGTAATTAAAATCCAATAGGAGGGTTTGTTAAATGGCTAAAAAGTTAACAAAGAAAGTGGCTAAGAAACGTGTTAAGAAAAGCGTCGATCGTGGACAGGCACATATTCAGTCATCTTTTAACAATACAATTGTTACTCTGACAGATGCAGAAGGCAATGCTCTTTCATGGGCAAGCGCAGGTGGTTTAGGATTCAGAGGTTCTAGAAAATCAACCCCTTATGCAGCACAGATGGCAGCAGAAACCGCAGCAAAGGCAGCGTTAGTACATGGTTTGAAATCTGTTGATGTTATGGTTAAAGGTCCGGGTTCAGGAAGAGAAGCAGCAATTCGTGCGCTTCAGGCTTGCGGAATTGAAGTAACCAGTATTAAGGATGTCACTCCGGTTCCACATAACGGATGTAGACCACCAAAACGCAGAAGAGTCTAATAGGAGGTAAGTAACGATGGCAAGAGACATGGGTCCTGTATTAAAGAAATGTAGATCACTTGGACTAGAGCCTGCATTTTTAGGTATCGACAAGAAATCTAATAGAACATCCGCAAGAGCTGGCAAAAAAGTCAGTGAATATGGATTACAATTAAGAGAAAAACAAAAAGCTAAATTTATATATGGAGTTCTGGAAAAACCTTTCAGAAACAACTTTGAAAAAGCACAGAAGATGAAAAATGGTACTGCAGGCGAGAACTTATTAATCATTCTTGAATTGAGATTGGACAATATATTGTTCCGTTTAGGTTTTGGAAGAACAAGAAGTGAAGCTAGACAGATCGTTGATCACAAACATGTACTTGTAAATGGTAAATGTGTAAATATTCCATCTTATCAGGTGAAAGCAGGAGACGTTATTGAAATTAAAGAAAAATTCAAGAGCGCTCAGAGATATAAAGATGTATTAGAGGTTACAGCTGGTAGACTTACTCCAGCTTGGCTTGAAGTAAATCATGAAACTCTAACTGGTACAGTAAAAGAGATTCCTTCAAGAGACCAAATCGATGTTCCGGTAAATGAAATGCTTATCGTCGAGTTGTATTCTAAGTAATCATTAATCGTATCATAATAACCCATAAGGAGGGTCCTATTGTGTTTGATTTTGAGAAACCAAAAATTGAAATTGCAGAAATTTCTGAAGATAAAAAATTTGGACGTTTTGTAGTAGAACCTTTGGAACGAGGATACGGTACAACCTTGGGTAATTCATTAAGACGAATTATGCTTTCATCTTTGCCCGGAGCTGCTGTCAGTCAAATTAAGATTGACGGAGTTGTACATGAATTTAGTGCTATTCCTGGTGTTAAAGAGGATGTTACCGAGATCATCATGAATATCAAAAGTCTGGCAATTAAAAATACTAGTGAAACAAATGAACCAAAGACTGCTTATATTGAGTTTGAAGGTGAAGGTGTTGTTACAGCAGGAGATATCCAAGCTGATCCGGATATAGAGATTCTTAACCCTGATTTAGTAATTGCTACACTAAATGGCGGTACAGACAGCAAATTGTATATGGAAATAACCATAACAAAAGGTAGAGGCTATATTAGTGCGGATAAGAATAAGAGTGATGATTTCCCAATTGGGGTAATTCCGATTGATTCCATCTACACTCCTGTAGAACGCGTTAATTTAACTGTTGAAAATACCCGTGTTGGTCAAATCACAGATTTTGATAAGCTCACACTTGATGTTTACACAAATGGAACTTTAGTGCCGGATGAAGCAGTTTCCTTAGCAGCTAAGGTTTTAAGCGAACATCTTAATTCTTTTATCGATTTATCTGAAAATGCAAAAACCGCTGAGATCATGGTGGAAAAGGAAGATAATGAGAAAGAAAAAGTTCTGGAAATGAATATAGATGAATTGGAATTATCCGTTCGTTCTTATAATTGTTTAAAGAGAGCTGGAATTAATACAGTAGAAGAATTAACAAATAAAACTTCTGAAGATATGATGAAGGTTAGAAATCTTGGCCGTAAGTCATTAGAAGAAGTACTTGCAAAGTTAAAAGAGCTTGGTTTATCACTAAACACAAGCGATGACTAATAACAGAAGTTAAAGGAGGGTAAAAAATGGCAGGCTATAGAAAACTTGGAAGAACTTCCAGTCAAAGAAAAGCATTGCTTAGAAATCAGGTAACGAACCTGTTATATCACGGAAAAATCGTTACTACTGAAGCAAAAGCGAAAGAAATTCGCAGAATTGCTGAAGGAATGATTGCATTAGCTGTGAAAGAAAAAGATAATTTTGAAACAGTAAAAGTAACTGCTAAAGTTGCTCGTAAGGATAAAGATGGTAAGAGAGTGAAGGAAGTTGTTGACGGTAAGAAAGTTACTGTATATGACGACGTTGAAAAAACAATTAAGAAGGATAGCGCATCCCGCCTTCATGCAAGAAGACAGATGTTAAAATTCCTTTATCCTGTAACTGAAGTACCAAAAGAAGTAGCTGGTAAGAAAAGAAACACAAAAGAAGTTGATGTTACAGATAAGTTATTTGATGAAATCGCTCCTAAGTATACAAATCGTAACGGTGGTTATACAAGAATCGTTAAGATTGGTCAACGTAAAGGCGATGCAGCAATGGAAGTATTGATTGAATTAGTATAATCAAATAATGAATAAATAAAAAAGTTGCTTCATTCAGAGATTGATTGAAGCAACTTTACTATTTTATTTATGTTTTAATATGTAAGTAATGGTAAATAAATTTGATGCTGGTTTAATTGATGCTAGTTCAATATCTTTAAGTTAGGAGAATATTTTAGAACTGCTTTGCCTATAATTTTATTTTCCTTTACATAGGTGTGCTCCCAATACCGGGCATCTTCAGATATATTACGATTGTCTCCTAGCATGAAATAAGAATGTTCCGGAACTTGATATGGACCATAGGAGCCTACCGGTATTTCTTTTAAATAATCTTCTTTCAGTAACTCGGAATCAATATAGACTTCCCCATCAATGATTTCGACGGTTTCTCCGGGAAGCCCAATTACTCGTTTTAAATAGTTCTGTGTTTCGTCATCTGGATATTTAAATACGACGATATCTCCACGACTAGGTCCTTGGAAAAGGTAGGCAACCCTCAGAGCAATAATACGGTCTCCAGTCATTACGGTATTTTCCATGGAACCAGTTGGTATTTCAGCTTTTGCAATAATATAATTATTCAAAACAAAGGATAATGCTAAAGCTGCAATGATTAACTTCAGCCAACTAAAAATCTCTTTTTTCTTATCATTCATTCATAATTCATACCTTTCTTCTTATTTATAAAAAGTCCAATTACATAGTAAAAGGCGCTATGGTTAATCCTATGATTAATATAGTACTAACTTGATTGTATGTCAATAAAATTAATAAAAGTCTACGATTCATAGAAAAGAGTTACGTGAAACTTATTGCATTAGTTATTGCAATTAATCTTATAATACATTACAATGAAAAAAGTTATAGAGAAGTTACATGGAAGGGTTTGACAATATGGGAATTATTAAGACAGATAATTTAAAGTTTGATTATATAAGGCGAGATGAAGATGGTAATGTAGAGTCTGTGCATCGTGCGATAGATGACGTTAACTTAAATGTAGAAAAAGGTGACTTCATAGCAATACTAGGGCATAATGGATCTGGAAAGTCTACTCTTGCAAAGCATATTAATGCAATATTGTTGCCGTCCGAGGGAACTGTATGGGTAAAAGAAATGGATACAAAAGATGAGAAACGATTATGGGATATTCGACAATCTGCGGGTATGGTTTTTCAGAATCCAGACAATCAGATTATTGCAACTGTTGTAGAAGAAGATGTTGGGTTTGGCCCGGAGAATCTAGGGGTGAAGACGGACGAGATATGGAAACGTGTTGAGGATAGTCTTAAGGCAGTAGGAATGTTGGAATTTCGAACACATTCACCCAACAAACTCTCTGGTGGACAGAAACAGCGTGTTGCTATTGCAGGAATTATGGCAATGAAGCCGGAATGTATTATTTTAGATGAGCCTACGGCAATGCTTGATCCTAATGGACGTAAAGAAGTAATACGCACAGTTAAGGAATTGAATCAAAAAGAAAATGTAACGGTATTATTGGTTACTCATTATATGGAAGAGGTTATTCATGCCGACAAAGTCATTGTTATGGATCATGGAAAGATTGTAATGCAGGGTACGCCAAGAGAAATATTTTCAAGAGTAGAAGAGTTGAAACAATACCGTTTGGATGTTCCACAGGTCACCGAATTGGCTTATGAACTGCAAAAAGCCGGAATGCAAGTTCCTAAGGGTATTCTTACAGTTGATGAATTCGTACATGTATTATCCGGATTTTCTAAGAACTGAGTATGAAAAGAAGAGGTTAGTATGGCAATTTTAGTCGATAAAGTAAATTATAGATATAGTCCGGGTACCGCATATGAAAAACATGCACTGAAGGACATTGAGATTGAGATTAAAGATGGTGAATTTATAGGGCTAATCGGACATACCGGCTCTGGTAAATCAACTTTGATTCAGCATTTAAATGGACTGGTAAAAGCCACTAGTGGCACCATCTATTACAACGGCGAAGACATTTATGATAAAGATTATAATATGAAGAATTTACGCAGCAAGGTGGGTTTGGTATTTCAATATCCGGAGCACCAGCTTTTTGAAACTACGGTTTATAAGGATGTTTGCTACGGACCTAAGAATTTAGGACTGGAACCATTAGAGGTAGACTTACGGGCTTATGAAGCATTGAAAATGGTTGGTATCGGTGATGAGCTGCTGGATGCTTCGCCCTTTGAATTATCAGGCGGTCAAAAGCGGAGAGTTGCAATTGCAGGTGTTTTAGCTATGAAGCCAGATGTTCTAATCTTGGATGAGCCTACTGCCGGACTGGATCCAAAGGGCAGGGATGAAATACTCAATCAGATAGCGAAGCTTCACTCGGAAAGTAAGATAACCATTATATTAGTCTCTCACAGCATGGAAGACATTGCAAGATATGCAGACCGACTAATCGTAATGGATCATGGAAGGGTAGTTTATAATGATACACCTCGCCATGTATTTTCACATTATAAAGAACTTGAAAAGATAGGTCTGGCAGCTCCACAGGTTACCTATGTAATGAATCAATTAAAAGAGAATGGAATTCCGGTTCGTACTTCAGCAACAACGGTAGCAGAAGCAAAAGAAGAGATACTCCGGGTATTAAAAGGGAAAGGGTTGTGAGGCAACAATGATACGAGATATAACGATAGGTCAATATTATCCGGCAGATTCGATTCTTCATGTGTTAGATCCCAGAGTTAAATTAATAGGGACATTTGCATTCATTATATCCTTATTTATTTTTAATAATACATTGGGATATATACTTGCAGCAGTGTTTTTGTTTGGAATCATAAAATTGTCAAAAGTACCGTTTAAATTTATCTTTCGCGGTTTAAAAGCGGTTATTGTATTGTTGCTATTTACGGTGACCTTTAATCTGTTTTTAACACCAGGCGAAGTCATATATGAACTTGCTTTTCTTAAAATAACAAAAGAAGGTATTGTTTTTGCCATTCGAATGGCTATTCGATTGACTTTCCTTATCCTTGGTTCTTCTTTAATGACGTTTACCACAACACCAAATCATTTGACGGATGGGTTAGAGAAAATCATGGGACCACTACGTAAGATCAAAGTACCGGTACATGAAATATCCATGATGATGTCAATTGCACTTCGGTTTATTCCTATCTTAATGGAAGAGACTGATAAAATAATGAAGGCACAGATGGCAAGAGGAGCTGATTTTGAAACCGGGGGTCTAATCAAGAAGGCAAAGAACTTAGTCCCACTGTTGGTTCCTTTATTCGTATCTGCTTTTCGTCGAGCAAATGATTTAGCCATGGCAATGGAAGCAAGATGTTATCATGGTGGCAATGGACGAACAAAAATGAAGCCATTGAAATACAGCTTAAGAGATATGGCTGCGTATTTGGTATTAATTTTGTACCTGGTTTCGGGTATTGTATTAAATATCACTGCGTAGCAGTTGCGTAAGCAAGTGCTTGCAATAGGAGAACATATGAAACGTGTTATGTTAATAATAGCATATGATGGGACGAACTATTGTGGCTGGCAAATGCAGCCAAATGGAAAGACCATAGAAGAAATAATAAATGAGGAATTAACTTCTCTACTGAAGGAAGAAATCATAGTAATTGGTGCTAGCAGAACGGATTCCGGTGTTCATGCATTAGGAAATGTAGCTGTATTTGATACAAATACTCAGATACCAGCGGAAAAGCTGTCCTATGCACTAAATCAAAGATTGCCAAAGGATATCGTAATTCAGGAATCAAAAGAGGTACCTGCAGATTTTCATCCAAGATTTTGTAACAGTAAGAAAACATACCAATATCAAATTCTTAATAAAAAATTTCCTTTGCCAACACAAAGACTTTATACCCATTTTGTATATTATCCATTGCAGTTAGACAAAATGATACAGGCAACAGAATATCTTGTGGGTGAACATGATTTCAAGAGCTTTTGTTCCACTAGAACACAAGTAACGGATACGGTTAGAACTATCTATAGTTTAGAAGTCGAAAAAATAGATGATATTATAAACATAACAATATCCGGCAATGGCTTTTTGTATAACATGGTAAGAATTATAGTAGGAACTTTGATTAAAGTTGGTTTAGGAGTGTATCCACCCACTCATGTGAAAGAAATTCTCGAGAAAAAAGATAGACTGGCGGCAGGTCCCAAAGCACCAGCGCAGGGTTTGACCCTAAAAGGTATCGAGTATCCAGATTTAGAACTATAAATAGGTAAGTTATAACAGACCCAAAACTGAGACCGAATTTTCACTAAGTTTTGGGTATTACTATATCTATCATGTATCCTTACTAAAAAGAAGGAAGAAGTTATGCGTACACAAATATTGCGAGGAGGTGTTAGCTATACAAAAAGAAATATATTTAGCAGGAGGATGTTTCTGGGGAACAGAAAAATATTTGGAAGGTGTTAAAGGCATTTTAGAAACAGAGGTAGGATATGCAAATGGTAATACAGAAAACCCAAGCTATGAAGAGGTATGTCACAATAATACAGGTCATGCAGAGACAGTGAAGGTCATTTATGATGAGAATATAATTAGTTTAACATTCCTATTAGAACTATATTATGATGTTATAAATCCGGTGAGTATTAACAGACAGGGTGGAGATATAGGAACACAATATAGAACTGGCATTTACTTTGTAGATAATAATGATGAACTGATTATCAAAGAGTCCATTAGGGAACTCCAAAATAAGTATATTGAAAAGATTGCAATAGAGGTTAAACCTTTATTAAACTATTATAAAGCAGAAGAATTTCATCAAAAATACCTTGATAAGAATCCGAATGGATATTGTCATATTGGCACAGACAAATTTGAAAAAGCAAAGACAGCTGTTGATACTAGTATAAAGTATAAGAAAAGATCGAAAGAAGAATTAGAAAACAGCTTAACCAAAATGCAGTATCAAGTAACACAAAACAATGCCACAGAACCATCCTTTCAAAATGAATATTATGATCTATTTCAAGATGGTATCTATGTGGATATTACTACTGGAGACCCCCTTTTTATATCAAGTGACAAATTTGAATCCGGTTGTGGGTGGCCAAGTTTTGCAAAGCCAATAAAAGAAAACCTAATTACAAAAGTAGTAGATGAGAGCCATGGTATGATACGTACTGAAGTGAGAAGTAAAACCGGTGATGCCCATCTAGGACATGTATTTGAGGATGGTCCCATAGAAATGGGCGGCTTAAGGTATTGCATCAATAGTGCATCTCTAAGGTTCATACCGAAGGATAAGATGAAGCAGGAAGGATATGGGGATTTGCTTGCGCTTCTAAAGGATGGCAAAGGAAAGAAATAAAACCCACAGAAGTATGTTGATAAAAAGAGTGCCTCAAAAACTAGAATTTTTGAGGCACTCTCTTAAAATAATAGATTTTTTAGTATAGAACTTGGTCGTATTGCTTATGCTTTAGCTATATTTGCTTCTGTTGCTAATCTACTTCCTGCATTCTTAATAATAACAGGAGCTGATTCAATGGCAACCCAGATTGCAAGAACAATATAAATCATACACATAATCGGAACGATGATATTGGTTCCGGTAGGCATTACGAAGGCACCATCCTTCATTATATAAGATGTTAAGGTATTAATCAGAGCCCAGATGCTCATAACAAACATAAAGATAGAAGGAAGTACTGTTGCAATCCAAACTTTTCTATTTTTTGCAGTACGTTGTAACCATACGGTAATGCCGATTAGCGCTAAGCCTGCTAGTAACTGGTTGGATGCTCCGAAGGTTTTCCAGAACAGACTCCAGATAGCGATCGGATTACCTTCTGGATCCGTTAATTTGATAGACATCAGAAGTAACGGGATTCCACCGATTAAAACTGCGGAAATGATACGTCCGGCCCAACCTTTCATATTCGTGAGTTCCTGAATGATGAAACGTCCAAGTCTTGTACAGACATCCAAGGTGTCATAAACGAAGGTAGTAAAGGCCATTAAGCCGAAGGAAATACCGAAGACCTTACTGATTCCAATTAATTCCATGAAGGAGCCTAGGCCACTAGCGTAAATAAAGTTTGGTGATTTCGATAAAATAGCATCTCCCTTAGGAAGAATCATTACAGTTGATAATGCAATTAGAGCAACACCTGCCTCAGCAAGCATCATACCATATCCGATTGGCTTCGCATCCGTTTCCTTTGCCAACTGCTTTGAGGTAGTACCTGAACTGATTAGACTATGGAAACCGGAGCAGGCACCACATGCAACTGTAATAAATAAAACAGGGAACATTGGGAGCCAGAAGTTCTTATCGCCAAAGTTATTAATAAAAGCGGGATATTGTGTATCAAAGCCGCCGAAGATGACACCGATGAAGGAGACTATTAAGGTAGCATAAAGGAAATAGCCGCCCAAATGGCCACGGGGTTGTAGAAGTGCCCATACAGGAACGATTCCAGCAATAAAACAGTATGCGATGATGATAACATTCCAAATTTTCTGTGCATCAGCTGCAGAAGCTAATCCAAATGCTTGCTGCAGGTCGAAAGGTATGTATTGACCTACCCAGATGGCAACAGCAACCAGCGGAAGAAAAATGATAGTTGCTACGCTAAGCTTCATTTTTGTAAACTTTAACAGGAAGCCCATCATAACAGGTAAAATTAGATATAAAATAGAAGAGGTAGCAGTTGCTCCACCACCTACGAATTTACCATCACCTATTTCAACTGCGTTAACAAAGGCAGAAGTGGTAATATCAGTGAAGGCTACAATAACCATAACTAAGGTAAAGAAGATGAATATATTAAAAAGAATCCATACACGCTTTGAAACATAATTTTTCATTGTATCTGCAATACTGGTAGCCTTGTGACGTATGGAAGCTACCAAAGCGCCCATATCATGGACACCGCCTATGAAGACGCTACCTATAATTATCCAAAGAAAGGTTGGAAACCAGCCGAATGTAGTTCCAGCAATAATAGGTCCGGTAACCGGCCCAGCTGCGGCAATCGCCGAAAAGTGTTGACCAGATAGATATTTTGCATCTGCTGGTTCATAATCAACACCATCTTGCATCTCTACGGAAGGAACCACATTCTTATTATCCAGTTCAAATACTTTCTTAGAGATGAACTTTCCATAGGTCAGATACGCAATGATGAGTATCAATACCCCACATCCAACAACAACTAAAATGTTCATACTTGCCTCCTTAAGCTCTTTCTCGAGCTGTAATATGTAGTAGTTGTATTAATAAGGATTTAGTAAGGATTTAGTAAGTTAATGCGTGAATTAATTACTACATCATATTAATACATCTATAAAAAAGATTACGACTATCTTAGTTTAAAGTCAATAAAAAATTGAAGTATTTTACATTAATGGGAATATACTGGAAAGAAGCATTTCAATAAGCGATACTAGCTAAATAGCTAATTTAAAGAAAAACTTGAGTTTCCGCAAATTGCAATTGAAAAATAAGTAAGTCTTACCAAAGTGCCAATCTGCCGTTTTTGAATTGTATAAGTGTGGCAGTACATTGATTAGAGGCACTTAAATAAGCCCCGCCTT
>JAEZVF010000078.1 GCA_023443225.1 Bacillota bacterium
ATTATTTATTCGCATACTTAATTATACCATAAAGGCAGGTTCTTTCGAGAGCCTGCCTTTATACTTTTTAAGAAAACAGGAGCTTTTGCTCCATAGATTACTCATCTATTTTGCAAAAGCCCCTTTTAAAATCGTATAGAAGTTCCATATACAGGACTGATTATAACAACCCTTTATTGTACGGTTAGGTATGATTGAATGAAGGTTGTTTTCACTCAAAAGCAGAAATTATACTGATAATTTCCTTTTGATCTTTACTGCCAATGAATTCTACTTTAATTGGCTTTGATAAATCCAGACTTAATATACCCAGAATCGACTTCGCATCCACCACGAACCGTCCTGATACGAGATTAACATCATCTTCAAGCTTTGACATTACAGTTACAAAATCTGTTACTTTTTCAATAGTATTCAAAGTTACATGCATATTACTCACCTCTTTCATTATCTGTTATATTTCTATTACACTTTAATTTTATCATTATTGTGTTAGATAAATACCAGAGAGAAGTTAAGTTATTGTAAATTATACGTCAAAGGGCCGCAGAAATGGCTATCTCTACAATTTTTACTGATTATTAGTATTCAAACAAAACTTATTCATATAGATAAATTTGCGTTTTGTTTATGATGGCGTCGGCAGTCTCATTAACAGAACGATTTCCTTTGAAAAATTCACTTGTTTCCTCCTTGAAGACAGCAATTATCTGTTCATCACCGACTGCACGATTAGTAACGGAAGAGCACAGGTCAACAAATTTCTCCAGCTGTTCTTTGTCCGCAAGCACTATTTTTATACGGTTTCCGTTTTTATCTTTAAAACCGATACCAATGTTACTTCGATCAATGACAGAACATGCTATCAATCCTTTTTTATTTACAGCAAAACCGTTATAATAGTCGTTTTTTTGCACTTCCTCCGATAAAGCGATAGAAATAAATTCCTTGCAAAGCTCCTGTTGACGGCTGGCATTATTAATACCTATTTCAAGGTTAGGTGTAAAAGAATTTTCAAAAGCAGTGTAACTACCATTTATTTGTGTTATGGAACCCAGATCGGTGGCTACGTTGAGGAAATTGGTTAAAGGATTCACACAAATACGGATATCATTGAATAACTCAAGGCAACGGGAAGAAGCCTCTCTAAACCTAACATCCGCAGCATACTCGTCAACAATTCCGCAATTATCACCGATTGTTTTTAAATTATTTAATACAGAGATTAGCTGTTCTCTATTGATCGTTCCATTACTATCCATAATTTTATCAGCCAGAAAAGGAGAAAAGGTATTAATAAGATCCTCCGGAGTCATAACACCAAGAAGGGAGGAACCCATATGGTTGTTTGCATAGTTTGCCAAGGTTTCTAATGTTGAAACGCTTTCTATATTATTTTCTTTGCCGCCTATCATCTGAACATAATAACTTAAGGGAACATAATAGATTTTACCATCCTGTAGATAGCTATTCATAATATTTGATAGAAGTTCTCCACTGTTAATTTTGGGATTGATCATGTCGCTCATATCGGACAGGACTCCTTTTTCTATGAAAGAATCCACAGGAAGTCCATCTAGTATGATGAGATCGGGACCACCTCCTGCTAAGAGTTCTGTATTCAAAGCACGTATGTAATCATCTTTTATTGTCTTATCTGTTGCCTCATACTCTTTGTCCGTCATAGCAATGATAAAATTCACCTTGGCATTTGGATGCTTTTGTTGAAAAACGATTGCAGCTTGTCGTAATAAGGGGTGATCTTTCAGTGCATATACGGTTAATTCAGTGGAAGGAATGGAATCAATTGTTTCGTCATAGGTATATTTCATGAAGGAATAATCATTGTTTGCACGATATAAAACATAATATACTCCATCGGGGCCAGCCAAAAAGCCTATATTATCCATGGTCATAGCCGGCATACTAAGATAGGTTAAGCTTCCGTCAATAACAGTCTGCCACAGAGAAGTACCGGTCTCTAAGATATGAACCCCATCAGGATTACACAGACTCAAATCTTTTTTATCATTTATAGACAAGTAAGAACTTCCATGCAGTGTGGATTGGATGGGATAACTTGTTTTTTTGTAATTCTTAGACATATCATAGAAATCAATGCCTATAATATTGTAGTCCTCATCTACCTGCCCAAGAATGAGGGATTGGTCTGAGTAAGATAATATATTGTTATGATATTTTGAGCCTGTAATACGATATTGAATTTTAAGACTTTCTTTATTGTAAATAGTTACCTCATCATTCTCAAAATGAGCAACTATGGTTCCGTCATCCAATGCGATTACATTGTTCGGTGAATCACTATCTTTCCAGCCTTCTGGATACAGTTCTTTATATGTAGTACCATCCGTTGAACATAAGAGCTTACCTCGAAAACCAGTAGCTTCGTATACATCATAGTATAAGTATTCATTTCCATTTGTACTGTTAAAAAACGATACATGATTCCCGCTTGTCGGAATAGAGGCAGAGGCAACCCATTCCGGAATATCCTCCGTCCAAGTACCATCCCCATTCATTCGATAGCCAGAAAATGTGCCTTTATCCTCTAAATAAGTTGTTACGTACAAGAAAGGTAAGCCATCCTTATCAGTAAGTTGTAAGTTAACATACTTACCAAGAAGTTTTGGCAGAGATACTTCAGTTTCCACATAACGCCCCTTAATAGTTTGAGCAGACGCGTCTGCTTTCATATCACTTTTGTTGCTTGTTGAAGAACTGTTAAGTTTGTCGCTGTCTTTATCGACGGAAGAGGAGTCTACAGCTTTGTTTTTGCTGCCGCAGCTCATAATCAATAGAAGGAATACACATAGAATAGTAAGAATACCATATTTTTTTCTTTTAATTTCTTTCTGCATAAATAAATTATCCTTTCCCCTTTTTGATGTATTAAATCTAAGTATTGCAATCACTCTATTGTTAAGTAATAACGTGTTTATCTCTAAGTAATCTTAAAAATGGAAAAAGAATGGTATTTATTTTTGAAATCCTATGCTATTTTAGGATTAATCATATAAATCTACTTGACCGTATATAAATAAAAGTGTATTATGTCATAAATCATATTAAATCAATAGGAAATACAACTTATGAGAGGAAAAATTATGATTCATGTAGAACGATTGCTAAAGGAATTCTGTGAATTGGTCGCTATAGATTCGGTATCTTTTCATGAAAGAAAGATGGCAGATACCTTAAAGAACAAACTTTTCGAACTTGACGTAGAAGTAAATGAAGATAATGCAGGAGAACGGTACAAGGGAAATGCAGGGAATATCTTTGGGTTCTTAAAGGGGACAATACCAGGACCCCCGATTCTGTTCTCTGCGCATATGGATACGGTAGAGCCAGGTGTGGGGAAAAAGGCAATCCTTCAGGAGGATGGCAGAATAGTAAGTGAAGGTACCGTACTTGGGGCAGATGATGTTTCGGGTATAGTAGCTATCCTTGAAGCACTGAGAGTATTAAAAGAGAATTCCATACCACACCGTGATATTGAAGTTTTATTCCCTATTGCAGAAGAGGTATATATAAAGGGGACTAATGTATTCGATTTTACGAAAGTAAAAGCAAAAGAGGGGTATGTATTAGACTTAAGTGGTGATGTTGGACTGGCAGCCTTACAAGCTCCAGCTATCATTACTTTTGAAATACAAGTAAGAGGGAAGGCTTCCCATGCTGGCTTTGACCCGGAGAGTGGTATAAATGCCATTGCCATTGCGGCGGAAGCAATAACCGGAGTTTTACAAGGAAGGATCGATGATGACACAACAGTGAATATTGGATGTATATCCGGAGGAACGGCAACGAATATAGTATCGGAGAAAGTGTGTATTAAGGGAGAGATTCGAAGTTATTGTCAAAATAAAGCATCACAGCATATAGATAGAATAAGAGATAGATTTCAACAGATTGCATTAAAATATAATGCTAAGGTTGTTTTTAATTTTAATATAGATGCTACGGCATATTGCGTAGAGGATACGGAATCGGTTGTAAAAAGATTTTTAACAGTATGTAAGGAATTGGGGTATGAAAGTAAATTGACAAAAACATTTGGTGGCAGTGATAACAACAATTTTTTGAAGCATGGCATCAAAGGTATTGTTTTAGCTTGTGGAATGAATCAAGTACATTCCACAGGAGAGTATAGTGATGTAGAAGAACTGGTCAAAAGCACGAAAATTGTAATAGGGCTTATGACTAGTAAGGAAGTATAAATGTAGCAATTCACTTAGATTTAGAACTTGGAGGGCATAGGTTGAAAAATCCATTAAATTATCAGGCGACTGAATATGACTGTGGTCCTACTACCATGTTGAATGCAATCAGCTATCTGTTTCGGCGGGAAGATATTCCGCCCGATATCGCAAAGACAATTATGCAATATTGCTTGGATGGATATAACGATAAGGGAGAAGCCCATAAAAAAGGGACTTCAGATATGGCGATTTGTTTTTTGGCAAATTGGTTGAATCATTTTGGCAAGGTTCGAAAGTTTCCGATTTATTGTGAAACGATCTCCGAAGAGGAGGTGTATATCGGACCAAATTCTAAAATTACTTCCTGTCTTCAACAAAAAGGTGTTGTAGTTGCAAAGGTGATGTTAGGCTGTTGGCATTATGTACTGCTAACCGGTATCGATAAAGAATATGTTTATCTATTTGATCCATACTTTAGGCAAAGACCTTATGACAAGGAAGGAGTAGAAATCATTCTCGGTGAGCCAAAGAGAAGGAACCGTAAGGTGTTGCACCAAATCATGAATGATACAGGAAGAACGTATTATGCACTGGGTAAGAAAGAAGAACGTGAATGTGTATTACTATATAATAAGCAGACTAGGTTAACTATGGATTCCATTGAATATTTTATATAATGGGTGTAATACCTAGGCAAAGTATCCGTGTTAAAATCTAATATGAGTTGCATAAATTAAAGTTTTGCATATAATTGTTAGTATATTGAATTATAAGGACTAAATGAAATTATGCAGGATTATGTGGTTTATTCTTTGGAGTTGCATTTATTCTTTGCAAGAATTATGAAAGAACATTCCTTGTTTTTGGAAGCTGGCTATGTACAGAAGAATCAAGATTTTATAGAAAGAGCAGATTATTTTAGAACACAATTTGAAAATCTTTTAGGTGAAGTTGTTAATCTAAGCAATGGTATGATACGAAGTAATGTCTTGGAATCTGGTGAAATAGTTACTGAATTTACAATGGATGCAGAAAAAAGCACAGATTTTTATACAGGTATATCTATAGATACAGAAATAACTGCATTGGAAGAAGAGTTAAGGTGTTGTGATTTTTCGAATATAACTCCACAAACTTCTGAGGAAGTCACAAGAATTAATCAAATGGCAATAGAATTATTGAACGGGCTAATTGAGTTAAAAGAGGATACATTAGATGGTATGCTATCTTGTAACATGTTTACAGTAAATTACCCACTTCTTATTAAACATATATTACGCGAAGCTGAATTATATCGTTCGTATGTTATTGAATTGGAAGACAGTGGTGAACTTGATGATAAAAACAGGAGAGATAACGAGCTGTTCTGGAACGAAATTATGATGGAACATGCTTTGTTTATTAGAGGGCTTTTAGATCCATCAGAATACGAACTGGTTAATACCAGTAATAACTTAGCAGAGGATTTTGCTAATCTGTATCTTAAAGCTAAGAATATGACAGATGAAACAATTGAAAGCATTACAGATGAAACAATTATGAAAACCATAGAGATACGAGACTTTAAGGAAACGGGAGTCAAAGGGATAGAGGCTTGTGAGATTCAATCAATCATCTTGCCATTACTTGCAGACCATGTTTTACGAGAAGCGAATCATTATCTTAGGCTATTAACTTCGTAGAATGCATTTCTTTTGATGAAAAATAAGGCGGATTTTCGAGAATAGGCAAGTTTAGAGGCTTCTATTTTCAATTATCCGCCATTTTGGATAAATACTTTAAAAAGTAAAGGATTTTTTTACTATTATGTGATAAAATAAATATTGGTGATTAGAAGTTAAATCTGAAGTTAGAATCTTGTCCATCTACTTAGGGACAAGTTTATCCCAATAGATGCAATAGGAGATTAGTATGGGTCAATTTAAATTTACACAGTGTGATATTGAGGGTTTATTTATCATAGAACCAAAATGTTTTGGAGATGAACGTGGTTATTTCATGGAAACCTATAATTATGAAGACTTTAAGGCAGCAGGATTAGGACAAATTTTTGTACAAGATAACCAATCATTATCTAAGAAAGGAGTGTTGCGCGGACTACATTATCAAAAAAAGCATCCACAAGGGAAGCTAGTTCGAATTATCAAGGGTCAGGTTTATGATGTTGCAGTTGATATTCGGCCAAATTCAATTACTTACGGAAAATGGCATGGTGAATTGCTATCTGATGAGAATATGAAACAGTTTTATATTCCGGAAGGGTTCGCACATGGTTTTTTGGTACTATCAGAGGAAGCAGTATTTGCGTACAAATGTACCGATTTTTATCATCCTGAAGACGAGGGTGGTATTATATGGAATGACCCGGACCTATCGATAGATTGGCCCATAGTTGACGATATGGAAATTATTATATCGGAGAAGGACAGTAAGCAAAAGAAATTATGTGAAATCTGATAAGGAGATATAGATATGGAAAGTAAAATATTGATAACAGGTTCAAATGGACAATTGGGGCGTGCAATAAATCAAGTATTAAGGGAACAGCATTCAGGCATAACAATCATTAACTCTGATATGGGGGAACCGACGGCATATTGTCCTATTATTTTGGATATAACGAATTCCGTTGCCGTGATGAATTTAATTCAAGACTTAAAACCAGATATTATAATAAATTGCGCAGCTCATACTGCAGTTGACTTATGTGAAAGCGACCAGGAGAGGGCTTATAAAATTAATGCAATCGGCCCAAAGAATTTAGCAATTGCTGCAAATGCATTGGAAGCAAAGTTAGTACAAGTTTCTACGGATTATGTATTTGATGGTGATGCCAATGTACCATATACAGAAGAAGATACAACGAATCCAAAGAGTGTATATGGTTCAACAAAACTAGCTGGAGAAGAGTTTGTAAAGGAATACTGTGACAAACATTTTATTGTGCGTACAGCATGGCTATACGGAGAAGGTAAAAATTTTGTAAGAACTATGCTAGGACTTGCTGAGAAAAATTCAGAAATCCGTGTAGTAAGTGACCAATTTGGCTCCCCTACCAGTACATATGAATTGGCGAAGGCAATCACTTTCTTAATAAAGACAGAAGAATATGGAGTGTATCATGGTACCTGTGAAGGTATTACTACTTGGAATGAATTTGCAGAAGAAATTTTCCGCATTGCTGACAAAACGGTAACGGTAGAGGCTATAACATCAGAAGAATATTCGGCACCGGCAGCTCGTCCAAAATATTCGGTTTTAGAAAACAAACGATTAAAGGGGCTAGGTTATCGTATGAAGCCATGGAAAGAGGCATTGCAAGAGTATATGAATACTCAACAGAAAAAATGATTCGATTTTACAATTGTTAGAAAATTGTAACATTTTGTAAGAGTTAATTCTTACGAGGTTCAGGTAGTATACTATTTATTATTTATGAATATCATTAACTATAACAATTTGTTAACAATTATCTTATGCAAATTGCATAAAATAATAATTGATTTATATGCAAATTAAATGAAAAAGACGAAAAAAAATTAAAATGTAAAATTATGTAGATCAAAAGCATTAAAAAATATCCTTAAAATGACTTGATTTTTAAAAATTGTATGTTATAATATGTTACATAAATATTAACGGATTGTTACTAATTTAGATAAATATTTCTGAATTGTAATAATTCGAATGGATGTAATAAAAATTGACTTACATTTATTAAGTCATTAAAAGGAGATTTGTATGAAGTTTAAAATGTTAGTCATGTGTTTTTTAGTTGGGCTTGGATTATTGGCTGTTCCAAAAACTTACACATACGCAGCAGAAGAAACTATAGTTACTCAAGAAAATAATATAGATAATCAAACTACAGTTACAGAGGAAACATTATTATCTACAGAGAATGAGGCAATAATAACAGATCCTTCAAAAACTACAGAGGCTAATACAAATGAAGTTAGCATTGACTCTACAGAGAACGATGAAATTATTGAAGAAGTAATCGAAGAAGATGAGTCAGAAGATAAAAAAGACGAAGAGAAAGCAGAAGTCAAAGAAAAGAAAACGAAGACAGTGAAATATTCCAAATCCGACTTGAGATTGTTGTCAGCATTAATTTATTGTGAAGCGAATGGCGAATCTTATCAGGGAAAACTAGCAGTTGGTATTGTAGTAATGAACAGAAAGAGATCGGGAATATATCCGGATAGCGTAAAAAGTGTTGTTTATCAGAAACACCAGTTTGGACCAGTAACGAATGGTTCCTTAGACAGAGCATTGGCTGAATATGATAGAGGTGATTTCACTTCAGATGCAGAAAAAGAATGTATAAAAGCTGCGAAAGCAGCATTAAGCGGAACCAAGAGTGTTACTATTAATGGTAATAAGAAGGATTTCAGCAAATACTTATATTTCAGTGGCAGTTTAAAAAATGCTGCTTATACAATTGGTAATCATGAATTTAAATAAGTAAATTTACGGGAGCTGTTCACTAAGGAATTAGGAACAGCTCCTTTTTCAACCTTGCTAGTAAATACAAAAAATGTTACAATAAAGTCGGCATGAGGAATCGCAAGTTCACTTGCGAATTCCGATTGGAGCAACAAGGTCATGAACACGTTTTTTGTTCATGATATAATAAGTTCAAATTTTATACAGGAGATAACTTATGATAACTACTATTATATTAGATATTGGACAAGTACTTGCTAATTTTCGATGGAAGGAATATTTAGTGGAATGTGGCTATGATCAGGAAACGATAGAAAAAATAGGCAACGCAACTGTTTTAAGTAAATTGTGGGCAGAAGAGGACCGAGGGAAGCTTAGAACAGAAGAGTTGGTGAAACTGTGTTGTGAAAAAGAGCCAAGTGTAGCCAAAGAAATCACTAAATTATTTGCTGATATTACTTTATTGGTAAGAGAATACGAGTATTCGGCATCATTTGTCCAAAGTCTAAAAAACAATGGATATAAGGTATATCTTTTATCAAATTATGGAGAAAGCAATTTTAAGTATGCCAGAGAAAATTTTAATTTCATTCCATATGTTGATGGTGGTGTAATTTCATATGAGGTAAAGTATATCAAACCAGAACCTGAAATTTATAAAGCACTTATGAATAAATATAACATAAACCCCAAGGAAGCCGTTTTCTTGGATGATTGTGAGGCGAATTTAGAAGGAGCCCGTAAATTTGGTATTGCAACGATACTTGTAGAGGAATTTGACAAGGCATTAGACGAATTAAGGGACTTAGGAGTTCGAATTTAGACTTTTGAAATGGAGAAACGAATGGAACGTGATGAAATTATTATTAGAAATGCGATTGTACATATTTTAGATTCAACCATAGGTATGCCGGTACTATCCGATCATCTTTTAGAACTGGGTCCGGAATTAAATGAATTTTTAAGAGGGCATATTTATAAAATCGCATCCAGTGATGACATGAAAAACTGTAGTTTTAATATAGAGGAATCTTATGTATACCAATGTTTGAATGCCTTTTCAGAAGAATCTCTGATTGCAGTTAGTCAGGATATCAGTAAATATCTATATACCATTATGAATCAGAATATATCCATAAGTCCAGCTGATCTATTTGTAGTAACCTATCAGGTGAACAGTACACTTCATATGGCTTTGCTTAAAATGAATTATAAAGAGTCTTATATTCACTATGCATCTTCAGATGAAAACGGGAATTATAATGATGTGATTAAACAGAAGGTTACACTTCCACCGGAAACTGTAAAACTTTCCGAAGCAGTTCTGATCAATATGAATGATTATTCTCTTCAGGTGGTAGAGAAGAAGTATGAAATCAATGGAGTTAAGACCAATTACCTTTCCCAGCTATTTTTGCAGTGTCAGACAAAGCTTTCTCAAAAAGCAAAGCTTAACATTATTACAAAAGCAGTCGATCAAATAAACCAGAAATATTATGAGGAAGACTTTGACAAGCACATGGAGACAAAAGCCATCATTCATCAGGAATATATGGAACAAGGCGCTATCAATGTAGAAAGCATCAGTGAAAAGATATTTCAGGATAAAGCTGAATTAAAGGAAGAATTTACGGAGAAACTAGAAAAATACAATCTGCAGGCTGAGGAAGTGAAACCACAGAATAAACAGACAACAAAAAAGTTTGAGAAACAATATCTTACCACCGATACCGGCATTGAAATCAATATACCTATGGATCAGTATCTTGATAAACAAAATGTTGAATTCATAACAAATGCGGATGGCACGATATCCGTACTTATTAAAAATATTAATCATATTACAAGTAAATAATTAGCCTATCAAAGCGGAATACGAATTTCCCTTTGACTTAAAGGATTGGAAGTGTTTGATTCCAGTCCTTTTTGTTGCTTTTAGCGATACAATGATAGTAGCTTATAAAAAAGTAATGGTTGACAGGGTATCCTTATTATGGTAATATATCGAATATCAACATGTCGAGACTCGACATGTTGTAGTACGACATGTTGATATTCGACATACGTGTAGAAAGGAGGAACTTATCTGAAAGAACAATTAATTAAGAAATATAACCCTATGACAGAAACCACATATTATACCTTATTATCCGTTCAGGAACCCCGTCATGGATATGCAATCATGCAGTTTGTAAGTGAGTTAACAAAAAAGAGGATTCAATTAGGTACCGGAACTTTGTATACAATGTTAGGGAGATTAGTAGACGATGAATTAGTGGAAATTCTTTCTATAGAAGATAATGGCAAGAAGATATATCAAATAACGGATACCGGACAAGAATTAGTATCTTTGGAGATAGAGCGCTTGCGTCAACAATTGGAAAATGGGGTTCAAATATTTAGTCGGAGGGAGGATAATAATCATGAAGAAAGATAATCAGATTTTAAAAGTGACGAAATGGTTTACTAGCATCAGAAAGGAAAAGCTTTGGCTTGAACAAATGGCTCAATCCGGCTGGATTTTATCGGATATGAAAATGGGAATCCGATATACATTTATGAAAAGTGAACCCAAAAGGTTAATCTATGAAATTGACCGATTTAATTTGCCTAAAACCCCAACATTAAAGGATATCCAGCATAAGAAAGAATTTATGAATATGGCGGAAGAAATGGGTTGGAAGGTTATCTTATTTGATGAAGATTTAAACTACTATTTCTGTAAAGAGTACAGAGAAGATGAGATCAACGAACTTCATAATGATTTTGAGTCAAGACAGTATCGCGCCCAAAAGTATCAGAACAGGTACAAAGATACTGAAACAATAATGATTAAATGCGCACTATTTATGGCTTTATTTGGGATAATAATCTTAGTTGGTGAAGTGTTTTCTTCTAAAATTGAGTATGGTTTTCTTCTATTTGTTCTGATATATGAGATTTTTTGCCTAGGCTGTTTTTTCCTATTTGATTATTTAGGTTCAAAGTATTACAAAGAATTTATGCTTACTGCAGAAGAATATGAGGATCTTTGTAAGCAAGAGGAAAATGTAAAAACTATATATAAGTTGAACATAAGCTTTAAAGGAATTAAAAAATTTTTAGCTGAACAAAGCCAGAAAGGGTATCACTTAATAGGAGCGTCTATCATGAAATATAAATTCATAGTAGGTGAGCCGAAAGGATACATTTATTCCATTGATACGCAGAGCTTGACCAATAAGAGGATGAAGGCCATGGGAGCGAGGGCATTTCGTAATAGTAAGGATTGGAATGGACTAGACAATGACTGGCAGGTTAAAAGCTTACAGGAAGCGGAAAATAAGCATTGGACCTTTGTCTGCGCTTTAATGAACCGGGTGGTAATCTATCGCAGTCAGGATAGTATGCTAGCAGAACCGCTGAATAATGAAAAACAGGAAAGAGGAATATACGTTTTGACACCCTTTGGGAAAATGGGTGGATTCATATTGATAGGAGCTTTTCTTGGATTTTGCATAGGTTTCATAGCTGGCTACATGGGATTGTAAAATGATAATAAGGAAAGGTTAAATGGTGTGAGAATGAATGAGCAAGTAGTGGATGAGGTTAAGGATTTGAATTTTAGTAACATGGATCAAAAAAAGCAAGACCGCAAATTATTCAGCAGTATTGGGGTAGCGCTAACGGTACTTGTATTACTAGTGTTAGTTTTGGAGACTGTATTTAGTACTGTTGTAGAGTTAATTAACCCAGAACTTTGGAAACTTCCTTGGATATCTTATTTAATGATTGTAGTAGGTTTTTATATTACAGCGTTTCCTGTGTTTTGTATTTTGATGAAGAAGATACCCAATTCCCCTAAGGGTGAACCGAAGACAATGAAAATTGGAAAGGTAATCAGCTTATTTATTATAGGAATGGCAACCTTATATATTTTTAATCTTGCATCATTGATACTTAATTATGTAATTGGTTTGTTGAAGGGAAGTACGGTTGTGAATCCATTTGCTGCTGCTGTAGGCGCATCGAATGTGTTTTTTACATTTCTAATGGTTGGTATCCTAGCTCCAATTATTGAAGAGATCATATTCCGTGGAGTTTTATTAGATAAACTACGTTTGTATGGAGATAAAGTTGCGATTTGGGTAACGGCCATAGCCTTTGGTCTATTTCATTTAAATACATCACAATCCATTTATGCTACCGCTCTTGGTGTATTATTAGCCTATGTAGCCTTAAAAACAAATAGGATTAAGTATTGTATCATACTACATATGGCAATAAATATTATGGGAAGCGTAATAGCACCTCTTTTATCAGCAGCAGGTTACTTAAGTGCAGTTGGAGCTATGGTGATATTCTTTATCATAGCTGGTATTATTTTATTTATGTTAATGAAAAAAAATCCAATTGTAGAAGAAGATGGGGAGGAAGTTGTTATACAGAACGTAAGCAAGGCTGTGGTGTTTGGCAATCCTGGAATGATATCCTACATTGGTATTTGTCTGGTAATCATAGTTATAATGACGTTAAGTTAATAATCAATGAGAGGCTTTCATTGAAAAAGGCGGAACAATCAACCGCCTTTTTCTTTTTTTTGGCGTTTTATAGTAATGTTATCAATTTGAAAACTTGAGTTTCCGCAAATTGCAATTGAAAAATAAGTAAGTCTTACCAAAGTGCCAATCTGCCGTTTTTGAATTGTATAAGTGTGGCAGTACATTGATTAGAGGCACTTAAATAAGCCCCGCCTT
>JAEZVF010000015.1 GCA_023443225.1 Bacillota bacterium
AAGATAACCTCCTGAGTTTGTTTAAAAGTTTAAAAAGTTGTCAACTTATTCAACTAATTCAACTTAGAGTATTATCTCATAGAAGATCGTATTTTTTAATGTACAAGAGATTTACCGTTTACTTTTGGTACACGCTTGACAGACATTTGCCGGAAGCAGAATTTATAAAAAAAGTTGCTGATAAAAGAGCATATGTTATTCTGGATGAAGAGAAACCGATTGGAATATTTCGCTTTAATTTGTTTTGGGATAATACACCTTTCTTAACATCAATCTTTATTGATTTTTCATATCATAAAAAAGGATATGGTCGGAAAGCTATGGAGTTCTGGGAAAATGAGATGGCTAAGCAAGGATATAAAATGATTATGACATCTACACAAGTTGATGAAAATGCACAACATTTTTATCGAAAGCTGGGTTATAAAGACTGTGGTTGTCTTGTACTTGACATACCAGGTTTTGACCAACCACTTGAAATGTTCATGTTAAAAGCCATTTAGAGCAGCAAAAGTTGAGTCATAATATACAGGAGAAAAGATATGGACTTTAAGAACTATAAGACACTTCCACCTGATGTAAAAGAACAAATTAATAATGTAATAGATACTTGGTTAAAATGTATAGGAGATTCTGTAATAGGAATATATTTACATGGATCAATTGTACTTGGATGTTTTGTTGAAGGTGTAAGTGATATTGATATACTAATAGTATGTGACAGAAGATTAAGCCGAGTGGAAAGACTTTTAATATCTAAAAATATAATTGAACTAGATTGTACACAATCACCGCTAGAAATGTCTGCAATAGCGTTAAATGACTTGAATCCTTGGAAACATCCGACACCTTGTCAATTTCATTACAGCGATTATTGGACTGAGCATTACAAAAAGTTGTTAAATGGAAATATAAAAGAAAGTTTTATTGTAGATGATGATATTTGTGACCCGGATATAGCCAGCTATATTCATCTTATAAATCAAAATGGCATCTGTATTTATGGAAGACCTATAAATGATATTTTTCCTAGTATACCTGAGAAAGATTTTTGGAGCTCTATCAGTAATGATATTGTTGAATATGATTTTCATGCATACAATACACGATATTTAGCAAGTAACATCCTAATTCTGGGACGTATTTTGTCATATAAGAAGGAAAAGCGCATATTATCTAAATATGAAGGTGGAATATGGACACTGAATTTTGTTCCTGAAAGACATCGTTACATTATTCAAAATGCTATTAATGAATGGTATTCAGGAGTACAAGGTCTAGAATATAAAAAAGAAGATTTAATTGAGCTTAAGCAATTGTTAATAAATGAAATTCAAGACTTTTAAATCTTGTTGAAATTCAAGACTTTTAAATCTTGTTTGACTTATTATGGTATAAATGTTAATATGAAGGAAATAAAAGAAAGGAGGTTATGTTATGAAAAATATTGAATTAAGCGAGGTATTAACTAGCTAACTTAATATTGTCAGTACCAGAAGAAATGCCCATGTTGCGAGGGTTTTGTTTTGGTACGATCATAACAAACCTCTTCGTGAACTATATAAGCATATGGTAGTCACATCTGATTGGTGTGGCTTTTTTTGTGTCTTTTTTTAGGGAATAAAGAGCTTTTGAAGACATAAAGATGATAATATCAAAACTGACTATATTAAAGTTAGCTAGGAATGTATAGGAAATGAGAAAGGAAAAGCATGATAATGAATGGTGACAAAAAAGTCATTGGAAAAGAACAACGCCGATATTTATATCAAAATAATATAGAGGAATATAAAAAAGAAAGAAGAAAAATGATTCATGGAATAAGTATATCATTTCGGAATCTTCGTCGGGATAAGAAAGAAGAAATGGAATTTCTAGAGGAACAGACAATATTGGCAAATGAGTAGGAAGAGAATGGAGAAGAATGAATATATTGATAAGAAGAGAAAAAGAGGAAGATTATTTTACAGTAGAGAATGTCATAAGGGAAGCATTTTGGAATGTATATAAACCAGGATGTGATGAGCATCTTATGGTACAACAGTTGCGTCAGTCAAAAGACTTTATTCCGGAACTTGATTTAATTGCAGAATGTGATGGCAGTATTGTGGGAAATATAATATGTTCAAGGTGCCTAGTAGTGAATGATGAGAATACTACTGAGAATAGGCAGGAGGTTATTGCAATAGGTCCTATTGGTGTTCTGCCAGAATATCAAAAGCGGGGAATTGGAGGATTGCTGATTGAGGCAGCAAAAGAAAAAGCTATACAAATGAAGGTATCTGGGATTATATTATATGGCGATCCTCAGTACTATCATCGATTCGGTTTTGTTAATGCAGAAAAATATAAATTAAGAACGCCACAGAATACCAACTTTGAGAATTTTATGGTATGTGAATTATCTATGGGAAGTCTGCAGAATATTAGTGGAAGATGCTTTGAATCAGAAGCCTTTGAGATTGATATAAATAATTTAACTGAATTTGAAAAGCAATTTGTAAAAAGGAAAAACAAGGAATATTATGCAGTAGATTATTCAACAATCGAAGAAGAGTTTAAAAAGAATGGAAAAGAGTTTACGCTAAAAGATAAAGAGCGCATCGGATTAACATTGAATGAAAGAGAAGAGATTAATCCATGCGGCACTTATTGTGGAAAATGTGATGATTATGGTTTAGTATGTGATGGATGCAGAAACCGCATTGGAATGCCAATATGGTATTATATGTTTGATAAAACAGAAACCTGTGGGCATTATAAATGTTGTGTGTCGAAAGGGAAACATGATTGCTCAGAATGTAGTCAATTACCTTGCGAAAGGTATTTTGAATATCCAGATCCTCATATGAGCGATGAAGTAAAACAGATGTGGCTCAAATTGCGCATAGATAATTTTAATAAATTACGCTCAACACAAAAGATTGAACTTGATAATGAGTTTCAGCAAAATGTATTAAAATATATAAGGGTTAACCGTTAAGGATATCAGCTAAAAGAGGGCTTTTTAGAAATTCTACGGAATCCCGTCTCAAACTTAACCAAACATAAGAAAGGAATCTTTGCAAGAAGGTTCCTTTCTTATATTCTGATTAGATAGTGCATATAGTTAACAGCAAGAAGGAGCAATACCGGCATATCGCCGATATTCTCCTTTTTGCTGTGGAGTTACCCCGTTATTTGTAAAAAGTTTATACAACCACATTGACAAGCTAATGATTATTAGCTAAAATAGAAGCTAACGAGCATTAGCAAATAGAACATAGGATGTGAGAAAATGCGTAATACGAAGGAAAGAATTCTAAATGAGGCCTTATCATTATTTTCTGTAAAGGGATATGATGGGGTAAGTATGTCAGACATTGGAGATATAGTTGGCATTAAGGCAGCCTCAATTTATAAGCACTATTCAGGGAAAGACGATATTTTTCAAACGATAGTACAGAGATTTGAAGAACAAACAGAAAGTATTTTTAATCCTGGATTACTTGAAAATATGGATTACATAAACATATCGAAGGAAATGTTAGTCAAAATGATTCAGCAGACCTTTCAGATATATGCAGAAGAACCATTTCTATCAAAATGCAGAAAATTATTTATGATAAGTTCTTTTGATAGACCAGAGATTGGAGATTTATATACGAAATATTTTATTGTAATGCCTATGCAGTATCAGACTGGACTTTTTTCCATTATGCAAAAAGCTAACGCTTTTGTTGAAAAGGATGCAACGATTATGGCATATCATTTTTATGCACCAATACTTGTTCTATTACAGAAATATGATTATAAAAATATAACAATGAAGGAGGCATTAGCAAAGATCGAATTGTTGGTTACTCAATTCACGGAGGTGTACAAATTATGAAAATAGCTGTAATTCACGGACAGCAACATAAAGGAAATACATATCATATAACTCAGATGTTGCTAGCTAAATTAAATTGCAACAGGGAAGATGTTTTTGAGTTTTATGTGAATGATATTAATGATTGTGTGGGATGCTTTCTATGTATTATGAAGGGCGAACATGCCTGTCCACATCGTAATCAGATAGATGAGATTATAAAAGGTATCGAAGAAACAGATGTGATAATAATTGTTTCCCCTACATATGTTTTGAATGTGTCCGGTCAGTTAAAAACCTTTTTTGACCATATGGGATATCGGTGGATGACACATAGGCCATACCCTACTATGAAACATAAAATTGGAGTCGCTATATCTACTACAGCAGGAGCAGGAGCAAAGAAAACTACAGGGATGATTGCAACTCAGATGTTCTGGTGGTCAGTTGGAAAAACATATCAGTTGCCAGTAACTGTAGCTGCTATGAACTGGGACCAAATGAGTACAAAAAGAAAAGCAAAAGCAGACAGGAAGTCGTCAGCTATAGCGAAAGCAATTCAACGCAAAATGGGGCATGTGAAGCCAGGAATAAAGTCAAGATTTATGTTTTTTATGATGACGCAGATGCATAAAGGAATGGATTATAGTCCGATTGATATGAATTACTGGAAAGAGAACGGCTGGATTGATTGAATATTTGACTTGCATACATACGAGAAGGGGTATTTATTATGCACGAATTGAATTGTATCTATAACCCTATAACTGCTGCACCATTCAGAAAAGGTAGCAACTATATGGAGGTTATACCATGTAAAAGTTTAAGGCCTTATATTAAGTGCTTTTGGGGAACAAATTGTCCTATTACTAAAACAAAAAAAGAGATTGCAGAAGAATTAATAATTCCAGATACTTGCATGGATATTATTTTTGATGTAAATTACACAAAAGATAAGATAAATAGTAGTTTTATCGGAATAAATAATGGAGCTATTAAGACGATTACCCGAAATGAAAAAGAGGAAATGATTTCGATTTTTGCTATCCGATTTTATGCTTGGACAGCCGTATTATTTTCTGATGATTCTATGACCGGTGTAAAAAATAACGTTTTTGATGCACGACAGTATTATATAAAAATAAAATCAGCTATAGAACCATTCCTATTTGATAAAACTACCTTGAGGGAACGTATTGAAATAGCAGAAAAAATACTTCTTAATCAATTAAATACAAAGCGAATTAACCATCATATAGAGACTGCAGTATCTTGTATACTCAGTAATAAAGGTAATATAAAAACGACTTCTCTCGCAGATGAGATCTACATAAGTAGTAGACAATTAGAACGCATATTTAATGAATATATAGGTGTTTCTCCTAAACAACTAACTTCATTGGTTCGTTATCAGAATTTGTGGAACGATATTTTATTTAATCAACATTTCAATGTAGTAGATGCGGTTCACTTTTATGGTTATACAGACCAATCACATTTATTGCATGATTTTAAAAAATATCATACCCTATTACCAAGTGAAGCAAAACGGTATGCCCGAAGCAATTTATAATGATGTCGTGAATTTACAATACAATTACGTTATCAAAGGGTAATATGATAATATATAAAAGAAAACAAGAGAGAAGGTTAATCATGATATCTAAAAAAATGTATGACAGGATTAAAACATGGGTTTACAGAAACGGGAGAGATATTGAACTTAACTTATGGAAGTACTATTTTGAGAGCGGAAGCAAAGACGATGTGATTTCAGCTTTATCCTATTATCAGAATTATGATGGGGGATTTGGAAACACTTTGGAGCCCGATAATTGGAATCCCAACTCCACACCCTATACAACTCTTTATGCAATAAATATCTTAAAAGATATTGAATTTGAAGATTTAAATCACCCGATTTATAAAGGAATTCTAAAATATTTGTATAGTGAACAGGATCTAATGGAGTATGGCTGGAGATTTAGTATGCCTACGAATGATAATTTTCCTCATGCTCCATGGTGGAACTTTAATGAGGAGGCAAACCTAACCGAAAGTATAGGAATAACTACTGGATTATCTGTATTCGTATTAAAATATGCAGATAAAAGTTCTGTTCTATATCAAACAACAACGGCATTAGTGAAAAACGCAATAAACAATCTGTTGATTGGTAATAACTTTGGAGAGATGGGTATTGGTGGATATGTCGCACTTTTAGATGCTATGAAGGAATTTGACTTTGATGAATATGATTATAATTCATTACAACTAAGGCTAAATGAATTAGTCAAAAATTCTATAGAGAATGATGTTTCTAAATGGCAATATTATGGTGTTCGTCCGTCAGATTACATCAAAAGTCCACAAAGTATTTATTACAATGAGAATAAGGATATGGTGGAAAAAGAATTAGAATATCTAATCGAAACGATACCTCAACATGAAGTTTGGGGAATCACCTGGTCATGGTTTGAAAACAATAGTAAATATACGAAGGAATTTGCCATTAGCGAAAATTGGTGGAAAGCAAATAAAGCAATTGAAAAAATGCTTTTTCTTAAAAATTTCGGCTATATAGAGGTATAAAGGATCATTGATGTTACCCCTTTTGAACTATTAAAAACAGTTTTTGCTTATAAGCTCATACTTTAGGAGGAGATTTTATGTTTAGAACATTATTACAGATTTATGTTAAGGGAAGTGACGAGGCTTTTGAATTTTATAAAAAGGCGTTTGATGCTCAGATAGGCTATCAAGACGTTGATGAAAATGGTGCTGTAATACATAGGGAGCTTACTGTATGCGGACAGGCTATTGCGGTTGGTGAAGCTCATGACACTAGCAGAGCAGGTGGAAAAAAAAGAATTACCGGCAATACTATGCAGTTTTGCATTCAATTTGGAGAGGGTAATGAAGATAAGGTGCAAAAAGCATACGAAACCTTGCTTGAAGGAAGCGAAATTATTACACCTTTTGGAGAACTGTGTTTCTGCCCTTGTGGTGTGGAATTAATCGATAAATACGGTGTCTGGTGGTGCTTATTTGCATGAGCTTAGCTTGAAGTTAACTAAGATGTGGATGCGAAGAGTTGTGGGTTGACGACTTGCGGGAATCCTTCATGTACAGTAAAGATCTTAATGTCCATTAGGGCGGCATAGGCTTACATTTATTACCATTCGGTGATTGACTTCCTATAGTTGGGAATATATACTTAATACGTATAGATTACAACTGCGAAGTAATAATTACAATTGGTGAGGAGTGAGAAAAGAATGGAAGATGTTAACTTACAGCCCAAAAGGAGAACTAAAATACGAATTTTACTAGGAAAATCTTTTTATACATGTAAAAGAAGATTGTATTGGATTTTTGGGGGTGTTAAATTTGCAACAACAAAAGACTTTAACCCATATCTTTATACTTATTTTAGTCATAGTACACCTTTAATACGTCAATTGAAAGATGTAGATATGTATCTACAATATAATAAGATAACAAATTTGAAAATAGCAGTTAAAGAAGTGAATGATGTTATCGTAAAACCAGGAGAAACCTTTTCTTATTGGAAACTTATCGGTAAACCATCAAAAAGTAAAGGGTATAAAGAAGGTGTAATTTTATTTAATGGTACTGTCAAAGCAGGAATTGGTGGAGGTTTATGCCAGCTTTCTAATCTTATCTATTGGATGACAATACATACTCCTCTTACTGTTGTAGAACGTTATCGTCACAGTTATGACGTTTTTCCTGATAGCAATAGAACGCTACCCTTTGGGAGCGGTGCAACCTGTGTATACAATTATAGAGACTTAATGATTCGTAATGATACAAATATGCCTGTACAACTAAAAATATGGATAAATGATTCAATGCTCTGCGGTTGCTGGAGAACAAACGTAGAGCCGATTGAAACCTATAAGGTTTACGAAAAAGAGCACTTTATGAAAAAAGAGCTATTTGGTAAATATAGTCGTTATAATTTAATTTATAGGAAAATCTTCGATGTGGAAGAGAATGAAATCGCAGATGAGTATGTTACAGAAAACCACGCATTAATGATGTATGAACCATTTTTAGAAGATAAGAAACATTTAAAATAGCACCTCATTAGAACTAATGAGGTGCTATTTTTATGCTCTCATGCGAGTTAATGAATAGACTATGTAGTTTATATACAGCAGAATGAAGGTGAAATTAGCAAGTTATAATAAATAACCTGATGTTTATGGAGGTGATAGAATCGAGTTTTGGCATAACAGTTTCGAAAAATACCACAACAGTGTTATTTAATTAAGAATTAAGGAGTGTTAACAATGAAAAAGATATTCTCTTTACTGCTTATATCATCATTACTGATGATGGGTACCATCAGTGCAGAGGCAGCAAGCTTATGGTCTAAATATGTGACTGATGATGGAAGTTTTTCTTTTCATTATCCAAAGGGATGGGAGGTTGGTTCGAATGAGTCAATAGTAGCTGTTAAGAATTCGAAGAGTGACGAACAGTTGGTAATGGCAATGCTTAATTTTGATCAACTAAAGAGTCCCCAGGATTTAGCCAACGGATTTCTTTCAATACTTAAGGATGGTAATCCCAATATAAAGGCATCGTATTGGCAAAACCAGCTTGGATTAGAGGAAGAACAAGTAATCTTTGATCTGACCGATAAAAGGAATGGTAAAAAATATTCTGGCCTTGGGATTGTTATCAAATCGGATCAGCAAGCTATATGGTTTTCTTACTTTGCTCCAGAAGCTGATTACTATCAGATTCGCAGTGCCAATATACTGCAAGGATTTATGGGTTCTCTAGCTGAAGGCTCCAATTCAAAGACCCCGAACGTTAACTATAACGTGGATGTAGCTAAAAGGATTAACAAAAATGCAAAGGCATTTCTGTTCACCCTGGAATTTGCTTTGGGGATGCCATTTACCAAGGTACAGGAAGACAAGATACTTGTTGAAATCAAGGATGCTTGGCGTTATCTATCGGAAGAGGAACTTCAAGTATATGACCAATACCCAGCTCTTGTAAATACAGTGTTACAAATAAATGAAGAAGAGCTCGAAGTGCTCCGTGGCGATCTTGAAAAATCTATAAGTGAATGGCTTGATGAGACAGACCAGTCTGATTCTGTGGTAAAGATAATTAAAAGTCAGCTTGAAACTGGAGGAAGTATTGTAATTGACGGAGAATCTGCTCTTACGGAGAGGGCTCTAAACGCTTACAGCGAAATTATTGCCTATTCAAGGTTATTGCAAAAAAATAGCAAAGCAAAACCAGATCAGATTTCTAAAGAAACTGTAAACAATGTAAAGAAACAAGTGAAAGAGGAATGGAAATCCCTTTCCGCCAATGACAAGAAGAGCATAGCTACTTGCTCTGGCTTATGGTTTTGCTTGCGGGCACAATTTCAATATGGTTCAAAAAAGGATCAGGATAAAATTCGTACGGAACTAAAAAAACTTACTATTGTCCCCGCGAAAAAAGAAACGAACCAAAGTACGAATGCAATAACGGATAAAAATAAGAAATCAGGAAATAAAAAGCCGATGGATATGATTACTCACACGGCTATGCTACAAATACAGCAAAATATGTTTAATCATTATAGGTGGTTGAGAGGATTTACTTATTAGTCCTTAGGAAAAATAACAAAATCAAACGATGGAGAATTAGGATAAGGAGGGTTTTAATATGTTAAAAAAGATGAAGTGGATAAATGGTTTTTTGATCTTGGTATTACTTATTACGTCTACATTTCCAGTTACAATAGCATATGCGGAAGAGGAATATCAAGAGGAATATCAAGAAGAATATCAAGAAGATTATGATGAAGATGAGGAAAAAACAGTTATCAATACTGAACCAAGCTCTAATTTGGGTGGGTTCAAAGGCCTTGTAGCCCATTGGAAGTTCGATGGTGACTTAAAGGACGAAACAAAGTTCAAAAATGACGGTGAGGCCATTGGTGGTAAAGCTGGCATTACCTATGTGGATTCTGTATTTGGTAAAGGGGTTCAACTAGATGGTAAGAGTTATATAGAAGTAAAAGATAATCCATCACTTGATCTTATAAATGAATTCACCTTCTCATTTTGGGTTTACAAGGATGACATGAGAGAAAAAGATCGTATGGATGGCGGAGTGCCATATGTTATGAAGCAAGACAACGATGCTGATTTTCCATATGGTGTGTACGAGTGGTGGGAAATGACACCTGGTATAGTTTTTAGTGATGAAGATGGAGCGGATGACATCCATTCGGAAAAAAAAGTGGATATTCAGAGCTGGACTATGATAACAGCCACCTATGATGGACAGACAATGAAAATATACAAAAACAATGAGTTGGTAAAGAGCGAATTAAAAAGTGTCAATTTAATAGATTCTGCTACCCCTTTGTATATTGGATTTGGACACTTTATGAATGTAGATAATTATTTCAAGGGTGTTCTTGATGATATGAAGATTTACAATAAGGCTATTACTTACAGTGATGTTGAAGATTTATATGATGAAGCATTAAAAGGATCTGGTAAGAATTTAATTATTAAACCAAAGAAATTGGTAGCACACTATAAGTTCGAAAAAAATCTAAAAGATTCATCAGGTCTTAATAATAATGGTGTTGCAGTAAAAGCAAACAAATTCAAATATGTGGATGCCATTGTAGGAAAAGGAGTAAAATTCAATGCCTCAAGTTATATTGAGATAAAGGATAATGATTCCTTAGATTTAGATAAAGGATTTACCTTTGGAATGTGGGTATATAAGGAAAAGAGTACAAAAGAGCAACAACCAATCTTTGCAAAATATGGTAATAGTAAGGATAAGCAAGATAGCTCTTATGCTTTGTTAGATTGGAATAGACCGATTTTGTCCTTATCTGATTTTAACGAAGGTTATAGCCAAGAATTTGATTCCTATGAGGATAAGTATACACCAGATGGAAAATGGTATTATTATACTGCAACCTATAATGGGAATACTATAAAATTATATATAAATGGTAAGCTTATTAAATCACAAGAATATATTGCAGATATATCTAATTCCTGTGGACCTTTATGGATAGGTGGAGACACGAGTGGTAACTACTTTAAAGGGATGATGGATGAATTCAGAATATACAATTACGCCCTTACCCCTTCACAAATTAAAAAATTATATAAAGCGAAGAAGTCATAGATGTAGTTCTAACGAATAATTCAAATTAAATGCTAACATCATATAATATCCTACGGAAAAATTCCGTAGGATATTATGCTTTTATACTAAATAAAAGATAGATAAAGTTGTAAGGTTTTGTTAAAATAAGTATAAAGGAAAAATTGGAGGTTAATTTCAGTGAAAAAATACATTTTATTATTAGCGTTGGTTACATCTGTGATATTAATTGGGTGTTCAACTTCAGGGCCTGTGAACAATCAGCAAGAAAGTGTTGAAAAATTAGAGAAAAGAATAGCTGAACTTGAATGGGAAAACTCCGAACTGAAAGCTAGGCTAAAAGATAGTGAAGAATCTGATAGTGAAGAAACTGATCGATATGTACCAGAAAAGGGCAAAATCGAAAATGTAAATAATTTACAGATAGGTGATACTATAAAAACGAATAATAAAGAAATTACTATAAATAATATTGAATTCAGTTATGATGTACTTCCAGATGATACTACGTCATTTTATACACATTATCCAGCAGAATCAGGAAATGTATATATCCACATTGATGTGGATGTGAAAAACTTACAAAAGCAGAATCTAAATGCTGATGAAATAATGTCAGTTGAAGCGGATTTCAATAATGGATATACATATGGAGGGTCTGCAATTCCAGAGGATTCAACTACGGGTTTTACATATGCTAACATTACTTCGATTAAACCATTAGAGTCTTTAGGAGTCAGATTTTTAATTGAAAGTCCTCAAGAGGTAGAAGAAAGTGACGAATCATTAATTTTAACTTTTACTGTGGATGGAGATAATTTTGTGTATTCGATGCGATAAATATAGCAGTACCCACCAAAGTGGGTACTACCTACCAAAGTGGGTACTACCTACCAAAGTGGGGACTACCTACCAAAGTGGGTACTACCTACCAAAGTGGGTACTGTTATCATTTGTGCGCGAATAATTATCTTGAGCAGTCCAAGATCATTAATTAACCAGTAAAAACATGATATGCCTTGGTATAAATAAAACACTATATTAGTTGGAAAGCAAGGAGTACTTATGAAACATTATGAGAAAAAAATAAGCGAGATTCAGTCATACTGTATGAGAAAACCTGGTGCATATGAGGCAAGACCATTTGGAGAATCACCAATCTGCTTTAAAGTAATGGGAAAAATATTTGTACAATTACATCCAAATAAGAGTTTTTATAAAGTAACATTAAAGTGTGAGCCAGAGCAGGCGGAGTTATATCGTATGCTTTACCCGGGGATATTGGTACGAGGATATCATTGCCCGCCGGTTCAGCAGCCTTACTGGAACACAATCGATTTAGATGCTTTTACAGACGAGCAGATGCTATGGCAGATGATAGACGAAGCCTATGATGCAGTAGTAAATAAACTAACCAAAAAGGCAAGGGCACAGTTGCTTCAACTTTCGGCAGTGGATTACCTTGATACGGATGCTAGCAATTCCGATTTTGTATTACTTTGTGAAAAACTGGATCAGGCATTGGATGAATTAGTAGGAGGGAAAAATCAGAGAAGTCAGTATAATCAAAGTGATAGTATTCAAGATGTGATCGTTGTATATCGGGATAACGTGCCGGTAGCGTGCGGTAGTTATAAGATGTATGATGAAGGACATGCAGAATTAAAGCACATTTATGTGGAGCCGTCATGCAGAGGAATGGGACTTGGGTCAGAACTTGTACGACGATTGGAAGCAAAAGCAAAGATTCATGGATTTCAATGGTGCATATTAGAAACTGGAGATTTACTTCACGCTGCACACCATATATATAAAAAGCTTGGATATAAAGTAATCCCCAATTATGGACAATATGCAGACATGACAAAATCTATCTGCATGGCACGGAAGATTTAGGAAAATTCAATTTGTAGAGCAGATAGTCACCATTCTGTTTATTTATCATATATTGTTATATTAATGGTATATTTAGGTGGTAACTAAATGTTTAAAGAATTAAATGCTAAACTTGTTTGCAAATTTATTCTTTTAGGGTTAATTTTTACGAGTTTATCTATCTCCATTATTAACAGTCTATTTGAAGCACATGTTACATCTTCACAGCAACAGAAATTATGTATACCAATTATTATGTATCATCAGGTAAAGAATGGCGGATTTGGAAAAGATGTTATTAGTCCATATGAATTTGAAAATGATTTAAAGTATTTATCAGAAAATAATTATAACACTATAACAATGAATCAATTGATTGATTACGTATATGACAATAAAGAATTACCACAAAATCCGATTATTTTGACATTTGACGATGGTTACTTAAGTACATATAAGTATGTTTTTTCTCTATTGAAAAAGTATAATATGAAAATTGTATTGTCAATAATTGGTATTAGTACGGATAATTTTTCAAAAGTATTCGATGACAATATTAATTATGCCCACATGACATGGGATCAAGTAAAAGAAATGGAAAGCTCAGGTTATGCTGAAATTCAAAACCACACTTATAATTTACATAGTACTTGCAATAAGAGGATAGGATGCAAACAAGTTATTAATGAATCTATGGAGGATTATGAGAAGTTATTGATAGAAGATCTTACTGAATTGCAAGAAAAAATTAAAGTAGTTACTGGACGCACTCCAAATACTTTTGTATATCCATATGGAGTATGTAGTGAAAATACGGAGTTAATCATAAAAGAACTAGGGTTTAAAGCAACTCTTTCCTGTGATTTTGGCGTTAATCTAATTACCAAGAATCATGATAAACTATTTGGTTTAAAAAGAATATGTCGTTCTCATAATCAAAGTATTAATAAAATGATCAAAGAAGGCATGAAGACACTTAAATATATAAATGAGTAAAAATTTATCTAATAGCAAAAATAGTCGAGAGAAACTAATGAGATATTCGATATAATGGGAGCTGTAAAAACAGGAGGTAGAAATGGAAGAGATATTAATAGTCAAACAGCTCTCAAAATCGTATCATGGAAAGACAATTGTTAAGAATTTGAATCTAACAGTTAAAAAAGGGACAATTCTAGGATTGTTGGGAGCAAACGGGGCTGGAAAGAGTACAAGTATTGAGTGCATCCTTGGTACAAGAAAGCCGGATAGCGGTTCAGCTACAATACTAGATATGAACCCTGTATCCGACAGAAAACAATTATTTCAAAAGGTAGGTGTTCAATTCCAGGAAGCCAACTACCAGCAGGAAATAAAAGTGTATGAGTTGTGTGAAGAAACGGCGTCTATCTATAAAAACCCACTAGATTGGCAAAGTCTCTTAGAGCAATTTGGCATTGCCGAAAAAGTAAAAAGCGCTGTAAAGGATTTATCAGGAGGACAACGTCAAAGGTTATTTATCGTTCTGGCATTAATTCCAGATCCCCAAATTGTCTTTTTGGATGAACTTACGACAGGGCTGGATCCAAAAGCCAGGCGGGAAGTATGGACAACCTTAGAGCAACTAAAGAAAAAAGGATTAACTATTATTTTGACCTCGCATTTTATGGATGAAGTAGAGGTCCTCTGCGACAAAATCTGTATTCTAAAGAAGGGTGAAACAGTATTTTACGGCACTGTGAAAGAAGCTGTAGAGATTAGTCCATATGATAAGTTTGAGGATGCATATCTTTGGTATTCGGACGGGGAGGTAAGTCAAAATGAACACATTTAAGAAAATGCTGAAAATTGAAGGTAAATTATCAATTCGCGACATGAATATGGTTATATTTGCAATTATTATGCCACTCATAGTATTGGTTATTCTGGGTGTTATTTATGGAAGTAAGCCGGCTTTTGAAGGAGCAGGTTATACATTCTTAGAACAATCCTTTGGAGCACTCAGTACAATTGCCATATGTGCAGGTGGATTAATGGGACTTCCTATTTTAGTATCTGATTATAGAGAACGGAAAATTCTAAAAAGGTTTCAGGTAACACCGGTCAGTCCAGCAATGATACTATTTGTTCATTTGATTATTTATTCTATATACTCGGCAGTTTCTGTCGTACTTCTTTGGATTGTGGCAAAATTGTTTTGGGGATTTCAAATGAGAGGTTCTTATCTGATTTTTTTGTTAGGTTGGTTGTTAGTTTTATTATCCATATTAAGTATAGGAGTATTGGTTGGGGGTATTGCGAAAAATGGAAAAAGTGCATCGGTTATAGCATCAGTTCTGTATTTTCCAATGCTTGTATTTTCCGGGGCGACACTTCCCTATGAAGTGATGCCGATTCCGATGCAAAAGATAGTAGATATTATGCCACTTACGCAAGGTATAAAAATACTTAAAGCAACAACTTTAGGTATCCCATTAGGAAATGTTTTCATTCCAGTTATAGTAATGTTAGCAATAGCAATAGCTTGCATTGTATGCTCCATTAAGTGTTTTCGTTGGGAATAAATTATCTAAATAATGATTGCAGGTTAATGTAAATATAAAGTATGATAGAATTACCGGAGGTGATGAAGATGCAGGAACAAATTTTAGCTGTGCAAAGGATGCAGGATTATATCAATAATCATATTAGTGAAAATATTACATTAGCAGATTTGGCAAAGGTTTCTCTCTTTTCACCTTGGTATTCCTATCGATTATTTAAGGAATATACCAATTATACGCCGGCAGATTATATCAGAAGATTAAAATTATCAAAATCAGCCTTAAAGTTAAAAAATGAAAATTGTAAAGTGATAGACGTGGCTTTTGACATGGGGTTTCAAAGTGTAGAGGGGTATCAACGAGCTTTTTATCGAGAATTTGGTTGTAATCCCAGTGAATTTGCGAAACATCCAGTTCCTATTTATTTATTCATTCCTTATGGAGTGTTATACAATGAAATCCGAAAGGAGCATAAAACAGTGAAAGAAGTAAAAAATATATTTATTCAGCTGTTTCATAAACCATCTAGAAAAGTTCTGATAAAACGAGGTAAAACTGCAAGGGATTATTTTGCATATTGTGAAGAAGTGGGTTGTGATGTATGGGGCTTGCTTACGAGTATGCAAACTATTAGCGGAGAACCGGTATGTTTATGGTTACCAAAAGAATTTCAGGAACCGGGAACATCCGAATATGTTCAGGGAGTGGAAGTGGCACTTGATTATACTGGAGACATACCAGATGGACTTGATTTGATTGAATTACCAGAAGCAGATTATTTAATGTTTCAGGGAGAACCATTTATGGAGAAAGACTATTGTCAGGCAATCGAAGAAGTTCAAGAATCGATTAAGAAATATAATCCTAAAATTATGGGATATGAATTGGATAAGGCAAATCCAAGAATTCAATTAGAACCAATAGGTAAAAGAGGTTATATAGAAATGATTGCAGTAAAGCCTATATAACAGAATTCAGAATTCAAGACAACTTTAACGTCAATACAAAATAATCGGTATGCATATACGCCCCTTTGGTTGGATAAAAATCCAATCAAAGGGGGTTTTTTACCTATTTCTTTCGAAAATCTGGCTGTATAGTATTGAATTATATTAATAATAGTAACTATTACCAATACACTATGTAAATTGTCCCAGAAATTCGTAAATTACTTATATTGATAATAAAAAATAATTATCCTATAATTACAATTGAAACAAAAGATATTTGTATTGGTAAAGTTCTGATACTGAGTATGGCTTAACGGAAAATCTTATGTAATAGACGAATACATAGAGTATGGGTAAGTAATATTAAAAATACTTCATAATATAACGCACAACAAAATGACTACAAGGAGACGAACTAAATGAAGACAGTAAGAATGAAAATGACACTACTTTTTTGCGTATTAATAGTGTTAATATGTATGGGGTTAGCAACAGCATCTTTTGGTACATCTGCAACAGCATTATTGAACAAGTCAAAGAGTTCTATGGAGTCGCTTGCAGTCCAGGCGGGTAAGGCAGTAGAGGCTAAACTTTCTAGTAACATAAATGGGTTGGATTCTCTGTCTTATTGTGAGACTTTTAGCCATATGGGTGACATAACTGGTTATGAGTCGAAGATAATAGATATCTTGAAGGCAGAAAAAACTAGAGGTGGATATCTACATACGGCACTTGTTGATTCCAGTGGTAACGCTTTGTTTGATGATGGTAGTTATGATGATATGCAGGATCAGGACTATTTCAAAAAGGCATTTTCAGGTGAATTTGTAGTTACTGAACCGATTTTTTCTGATAATGGTGTATTAGTCATGGTATATGCTGTTCCTGTTAGAAGTAACAATTCAATTACTGGTGTATTAATAGGGATTAGAGATGGCTTTGAACTAGGAGCTCTAGCTGGTGAAACAGCCAATGGTGAAACTGGATCTGCATTTATTATTAATGATTTAGGTAATACGTTAGCACACTCAAATGAAGAAATGATGGAAACAGTAATAGAATCCGTTACTATTAAGATGAGTGAAATGGGTGGTGCATCAGCAGATGGTGTATCCTCTGCTACTCAAAATGTAGAGACTGAGGATAATTCCACTACGGTTGTAGAAGATACGGGTTCCAACAATTATTTAGGATATACAAACTTCAGCGAACTTCAGAAGAATATGACCGATGGTAATACCGGTAATGGTGAATATAAATATAATGGTGTTCATAAGATATTGGGATATGCACCTATTGAAAATTATGGATGGTCGATAGGATTAGAAATTAACGAATCTGAAGCCTTATTGGGTATTAATGAATTGATAGTAAGATTTGTTCTTATTGCGTTACTGTTTTTAGCTTTAGCAATGTTAGTTGTATATTTTGTTGCGAAGCAATTATCGAATCCAATCGTGTATTTAACTGACATCTGTTATCAAATGTCAATGGGAGATTATTCTGTTGAACCGATGGAAAAATATAAAACGCGAAAGGATGAGATGGGGCGACTTGCATTGGCATTCCATGCAATAGCAGAATCCGCCAAAGCACTATTACAAGAGAATTCGTATATATCAAAGCAAATAACAAATTCATCTCTGCAGTTGGATGATATGATAAACAAGTTTAAAACAATGATGGATGAGATTTCTTTGGCTGTTGAACAGATTGCCGATGGTAATATGGATCAGGCCGAAGGAACCCAAAATGGTGCACAGCAAGTTAACGATATGCAGGCATTAATTGAACAGGAACAGGAGAACATGCTTGGTCTACAAAATTCTTCTGATAAAGTAGAACGATTAAAAGAAGAAGGTTTTACCATCCTGAATGATTTAGTAATAAAGACGGAAGAAACCAATCAGTTAACAAAGGAAATTTATCAGGTTATCAAGGACACAAATGAGGGTGCTTGTAAAATAGCTGATTTAAGCAATATGATTGGAAGTATAACAAATCAGACAAAACTTCTGGCTTTAAATGCTTCCATTGAGGCTGCTAGAGCAGGTGAGAGCGGAAAAGGTTTTACTGTTGTTGCTACAGAAGTAAAGGCACTTGCTGAATCTACTGAAAAATTATCAAATGAGATAGCGGAAGCTGTGACAGAACTAAATAGCAAATCCTTATCTTCCATAGAAAAAATGGATATAATATCAAACAGTGTAGTACAGCAGACACAAAGTGTTACAATGACACAATCTAAGTTTGTAGGAATTGCAGAAGCTATTGAAGAGACAAGAAATAATATACAGATTTTGATTGAATCTATTGATGAAATGGATAGTAAGAAGAATGAAGTAGTGAGAATCATCATGGAATTATCTGCTACATCCGAAGAGAATGCATCCGGGACGGAAGAAGTGTCAGTATCGGTGCAGGAACAATCAGCTTATCTGGAGCAGATTGCAGGCTTAAGCAGTACACTTGCAGATATGGCAGAGGAACTGGATGAATACATTAATAAATATAAATTTTAAATTTTGATAAATGAAAGATAATATGAATCAACAGCTAACAGTAATTTAATAAACTTATATTTATTGGGTATATATTTTGAAAATAGGAAAATAATAAAGATAGAATAACATTAAATATAGAATGAAGGTGTAATATGGGAATTATTAGCTGGATTATTATAGGAGCCTTAGCCGGATGGTTGGGAAGTATTATTACTGGAAATAATGCTAAAATGGGCGCTGGAAAAAACATTATTGTTGGTATCATTGGAGCATTTATCGGCGGATTTGTTATGAATTTTATTGGAGGCGTAGGAATAACAGGTTTTAATATTTGGAGTCTTTTTGTATCAATTATTGGATCTGTCATTTTGTTATTAATTGTAGGGGCTTTTAGTAAAAAAGATGTATAAAACATGAAATGAATTTTATGGTAAACAACTATATTACTTGAAAAAGAAAGCAGGTGATATTGCACTGTTATCAGTGCATATATCATCTGCTTTCTTTAATAAATAAGTTGTTTTTATAGATAATTCTTATGTGTTAGCTATGTGCCACATCTGGTTATTTCTTGCAAATAAATTATGCATATGATATAAATAATACAGGGCAATCTCGGTATTTATGTGGATTGTGTTGAAACACATAGTGTAATGGATTTGTTAGCATGAAAGGACACTTATGAAAAGACTGACAATTAGAAATTTAAAAATAAGAACTAAGTTTATGCTTATGTATGTTTTTTGTGTTTTGCTGCCATTGATTTTAACAGATGCTTATATTCTGTATTCTATGAATCGAAATTATCAAAAGGAACAAAGAATTAATCTAGAATATGCAATAGAACGTATTGAATACAATTTGAAAGAAAACGTCAACAAATGCCTTTTGTTTGCTAACAGTATATATTCAGATCAAGCACTGAATGATTTTTTAAATAAGAAATTTGATAATCCTTTAGATTATTATGATGAATTTACGAAATTAACAAGGAGTAATGTTCTAAGTTTTACTAGTATCGGACTCCTGTATAAAGCAGAGATATATGTGGACAATAATACAATCCTCAGTGGAGGAAAAATTATTAATATGGATCGGGTTAAAAATACGGATTGGTATAAAGAGTATATAGAAAGTAGTAAAAATACCATTTTGTATACCTATTATGATAAGTCAAAAAAGAATGTTCCTGGTGCCGGTTCCTGTAGAACTATTAGTATTATACAAGGGTTGGATAACTATGGAAAGGATAAGAATGCTAAGCTTCTCAAAGTTGATATTGATTATAATTTAATGTTGAGACATATATTAAATGAAAAAATAAGCGATCAAATCTATGTACGTAATGACGACTATGTCATATTCTCCAATCTGAAGAAGGATAGTAATATGGAAGAATTTCCGCCTGCAGATTCGATTGACGATAAAATCAATACGATAACAAGTTCCATTAAGGTGGGAAATCAAGACTGGGAAATCATTATGATAGCATCAAGTGAATCCTTCTTGAACATAATATTTGAGAATAAAGGGATTCTTGTATTAATAATACTGAACTTTATAATCCCAACCATGGTAATCTACTTTGTTGGTAGATCAATAACAAACAGGCTTTCCACAGTAGCTACCTATATTGGTAAGGTTGAAAAGACGCAGTTTGAGATTATTGAATGTCAAGAAGGTGAAGATGAGATAGGTAAATTAATAAAGAGCTATAATCTCATGGTGTTGAAAATAAAGGATCTTGTCGAGGTTGTATTTAAAGGTAAGACAGAGAAACAAGCGTTGGAGCTGTCGAAAAAGCAGGCGGAGTTGAAAGCTATTCAGAGTCAGGTTAATCCGCATTTTCTATACAACACACTGGAAACCATCCGAATGAGAAGTTTAATAAAGCATGAAGAGGAAACAGCGGACATCATAGGGGAACTTGCTATACTGTTTCGTAAGAGCATGAGTTGGGGATCGGATTTTGTAACAATCGAAGAAGAAATGAGTTTTGTTGAAAAATATATTAATATACAAAAATATCGGTTTGGAGATAAAATTAAATATTCAAGGTATGTTATGGAAACATGTAAAGGTTACAGGATACCGAAGCTGGTCATCGCAAACTTTGTTGAGAATGCCTGCATCCATGGTATTGAATCAAGTGTCGAGGATGGAATTATATCTGTAACAGTAACAAAAGATGATATGTATTTATACATAGAGGTATCAGACAACGGGGAAGGTATTTCAAACGCAGAGCTGAATGATTTAAGGAGATTATTGGCTCATGCAGACAGTAAGCTATTGAATGAAACAAAAAGTACGGGTATATTAAATAGTTTTTTGAGACTTCAGATGTATTGCGATGGTAAAGTACACTTTGAAATTGATAGTGAACCAAATAGTGGAACAGACATATCAATCCGTATACCTTTGGATTGTACAAATAGTGTAGTATATAATGTTTCCCCAAACGTTTAACAGGAGGTTTAGGATGATTAAGATAATGATTGTGGATGATGAGCCGTTTATAAGACAAGGTATAAAGATATTAATTAATTGGGAAAAACATGGCTTTGTTATAAGTGGAGAAGCTTCAAATGGAAAAGAAGCAGTAGAACTGATGGAAAACACAGATTTTGACTTAATCCTTACTGATATAAAAATGCCTCAAATGGACGGAATGGAACTGATTAGATATACCAAGGAAAATATATCAAAAGACATGCGATTTATTATATTAAGCGGTTTTTACGAATTTGAATATGCGAAAAAGGCTATAAAGTACGGAGTATCCGATTATATACTAAAGCCAATCCAGAAGGAAGAGCTTATCCGCACATTAGAAGGATGTAAAGAACAGTTTAGGCAGGAGAAAGAAAAACAAAAAAGATTGGAGCATTCTGAGAAAATTGTATTTGATCGCTATATGTTTCATATTATTTCTGGTAATCCATACAAGGAAAGTCTTGATTATGTAAATAAATATTTGGTTGATAATAGAGAGGTTCGGTTTATTAACATTGAGTATGACCTGTCAGATGAGAAATATAGTATATTGTCTGAAGTGGAGAAGATTAAGGCAATGGACTTGCTTTACGATTCCCTAAAGGATTGCCTGAAAGATGACTGGTATCATGCATATAGAGAGACTGGCAGGTATGATAATGAATATACAGTTGGATTGATTTATGTAAAAAAGCTAGCTGAAACAGCAGGACTTAGTGAAAAGGAATACATAAACGAATTGTATCAAAGGATAAACTTAAGTTTAGATTTTAAGGTGATTCTGTACATTGGTCAGAAAGTAGATAAGATGGAACAGATATCCGAATCCTATAAATCTTCATTGATTGCGACTACCTTCGAACGGCTATCTAAGAGAAAAAGTATGTCCTATTATGAAGAAATCCAGGGTATGATTAATACTAATAAGTATCCCTTTGACAAGAAAATGATGGATGAGCTAATTCATGCTATTGAAAAAAATGATGATAAATCAATTCACAGGATGATAGAAAAAATATATATCCACCTTAAGACATTAATGGCAGAGCCAAAGCTAATCGAGATTAACTTGAATTATCTTATTTATAACTTGGTGAATCTGGCCAATGATCTTGATCCTGATTCCGATAAGGAAGAAGTATACAAAATGATTTGCGAAGATGATTATAAGAATATAGCGGTTAGAGGAAGTATAAAGCATTTCAGGAAGTTTGTCATAGAATTTTCCAACTATTTAAACCAATTAAGGCAGAATGCATTCGGAGGAGTACTTACAGAGATAAAGAAAGAAATAACTGAGAATTATAAGAGTAATCTCACATTAAAATCTCTTAGTGAGAAATATTATATAAACAGTGCTTATTTGGGACAGATATTTAAGAAAAAGTATGGAAGTTCCTTTAAGGACTATCTTAATAGTTATCGTGTTGACAGGGCGGCAGAGTTATTAATTCGAACCGACGAAAAGATTTATTTAATATCATCCGCTGTTGGATTCAACAATACGGACTATTTTATCAGTAAGTTTGTACAAATAAAAGGTATAACCCCCCTACAATATCGTAAACAATTTGTAGGTCGGTGAATCTGGACAAAGCGGGTATTGGATAAAGAGTATTGAGATTGGGTAACTAGGTCTCCCTAATTGTATAATTTTTCAAAAGTATATAATTATTTGTATTTAAGCTATACTTTCTATGTTGTTATAATTGTGCATAATTGATAAAATACAGTTAGCCAACATGATGATATTGTGCAAAAATACAATTGTCAAGACGGCAAAAATTATAGGGAGGATATAAAATGAAAAAAATCAGAACAATACTTACTGTAATTTTGGTAATCACTATGCTTGGAAGCCTTATGGCCGGATGTAAGAAAGCCGATAAAAAGGTATCCACCACAGGTGAGAAAACAGAGGAAACAGTAGAAAAAACTGAAAGTACGGAAAGTACTGAGCCAAAAGAGATTAAAATGTTTACAATGTTTAATGCAGTACCCGGCACAGAAGTTCCGGATGATAACCGAGTTCTAAATGTTATTAAAGACAAAATTGGTGCATGGGCTAAAGTAACCTGGCTTACAGGTCAGACTGCTGACGAGAGAATTGGTGTCATGATTGCCAGTGGAGAATATCCTGACTTAATAACAGCTGCTACAGGTACACCTGCTATGATTGAAGCAGGCGCTTTGGTTGCAATTGATGAGTATTGGGATGCGTATCCGAACATAAAGAACTATCTCTCCGAGGCAGAATGGAATAAAGTTAAACATGAAGATGGACATATCTATCTGATTCCTCAATTTGGTATCATCCAAGGAAAAGACATGGCTACATATCATTGGGATGAAGCTTTCTGGATTCAGAAAGATGTTTTGATTTGGGATAACTTCCCTAAAATAAGAACAATGGATCAATATTTTGATTTAATTGCTAGATATAAAGAAGCACATCCAACAACACCAGATGGACAGGAAACAGTTGGTTTCACCATGAGTTCTGAAGATTGGAGATACTTCGGTATTGAGAATCCTCCATATTTCTTAATGGGATATCCGAATGATGGTGCTTGTATCGTTGATCCAGCAACAGAAACTGCAATTGACTATAACACATTACCTGAAGCAAAAGCATACTACAAGAAGATGAATGATGTTTGGAATCAGGGATTAGTACATCCAGAGACCTATACCATGTCCTATGATCAATATATTGCACTTCTATCATCTGGTAGAGTATTAGGAACATTAGATCAATTCTGGAACTTTAACACAGCGAATGAAGCATTAATCACAGCAGGTAAACCTGAAGATTCTTATGTTCCACTGCCTATTACATTCTCTGAGGATATTAAGGATAGATGGCACAGCCCATCTGCTCTTGATGTATCCAATGGATTGTCAGTTACAACCGCTTGTAAAGACATCCCAGGTGCATTACAGTTTATAAACGATCTTCTTTCACCTGAAATGCAGACATTAATTTATTGGGGTGAAGCAGACAAAGATTACAAAATTGGCGATGATGGTGTATTCTATAGAACCGATGCACAGATTACGAATTATGACAATCAAGACTGGGTAACAGATAATTTAGTTAACAAAGCATATGCTTACTTCCCACATTATGAAGGTTTATTAGCAGATGGGAAAAACGCTCAAGATCCTAAGAATCAACCGGATGAATTCTTTAATACCTTATATGATGTTGAAAAAGAACTTTTAAGCGGATATGGTTATAAGACATTCCTTGATTTCTTAAGTACAGACGTAGAAAATGATCCTTGGTATCCAATGTGGTCATATAAAAATACTTGGACAAACGATACTCCTGAAGGTTTAGCAAATACTAAGATGACTGATTTAAAACATGAATGGTTACCTAAATTAATGATGTTACCTGCAGATCAGTTCGATGCTGTCTGGGATGAATACATGGCTGTATATAAAGAAGAAGTAGATATTGATGCTTATCTGGATTCATTAACAGAAGAGATACAGAGAAGAGCAGCAGTAGCTCGTGGTGAAAAATAGTTAAATTTAGTAAATTTAGTTTCTTCTATGGGATTATCCCATAGTAAATACGGGGTGTCTTAATGAAGTGATTTAAGACACCCTATAATTTGGAAAAATTAAGAAAGATTCATGGTTCTTTTAGCATAAAGGTATAAGATTGGAGGCACTCCCATGAAAAAGCGCAAACCCTATTATATTATTATGGCTGTGTTATGTTTTGCATCTATAATTAGTATATTTCTTCCTTACATAAAGCTTCCTGAAAGAGAACCCTTGGAGAACGGTAGTGTCTTAGATTTAGAAGAAGCACTACTGGGCAGCAATGTAATAAATCAGATAGCAACCCGGGAGGGAATGACAAAGGCTACTATTAGTAAAATTGCTAAAAACGTTATCAAGGATAAAGAATATGAAGTTATTGTAAAAGATTTAGCAAAAGAGGAATATTATATTGTAGATGTAGTATCTTCTGAAATTGATAAAAAAGTAGCTGAGTTAGGGGAAATAGATTTATATAACGAGACGGAATTTTCTTTCTTTGGCATAATTAAACTATCCGCCTCCATAATTAATCATTTGGAACAGGATATTATTGATTCCATTTTAGTTATTTTTTGTACTATTGTTACAGTAATATTGACCTTTATTTCAGGAATATATATGTTGATCACGAAAGGGTCAAAGCAATACCGATTTGTGAGCAGGTTATCAGTAATTACCGTTTTGCTGTCAATTCTTGGTTTGATTAGTTCAAACGCCATCAGTATTAATGCATTGCAAGTAGAGAAGTTCTATACGAATAACTGGGGACCTAGCTTTTTTATAATTATTATAGTTAACTTGGCCGTATGGATATTAGCGATGATTGCTTCTTATCATGAAAAGGCAGAAGGATTTGTTACTTGGAAGATCATAAAAAGACAGAAACAGTTAATTCTTTTATCGATACCATTTATCATTTATGCCTTGATTTTCAACTATGGTCCGTTGTTAGGATGGACGATGGCGTTTCAGAAGTTTAAACCTGCTGCTGAAGAACAGATATGGGTAGCCTGGGATAAATTCATATTCTTGTTTACAAATGCAGATTTTATGAAAGTATTTCGTAATACGATTGCAATGAGTTTTATTAATCTTATGCTAAGTACTGTGTTTGCAATAGGATTCGCATTGTTGCTTAATGAAGTAATTAATATTAAGGGAAAGAAATTAGTGCAGACTGTATCCTATCTTCCTCACTTTTTGTCTTGGATTATAGTTGCAGGTATTGTACGTGATATATTATCCATGGAGACTGGAATTATCAGCGAACTGTTAGTGAAGTTCAATATAATAGATGCACCCATTAATTTCTTTGCTGCTCCAAAGTTTTTCTGGTGGATTATCGGATTTGCAGTTGTGTGGAAGGAGACTGGATGGAACAGTATCATCTACCTATCGTCTATAACAGCCATTAGTCCTGATTTATATGAGGCTGCAGCAATCGATGGTGCAGGCAGAATGAAAAAGATGCTACATATAACCCTTCCAAGTCTTAAACCGACTATTTTTGTACTATTAATTATTAATTTAGGAATGTTAATGAATTCCGGATATGAAGCACAATTATTATTAAAGACTGACTTGAACAAAATAACGTCACAGGTAATTGATACTTATGTGCTGGAATATTCATTTGGTGCAGGCGTCGACTTCTCCCTTGGTACTGCTGCAGGTATCTTTAAGAGTGTAATAAGCATTTTATTTGTATGCATCGCTAACCGTGCTTCCAAAGCAGCTGGACAAGAAGGACTTTTTTAAGGGAGGGATTAAGATGAAAAAAAGTAGAAAGAAAAAAAGTATAGCTGATAAGACTTTTATAACAATAAATACAATAATATTAACCTTATTCTGTTTAATAACCTTATATCCCATTTTAAATACTTTGGCTGTTTCTCTGAATGAAGGAATGGATTCACTCAAAGGGGGGATATATCTATTACCGAGAAAATTTACACTGGAGAATTTTTATAAGGTGTTTCATAAAGACAATTTAATGACTGCCGTAAAAATATCAACATTGAGAACAGTAATATCAACATTTCTACATATGTTTACAACAGCTATGTTGGCCTATGTTTTATCCAGAAAAGAATACATTTTCAACAGCCAAGTAACCTTGTTTTTTGTACTTACGATGTATGTCAGTGGTGGTATGGTACCGACATTGCTATTATATAAGAGTTTGGGGTTGACGGGAAAATTCTGGGTATACGTTGTACCTGGTATGATAAGTGCCTTTAATATGATTGTTATTCGTACCTATATGAAAGGGTTGCCAGATAGTTTGGTAGAATCTGCTGAGGTGGACGGAGCAGGACATATTAGGATATTTTTCCGTATTATATTACCACTATGTAAGCCAGTCTTGGCTACCGTAGCCCTATTCATAGCTGTAGGACAGTGGAATTCATGGCTTGACAATATGTTATATAACCCGGATAAGCCAACTCTTACAACTCTTCAGTATGAGTTGCAGAAACTTCTGTCATCAGTATCCATGCAAACGGGTAGTGCAAGTATGATGAAGAATGCCGCAGATCAGGTTACTCCTGTATCGATACGTTCTGCAACTGCAATATTTACCGCAATGCCAATTGTATGCCTTTATCCTTTCCTACAAAGATATTTTGTCACCGGTTTGACAATTGGTGGAGTAAAGGAATAATGATAGGTAAATAGCAAGCAATACACTCAGTAGTAATCACAGGTAACCCTGCATTTATGATCTACATATGGTTTTTAAAGTACCTCCAATGTTAATTAATTTATATTAACATTGGAGATACTTTCATTCATTTTTTATTCTGACGTCTATTCAAGTACAATTTTTTTAGTCAACTTATCCAAGATTTTTGTATTCTTTTGGAGATCGCTAACGATTGAAAAACTATAAAGCGTTTCTTCATATACAAAGGAAAAACTTTTTATATAAAAAGTCTTGTCAGATTTTTTCATATTAAATTCAAGTGTTAGGGCTGTAATCCCATCATGAAATTCTTTAGCTTTTTTCGAAACAAGAGTAACTCCCTCTCCGCCGGTAAGACCATCAATAAATCCGTCAAGCATGCCCTGATTGTCGAAACCATACTCACAATCGTAAGTTTGTACCATAGCAAAGTTACTATCATTGTAATAATACATAAAACCAGAATCAGTGATTTCTTCCCAACCTTTTGGCATTTTATACGTTACGTTATCTAACGTATATTCTTCATAATTTTTTACGATTATTGCTTTGCTTTTGGGTTTTGCACTTACGTTACATGGCGTTGAAACCAAACATAGAGTAAGGACTAGTAATATTGACAATAATCTTTTCATTTAATTCCTCCTAATATTTATTTATACTGACATAGTTTACCTTATTTTATAAAACAGCGCAATTATTTACTATAAAATTACATATGATTTTATAGTACAATTTATAAAATTTAAATACATAACAATTAGAAAAATAAGTAGTATACTACCTCTAGAAGGAAGTAAGTTGTATGAAAATAAAATCTGGAAAGGGGTGGAATTTAATCTTTCAATTGAGGCTTTCTAACTTTCTAACGGAATTTGAACGTTTTTGATTGACAAAACATACTTGATAGTGTATATTAATTTATGCACTTGAAAAAATCAAGCAACTAAAGTGCGCGAGTGGCTCAGTGGTGGAGTATCGCCTTGCCAAGGCGAGGGTCGCGGGTTCGAATCCCGTCTCGCGCTTACCAAATCCCTTGAATTTCAAGGGATTTTTTGTTGCACGGATATGTGCACCGTATGTGCACTGTTATTTTTTGTTCTTTTTGTTACCTTTTTTCAGAGCTTCATTCATGATATTAAGGTTCTCTTGTTCCGTATTGGGATTGTAAATGTAGCTAAGAGTGGTCTTTTCATCGACCTGTCCAAGAATATCTCGAATCTTGTCAAGAGGCATTCCTGCTGTACTCAATCGGCTTGCAGTAGTCCTTCTTGTACAATGTGGACTTTTGTATGTAACTCCAGCATCTCTGCAATACTTACTAAGCCAATAGGTTACAGCTCTTGCTGTTAATCGCTCACCATCTCGTTCAAAGATAAACTCTCCATCTGGATTTAATTCTCTAGCCTTTTGAATGATGTCATATGCTTTGTCAGTAAGAGGAATAAAGCGATATTCCGAGTCATTTTCCTTTTTCAGATGTTCTACTATCTGAACCCCGGCACTTTTAAATCTCTCTCCATCAAATATAAGTACCTTTTCTTCCATCCTCTGAATTGCTATCTTACCATACTCAATATCAGAAAATTTAAGTGCAACGCCTTCTCCAATACGAACGCCGAGTTGGAACATAAGCTGGATGCATAATGCTTCAATCGTCCTTTCATCTTCAAGATGGGTATCTAGGGTATCATACTCATCATTCAGATACAGCTTAGAACCGTCACTTTTCTTTCTGACTGCACGGAATTTTGCTTTAATATAGATTCCGTTCATCGGATTCGTGGCAATAATCTCTTCATCAATAGCAATCCGCATCAAAGCAATCATAATGCTTTTCATGTTGTTATATTCTCTGTTAGAGAGATTAAATTTGGTGATGGTAGCATTAAAGAAATCATTAATCATCTTAGTTGTCAGCTTTGAAATCGGCACATTGATGATAGAATGTTCTTTGTAATACTTATTCCAGTGTTCATTGTCCCGTCTGACGGTTTTAATATTAAGGCTCTTGTCCTTTAGGCGTTCTGATTTCCATTCCGGGAACAAGTCGCTTAAGGTTAATTTCTTCTTGTTCTCAAAGTAAAACAGATAAAGCTTATCAAGCATATCATCCATGGTCACTGCGGATATCTGCTTAAGCTTGCCATCCTCCCTTACCGTGGTAATTACTCTGCCGTTGGAACGGCTATTAATTGCATATGGATGCTTTTGTTCTACTAATTTTTTACGTGTCATCTTTAACATATCATCCACTTCTGATACAGTTAGGATATCACGACTAATTGCTTCTTTCAACATTTTATCAAAATTCAATATAACGAAAACCTTCTTTCAGAAAAAGGCTTCTGTTTGTTCTAATTATTCTTTGATTCAGAGAGTCTGATTTTAATTCTGCCTTATCATTGTTAATAGTTACTTTATCTGCCTTTATGGCGATTATTCTCACGTTTTCCGGGCAAATCTTCTTTGTGAAGAATCTTGCTATCCAATAATTCACGAATGAATTTAGGAGATACCTTAATCAATTCCGGTAAGAAGTCCTTTATAATTCTTACAACTAGGTCATACAATTTGATTTTCTTCTTGGCTTCATCAAGATAAACGTGACGCAGGTGTTCATCTAATACCTTAATGTTTAGAATATCATTTGTCTTATCCTTCTCCAAGGATAACTCTTTCTCTATTTCAGAGAGTTTTTCCTGCTTAATCTGGATTTCTTGGTTTTGGGCATGAATTACTTCGTCCTTCTCTTTTATCGTTTGATTTAGGCTTTCTTTTTCTTTCAGAAGAAGAGCATTCTTATCCTTTTCCATTTTCAGTGCAAAGTTGATGGCTTTTTGCTGCTCCACCACATTTTTGATATTAAAGATTGATATATGTTCCTCTGGTTCTAAGTCCTTAGCCTGTTCTGCCAGACTCTGCTCTTTTAATTTGATTTCGGCTTCCAACTTATTCAAAGATTTTTCGGCTTCCTTTAACTTAAAGGCTCCTACTTCCAAATGCTTCTCAGCTTCACCAAAATCACGCATTTCTCCACGGTCAAACCCATAATCCTTGCCGACTGCATTATACATATAATCTTGAAATTTGCGGTAACTGAATTGTCCTTTCCATAGTTCCGTTATAGAGATTTTCTTACAATCCTTCTTTTTATCATGGACTATTGGTATTGCAATCACATGCATATGAGGTGTTACTTTCCCTTCGGGAAAGAGTGCTTTCATTTCTTTATCTTTTGGATGAAAAGCCTCATCACGATGTACATTAGCGGATAAAATAATTAAATACGGAAAGTAATTCTGAATCGCCTGCAATTCTTTTTTAAAGAATATATCTTGTTCCTCAAGACTCATTTCTGATATTTTCTCATTTGGCGGATACACTAGGAATTCATCCAAGCACTTTGTTTGCTTATCCACTGCACCTTGTACTTTTAACTGACCTTTAAATTCTCCGCTTTCATACATGCGATTAAAAGCAGTTAGATAGGTTTCTCCATTTTTCAGATTATTCACTATACAAGTGTTACGATGGGTAAGTGATGCATCAGTGTTCTTGTTTCCATAGTTCTTCAGCGTTCTGAAATTATGCTGATACGGAAAATGCATCTTAGATTTTATATAACCCTGATGTCTTAAAATACAAACATTTGCCATAAACATTTCCTCCTTAAAAACTTGTTAATCTGGTACATTAATAAAAATGACAGACAAATTTTAAAAGGAGCGTTTTTTTACGATTTTTCAGAATATTATTTTCAACTTTTATAATTCAGATTATCTGTATTAACTCACTAGGGCAGATTTACATCTGCCCTGCTCGCTCTCCGAGGGGTCTGCGACGCTTTTGCATCATCCACACATCAAAACAACGAAGATCCATGCGTAGCATGGGCTTTCATTGTTTTGATTCCGTTCTCTTAGGGGAGATACAGCATTTGTATGTGACACTTCGGTAAGAATTAATAACTTTAATAGGTAATTATTACGCATATTTAAAGATTAAGAATAGAGTACATTTATCTTAACTGTTAAGAAAGTGTACACCATATAATGAAGTGTAAAAGATACGCATTAATAAAAGGTGTATACTTATAATTAATGGGTTGTTTGTAAAAGTGTAACAATAATTATTAATATGGTTATATTGGACATCAGTACAAAATGTTTCCAATTATATTCTATGATAGATGGGTTATATTAAAGATACGTAAAAAAATTCTTTTGGAAGTAGTTGATATCTAAGAAAGAAGGAGTTAATAATGAAAAAAGTAGATTATATTGATAATATCGAAAGAGTTAATATAAGTTTAGGAAAGAACATAGCAAATGATTTCGCATATTTATGTAAAGCTAAGGGATTATCAAAAGAGGATGAACTGGAAAAGATGATTAAGCATTTTATAAATTGTAAAAGAGATGATATAATCGGTTACATTTATATTATCAAGAATAAAATAAATGATAAAGTATATATTGGACAATCAATCCATCCCGTTAGGAGATTTCAAGAACATTTGCGTATTGACAGAACTAATAAACTAGGAAAAGCTTTATATGATTTAGGAAAGGAAAATTTCTATCTTGAAATACTTGAAAAGGTCTACGATAAGTCAGAAATGAATGATAAAGAAAGATATTATATTAATTTATATGATTCTCTTGAAAATGGATACAATGAAAAAGATAGTAAAGTAACTTATCATTATAAATATAATAAATTATCAACAGAATAAGTGTTTGCTTTGAGATTATATTTTCTTATTCTAATACGCTTTATATGCACCTACTATGCAACTTTTCGGAACTAAGATGACGCATATATTTGTCATATTAAGAATTCTTCATTGGATTTGTGTAAATTTATGTTATAATAAAAATAATATAAAATCTTATTGGAGGAGTTTTAATGGATATTAAGGGTTTTAAAGCTATTAGTGAGAGTTTAAGATTATACCACCGTATAACTGACGAGAAATATAATGATGCTTCCGAAAACGATGATAAAAAGATGATTGATAAGTTATATGTTGATATTCTGCCTAGTAATGGTATTTTAGAAAAAATGTTGGAACGTAATGCTACATATATTGTTGGTAGACGTGGTACTGGAAAATCAACAATTATAGCAAAAGCTCAGTCTAACATACAAAAAGAGAAAAAATATATGAGCATATATTTAAATGCAAAAAGTATTTATAAAAGTGTTGAGGTTGATAGGTTGCCTTTTTCAGGGGATTCTATTAAACTTTTTTCTCAAGATGAATTATTCAAAGTAGAGCTAGTAAGAAGAACAATAAAAGTTTTATGTGAAAATATGAAGGAAGAATTAAGTAAGGAAGAGTATGGATTAGTTCAAAAGATATCTAATATGATAGTGAGAGATAAGAAAATTGACCAGATTACTAATGACTTAGATAAGATGCTAAAAGAAGAAGTTTATTTAAAAATAGATAAAATACTAAGTGAACAAAAGAATGAGGAGAATAGAGAAAAAATTGTTGTTGGTTTAAAAGCTTCATTAAATGACTTTGGTACATCTGTTGAAGCAACAGATGAGGCTAGTATCAACCGTAGTAGTAATTACACTTTAGCAAGAGTTTTTGATGTGTCTAAGCTAATCAATAAGTTTTTAGAAGTAATTAAAATATGTAATAGAAAAGGATTATATATTTTTTTGGATGATTACTCTGAATTATCATTGAGCGAAAGAACTATATTAATGAATGAAGTAATATTACCATTTTATCATATTGGAGTCGATAAAATCTATTTTAAAATCGCCTGTTATCCCAATAGAATTACACCATTAAGTCTAGATGCACAAAAGTATTCAATTAAATATATAGATTATTATGAGGTATATGGCATCGATAAAAACTTAACTCAAATGGAAAAGGATGCTGAGGATTTTATTAAAAGATTACTTACAAATAGCTGTAAAGTATTCTCGACAGGCAGAATTGAAGACTATTTTGATTTGAGTTCTAACTCGATAGACCAATATTATATGGAATTACATAGAATGTCTATGAATATACCTCGTGTAATAGGACATATTTTAAACAATTGTTATTTAAAACGAATTGTACATGGTAAAAAAATAAATATGAGTGTTCTTAAGGAAGCTTGTAAACAATACTATATTGATTATGTTATGCAAGAGATTGAGAACAAGATTATGAGTCTAGATTTAAGCAAAGAATCCAAGATTGATATTTACGTTCAAAAGCATTTACTTGAAAGGTTAAAAGAACTAGCAATTGAGAATAAAATAACACTTACAAAAACTCCGAATCAATATTTCAGAAATCATAAAGAAGTCCCAACAAGTCATTTTCGGATTTCTACCGAGAATGAAATATATTTTGAGGAGCTTGAATTTTACGGGTATGTACATAAAATTACAGAGATTGCCGATAAAGGAAGCGCGAAAGATATAACAAATAAAAACACTAGTCTTTATTCTTTTGATTATGGTTTGTGTCTAGATGAAAAAATAGACTACGGAAAACCAATAGATAGTGATACAAAATATTATCAGCAAAGAGCATTTTTATATGATGAATGTGTTATATCTGCTATTACTAAAAACAAAAAAATTGTGTGTGAAGGTTGTAAAGCAGAATATAATATAGATAAACTAGACATATTTAAAATGTTTAAAATGAAATGTCAAAAATGCACCTCAGGAGTGTGTACCATACATTATGATAAAGATTTAACTGAAGAGGCTGAAAAGTCATATGAAACTGCTATTTGGACTCTCCAGGAAATAGAAATAATTAAGGCTATATCAAGATTGGAACAGATTGAATCTACCGAATGGTTATCAGCTAATTATATAAGTCGTGAAATTGATTTGTCTTCTTATGTCATAGCTGCGAGATGCAGAGAGTTAGCAAAGGCCTCATTTATTGAACGGAATGAAGATATTACTCCATATAAGTATTCGTTAACCACTAGAAGCAGAGGTATACTATCACAAAGTGCCCAATAAATATAAATTGAATTTGTGGGAGGAAAAAGATGGACTATCTTATTAATGCATTAATAACGGTGCTATCAGTAATTGTAGGTGGCTTAGTTACTATGGGGATTGGTAAAAAAGAAATTCATGTAAATTCTAAAATAACTATATATTTAGAATTCTTAAACGTAATTGATGGTAGATATAATTTAGAGATAACAAATGAATATCTTAAGGCTTTAAGAAAGGTTATGCTTATTGCGAATAATGATGTTATTAATGTATTATTAGAACATAGGTTTATACCGAATGAAAATCAGAAGTTTCTGGAAATTGATGATAAAAGTAGAAATGCATTTGGAGATATATTGAGAGCAATTCGTAAAGATATTGGACTTAATAATCGTTATCTTAATAACTTTGATTCACCAATATACTATTTTAAAAAAAATACTTGAATTACAATCAATCCCGAAGTTTAAAAAAATTTAAATATAAGAATTGTTTTGGAATATCTAAGTAAAGGTCGATAGAATATACTAAATATTTTGTTTATGGTTGTCAAGTTATCCATGATAAAGGAAATGTATTTATGGAGGAAAAACAATGAATTATTTTAATGGACTGTGGAACCTCTTAATAGGAATAATAGGTGGAATTATTTCGAGTATTATTGTCTCGCGTATCTTTTTAATACAGAATGATTATCAGGAACAGATTAATAAATTTGAAACACTCATGTTCAAACTTGGATATACTGGAGGTATTTTTGCTGGTAGTAAAATAGTTCTTGAAGTTTCATACGATTCACAAATTGATATGGAAAAGGAAATGAAAAAAGAAGGATTTAAAACGGAAGAAGAGTATTATTTCGCTCATAAAGAAAAAGATTGGATTTCTAAAGAGAAGCTATTAAATGATTTAATTAAGAATATAAAAAAAGTTGCGGAACAAATGGAAAATGAAATGATGAATATTTCAATTAGCGAAAAGGGTTTATTCGAAATCAGTAAAATGTTAAATGATTCTATAAGAAAAATGTTAAATGTCAAAGAATGCACCTTTAGTACAATTAGAGAAATCGAAAAAGTTAATTCGGAGATTAACGATAAATATAAAAAGTACAAAAAAGATTACAAAAAAATATTACTAAAATTAATATTAAAAGATAAAATAATGATTTGTCTTTATCTATTTATACTTTTTATTGTAACTGCTACTATAATTACATATAAGTTAAATATATAAATAAAAATTTGCATCATATAAATTGAAATGCAGGTGCAAACTAGGTGCAACCAGTTTTTGAGATTAAAAACCCTCCTTTCCATACAGGTTATTGTAATGTTTAAATAGTTCAAATCTGGTTGTCATTGGAATAATAAAACATATTACAAATTTGTAAGCGCCTAATAATAACACGTCACCCAATTAATTAGGAAAGTGGAGTATTTCACTACAACTTTCCGTTAAAAATCCAAATATTTAGAGTCTTTTACTCCATTTTGTTTCCACAAACATCGATCACTACCTGATTCCAAGGTGCCATACTCTCAAGTTCCTTATCTGACATTGTGTCCTCAGGGCGATGTTCAAGGAGATATACAAGATACTTGTATATATTTAAGTTATGCGCCTTTGCTATCTCGACGATACTGTAAACTGTCGCGCTAGCGTTAGCTCCATCCGTTGAATCGCTGAATAACCAGTTCTTTCTACCGACCGTAAATGGTCTGATTGCATTCTCACTGAGATTGTTTGAAAAACTGCAACGGCCATCTTCAAGATAGGTCTCAAGGAACTGGCGACGGTTCTGGATATAGGTAACTGCTTTCTCCATTCTTGAATTACGGATTGGATGCTGGTGATCAAGCCATGACCAAAAAGCATCTAAAACAGGTTTTTCTTGTTCAAGACGCATCTCTTTACGTTTTTCATGGGAGTAGCCCTTTTTCTTATAAGAGTCCTCATATTGAAATAGCTTGTTACAGAACTGAACCCCTTGCACAGCTGGATTACTATAATCGTATTCCTTACCTTTGGGAACTGCATCAATAAGGTATCTACGAACGTGAGCCCAACAACAGCAACGAGTGATATTAGCTACTTTGTTATATCCCTGATAACCATCCGTTTCAAGGTAACCATGGAAACCAGTCAGGAACTCACCTGCATTATCCCCAGCTCTAGTTGGCGAATACCCATATAAGATAATGGGTGGCAATTCATCTTCCCCGGTACGGTATAGCCACATGTATGACTTACTCTGTGGCCTACGTTCTGGTTCATTCAACACTTGTACTGTTGTTTCATCCGCCATGAGGAACTGCCGCTTAAGTAGCTGCCTGTGGAAGTATTCATACATAGGTTTAAAATACTTCTCGGAACAGTAGATAATCCAATTCGCAAGAGTCGTACGGCTTAGTTCGATTCCATACTGGCTCCAGTCCTTTTCCTGACGGTATAGAGGCAGGCCATTGGCATACTTCTGATACATTGCCCAGGCAACTGACGATGGAGAAGCAAGGCTGTGTTTCATAAGTCCCTTTGGAACATTGGACTTAACGATATAAGGAACATCATCTTCCTTACACTGTGGACAGATATAATTAACGCTGACATATTCAAGGACCTTAACACTTGCAGGAACGTACTGTAGTTCTCTGCGTACAACCTCTTCCCCTAATACCTCATAAGTAGTATTGCAGTAAGGACATATACTTTCTTCTTCAGAAAGTGTGATACGTACCTGTTCAACAGGGATGCCTTTCAGTTTATCCTCAAGTTTGGTCTTGGCTTTCCGTGTGTGCTCTTTAATGACGGTTTCCTGATCAGCAACGTTTTCAGCTGATTCATCCGTATTGCATTGTTCCGCTTCATCAAAGAGATTAAGTTGTCCATCAAAAGAATCATTACGTTTCTCACTAGATGAACCAAAAAGTTTCTTTGTGAGATAATCAATCTGTTCCCTAAGGGCTACTGCGTTACGAAGATGTTCTTCTTCCCGTGCGTTTGCTACATTCACTGATTCTTGAAGGGAAACGATCAGCTGATTCTGGGACGCTATGGTTTTATTAAGTTGTGAAATTGTGTCCTTCAATTCTCTGAATTGAACGTCTTTGGCAGATGTGCTCACGCTTAAGCTCCTTGATGTTTGATACTTTTATTCTACCATATATAGGTAGAAAATAGAAGTAAAAACGACAAGAAAGTTCAGTATTTTCAATGCTTTTAAGCGTTTCAGCATGGTGAATAACTATCAACTTTTAAGTGAAATATTTGATCGATTATCCACAGGAATGGAAGGTGGTTTTATCGCTTTGGGCTGTTCAATTTCCAGCCCCTGCATAAGCCATTCGAATTCACGCCAAGTCAGGTTTCTAACTTCCGTCTGATCCTTTGGCCATCTGTAACCGCCAGTTCCTGTTAAGCGTTTGTAAAGAAGGACAAATCCATCTTTTTCATAAAGCAGTGCTTTGATACGGTCTCTTCTTCTGCCACAGAAGAGATACAGGCTATTACCATACGGATCCATTCTCAAAGTATCCTGAATGACAGCACATAGACCATCAATCGACTTCCTCATATCGGTGCATCCACACACAATAAAAATATCATCTACGGATGAGATATCACCTAGCATAGAACACCTCGCATGAGATTAATAGTATGAGCCAGCAATGCTGGATCAGCGTTATTATGAATCTTTATGGTACAACCATTTAGATTCAGTTCAATCGAAGCTGATTCTGTATCAGGAGCAGGTACTCTTGGATTTGAAACAGAAATCAGATCATTCTTAGGAATGACATTGACTTTAACAACATCCTGTCTGGCAGGTGTAACTTGATGGCTTGATACAGGTTCAATCAGTGCCTCCTGACAAGCCACGTCACGAAGTTTTTTTACCCAGTTGTAAAAAGTACTGTTGTTAATACCGTTTTGATGACACCATTGATAGTCTGATAGGCCACTTTGGCGACACTCCATAATCAAGCGTTTCTTTTCATCATTGCTGTAGTGTTTGTAGTGCTGATGCATAAATGTAAACCTCCAATCTGGAGTGAAATGCTCCAACTTCCAAAATAGGTTTGGAGAGGTGGAAGTAAAACGCTCCACTTATTTGGTTACAATTATAATTCAAAAATCTACTGGAGTCGAAACGGGTGGATTATTAGGCGCTTACACAAATTTAACTTAATATGCAAATTAGTTAGGATTAATAAAAAAAAATATGTGCACTATTATGTGCACATAAATCAGAAGTGGATGGGACCCCTTTCTTTACAGTATTTATAGGACGGGATTATGGTTCGAATCCCGTCTCGCGCTTAACTATTTTCGTCAGAAGTCCTTTATTTATAAGGCCTCTGGCGATTTTTCATTTCTGGAGTTTTGAGTACCCATGAGTACGTCGCTTCCATTCATCTCTGTCAGAGCATTTACAATCTGTCTTGATGTCTTCTACTTCCCTTGATTATTCATTATGTAGGTTCGAGTAGTAGCAATATTAGTTTCTGATATATCCCATCCTCGGTGTAAAAAGTTCTTTTAACTCTCTTATTCACCTCTGTATCAAGGATATAGGTCATCCAGCGACCACTTTCTATAAATGGCGGTGTTATCTGGTATGGATGCTTCTGTAATACTTGTTCTTTCTTCATTTCTTTCACTATACTTTTCAACTCATCCGACTTCATTGTACCGCAGTATCTTAATCCAGTGGCACGAAAAAATTCTACCAGCCCCTTATTCTTTATTTCAGAGAAATGTGCATAATGTTTCTTGGTTCCACGACTTCTTTTGATATTCGCTCTTAACACCTCATCAGTTTTATAAATTCAGCGGTAGAACATCCGAAGATCTTGTAATTTCTTTTTTCTTCTTTTCAGAGAGCTTATCCTGATGTTTGGAACGACCAATTGCAAGCTTACAATCCAAAGCTTGTTTTACTTGGTCAACCAAAGGTAATGTTTGGTCTTATGTGACATAGTAATTCCTTTCTTACACTCATTCGTGTTATATATTTGGTCAACTGGTATCTGTTAAAGCTAAGCACTACCCACTCTTATTTATACAAATTATGGACGATTGTTTTGCCAGGAAACACTTTGTGTTTCAGAAAGAAATTTAATAAAGGTTTCCTTCATTCCCTACCATGCTTCTTTGGCGAAGTCGCATGGTGAAACCTCCTTTTGAGATGATAATTAAGTACAAGGATGTTTCTTGCGTCCTTCAACTCATTTAGTTTTGTTTATTTAAATTAACAAAACTCAATTTGTTAGTTTCTCCTTTCGTCTTTGATGCTAAGAATATGATTAAATCACTTGTTCGATATATAAAAAATGGTATAAAAAATTCCAATAACCGTTTACCCATACATAAATGTGATGGTAACCGTTATTGGAATATGTTGTAATTAAGCATATAGATGCTATAATAGTTAATGTTATAAAATAATTAATTGATAAGGATAATTTTACAGAAAGGTGTAAGTTAATGAAAAAAGAATACTCAGCTATTCCGGAGTCAATGAAAAAAATGGAAAACCATGGTTTTTCATGGATGGATTTTGTTACTGCCATACCATCACCACTATTTGTAGTAACTTCTTATAAATCTAATGGCAAGTCTAATGCTTGTTTACAATCATGGGCATGCTTTAATGGTAGCCCTAGTGGCTTTTATGCAATTCTCTCAAGTGTAAATAAATCTGGACATATGTATCAAACTATAAAAGAAAAAGGTGTGGCAGTACTGAATTTCCCTTCTGCTGATATTTACGATAAATGTACTGCAACAATCGCAAACAACGGATTCGATAATGATGAAATAACATTGTCGGGACTTACTGCAGAACAAGCTATGAGTATAAATGCACCACGTATTAAAGAGTGTTTTCTCAATCTTGAATGTCGTTATCTGTGGGAACGTGAGATAAAAGATGGAGATACCCATGTTTTAATGTGTTTAGAAGTTGTTAATATTTTGGTAGATGACGTTCATTTAGATGAAATAACTCAAGGAAGATATGGTGAAAAAGGATATCTTTACAATGTTCATTATCCTGTAAACCCAGAAAATTTTGTGGGCAAATCAAACGATTGGGTAGCAACATTGAAAAAGTATAAAGATATGGGTGAATATTAAAAATATGCATAACAAATTTGTATTTTCAATGATGATATTAAATCGTATTTGAAAGTAGATAATTGAGTAGCATTATGTTAAAATAAAGGTATAGTGAGACTAGGAGGTGACAAGTCATGAATTACATGATTACAAATGAATTAATCGAGGGATTGAAGAACATTTTTAATAATAGATTAGTAAGCATCATTCTTTATGGCTCTGTTGCCAGAGGAACTGACACTGATGAATCAGATATTGATATAGCTATCATATTAAAAGATGCAAAAGTTCAATCTATACCAGATAAATTAGTTGATTTCACTTTGGACTTAGATTTGAAATATAACAAGGTGTTTTCTATTATTGATATTGATTATGATGAATTTATAAAGTGGGAGAATGTATTGCCTTTCTATAAAAATGTTAAGAAGGATGGTGTGATTTTATGGAAGGCAGCATAAAAGAATTATCTGCATACCGTTATACAAAGGCTTTAGAAGACTTAACTGCTTCAGAAGTAATGCTAAAGGAATCTCTATATAAAGTATCCATTAATCGTTCCTATTACGCAATTTTCCATGCTATGCGTGCTATTACCGCATTAGCCGGTTATGATTCTTCTAAACATTCCGGTATTATAGCATTCTTCAATCAAAATCATGTAAAAACCGGAGACTTTGATAAAGATTCATCGAAAATTGTAAAAATGGCCTCAATCTTAAGGGAAAAATAAGATTATGAAGATTTTTATATTGCTTCAAAGCAGGAAGCTGAAAAGCAACTGGAAGATGCGAAAATATTTCTTTCCAAGGTTAATGAGTATTTAAGAAAAAACGGTGTACTTTGATTTTGCTACTTATAAAATATCTATGTTTTTGAGTACCCTCTTGAGTACGCAAAAATTGGATGTGCTGGAAAGTCCCTTTCTATCAGCATTTTGCGAGGGGATAGAATTCGAATCCCGTCTCGCGTTTACCAAATCCCTTGAATTTCAAGGGATTTTTTGTTGCGCTGATATGTACACCATATGTGCACTACTATTTTATGTTCTTTTTATTGCCCTTTTTCATTTGTTTTAGTTCTACAAATTCCAATTTGTCGCATTGGCTTTAAAATATATAATTTATGCACTTGTAGGTTGCTAAAATGAACTTATAAGTTGGTAGATGTTAATTGATGGACTTACTATAATGTTATTTAGGGATAGACCACCAATATCATTTAAAATAATATGAGGTATATGATGTTTAATTTGGGAATAATTGAGGAAAGTTTAAAAAGTGAAAAAACATTAAATCTAATAAAGCCTTATTTCTTTTCACAAAGAATTGAAAATGTATCAGATGACGAATATCCAACATGGCATACAAATGAGTACCATGTACCAGATGAAAATATTGAGGAACTATTAAACATACTGATGGATGAGGTAAAACTTACATGGTATGTTCATGCTTTTAGCGATAATCAGTTATATGTTGTACTACCAGGTAAATTCTTTTCTGTCTCATCACTAAAAGATGATACTTGGAATGAAATGATTGAGTATGGTGTTAAGGTAGCAAATGTTGAGAGACATTTCTTAGAGAATATACCTTTACATGTTTGATTTTTAAAGATGTTCTATTAAACAAGAAGGAGGATGTCCTACTTCAAATATGAGTTAATACCAATATAATAATCTAACAGAGCTTTATTATTAAAAATAAAAGGTTGGTATAAGAATGAAACTATCTGAAAAAATTCAAGTATTAAGAAAGAAATATGGATATTCACAAGAATATTTGGCGGAAATTTGTTTGTTGATTTTAAGGCGGGAAATATTAAATTTATTGTCTTCCGTAATAAAATTCTAAAATACACTATAGGGAATAGTATAGAAAAGCAAGACGTGTGCGAAGAATGCAAGAAGATGGGTATTCCCTTGCATTTGGCTGAATAAAAAAAGTAAATATTTTTTGAGTACCCTCTTGAGTACGTAAAAATTGGATGTGCTGGAAATTCCCTTTCCATCAATATTTTATCGAATGGATAGAATTCGAATCCCGTCTCGCGCTTCTTCTTTAAGAGTCTTGTAACCCTTATATTTGCTTGGGTTACGAGATTTTTTATTCTAAATGGTATTACTTTTTGTGTTGAATTTTGTTGAACGTCATTATCATTCATTTTCAATGAATAATTGCTTGTGTAGATATTACACTTTTTTACAGTTGTAATTGACTTCATTAATGAGAAAATATATAATAAAAAAAACTGATATTCAAAAGGATATGCAATGAATAAAACTACGAAAATAATTCTATTAAAGACAATATCAATCGGAATTTTATATTTAATATATTTTTTCATTATTTGTAAATACATAATGAGTAAAGGTTTTGTATCACTTAATGAAATTAATAGTACAAATATATATCAGCGTCTACTTCAGGATTCAGTAATTGGGTTATCTTTTCCAATAATATTATTAATAAAGTATCGTAAAAATTATTGTGAACTTGGGTTTACAGAAAAAAGTAAAACCTTAAGCATTATACTATTCGTTATATATTTATTACTTTTCATATTACATTCTGATTATTCGATAGGTGGTTTTTATCGTGCAGTATTTTACTTGACAATGGTTGGCTTGTCCGAAGAAATTATTTTTCGTGGTTATATATATTTAAGAATAAAGCCTATTAATAGGACTTTGGCCATCATTATTAGTGGTATAATTTTTGGCGCAGGTCACGCTATTTTGCCAGGAATAATATCAGATAAAAGCATTTCATTTATTGGACTAAATATGCTGAACTATATTGGAGGTGGTATAGTTAGTGGATTTTTATTCATATCTTGTATGGAATTAAGCGGGAATATTTTGGTAGCAATGTTTATTCATTCTCTAATGGACTATTCCTACGGATATATAGGAATCATTGTTTTGATATGTACCTTGGGATTTTTAATATTGAACAGTAAAAAGAATTTAATTTTATAATAAAAAACACACATCCCATGTGTGTAAGAATGTGTGTAAATAAATAAAGAAGCCGCAAACCTCCTATTTATCAGTATTTGAGTATGCGGGGATTGGTTCGAATGTCTCCGCTTCGCTCCGGTCCGCGCAGAACCGAGGTCCACCAGACCTCGTGCGCCATCTCGCGCTTAACTTAATTCGTCAGAAGTCCTTTATTTATGAGGCTTCTGGCGATTTTTCATTTCTGGAGTTTTGAGTACCCATGAATACGTCACTTCAGCTCATCTCCGAAAGAGCATTCACAATCTGTCTTGATGTCTTCTGCTTTCCTTGGTTATTCAGTATGTAGGTACGAGTGGAACGACAGAATTCTACCAGTACAAGGATGTTTCTTCCATCCTTCAATTCATTTTATTTTGTTAATTAAAATTAACAAAACTCAATTTGTTTGTTTCTCCCTTCTTCTTTGATGCTAAGAATATGATTGAATCACTTATTCTATCTATGAAAAAATTCCAATAACCGTTTACCCATACATAAATGTGATGCGTAACCGTTATTGAAATATGTTAATGATTATTAAATGTTATGTTATGATGTCATTGCTAAGAGGGAAAGAATATTATTTAAGGGAATTTGTTGAAAATTCTTGACTGTAAACTATGTTTATACTTTAAAATACAGACATAACAAGAAATGAGGTGTATAATAGAATGGATAGAAATATAGCTTCTAAAGGTAATGAAAGAGATACAAAATTATTAGTATACTTGGTAATATGTTTTACCTTATCATGGATAATCATGTTTGCTGCAATTTTAAGTAAGAATAACACAACATTATCACTTGCAAAAATAATTATTATGTTAATTCCGCTACTAAATTAGGAGATTTACTATGACAATAAAAGAAGTTGAAGAAAAGACAAGTTTAGGTCGTTCAAACATACGATTCTATGAAAAGGAAAAGCTAATAGCCCCGGTTAGAAATGAAAATAATGGATACCGAGAATACACAGAAGAAGATCTTGAGAATATTAAAAAAATAGCCTTTTTAAGGACATTGGATATTTCAATAGAAGATATAAGAAAAATAATGCTTCATAAAATTGAATTACATGAAATAATTTCCACCCAATATCATAAGATTGATGCGCAGATTGAAGAGTTGCAATTAGCAAAATCAATTTGTAATAGAATGTTACAAATTGATACCTTAAATATAAATAACTTGGAAGTGGAACAGTACACAGATAGAATGGATAATTATTGGAATAAAAGTCATAAAGTGTTAAAGTTAGATTCAGTAAGTTTTATATATATGTGGGGTGGCTATATTATATGGGGATTGATTACCGTATTATGCTTAATTGTAGCTGCTTTGGCATATCCTACCCTGCCAGAGAACATACCAGTTCAATGGAGTGGGGGAAATGTCAGTTCTTCAGTAGCTAAAGAGTTTATATTCGCATACCCTTTGTCTTGTATTATTATTCGATTCATTCTAAAACCCTTTATATGGAGATGGCTTCAAATCAATGCATATTATAGTGAAAGTATTACTAACTATTTAACAAATTTTATGTGCTTTGTTACTTTCTCTATTGAGATTTTCACTATGCTATTTATTTCTGGAATAGTAAAGCATATTACAGTTATTCTGTTTATTGACGCGGCGGTATTTTTTGGACTACTATTTATTGGTTGGAGTAAATTAGATACCAGGAATAGAAACTAATATATTTTCAATTTATGCTAAAAAAGCATACACCGATTCGGAAAGTGTAGGTGATACACAACTATGATTGGTGTACGCTATTTAATAGAAATTTAAGTACATTTATATTGAATAATATGATATTATTGTATCAGAAAATTTATAAACGGGCGTTTGTATTAGAGATTATTAAATAATGTAAATTTGAGAATAGGGAGATATAGTATGGGTTCGGTTATATTTGCAATTGCATTGGCTTGCATTTTTTTGATAATAGCGATTTTTATGTTTTTTGGAAAAGGAAGTTGGATGATTGCGGGCTATAATACAGCGTCAGCTAAAGAACAGGAGCAGTATGATAAGAAAAAATTATGCAGAATGATGGGTATTACTCTTATTATTGTATCAGTTTTACTTTTTATAATGGCTTATTTAGGTTATAAAGTGGAAAGTGGAATGATGAATGAAAATCAAATGCTACCTTTTGCTATAATTTTTATAATTGTTGTTTTAACTACTGTAATTTGGGATATATTCTATTCTAATACTAAATGTAGGAAATAATATAAGTGATACATCAAATAAGATTTTGAACATACTACGAATCTATAAATCCTATTTATAACTTTGAATTTAAACCGTCTTGATGGTGATTTTGCTACATAAATTATGTGCACTATTACGTGCACATAAATCAGAAGTGGATCCAACCCCTTTCTTTTCAGTATTTTCAGGATGGGATTATGGTTCGAATCCCGTCTCGCACTTAACATAATAAGAGTTCATCCAAAGGATGAGCTCTTTTTATATTGACAAGTAAACTTGGAACTGTTATAGTCATTTTACAAGTAAACTTGTCAAAATATCAACAAAACTTTGAAAGGAAAGCAGTCATGAACAAAGAGAAAATTTTAGAAAAAAGCAGACAATCGCAAAAAGATGAGGGAATAGAATATGCTGAAAATCAAGGGCGTAAAATTGGTTTTATTACCTTTTCACTTCTATTTGTATTTATAGCAATATTTAATCTGTTTTTTGGAGAAAGCAGTACTTTTCATGCAGTATCTTCATTATTTTGGGCATTTATTGCTGCTGAAGGATATGGGAAATATCACTTTTTAAAAAGCAAAGTATATCTGGTTACAGTGATTGCCGGAAGTATTGCATCAGTTGTATCAGTTGCTAACTATGTATTGGCAACATTGAGGTAATAAATAATGAATGATAGTCTTATATTAAAAAACAGATTGAAAGTTGCAAGAGCAGAGAAAAGCTTGTCGCAGAGTGATTTGGCTGAATTGGTTGGCGTATCTAGAAATACAATAAGTTCTATTGAAACAGGTCAATTCAATCCAACCGCGAAACTCGCTTTAATTCTTTGTATTGCCTTGGATAAAAAATTCGAGGATTTATTCTATATTGAGTAAGGTAATGAGCATAATGGGTAAATGAAACACCAATTTGTAGAGCTAAATTCATTCCCTTACGCTTCTCTATCCATAGTGGATACAGAATTTCCAAGGTTTCTTTCTTTACTTTATGGATTCAACAATTTAAGGAGGATAATTAGATGAAAAAGAAATTGACTTATTTTGTATTGGTTATAATGAGTTTATTACCATTTTTAATCACCTGGTTGGCATTACCTCATTTTCCACAAACCATTCCAACTCAATATGATTTTGTTGGAAATCCTGATGATTTTTCAGCAAAAAGTACTGAATACGTTCTAGCTATCGTTTTTTCCATCTCTGGTTTTGTCATGCTGATTATTGCTTTACTTGTTAATAAATTTCATCCAAAAGATGAAGAAAGTACTGTAAAGGCAGCAAATAATGCTATACTGGTAGTTAAAATCGGAATTGCCATGATGCTTCTATTTATAGTTATACAATTTAGTGAACTAATGAACGTATATTATTATATCAATAATAAAGGTAGTTTTCCTGATTTAAAAATAACAAATATTACATTGATGTTGTTGTTGATTTATATGGGAAATATTATATCCAAGTCAAAAAAGAATTCTGTGATTGGAGTAAGAACTTCTTGGAGTACCGAAAGCGATGAAGCATGGTCTGCCAGTCAGAAGTTCGGAGGCATTGCTCTGATTTTTTCTTCCCTTTTAGTATTAATATTTGCATTATTATTGTCCGAAAAATACCAACTCATCGTTTTACTAATTGCTCCTATATTTATTACGGTATGCACTTTATTTATTTCACATAAAGCTGTATTGAAACAAAACAATGTGGGAAAGCATTAATGAAATTTTGAGTACATTCATGAGTCCGTTTGTCCATTAAAAGAGCAAAAGAGCCAATGCAAAATGTGCATAAGCCCTTTTTTGATAAAAACTGCTTTTATGATTATTCGTCTGGAACCTTAATCATCACCGCGCAGCTCATTTCAATAATCCATTCTTTATTCTTCAAAGTCAACATGTGGTGTTGCTATACACACTATTTTCCCATTGATTGAGTATTCTGTTTCACATGGCTTTTTACTTGAACCAACCGTCTTTTTTGTTTTACCATTATATCTTTCGTAGAGAACTTCTTCACACTTATGAAATACATTCCAGTAATAGTCATCTACTGTCTTTCCATCCCATAACCAGTAGAAATATACTTCTTGTCCGCCATCATCAATGAGTGTGTTTAAAAGATATTTACATGTTTTGCCGCTAACAACTTTGGAATAATCACCATATATTTTTGTCTGCTTTACGACTGGTTCAACTGTTGTTGTCACTGTTGGGTCTATTGTTGCTGCTGGGTCTAGCGTTGCTTCTGGCTCTAGCGTTGCTTCTGGCTCTGTTGTTTCTACAATTTTATAGGATTTTATTTTAAAATAGTAAGTCTTATTCTTTTTGACACCGCTAGTTGTATAAGAAGTACCATCTGTTGTTTTAACTTTTTGGTACCCAGTGGATTTATTTGTTGACATATACACGTCATAACCATTAGCACCATTTACTTTAGTCCAAGTTACTTCTAAATCAGCACCCACAGGTGTGTTTTGTACTTTCACCCTTGTTTTTCCGATTGTTTCACTTGCCTGCACAATTACAACTGGAGATAACCCTGTCACAATGAGTAATGCTATTACTAATAATCTCACTAAAGGTCTTTTAATTCTTATCATAAATATTTCGTTAGCATGAAGTTTGTGCTAACCCTCCTCCCATAATAACTCAATTAATTATATTTTACCAAATAAAGGATTATTAATCAATCGTATTAACGTTTTTTATGCAATGCTGTTCATCACGTTGTCCTGTGATTACCCCTTAAAAAAATACGAGTCACCTTACTAAAAGAAAATATCTCACTATATTTTTATCAGTTTCATTTACCATAATAATACTGGTTATAACAATGGATATATAACTGCACCGAACTATATTCCTTCTAAATCTCCTAACCATTTCAAAAGCAAATATTCTGTTATTGTACTTGTTGATATCAATCATAAATCAATCATAAATCAATATAGGCTTTAAGTATTAATTAATGTATAATTTGGACAACAATAGTATTGGGAATTATTGGGTTGCATTAGGGTTCGGAGGTTTTATGAAATCGAAGATATTTAAGACATGTTCTATTATTTTTTTATTACTAATTTCGATTGGTCCTATTGCATATATTTATCATTTATGTGCAACAAAAAGCATGAAAGTGCAGGATATTGCAACAGTTGATAAAATGGGTATTGATGGTCTAAGGGAATACTACAAAATTCCTGGCTGTGCATATTCAGTTATTAAGGAAGGAGAAGTTGTTAAAGAAGGTGCTTTGGGATTTATATATAAGGGCTCTAATATAAAAGTAAAAATAGATAATCGATTTAATATTGGTTCATTGACCAAAGCGTTTACGGGACTAATTGCTGCTAAACTTGTTGATGAAGGTGTTTTAAGTTGGGATACAAAATTTTTTGACATCTATCCTGATTGGAAAAGTGAAGCAAATCCAGCATATTATTCAATAACACTAAAAGATTTATTATCAATGAGAGCTAAAATTCAGCCTTTTACTCATGGTGTCGTTGATTCTGATTTGCCATTATCATCGAAAACCCCCATAGACCGGAGAGAGGAATTTGGAAAGTATGTATTAAGTCTTTCACCAGTACCTGAGAAAACTTATTCAAATGCCTCAATTAGTTTAGCGAGTATTATGTTGGAAAAAGTATCAGGTAAGTCGTGGGAGAGTATGGCTCTACAAACAGCTAATGAAATTGGAGTTAACATTGATTTTGGTAGACCTAATAAAAAGGATATATATCAGCCTTGGGGGAATAGAAAAGACTGGTTTGGGAATTTGAATCCTGTTTCTCCAAAGGAAAAAGACAGTTTACCTTTTGTTTTAGCACCCTCTGGTGATATCATCATGACAAGTTCAGATATGTCGAAATATGTACAGGTATTCATTGAAGGTATTTCAGGTAAAGATGGATATATAAAATCAACTACAAGCAACTATTTGCTTTTTGGCATTCCAGAATATTCTATTGGCTGGGGAAATGCTTATGATGGTGATACATATGCATTTCACAATGGAAGTGACGGTACATATTATTCACATGTAATGATATTTAAAGAACTTAAATCTGCAATTATTATATTGACAAATGCACCAGATAATAAAGACACACAAAACTTTATAGCGAACCTTAGAAATTACTTGAAACAAAAATATATTTATTCTTTTAAATAATCTCTATCAATACAGCCTTGCGTTATCGCACAGAAAATGCAAGGTTATTTTCTGCCCTTTACGTTCACTGTTTTGATACATGCGATTGTAAGCAGTGATCTACACAGATTACTGTTTTTATGATATCTATTGCATTTATCAACCAAATGGTTTATACTATATCTAGTGTGCATGGAGGTGCCTATATGACTACGGCAGATATGATTAAGCAACTATGTGAACAAATGAATATTAGCGTTGCGGAACTTGCCAGACTTATTGGTCAAACTCCACAGAATTTCAATAAGAAGTTAAAACGTGAAACTGTAACTTTGGTTGAATTGAAAGCTATAGCTAATGTACTGGATATTAAATTTGTGCAGGAATTCATTTTGCCTGATGGCAATGAAATAAAGATAGTAAATAAGTAAAGGAAGCGGCATGGAAAACAGGGCAATGACATAAAACCTAATGCTTCCAAGCGATAAAATGATTCCCTATCATTAATAATTATATGTTTCAATCTTTATGAGAGAAAGTAGAGGTGGTAGTTATGGATTCTCATCCAGAAACTAATAATAGTTGTCAAAATAATAATAATGGATTTAGAGCCATAACTGCTATTTAATTTTAAGTATATGGCTCTATTAAAGGAGGGCTATATATGAAAGATAAAATTCTAAACCTTGTTGAACAAGGCATATATATCGAAGCGAGAAAAGAAATAATCAACCTAAATGTAGTTGATATTGCACGTTTATTCGAAGAAATAGACCAGCAAAAACTTTTGATAATATTTAGAATATTGCCGAAGGATTTATCTTCTGAAGTTTTTACGCACATGTCAAGTGAGCTTCAAAGATATGTTATTGAATCTATTACTGATGAGGAAGCCATTAGTATTTTAGACGATCTTTTTATTGATGATGCTATTGACTTTTTAGAAGAGATGCCATCGAATGTCGTAAAAAGGATTCTAAAAAATACTAGTGAAAATACAAGAATGCTGATAAATCAGTTCTTAAATTACCCAGAAGATTCTGCTGGTAGTATAATGACCATTGAATATGTTGACTTAAAAAAAGAAATGACAGTAAAACAGGCAATACAGTATATTAAAGAAATTGGTATCGATAAAGAAACTATCAATACTTGCTATGTAATAAATAGTAATAGAATACTTGAAGGTGTTATATCACTTAGAAAACTAATATTAAATGATGATTCAACCGTTATAAAAGACATTATGAACAAAGATGTGATATCGATAACTACCTACGATGATCAAGAAGAGGTTGCTAGTTTATTTAAAAAATATGATTACTATGTTATGCCTGTTGTGGATAATGAAAACAGGCTAGTCGGCATAATAACAGTAGATGATATTTTAGATGTTATAGACCAAGAAGTCACAGAAGACCTTCAAAAGATGGCTGCAATGCAACCATCTGAAAAAGAATACTTAAAAACAAATAATTGGGCATTAGCAAAGTACAGAATACCATGGCTTTTAATACTGATGATTTCCGCCACTTTTACGGGAGGAATAATTAAAAGATATGAGAACGCATTACAGTCAGTAATGATACTGGCATCCTTTATACCAATGATTATGGATACTGGTGGAAATTCTGGTTCACAGTCCTCAACGCTTATTATAAGGGGGTTAGCTCTGGGAGAATTAAAGCCTAGTGATATCCTGAAGGTTTTACGGAAAGAATTGTGTATAAGTGGTATGGTTGGGGTGGTTTTATCTTTTGTCAACTTTTTAAGGATATATTATATTGAGAAAACGGATATATTAGTAGCTATAACGGTATCAATTACATTGTTTTTTACAATTGTATTGGCTAAAGTATTTGGTGGTGTATTACCTATCATAGCTAAAAAGCTCAAACTTGACCCTGCGATTATGGCGGGCCCATTAATCACAACGATTGTTGATGCTCTAGCCCTTACAATATACTTTGCAACTGCTACATGGTTGTTGGGTATATAACAAAAATCCGCTTTTGGCAACTATAAAACACAGGATTATAAGGAAAAATGATGGAGTATTTTAAAAATGGTAACCTTAATGATTTAGTCGAATTGCAAAGAATTAGCCAAACTGCATATGCAGAAGCGTTCTATGATCTGATTGATAAAGAAGATGTAATAGAATATGTAAAAAACAAATATTCTCTGGAGCATTTGGAAAAAGAGATAAGAGATATGATGAACCAGTTTTTATTATATTATGTGGATGATAAGGTTGCTGGATATATGAAATACATCTTGAAGCCAAATTCTTTAGAGATTGACCGATTATATATGCTCAAAAGCTTTAAAGGGATGGGTGTGGGGTCCAAATTTATGACTAAAGCCGAGGATGTTGCAAAGTCAAACGGGAAAAATGTTCTAACGCTGGGAGTTCTTGAAATAAATAAACCCGCGATTACATTTTATAAAAAGAGAGGCTTTATACAATTTGCCAGTGAATCTATTATAATTGGAAAAACCAAGTATTCATTACTATTGATGAAAAAGGAATTAACATAGTAATATGATAAAGCAAAGAATAGTTGGCAAAAGCGAAGCGAACAATATTGTTCTCATCTGTCAATGCATTACATTGTTTGGCTCATCATCGTCCTGATAACGTTGAGCAAACGGTTTCAATTTAATCGTATAGTTTAAATAGAATTCGAATCCTATCTCACTCTTATGAAATCCCTTGATTTTCAAGGGATTTTTTGCTGCCCTGATATGTACAGTATTTTCTTTAATAGCAAGAATTGTTCATTTATTAGGAAAAGATTTTTTATAATGAAAAGGGGGTGAAGAAAATAAAAATAAAAAGAGGACTATTTTTTCTGGTTTTTGTTGCGGTATTCTTAAATCAAACACAAGGTATTATGGCATGCACAATATTTTCTGTTACATTAGATGATGGAACCGTATTAGCGTGTAATAATGAAGACTGGATGTATTCAATCGGAAATACGCTAAAAATAAGTGCACCAGATTCAGGGAGTTATGGGAGAGTTTGCTTTTACAATTCCTCCTATGTACAGGGCGGTATGAATGAATATGGCTTATTTTATGATGGAGCATCCTGTCCAGCAACCGAAGTACCATACGATAAAAAAAAGAAGGATTTGGGATATGATTTAGGTGAAATAGCATTAGCGAAATGTAAAACAGTTAAGGAAGTAGAAGAATTTTTTGGCAGTTATAATATTCCAGATGGTTTTTATGATCATCTTTTATTTGCAGATACATCTGGCAATATAGCAGTGTTTGAATGGGTGGAGGACAAATTTCGTGTTATATGGAAAGATGCAGAAAAGAAACACCAGGTTATAACGAATTTCTGGTTGTCAGATTCCACACTTGGTGGATATCCGTGTTCTCGTTATGATACCGCAGAAGAGATTCTGTCTACGGAAGAAATCACATTCGAAATTTGTGAGAAAATATTAAATAAAACGGAGCAAGATTGGGGGAACGGCGGTACTCTTTACTCGAATATATGTAATTTAAATGAACGGGAAGTATGTTTGTTTTACAGAGGCGAAGCAAAACAAACATATCAGATGAATCTAATTGATGAACTGAAAACAATGGAACCTGGAACATGTGAAATAATGCAAATGGAAGAAATATGCTGTGGGGAAGTGCTAGAGGAGGTTTCTACAGATTTAGAATTGAAGAACGATAAGAATACAAATCAGGGAGTAATAATAATTTCTGTAGTTGTACTTATAATAGTAGCTCTTATTTTTAAAAAAATGCGTGGAAGTAGAAGATAGGAAAATATATTTTATGGATCAGTATGGAGGGACTATATGAAACGATTATTCATTGTATTAATAATAGCAATTTCTTTATTAAGCGGTTGCAGAAATGAAGATAACAAATCGAGTATGTCTAGCAGCACGCAGCAGGAGGGTGAGGAGGAATTGGTGAACGATGATAGTAAGGATAACAATCAAGATGTAGAACTGAAAGGAAATGATGCAACAAATCATAATCTCGAGAACGAAACTAAAGAAGAAATTGAGAAAGAACTAGTTGAGACGGAAACAGAAGAACAAAAATATCTTATACAAGATAAGTTCAATTCTTTAGCTTTGGCAAACAATATAGTAAATGAATCAACGGAGAAAGAGTTTTTTGTATTACTTCCTCCATCTTATTATGATGGAAATAAAAGGTATCCTGTAGTATACTATTTACATGGGCAGGCGGAATCCGCTTCGAGTTTTATGTTAAATTACGAGAAGACTTTTCTAAGTGAATTCCAAAATGGAGCAAAGGAGTTTATTTTAGTTGGTGTAAATGGCACTAGTAATCAAGGTGGAGCATTCTATGTGAATTCACCTGTATCAGGTTATTACGAAGATTATGTAGTTGAGGAGTTGGTGTCGTACATAGATTCTAATTATAGAACTATTGCGAATCGTGATTCTCGCGGTATATGCGGGTTTTCAATGGGAGGATTTGGAGCATATAATTTAGCATTTCACCATCCAGACGTGTATTGCTGTATTTTAGCAATGTCTCCAGGTGCATTGGCTAAAGGAGAATTACCGAATGCAATGGCAACCTGGAAGGGCGACAGGGGATTTTTATTAGGTTATGCAAGAGCATTCTCACCGCTTATGGAGGATGATACAGGAGCTTACGGAAATATCCCAGCTATGGATGATACAGAAGAAGACAAGAAGATACAAGAAGATTGGAAAAGTGGTTTCGGAAATATAGCTGAAAAACTTGATGCGTATATCAAACTCAATAATCCTCTAAAAGCAATCAAGATAACATATGGTAGTGCGGATTCTTATCAATGGATTCCATCGGGTTGCGAATACATGGCCGATTGTATGGATCAAAGAGCAATTGCATATACAATGGAGATTGTAAAAACAGGACATTGTTTGCCAACAAGCCCAGTCGAGAAACATATTCTTCCGTTTTTCGAGGAAAACTTATGTTTTGAGTAGTTTCCATCATAACGATTGGACATGAATGATATGGGGTACTTATATGGAAAAAAGTCAGTTTTCAATAATATGTGGTTTAGTTGATCTAATCGAAGACAATATTAAGAATAATATTGATTTGGAACTAGTGGCTGACAGAGTAGGCCTTTCGAAATACTATCTAGAAAGGGTTTTTAAATCTATTACAGGAAAATCGTTGATTGCTTATGTAAGAGAACGGAAACTGAGCGAAAGTGCAAGTGATCTGCTAAGAAGCAATTTTAGGGTTATTGATATTGCATCAGAGTACCATTATGAACAAGAACAATCTTATATTCGAGCATTTCGACAAATGTTTCACATTACCCCTTATCAGTTTCGTAAGCAACGAACAGAATTACCGATTGCCACAAAATTGGATGTGAACATATTAAGAAATGCAGGACAGGGTTTGGTTGTAGAACCAAGGATGTGTTTGAAATCAGAATTTTATCTTCAGGGAATGGTTCAAGAAATAGTGCACTCAGTAAATTATGAGGAGAGTATATGTACGGCAAATGCATTGGAATGGATAAATAAATACTTGCCTACAGTTTCGAATTCAATCAACAAAGATGTTTACTATGGATATGTAATCTACACAGAACATTCCGAATATAGCAATTATTATGCCACCTGTGTGGAAATCAAAGAACGAGCAAACGTGAGTGAACCTATGGTGCAGTATACCATTCCTACACACGAATATGCAGTGTTCCGATATATAGGTTTCCATTCGCCTTATGAGATAACCTTCAAAACCCTTTGTGAGATATATAATGCGACAGATTTATGGATTGAAAAATCGTCCTATCGACAAGCAGCAAAGTTTCATTTTGAAAAGTTAGACTTTAGTATATCGTCAGATAATTATTGTGAGCTTGATATTTATTATCCTATGATTATGAGATAATTCGAGACTGTGAAATTGTACCATATTATACGGTATCGGACATATTGCACTTAACCTATTGGGAGAAAGAAAAGATCTTAATGAAATACAAGAACTAATAATATGTGTAGCACGGTTTGAAGTAAAAGCATTCAGAAACAACTTGCTTTAAAACAGACTAAGTATATTTAAAAGCGATATACTTAGTCTGTTTATTTTATTCGATATTATTATTGTTTTATCAAGTTATTAATTTCTGCAATAGTCGGAGGATTTAGCTGTGATGGGTATCTTGAAATGGCCACAGCCGAGCAGGCACTTGCAAATTTGACAAGCTCATCATCATTCATGCCCATGGATAGGGCATAAGTGCAGCCTGCTTTGAATGTATCACCTGCACCAAGCGTACTGACAACATCAACCTTAAAAGGTTGAAAGGATTTTATTTTGCCACCCTTTCTTCCATAGAAAAACTCTTTGCCACCATTGGTTATAATGGTTAGTCCTCCACCATTTTCCTGAAACAGAGGAAAAAGTTCTTCACGGGTCTTGCCTGGATAGTGATTCTGTATGCCCTCTCCTGAAATAACCGATACCGCAGAATTTTGATGCAGATAACTATTGTATTTGCAATCAATTGTAACATAGGGGATTTCATGTTTGACACAGAATTCTGCAGCAAGATCGGAATCGTCCATGAAATACGGGTCAATTGCAGCAGCATCACAGTTCAACATTTCCTCTTTCTTTGGCTTGTTCCAGCGTCTTAACCCATCGTTAGATGCGGATGCATAAAACTTTTGGAATGTGCCCATGGGGGTTCGTGTGTCATTTGCTATTAATACATAATCCTCAATTCCCTCATAGTTTTCATCAAAATAAAGATAATCAAGATTTACTGACTTATCCTTATAAAAATTTCTAACTAATGGTTCAATTTTTCGGCCTATGTGGTTTCCGTTAAGAATTACATTAACCCCGAGAGAGGATAAGACAGTAGCACAAGTGCCTGTTTCGCCACCAGGAAAGCTGTAACTTTCCTGAATCTCTGAATATTCATCGGGTTTTACAAATTCTGATAATAAGAAACTGTTAGAGTAAACAATCATTCCATATAAATAAATATTTTTCATAAGTGACCTCCTGCAAAACTGTATTATTTAACCACATCCGATGTGATATAGTCTTATTGTATCGGATTGTTTGCATATTTTGTATAAGATTGGTTGTAATTATATAATATTGGTTGTATATTAATGGGAAGAGGTGATATCTATGAGTATGAATAAGGAGCTTAATTTACAACTTTTTATTCAGAGAGAGGAGAAGAAAAGCCACGTTGAATATAAGCATGAATACAGCTTCTATAATAATATTGCAGAGGGAAATATGGAAGCTGTAACAAAAAGCCTTGCTGATCCAACCAATATACGAATGTACGAAAGTCCCAAATACGGACAGCTATCAAAGGATTTTCTAAGGAATATTCGTTATCATTTTGTTGTATCAGTAGCACTTATCACGAGGTTATGTGTAGAAAAAGGACTTGAACGTGAGCTAGCATATACTTTAAGCGACCTTTATATCTGCAAAATGGATGTAATACCGTCCGCTTCGCAAATTCTCTTTCTGTACAATGAAATGCTGCTTGATTTTACACAAAAAATGGCTGACTTGCCAAAGAAACAGGTCTATTCCATGCAAGTCGCAAAAGCTATCGATTATATTTATAAACACAGAAACGAACGGTTAACAGTTGATATGGTGGCAGAAAATATAGGTATAAACCGCAGCTATCTGTCCTCGTTATTTATAAAGGAAACCAACGAAAGCATCAGCAATTTTATCCGTAAGGAGAAAATTAAGGCAGCTACAAATATGCTTCGTTTTTCAGATTATTCATACAGTGACATTGCTGAATATTTCGGTTTTGCGTCCCAAAGCCATTTCATTCAGTGCTTCCGTAAGGAAACCGGATTTACACCGATGACGTATAGGAAACGGTTTTCTTATAATTGGGAAGGTTGTGTACATATTACAGAAGTGGATGGAATCCCTTGATTTTTTCAAGGGATTTTATGCTTGTTTGATATGTGATCCATATATGTACTACTTTTCAACACTCTAGTGAAAATATAGATGGAAATTTATGTTTGTCATAGGAAGTTTCTATGTTATAATGAAAGCGGAATAAGGATTTGATCTAACGGGGGATTAAGAATGATACAAATAAATAAAGATATAAAGGTGAAAGATGTAACTAATGTTATAAATGAAAAATCTCCGAGCTTTTCTGGTATTGTAAATCAGGAATGTAAGGGGGAATTATGGGTAGACAACATCGAAGTACCAAGAATTGCAATTGCAGGGTCATTTGCAGTAGGAGGTTTTGCATTTCTTGGGACATATGAAAACAAGGAAGAGTTTTTGATTTTAAAAGATTTTTTAGAAAATGAATTATTTTATCACTTAAAGAAAAATGGTGTTGATTGTTTTGAATTTTCAATTGAAAGTGAAAACTTACGTAATAATATTTTAGATATGTTGAAAGACAAATCAATTCATACAGAAAAAGAGTTCTCTTACAGAATTAATTCACTACCTAGAAATATGCAAGGTATTCCCGAAGAATATCAAATAAGAAAAGTAGATGATGTATTCTGGAATATGCTATTAGAGGGCAAATTTGAAAATGGAGATTTCCTTAAAACTCGATTGTTGGAATCTTGGTATTCATTTGAAGAATTTAAGAATAAGAGTATTGCTTATTCTACTATCTTAGGAAACAGAATTATTGCAGTAATGGTTGGAACCGCATGTTTTAATAATATAATAGCAATCGATATTGAAACAGAGGAAAAGCATAGAAGAAAAGGATTGGCTTATGCTATGGCAGTAGAGTTTATAGCCGAATGCTTGAGAAATAATTATTTTCCACAATGGGATTGTGTTGCATCAAATCCAAATTCTTATAATTTGGCTAAAAAATTAGGATTTGAGAAAATAAATGAAAATACTGTATATTGGTTTCCTATTTAGTTAATCTGCACCTATTTATATTAAAATTATCTGGGAATGAACAAATTGCAGAAGAAATCACTTTGGAGATTAGTTGTGGTTCCAATATATTGTATTATAATAGGCAGGTATATGTATGAGGACTGAAAAAGAAATGTTTGATTTAATATTAAATGTCGCAGAAAAGGACCCACGTATCCGCGCGGTATATATGAACGGTTCGCGCACGAATCCAAATGCACCAAAAGATAACTATCAGGATTATGATATTGTTTATGTGGTTGATGAATTTGAGACATTTACTGCTGATAACAGTTGGATAGATATTTTCGGAGAAAGGCTTATATTGCAAATGCCTGAAGCAATGAGATATCCAAGTGGTGAAGGGCATTTTAGTTGGATGATGTTATTTACAGATGGTAATCGTCTTGACTTGACACTAATTCCGGTTCAAAAACTTGAGCTGATAGGTAATGACAGCTTGAGCATAACTCTTCTGGATAAAGATGGAGTCTTACCCTCGTTTCCAATCGCATGTGATAAGGACTATCTAGTAAAGCCTCCATCGAAACTGTTTTATTTATCCTGTTGCAATAATTTCTGGTGGTGCTTACAAAATGTAGCAAAAGGTATTGCTCGTAATGAATTACCTTATGCAATGTTAATGTATCATAATGTTGTACGCGAAGAATTACACGATATGATTTCGTGGTATATTGGTATTATCACTAATTTTAGTGTTTCTGCTGGCAAGATGGGTAAATATTTCAAAAGATATCTGCCGTCAGAAATATATGAACAATACTTATTAACTTATTCCGACAGCGACTACAATAATATGTGGAATGCGATAATGAATACCTGTGATATGTTTAGCTCTCTTTCTAAAAAGGTTGCTGAACATTTTAGTTACGTTTATAATGAGCAAGACGAAGAGAATATGAGACTATATATTAACAATGTTAAGAACAATGTTTACCAAAGAAGTTAATGAAGTTAATATGCGCAATTCGGTTTTTTAGAGAGATAGATTTTTAAGATTATGGGAGGAGATTTACATGGAAAGAAAAATAGTATTAAAAGATGATGTGAAAGCAAGCCTACAAGCAGTAGGTATAAAACCCGGTCAGACAATTATAGTACATACTTCTATGAGTCAGATCGGATTTGTCTGTGGAGGAGCACAAATCATCATTGAAGCTTTGCTTGAATGTGTTGGAGAAGAAGGGACGATTATGATGCCAACACAATCATGGAAGAACTTAGATCCAGAAACTGGTGTGCACTGGGAGGAGCCAAAAGAATGGTGGCAGACGATTCGAGAGCAATGGCCAGCATATAATAAAGATATTACGCCTACGAATACTATGGGTTCAGTAGCTGAGATGTTTCGTAGATGGCCTGGTGCGAGGCGTAGTGATCATCCAGCTCGTTCGGTAGCAGCAGCTGGTCAATATGCTGAGTATCTAACTGAGAATCATGATTTATCCAATATCTTTGGTGAAGGCTCACCAATTGATAAGCTATATGATTTGGACGGATATGTTTTATTAATCGGTGTGGGATACGATAAATGCACTTCCTTGCATCTAGCAGATGATAGAGCAGAATATACAGGAAAGCATAGGTGCAAAGAAAGCAGTGCAATGATGGTGGATGGGAAAAGAGAATGGGTCACTTATGAAACTCTATATGTGGATGGAGAGGATTTTAATGAGATAGGTGAAGCATTTGAACAAAGAAACCGGTTATCGGAAGTTCCACTAGGCAATTGCACCATCAAATTCATGCGGCAGCGAGAATTAGTTGACTTTGCAGTCGAGTGGATAGAACTGAACCGAAAGTAGATACTGCTTACAGTGATTACAAGGATTCAGCATGCCGACTTTAATTGGATGTAATTCTAGGTTGATGGTCTTCACCTGGCGGGGCATAAAATGGATAGCTTGATGTGCCATCTTGTTTACCAATATTAGGATCTACATTAACCACATTTTCATTGTTGGAATTATAGTTTACAGGTTCATTTTTAGCTTGTCTATTAATAGATATATCTTTGCTCTTCATTCTAGATGCTCCTTTCATTTTTACTAGTGTTTGTAGAATGAAAAAAATTATACTATACACTTTTAAAGGAGCTACGAAAAGACTTTTAATCCATTGATAACATTAACCTAGATGTAGGTGTTAAAGTACCCCGCAGATTCTGGTGAATCTGCGGGGTATTGCCATGGGGCCATATTACTTGGTCTTTCTCACACCGTTTTCATCTACTTCATAATCGTCCACCACGGTTTTTCTGGCGAGGGATCCGTCGGCATAAAAGTAATACCAGTTTCCGGTATCATCTTTCACCCAACCAATGTTTAAAACACCATCGGTTTTAAAAAAGTATTTTGTATCGCCGATAATCTGCGTGCCAGTGAGCACCTTACCATCTTTATAGTATAAATATTGCCCTGCATCATTTTTTGCCCAGCCCTGCGCAGTGGAAGGATTAATGGTCAGTTTGATGAAGCGGTGGAGCATTGCACTTACTTCCGCGCGAGTGGTACTGGCTTCTGGATTGAATTTGTTATCGCTTTTTCCCATTATGACACCTGCTTGTTGCATGTCAGCTACCGCTGTTTTGCAGGTGTTGGCAATGCTGGAAGCGTCTGCGTAGGTAATTGCCTCACGGGTAAAAGGCAAAGTATAGCCGGTTGCTTTAGCGTAGTTTATGAAGATAACTGCCATTTCCTGACGAGTAACGGCACGATCAGGTTCAAATGAAGTGCATCCGGTAATCGGAACGATGCCCTTTTTGTACGCCCACTCAATGTATGGACGGAAGGAGCTGTCTTCTTTCATATCAGTGAAGCTGTTGGTATTATACACTTTTAGATCTACACCTGCAAGTCTGCCGAGAGCTGTTACAAGCATCCCACGCGTCATGATGGCATTAGGTGAAAAGGTAGTTTTTGAGGTGCCAGAGAGAAGCTCTCTACCTACTACATAATCAATGGATTCCTTTGCCCAATGGGTGTTAATATCGGTAAACTTTGTGGATGGGGAAGTGTATCCCACTCCATACACAGAGAAGTGATTGGTGGTGAAAGTCAGGCAGCCACTGTTTACATCGTAGACGGAATTGGCAATACGGCTTACTTTTTTATCCGTACCTACAGATGCACCGTAGAGATAACCACTGAATTCATTTTTGCTAAGTTTCACCGGGATGCCTAGGGTAGAAACACCTTTACCTAGAGAAGTAATATTGACTGTCTTACCGTTCTTTGTGGAGCCGATGGTAATGTCAAAGACACTTCTTAGACCGGTTATCTTGATGGGGTTTGCAGTTATGCAGACATTGTCTTCACTCTGTGCCTGAATCTGTTTGAGCGCTTCTGTATCAAAAATCATGTTGACTGCTAGGTTGTAAACATGGAAGGATTTCACCTCAGCATCCAGCAAGCGATTTAGGGCAGCACGTTCCAAGATGAGGGTAAATCCAGTGGCCGACGTTGCTGTCACTGAAATATCCACACGGATGCCGTTTGTGGTATTTCCCTTATCTTTGGCATCCGCCAAAGCCTTTTTAATTGCCTCGTTTATCATTCTTTCTGTGATAGTCAGGGTTGCGTTTCTGTTTATCACCTGCGCGGTGGCTGTCAAAGTGGCTACGGTGGGCTGGTTGGGCTTGATTACAGAAACAATCTCATTATTCCTTGAATTGCTATCGTCGTTATGACTGCTGCGGTTGGCAATCCTAAACGTTATAGAGCCGATACTTCCCTCGTAATTACCAATACCGCTAATGTTGATGGTTGCGTCACCAACATCAGTATTATCCAGGTAAGAACAGGTGAAATGTTCACCTACGGTCAGAATGATGTCTCCGTCCCTTACCTCCGGCGTTGGCGTAACGGAACTACCTGTATAGGTTTGCGATTCAACAGGAGCCACCGAGAAGGTGATGATTCGGGGATAAATTGTCACTTTAAGCCTTGTTGATTTGGTATTATAGTCATAATCAGCCGCTTTTGTCACAATAAGATTCACTTCACCTATGCCTGTAGGAGTCAGTATTGTTCCATCAATTACACCAGGGCCGTCGGTTAGGGCGAAATTAAGTCTACCCGTGCCGGAACCGCCACTTACAAGATGAGATAAATCCAGTCCATCACCGTAGCTGACCATACCATCTGCAACTACTAATTCTGCCTGATTGGATTTTGTAAAGCTATATGTTAGAGAGGAACTGGTCATACCTTCGTATTTACTGTCACCACTGTACTCTACAGTAAAATCATAGGTGTTTAATGAGTCTGTTGGCGTAAAAGAGACAATATTGGCAGGAAGGGTTACCGTTGTAATAGTATCCAGTCCAGCCTTATAAGTTAAACTTCCTGTGGCATCAGCAGGAAGCACAGCCAAAAGTGATACGCTGCCTGGGCGAGTTTGATTGTCTGCTGGGTCAGTCTCCAACGTAAGGGACGGTACTAATTTATTGATACGAAAATCCACAGTGGAGTTTGCCTCATTGTAATTGACTGTGGTCATTGAGATTCCGCGTACAGTGTAACTTCCCGCCGCAGTCGGTACGGTTGGAGAGTATGTGCTGTCATCTGCACCTTGATTCTTATATTCATAGAAAACCGTTCCTCCGCTGATGTTAATATCTGCAGTTGGAGTGGGGGTCTCACCATAGGTAATATTGGCACAGGAAATACGGAATAAATTCTCCGCTTTATTGATAGTAAAGGCACTAGAACCGGTACTGCCTGCATAATTACCCGTGCCAGAGATAGTTACTGTTGCGACTCCAGCGTCTACATTGTTCTCATAGTCATAGGTAAAATCAATACCCTTTACCAGGACAACACTGTCGTCCCTTACTTCAGGCTCTGGGGTAAAAGCGCTGCCGTTATAGGTTTGAGGTGGGATTTCTGCAATTGTTAACGCAACACTACTCTTAGGAGTTATAGTAAAATTGGAGCTACTAAGTGTTAATGTATAATTACTTCCTCCAGATAATGAACCAAGTAAAATCTCATAGTCGCCTACATTCTCACCAGCAACGCGGGTAAGGGATCCAGTCATAGCATCGTCAGATACGAGGGGCGTGGAAAGAGAGTAGTTTAACACTGGGTCATCTTGTCCATATTCCTTTTTTTGACCTATTGTCGGCGTAACAAGGATTGCTTTCCTTTCTATTGAAAAATTAACCAAAATAAGTTCAGCTGCCATGAAGTTTGGATTTTCGGCGATACTTGCAGTTACTTGATAATCTCCTGTGTTGATTGGCGGGGTAGTGGACTTTGCGTATACGGTTCCAACAGTACCCGAGTAGTATACGGTGAAGTCCATTCCGATGGAGTATCTATCCAAAACCGTGCCGATTTCTTGGGGCATACCGTTGTAGACGACATTATCCAGGGGGCTGTATACTAGATCGCTTAAAGCAGGTACTCGGCGGTTGATTACCAGGGTGAACGCTTGCGTTGCATTTGGGGATTGGCCATTGCTGGCCGTGATAGTAAAGGGATAGGTGCCCACAGCAATTGTCTTGGGTATGGTAAGGATACCAGTAGAGCTGTTAATGGTTACCCCCGATGGCTGATTTTTCAAGGAATATGTAATCGGTGTGGTACCGTTTGTAACGACCTGGTATGTTCCGCCGTCACCATAGACTAGAGTTACACTATTTTCACTAATGATAGCGGGTGCCTGTCTAGGTGTGGCAGTGACCGATACCCCACCACTTTTACCCATAGCATTTACGGAGACTACTGAAAATGAATATAATTTGCCGTTGTCCAATCCGGTGATTGTATAGGTAGTTAAGTCTGTTGTTTCCCACTTGCCTGTCACCGGATTGTACACCTCGTATCCAGTGATAGCGCTTCCTCCGTCGAGTATTGGTGCATACCAAACCAGCGTCACCTGCTCACTTGACGTTTGGGCTTCCAGGTATCTGGGAGGAAGAGGTTTACCCTTGGGAATGGCGGTAACTTGTGTAGAGGCTCCCTCACCATAGCTGTTGACGGCTCTAACATCAAAAATGTATTGAGATCCGTTGCCCAACCCCGATATGGTAACGGTAGTGCCAGCCACAGTTTTCCACTCACCAGATGTTGTGTTAATAGTCGTGCGATATTGATAATTGGTAATCGGTCCAGTTCCTACACTTGTGGGCGTGTCCCATGTTAAAGTCACCTCTCCGTATTCAGCCTTGGTGACTTTAAGATTGCGCGGAGCCGAGGGGGTTATACCTGGAGCTATCGTTACAGGAACTTGGGCACCACCTCCCATGTTATTGACTGCACGCACCCAAACTGTGTAGCTCGTTCCATTCGTTAATCCAGTGAACGTGTAGGAAGTATTCATGCCAACCCAAACCCAGCTTCCACTCTCCTTATTTACCTCGTAGCCAGTGATATAACTGCTACCAGGAATGGTGGGTGCCGACCAACTGAGCGTTACCTGAGCGTTCCCACTCGTTGCTTTTACATTTTGTGGCATAGATGGGGTCGTATATGCCAAGTGTGTAGGGAAATTTCCCGTTTGCAATCCAGCAGGAAAAGCCGTTAGGATGGGCAGCTTACTATCCTGGCATAACCAAGCAGATGTTGCAAAACCATTAGCCGTGAAAAAACCAGTTTGGTTGATGTCAGGTAGAGTTTTGCTTGTTCCGTCGGAAACACTGTTCACCATGTGTGCGTAGGCGATGTTATCTGCAACATCCGTATAGTCTGAAGCTTTCCCAACCACCCTTCCTATATCCGAGTCAGCTGATACACTCGAATTAAGTGCGGCGTTGTTTTTGACTATGCTTATTCCCATACCAAACATATCAAAGTAACCGCTAACGGTACCTACGATACCGCCGACGTTCATGTTTCCGCTGACAGCACCGGTGGCAAATACGTTTTGTATACTTGAACCATTCCCGGCTGAACCGGCAATACCACCGACTTGTTGAAAGAATTGACCCGTACCACTTACCTTTCCAGTTGTGTAACAGTTCATTAATCGGTTATATAGTGATCCTACGATGCCTCCAACATGATAAGAACCATAAGCACCCGTACCCACTACGTTACAAGTCGAAAAACTGCTCTCAATCGGTCCTTCTGACCGGCCAACCACTCCACCAATTCGACCGTAACCCTTAACGGTACCTCCTACAACTGCGCAATTAACAATGCTGCCCAGGCTTTGTCCAGCCACAGCGCCAACGTTCTCGTTTCCTGTCACATTCACATTGGAAAGAACCAAATTGGACACAGAGCCTGTCACATTGCCGAATAAGCCGACGTAGTTTGCACCAGTGGAGTTGATGGTCATGTTGCTTATGGTGTAAAAATTACCATCAAAGGTTCCGGAGAAAGGGTTGTCAATCGTTCCGATTGGCGTCCAGCTATCATACCCGGAAAGATTAAGGTTTGCTGCGAGTTTAATTGTTTTTCCTAAAAAATCAAACGCTGGGCCATGGTTACCTTTCACAATGTTTGCAAGCCCCTCAAGTTGTGGGACACTGCTGATATTAAACTCAGCTGCAGCAGGGTTGGTATCGTACCAGGAATAGTCAGCAGCAGTGCTGGTTAAGGCTAGTAGCATATCCAGTCCCACCGTTACAGTAATCTGTGGTACCTCGACTTCATCTACCAAGTCATATCCCTCTGGCAAGACGGGAGCAAAGATATAGGTACCTGACATTTCACAGTCGTATTCCGGCGAGGAAACCCATTTGACAGGTATTGATACAGTAATTACCCTAGCACTATCGCCGTCAATCGCCGGCCCGCTTACCACCTTAACACGTCCTGATTCTGGCAAGGCTTCATCGAAATCCAGTAGAGTATCTCCTACCGAAGTCACTGACCTTACTGTTACCGTCAGGATATCGGGTAGCACTAAATCCGATTGGGATGTGCCTAGTGGAACGCTCTGCACTGCGATGTCTTCCATAAGCGTCTCAAATGCGCTAATCTCAACACTTGCGCCAAGAAATAGCCTGCCTGTCTCCGCTGTCGCCGAAACTGGAATCATGCCCACAACCATAATGACGGACAGCACCATAGCGATGAGATTTTTAATGATTTTATTCTCGCTCATACTGTTTCCTCCAATTCTTATTCAAAAGATTCTATTAGCAGTTCAAATCGTGCTCCCCAACAAGGCGAACTTTAAAGAGTCAAACTTGTTTAGCCTTGTCTGATTGCTTGAATTTAATCTAGACAAATGTTATATTAGAATTAACTTAACCACTTTACTAAACGTGGTTAGTAACCAAGTTCATTATACTAAATTTTAATAGAATATACAATAGAGGAGCAAGTCTATGAGAGAGAAAAAGCCAAACAAGAAAAAAGTACAGGGGGCAGAAACAAAAAAGAAGCTATATGAAATTGCAAAGAAGATGTTTGCAGAACGCGACTATACCGATGTCAGCGTGGAAGATATTACTGACGCAGCTGGCATAACAAAGGGTGCTTTTTATGTACATTTTGAGTCCAAGGATGCACTAATAGCAGTATTAATAGCGGATTATGCAGCCCGTGCTGATACAGATTATAGAGCTTTTCTGGAAAGGCTACCGGGTGATATGCCCACGTCTCTAGTGCTACTTGCTCTGACAGAAAGAATTGCGGATGTGCTTATAGGATCAATAGGCTGTGAAAATATGAAGAAGGTTTACCAGATGCTGCTTGCTGGAACGGTGGATACAGAAGCAGTTAAGGGCCATAGTCGGGAGCTTTACACGCTGTTTCACAATATACTTGAGCAAGGAATCAAGCGAAGAGAATTGCAGAGTACTCTTCCAGTTGATGTGCTTTCCCAACACTTTGTTATGGCAATCAGGGGAATCAGTTACGAATGGTGCATTCGTTATCCCGATTTTGATTTGAAGGAGCAGGCGGTGGCGCATTGTCGGCTGCTGTTAGAGGGGATTGCTATATAAGCGTTAATGGAATTAACCATCAGCGTGTAACTCTACGGAGCGTTTATTGAAATGCTAACTATCTATTGTTATGCTTATTACATGGAGGTGAACATCATGGATTGTTATAAAATTGGAAAGTTAATTTTAAGTTTACGGAATGAAAAAGGGCTGACGCAGAAACAACTGGCTGATGCTATGAACATCAGCGATAAAACCATTTCAAAATGGGAGCGCGGTTTAGGATGTCCGGATGTATCCTTACTACATGAATTATCTGAAGTATTGAGTGTAAACATTGAAAAAATATTGTTGGGAGATTTAGACCCAAACGATACAAATGGAGGAAATATGAAAAAAATTCAATTCTATATTTGCCCAAGCTGTGGAAATATTATTACATCCACAGGCGAGGCAGACTTTTCTTGCTGCGGTCGCAAATTGACTGCTTTGATTGCCAAACCAAGTGATGAAGAGCATAGTATTAATGTTGAAACCATTGAAAATGATTACTATATCACTTTTTCACATGAAATGAGCAAAGCACATTATATTAACTTTATCGCTTATGTAGTCTGTGACAGAGTCCTTTTTGTAAAGCTTTATCCAGAGCAAAGTGGTGAAGTACGTTTTCCAAAGATGAGCAAAGGAAAAATATATTATAGCTGTAATCAACATGGATTGTGGGTGAGTGAAGTATGAAAGGAGAACCTATTTTTATTCCCATTGATATGAATACATGGCCAATGTCACAGGCTTTTCATTATTACTCGCAGATAGCACCTACCAGTTACACTGTGAATGTGATGATGGATGTCACAAATCTGCGTAAAACCTTGAAGGCACAAGGATATAAATTCTTTCCTGCTTACCTCTATCTGGTAACTCGAGCAATTAGTAAACAAGAAGAACTGAGAGTTGCAGTCAAGGATGGTATCCTTGGACATTGGGAAAATCTCACTCCGGCTTATCCCATGTTTCATGATGATGACAAAACCACATCTCTGTTGTGGACAGAGTATAATGATTGCTTTCAGACTTTTTATAATTGCTACATTGATGATACGGAAATGTACGGTAACAGTCATGGAATCCTATCATCAAAAGGGCTTCCACTACCGAATGCTTATATCATATCCTGTATTCCATGGTTTACATTCAATAGTTTTTCGCTTCACAACCATGGAATCAAGGATTACTATGTACCTAGTTTTGAAGCAGGGGGCTTCACTGAATCAGATGGTAATATAAAGATGCCACTTTCTGTGACAGTACACCATGCGACTACAGATGGATATCATTTGAAAGTCTTTTTTGAAGAGTTGCAACGAACGATGGATAATTATGATGAGTGGTTATAATTTAGGCAATTTTATCAGGCATTGTGATGGAAAAGTTATATAAATTTGGATTAGACGGAACTAGATAAGCACTCCGGTCATAACCAAGAATAGTATTCCTCTGACCGAAGTGCTATGGATTAACAAGAATCATTATCATTATCTGTTGTGAAGTCGCTGCAATCACTTTTTTTATCGGTATCGGTATTTGTACATTTCTCATTCAACTCTCTTTTCGTAAGAATAGTAGCAAGCGTATCGCCAAGTTGAGTAAAAACAACTGCCAAAAGAGATATTTCGTCAGTAGAGCAACATTTTGATATCGAGCAGGATACCAACGAGATTAGAGTAATGAGTTCACATTCATCCATATTTTGCACCCATTGCATAACACATCTTTTTACAGATTTGTTAGCCACAAATAAATTTCATCTCATACAAATATATGCAGTTCTTAAGCATAATGTGTATGCATTCCATATAAGGTCTGTTTTCATTGCGTTATTAAGTAATATAAAGTATAATAATGGAAGTGTTAAATGGATGGGAGGAATAGGATAATATGTATTATAATAATTCATACATGGGTTTTTCGTTTATCTATCTTTTCTTTGTTGCAGCATCGATTTTTATTACAGTACTTTTTATTTATGTTTTAATACTTTCTATAAAGGCATTAAAAATCTACATTGAGAAAAACAAAAGTTTGTAATTTGGTGGTGCCCTTAGACATAATAATTATTAGTTTGGTCCGAGAGAAAACGCACAACCTTTTAGGTTATGTACACGGTTGGGTAAAAGCCTGGGAGTTGTTTTTAATACTCTCGGGCCTATTTTTTGTTGATAAAATGTAGGGACCTTTTCGTCAATTTTGACAAGTATTATGAAAGAAAGCGACAATTGATATCTGAACTTCAACTAAATTTTTACAGAGAAAATGTTTGCTTATTCCGTATTTGTGTTATAATTTGGATATAAAATAAATTTGGGGAGATGGTAAATATGTCATTTTCAGAGGTCAAATTATTTCAGGTAAAGCCTGATAAACTCCATGAATTCGAAAATCTTGTAAAAGAAATGTTACCACTGCAAAAAGAACTTACTGGATGCATTGACATTAAATACATGAAAAGATTTTTTGTATTTGATAAGATAGGAGAAGCACCAAGACCTTTAACAAAAATTGTGAAATGTGTTAAGTACTACTCATATTGGCAATTTGATACAATTGAAAACTATACCAATGCGACTTCTTGGCTTTTTAATGAATTTTATAAACCATTAAGTAGATTGCTAATAATGCCTTTTGATATCATGAGTGGAGAAAGTATTGAATAAAATGAGGTTTGCGTGCAACTTCAGATTTTACAAACATGGGATGATTAATGTGAATTAGCTGTTAGCGTTTATAGAATGGGAGGACCCTAAGCCGTATGAAGCAAATAGCAAAAAGTAAAATTATATCAATAATAATACTTCTAACCACATTCGTCCTGATTTACTTGTACTATGGCGGTATTTATCGCTTCTCGGCTAATTCGGAAGAACTAGGCGGAGCTATCAGTGATTATATCTTTAATGAAGATGTAAAAGCTGAAGTTGAATTTATACATAAAGAAAATGGCTGGCTGTATGTGTTGTTCACAGATAATAGATATGGGAATAGCTTTCAGGGACTGGCTCGGCTAAAGCGAGGCTGGAATGGTAAATATACAATTTTTGATGCAAATTATGACTCTGGCTATCCTGTATCGCAATATTTTTTTGCAGATGGGAAAGGAACATTTGCTATATATGGGTTATTCCCTGATGATCGAGCAGTTCGCTTTGAATATGAGAATACAGGACTAACTTCTCTAAAACAAACCGAGTACTCGGGGATTATTTCTAACAAAGCATTGATACAGATATGTAGCAATGGTGAACCAGATTGGATGGGATTACATCTATACGATAGTAAGGGAAAAGACATAACAAATAGTTATAGTAGTACTAGGATAAATGGTGCTCCAAAAGGAACAACGGCCACAGCCGAAAGTTTTATTGTTTACTATAGTTGTGGTTTTATTTTTGTATTTGGCTTTTTGTTAGCCTTTCTATTTTGGCGTAGTAAATAATAAAGTAATGCAAATATAATGTATTTCAAATTTAGCTCATGTAGTGATTTACTAAATCAAATTTTAAAATACTGTGGTTTTGGAAGTAACAATTAGTTTAAATAATTTTTTGGGCTTACCCTAATGGATAGACCCATTTTTTATTCTTAAACATTAAATATGCTTTTCTCATGATAGGCGTTTCTGGTACGTGTAAGAGAATACACTTCTGGTCCGCAGGTTGACTTCTTATGTCAGGAAATGTATAATAAGTTGATATGCCAGAGACAGGATAGGAACTAGATATTCAATATTATTGGAGAGATGAAACATGTTAAGAATTGGTGAATTTTCAAATCTCACGGGTATCAGCATTCATATGCTTCGTAACTATGATAAAATTGGTTTGCTTACACCAGAATACACAGATAAGACCAATGGATATCGATATTACAATGAACACCAGATTGTTTTTGCTAATCAAATTCAGGTATTAAAAAATCTTGGATTTGGATTAAAAGAAATCGCCACAATTCAAATGCAAAGTGGTTCCAATGAGAATATCATCCAGTTTGTTCAAATGAAGCAAAAGGAAAAGCAAGATGAGTTAGATAATATCAAGCAGCAAATGCAATTTATGGAGCAAGCCATACGGGATTTGAAAAAGCAGGACATGTGCGCACTTTCTGTAGTAATAAAAGTAATACCTGCCCGAAAGGTGGCAAGTTACAGGGGGATACTGCATCAATTTTCAGAGGAAGGTATTCTGTGGACGGAATTGATGAAATGCTGTGATCAATTAGGAGTACGATTTTCAGAAGTAGAGTATTCGTTTTCGATTACACATCAATATGATGTAAGAAATTCACTGATTGATGTAGAAGTACAACGGGTTGTGGAAAAATTGTACCAAGATTCAGATAAAGTACATTTTTTTGAAGTTCCAGAATGTATTGCAGCAACAATTGCATTTCAAGGAGTATATACTAAAATTAGTAATGTGATTAACTATATGACTAATTGGATCAAAGAAAACAAATATCAATTTTGCGGGAAATCTTTTTCTACCTATTATAAATCTCCTGGAAATGAAACAAATCCAGAGAAATTTATCACAGAGATATGTTTTCCAATTAAAAAAATATAAAAAACTATTGACCCTCGTATCATGCGAGGGTTTATTCTTTCTTTATGACAAAATAATAAAGGAGAGTATTTGTATGAGTAAAAGAATAGTATCAGTCCCACATCATAAGGATGATTATGAATGTATGTGGAATGGCATTGAGGATTTGTATATGCATAAAAGTGGAGAAAAGATACCGCTCGGTTTCTTTTTTAGCTTAAGTGGTATTGGTAATTTTGTCTACCAGAAATTCACTACAGGAGAACTCAAGCGGCGGGCAGCTTGGGGAGATGGTAGAACCAAACAGATGTATAAGGAGATCGCGGATATTGTAGGGTTTAGGTACAAGCACATTGAGGGCAGAACATTTGATTATGCTTTACAAGTTGCAAAAGCTCAAATTGATACAGGAAACCCAGTAGTACTTGGTTGTCTGGATATGTATTATCTAGAGTATTATCCAAAACTCTATCAGAAGTATCATATACCAATACATTATGTGTTAATGGTTGGTTATGACGAGGATCGGAAAAGTGCATATATACTGGATTGTGGTATAGAAACAGTGCAAGAAATATCATATGAGTTATTAGAAAAGGCAATGAATGTGGAAACAAAAGGGTTATCGCAAAAAAACACAGTATGTACCATTGCTTTTAAGGAAAATTTGAAAAGTGCGATAGAAATTGCGAAAGAAGCATTTTATCAAAAAGCCAAGAAAATGTTGGTTTCACCAGTTGGATTTATAGGTATACGAGGTATGCTTAAGCTTGCTAAGGAATTTCCTACTTGGAAGGAAGAATTATCTAAGGAAGACTATGAGGCTGTGTTACGAAATATGGTTATGTTTTCTGGAACAGTTCCACAAATGCCTAACCGTTTATTAGGTATTAAAGAAGCCGATGTAATTCCTTATATGTGTTGCAGAGAAAGGCTTGCAGGCGTGTTGGCTGAATTAGGAACAAAACATCAGATTATTTCATGGTGTGAAGCTGCAGAACTCTTTATGCAGAGTGGTATGGTATTAGAAAAAATGGTAGGGCAGATGGTAGAATATCTCTTGGGGGAGAGAAAAAATCTTGATGAAGTTCAGGAAATGATTCTGTGTGTTGCACAGATAGAAGAACAGGCATTCAGCAAAGTATTAACAGGGGCTAGTATGTGAGTGTTTTTTGAGGTATGTAAGAACGATGTAGACTGTCTCTAGATATTTCCTATATTTCCACAACTTAAATATTACAATTTTGTTACACATATGTTACAATTATGTTGTTCCTAAGAGAAATCAATGAAATAACATTGATAGCAATCATCATAAAGGAGGCAACCATTATGAGTTTTAAATTTAGTTCATGTAGCGATTTGTTAAATCAAATTTTAAAGTACTGTGGTTTTGGAACTAGCAACTAAGTTAATATAATTTATAGGGCCTATCCTAATGGATAGGCCCGTTTTTTGGTTTATCGCCAATACTTTTTTTGTACTCTGAAGGTAAACAGTTTTCATACTTTTTGAATTTTTTCGTAAAATAATCAATATCATTATAACCAACGCCAATGGCAGTCTGGCTGACAGAAGCATTTCTTTTCAGCTGTTCTTTTGCATATTTGATACGGATACGATCGAGATATGTATTGAAAGATTCGCCTATCTCTTTTTTAAATAACTTTCCGAGATAGGAACTATTGTACCCGTATTGCTCTGCTAGGTTTTCTAATTTTAATGGAGAAGCATAATTGGATTCTATATATTGACAAAGTCTTTTACATGGTTTGTGATTATCATTTTCCGTTATAAGGTTTACTATTTGTGTAAGCAGCTTTTTAAAATAATCGAAATATTCGTAAAGGAACATAAACTCGGAAACCTTAGCCAAAAAAGCATTATGCCTCGGAAGCTCCAGCTCGATTTGTGGATAATTGAGGGATAACTCAGTAATAATCTGCTGATAGCTGTTCCCAATTATGAAGCCGATTGAATCGCGGGCAACTTTCCGTATACATAAGTAATCAGAATATTCTGCAACTAGATCCATAAGAAGGTTGTAGTTCAATGTTAATATTGCATTAATAATAGACTGAGTCTGCTCTAGAATATCAAAATTCTGAATGGTATAGCTTGGTTTATTACCTTGGAAGGAATATATATAAGAGCTGTCGGCCATAAAAAACATATGATCAATTGTATTTTTGATCTCTTTATAATGAGAGTACAAATGGTCAATGTTACGAATGATATCACTATGTATAAAATAAAATTCTGATTTTTTAGTATTTAAAAAATATGTTTTCAAGAGCTGTTCGTACTCAAGATAACTTTGCCTGGAGGACAGTAGGAGGAATATATCTTGGTTAATGAATACCGTGTATGGATTCTGCGTTTTTATATTATGTAAAAAATCCTTTTTAGCAACGGAGTTCTCATCTTGAGTTAGTGGATGGATTGCTATCAGTCGATAATAATCACTAGTTAATTCTATTCCATAAGCAACAGTAATATCCGAGGTGTACTTTAAACGTCCTGTTATAATATCGCTGATTACATTTGATATGGATTGGGTTATGGGTTGTCCTGCGTAAACCGATAATAAGCTTTCCTTTTCTAATTCATCCTTTGCTGTAAGAATTGCATCGATTAATTCCTTGGTGTCTACCGGCTTAAGCAGATAAGCAGTCACATCATATCGAATAGCAGATTTTGCATATTCGAAATCAGAATAACCGGAAATTATAATAATTCTTCCCTTAAAACCAGCTTCACGAACTCGCCTTGTAACCTCAATACCATCAATATCCTGCATTCGTATATCCAAAAGCACTAACTCAGGGCATAGATCAATGATTTTCTCAATACCCTCCTTACCGTCTTCTGCTTCATAAAATGTTTCATATCCATATTTCTTCCATGGTATAATAGCCTGGAAACCTCTTCGAATTAGTGCTTCATCATCAATAAATAATACTTTCATCAGAATAATCCTCCCGTATAGGCAATTTAATAGTGACAGTGGTTCCTACAGATAATTCACTGGTGATGTAAAGCCCGTACGGTTCGCCGTAAAATAACCGGATACGGTTATATACATTACGAATCCCGATACTATTCGAAGGGGAAAGTACATCGTTATTTAAACTATCGTTGAGTTTAGTAAGGTTCTCTATTGTCATTCCTACGCCATTGTCATGTATGGTAATTATTAGATTCTTATCCCTTGTTAAAATAGTTATATCGATAAGTCCACCAACCTTTTTCGTAGAAAACCCATGAGTAAAAGCATTTTCTACAATGGGCTGGAGAATAAGAGGAAGTACATATGTTTTACTAATATCAAGTTTGGGGCTGATATGTATATCATAATTAATCTTATCCTGAAAACGAAAATGCTGTATTTCAAAATATGCCCGTAAATATTCAAGTTCATGAGCCAGTGGTACTAATTTGTTTTTATGTTCCAAAGAGAAACGTAGTAGTTTTCCCAATTCCATGATAATAAAGGTTAATTCTTCCTGACCATTGATAGCAGCCTGCATTCGGATAGACTCCAGAGTATTGAATAAAAAGTGAGGGTTTATCTGGCTGGAAAACAGCTCAAATTGTATTTTCTGCTGTTGATTCTCAAGCTCCTTCTTCATAAGTTTCTCATTGAAGATTTCTTCGTTAAGAGCCTGGATAGACAGGATAGTAGAGTTCATGTCTTTGAATAATTCACCAAGCTCATCTGTTCCGCTTAAGGAATGTGTTATATTAAAATTACCCTGTGCTATTTTATGCATTTCTTCGCGTACGGTATTTACTCGTCTGCTATATAAATTCGTAAAATAATAAATAAGAATAAGTGGAAACACGATAGAAATCATTAGTATAAACACAAAAAGTAAGATTGCATTTCGGATTTCATGTAAGTTATTACTAATCGTGATGATTTGAAACTTATCATTGCTATAACGTGCTTTCGTTGAAGATGCATAAGCAAGTACTTTCGTATCTTTATAAGTGGTAGAATATACTTCACCCTTTTGAAGATTGTTTGAAGGTTTGAAGGGATAGGGAGTGCCTATTTCCTGTGCATTTCCCGAATATACAATTTCTTGATTATTAAGGCTGATAATTGTCTGGAAACGATTACCCTCAAACAAGGAACGAAGATAATTATTACTGATACCGATGACAAGAACCGCATAATTATCATCATAGGGATTGCTGATATAGCGTACTAATTGAACGCTGGTATAGCTGTTACTTGAAGAAGAATACTCCCAGATTACCTCACCCGAACTGGATAGGGCTGCCTTGTACCAGGCAGTTTTTTTAATGTCTGGAGTAATGAGCTGAAACTTTCCGCTGCTAATCATAGTCGGATTATTTATATAAAGTGTTATATTTGATATTTCTGTGTAATTGGTTTTAAAGGTATCCAGCAGAGTATAGTTCCGGTAAGCTTTGTATACATCATTTTCAGACATATAATCCGTGGTAATAAGGGAAAGCAAAACAGAATCCGAGCATATGATGTTGGATATGTTTGAAAAAAGGTAGGTTGTATTATAGATAATATTTCGGGCACGGTTGTTTTCGGCTGATAATTGTGATTTCTCAAACTGCAGCATTTTCGAATTTGTCGAACCTATAGAAATTGAGCCTATGATAATAATGGGGATAATTCCGGTAATCAAATAAATAGACAGTAGCTTATTTTTTGTTTTTAGGTTATTGATAAAATCAGTTAATTGTTGCAATAATTTCTTCATACTTACTCCAGTGTTTATCTTCAGATTTATGCTAATCTTAATTTACATTTACTATAACAGTAGAAAAGCTAATCATCAATAGGTTTATTTTTTATAAAGTATCATATCTAAAAATTACGGATGCATGTAGAATAGTTCAGGTATTCGTTTGATATGGAATTATTACGGATGAAAGTGGGATTTGTCATGTATGAAGTAGTAAGAAAATTTATTATCATTAACTATAATGCATTGTTATGGAAGACACATCACATTCCATGGTTGGAAAATTTAAAAGGAGAAAAATTGAATGAAAAAGTGGACTGGTTATAGGAAAGGAATTAATCTGGGAGGCTGGTTATCTCAGTGCAAATATGAAAAATATCATTATGATACCTTTATTACCGAGAAAGATATAGAAACAATTGCCTTATGGGGGGCGGATCATGTACGTCTTCCGATTGATTATGAGGTAATCGACAAAATAGAGGAAACAGGAACCGCTGTGGGACTACAGTATATAAACCATTGTTTGGATTGGTGCAAAAAGTATCATCTAAATATTATTCTTGATCTGCATAAGGTTCCGGGCTTTTCTTTTTGTGAGACGGATACAAGCAAGAATAATTTATTTGATAATACAAATCTACAGCAACAATTTTTAAAAATATGGGATGTATTAGCGCAAATGTATGGAAAATTCAGTGATTTTGTTTCATTTGAACTCTTGAATGAAATTGTAGAACAAGATAGTTTAAGATGGAATGCATTGGCAACACAGGCGATACAGATAATTAGAAACCATACGAAAGATACAAATATTGTAGTAGGGGGAATCCAATGGAACAGTGTACATACGTTAGATCAGTTGGAACTACCACAGGATGAGAATATAGTATACAATTTCCACTTTTATGAACCGTTTCTCTTCACCCACCAGAGTGCATCCTGGCTAGAATTGATGCCCAAAGGAGAGCGTAGATATCCGGGAGATATCAATGATTATAGAAGAACCTCAAAAGAGATTAATGCCTTTGGCTCAGGTCTTTACAATAAAGGTATCACAAAGCTAGGATGTGATTATTTGTCTTCTCTTATCAATTCGGCTGTGAAGGCTGCTATAGATAATAATGTAAGACTTTATTGCGGAGAATATGGCGTGATTCAGGATGCTCCTGCTGAAAGTATAGTCAGATGGTATGAGGATATGCACGAGGTGTTTGAGAAATATGGAATAGGCAGAGCTGCATGGACATACAAATCGATCGATTTTGGAATTTCTGATTTATACAAGAAAGAAATCCGAGAAATAATCATTGCAAATATCTAAAAACTACGGGTGAGTGTGAACTTCCTCGGGTATCTATTTCACATAGGTGTTGTTATAATAATTCAACAGAAATGAATAAGGAGGCACATTGAGGATGCATATAAAAAAACTAGGGCTACGTGATTATATGTCCAACAAGAAAAATATTGAATCCTTTAAGAAATTGCTTTTAATTCTGCCATTTATGATTTTGTTAGCAGTATTTGCTTATTATCCGCTTTATGGATGGGTATATGCATTTTATGATTTCAGACCACCAAAAACATTATCGGAATGTGAGTTTGTAGGGTTACGTTGGTTTATATCGTTGGTAGAAAACGATGTTAAAAGAGCACAGATTCTTGAAGTACTAAAAAACACCTTTGCAATGAGCGGATTGGGAATATTAACATCATGGTTGCCGCTTATGTTTGCAATTTTTCTTTCAGAAATAAAGTGCGGCTGGTATAAAAAGTTAGTTCAAACACTTACAACAATTCCTAATTTTATTAGCTGGGTCCTGGTTTATTCCCTTGCTTTTTCGATCTTCTCTAGTTCGGGTATGTTGAATGCCTTACTGACTAAACTTGGAGTAATAGATAATCCGATTATGTTCTTGCAATCAGACAAGCATACCTGGCTTAGCATGTGGCTGTGGGGAATCTGGAAAAGTGTAGGCTGGTCTGCCATTATGTACATTGCTGCTATAGCGGGAATTGATCAGGAACTTTATGAAGCTGCAAAAGTGGATGGTGCAAAACGGTTTCAGATTATGCGCCATATAACAATTCCATCCCTTATGCCTACATTTTTTATTTTGCTTATGCTAAGCATTGCAAACTTCTTGAATAATGGTATGGATCAATATTATGTATTCCAGAATGCATTCAATAGCAAGCATATTCAAGTTCTTGATTTATTTGTATATAATCTTGGCTTAGGTTCAGGAGGTTATTCGCTGGCAACTGCAATTAGTATATTAAAGAGTCTTGTTAGTATCACCTTACTCTTTGCGGTTAACGGATTATCGAAATTAATCAGAGGAGAATCAATGATATAAGAGGAGAACAATGAAAAAGAATAAAACATCAGTGTCAGACAAAATGATTAACGCAATCATATACACAGTATTCTTTATCTTCATGATACTATGTATATATCCGTTTTATTATCTAATTATCAATACCATAAGTGCAAATGATTTGAGCGCGAATGGGCAGATTATATTTTTACCAAAAAAAATACATTTTAATAATTATGTTGATGTAATTAAGATTCCAGGTCTTACTCATGCAGCATTGGTATCGGTAGGAAGAACAGTACTTGGAACATTAGGGACTTTATTGGGTTCTGCGTTCCTGGGTTTTATGTTTACACAGGAAGATTTAAAAGGCAGACGTTTCTGGTATCGTTATACCGTTATTACTATGTATATCAGCGCGGGTCTGATTCCATGGTTTATTACTATGATGAATCTTAAATTGACCAATAACTTCTGGGCTTATATATTACCAGCAATCGTTCAACCATTTAATATAATCCTGGTAAAAACATATATTGAGTCTACTCCAAAAGAATTACAGGAAGCCGCGAAGATTGATGGTGCAGGTACACTTAGAATATTTAGTTCTGTCATTATACCGATATCTAAGCCGATATTGGCTACGGTTGCAATCTTTTCTTCTGTTGGACAGTGGAATTCTTTCCAGGATACTCTAATCTTGATGACAGATTCGAAGCTTTATACATTACAATACGTATTATACCAATACATAAATCAATCGAGTTCCTTGGCAGCGTTGTTCAAGAGTGGAAGCGGAGATGCGGCACTTATGAATTTGGCCAGAATGCAAACACCGACATCGGTAAGGATGACAGTAACTGTAATTGTTGTTATTCCCATATTAATTGTATATCCTATTTTTCAAAAATTTTATGTAAAAGGAATCATGATAGGTTCAGTGAAGGGCTAACATGGTGAAATACATGTTGTTATGAGTTACCAAAACAGGTGAAAGTATATGACAGATATCTTGGATGATTTCACATGGATAGTTAACAATCAGTTCCTTTGGATATTAGCTGATTGTATCTATAAATAATCTAAGAGCAAGGTCAGCTATGCCTCGCAAAACCGTATAAGAACATGGGGTTTAGAGTTTTATTCATAGCTATAATAATTATTTGGAGGTATTTATGAAAAAGAAAGGTACTAAATTAATGGCATTTCTACTAGCTGTTGTGGTGGTTTTATCAATGGTTGGATGCGGAAAGAAAGCGGAAAGTGAAAAAACGAATAACCCTGTAGCCGATTCATCAAAGGACAGTTCGATTGACAAAAGTGAGACACTGACTCTGGATGTATTTGCAACACAGGCAAATTATCAAGGATTACAAACGGGTTGGTATGGAAAAGTTATTAAGGACAAGTTTAATATTGAACTTAATATCATTGCACCAAATATCGCTGGTGGAGGAAATGTTCTATATGAGGCCAGGTCAGCAGCAGGTAATCTGGGGGATATTGTTATAGTTGACAATTCAAAAATGAAGGAATGCGTTGATGCCGGCCTCGTAATGGATATTAGTAAATATCTTGAGGGCAAGCAGAATATTGCAAAATATCAAGTTGGAATTGATAATCTTAAAAGTTATATTGGACAAGATGCTGTCTATGCACTTCCTGTAAATGCATCTACACAGTCTCCAACAGAACCGACACTTTTTGCGGGTAAAGTATCAATCGCGTCTTATATGCCTTTTGATTATTATCAGGAATTGGGCTGTCCAGAGATAAAGAATGAAGATGATCTGTTAGATGTATTGAAACAAATGCAGGAGAACCATCCAGAAACTGCAAATGGCAAAAAAACATATGCATTTTCTCTTTTTAAAGATTGGGATGGTGAATTTATGGCCATGACAGAAAAATTGGCACAAGCTTTTGGCTATATTGGAACTACAGGATCCGTATGGACAAACGCAAATGCTACTGAATCACAGTTATTAATTGATGACAATAGTGCATATTATAATGCTTTAAAATTATATTTCAAGGCAAATCAGTTAGGACTGCTTGATCCCGACTCTTCTTCACAAGATATGAATACGATGTTTACTAAAGTAACGGATAAGCAGATTTTCTATTTGTGGTTTGCATGGATGATGGGTAATTATAATTCCGAAGAACGCGGTAATAAGGGAGATGGATATGCCTTTGTCCCTGTTTCAAATCAAATGATTGTTACAGATGGATTTAGTTCATATGGTAATGGAACAGCATTAGGTATCGGTTCTAAGGCAAAAGATCCGGAAAGAATAATGGAATTCCTAGATTGGACCTGTTCATCGGAAGGAATTAATTATTATGCAGGTAATATTAAAGATTTGACCTATGAAATTATTGACGGAAAACAGACAATGACAGATTTTGGTAAAAATGCTTGGGGAGATAGCCTTAGTGTTCCGGATGAATTAGGTGGCGGTAGCTATAAAGATGGATTCCCACAGATGAATGCAAATATCGGTAACAAATTTGATATCGATCCTGAATCAGGAGAATCTTATGATGTAGGTTTATGGGAAACCTCAATTAAATTAAACAGAACTTTATTGGATGACAATTGGGAAAAACAGTTTGGAGCTCCTAACATGGTAGATTATTTACAATCACGTAATATGCTTGATGTTATTCCTGGTTGTGCTTATACAAGACCTACAGAAGATTCTGAACTTTCCAATAAACGTTTACAGTGTGGAACTTTAGTAAGAGAAACATCCTGGAAGATGGTATTTGCTAAGGATGAGGCTGAATTTAACCAATTGTGGAATGATATGAAGACTCAACTGACAGGATTTGGCTATGACGATATAATAACAGCAGACAGAGCAGTTGTAGAGGAAATCAGAGCAAGTCGTGCTGAAGCTGTCGAAGCTGCAGCAAAATAAAAGAATAGAAGCATTGGTTCTATCACTGGCTATGCACTTTATAATTTATATTGTAAAGGCATAGTCAGTTTTTTTATACCCAATGTGAACACAATGTGTGATCATTAAGGAGTGCCTCTACTGTTGACAAATGAGTTCTACTAGAGTAAAATGAAACCACAAGCATTCTACTGCAGTAAAATGATTTATTATGAGTTTATCTATACAATTTAATTTACGAAGCTTGTTAGCAATTAGTCTGTTGCTATGTAGTTGAATAGCAATCATCTATGAAGAAGGTGAAAGGAAAAAATATGAAACGGATAAACATGAAATGGATAAACATGAAACGAATTATAAGCATAGTAATTCCTATTATAGTTCTAACCGGTTGTAGCACAGTTCCTAAATCTGAGTTGGAGGTAAGTCAACCCGCCGAACATAGTATTGTAAAGGACAATGATAGCAGTTATCTTTTATTTGATGATTGGCTAGCTACAGTTCCAAATAATGAAAAAGAATGGTTAGACCTTCAACCAGAAGATTACCTCACTGATTTTGAGATGTTTTATCAAGAATTTATGAAAAATTTCCCTTATATTGGTGTGGCTAAACGCAAATATGGAATTGATTATGAACGTAACTATCATAACACTAGAACTTTATTAAAAAGTTGTACCAATGATTTTGACTATTATCATTTGTTGCGAGAACATTTTTTTGAATATATTTATGTAGGGCATCTGGACATATGGGGAACCCGTTATAACAGTTATATAGAGGAATGGAAAGACTATGCAAGTGAAAGCGATGGTATGGCGTTTAGGTATAAGATATTAAATAACCCTGTATCAAAGAAAAACTACGCACGTATGGAAAAAGTAATAGATGCTCTTTCAAGTAAATACGATGATTACGTATTGCAGTTTGATGTACGAAAAGAAGAAGAACCTGACATTTCTCCAGACTTAGGGCGCGATAATCCAAATGTATCACTTGAAATCATTGAAGAAGATAACATTGCAAAAGTAACTATCAATAGTTTTGATATGAGTCTTTTTGAAGAAGATAAAAAGATACTATTTGAGTATTATCATAAGATACAAAACTATAAGCACATCATTTTTGATATAAGACAAAATACTGGTGGGGGTATGGAGTATTTTAATGAACTTGTTATGGCACCTTTCATAAATGAGAAAGTATCTGTTCCTGTGTATATTTTTATGAAGAATGGGGAGATAACAAAAGATACGCTATCTGCACACATGGGAAACGATATTGATTGGAAGCCTATGTCCGAAGTGCCAGCGCTTGTAGGATTAAATAAAGATGATCGATTAGAACTTGATTATTTCTATCAATTTTCTTATGAGATAGAACCCACTAGTGAAAACATAAATTTTTCGGGGAAAATGTGGATGCTTGTGGGTAGTAATAACTATTCCTCTGCTGAATATGCCGCTATGATGGCAAAAGAGTCAAACTTTGCAACCTTGGTGGGAGAGAACACAGGTGGTGATGGGATTGGAATAGATCCTACCTTTATTGTAATGCCTAAAAGTGGATTTGTTGTTCAATATAGTCCAATATACGGGACAGATGCGAATGGCGTAAATAGTGAAGAAGCTGGAACAAGTCCTCATATTTATAGTACCGATGAATTAGATGCTTTTGAAGCTTGTATGAACTCCATTCACGATATGGAAGATTAATTCATTCCTTACTATCTTACATTCTTAGCCACCTATGGAAAGCTAGGAATGGAAAGAAAAGGCTAATCAATGAAAGGTTAGCCCTCTCTATATACTTATGCTCTGCCAAGATTCTTTAAGATTTCGTGATAACGCATGGTAGCCAATGTACTAGGTTCACCTTTTTTACAGAAAGATAATTTGGATAACTTTGGAACAATACGTTCAACAACAATCTGTCCATCCACCATTTTCGATTCTAGGGCATTTAATGCTTCCAGAAATCGTTTGTCATTCTTAGCACGATTATAAAAAGATAAAATATAGACATATATAAAAAGATTGTAGCTACGGAATGGATATTCAACCTGCATGAACAATTTACCTATTCCATAATGGCAAGGGCCAATCGGTTTTCGTATAGTCCAATGATTTAGTAAGAAATCCACTGCTTTATCCAATGCCGGTTCTCTGTTAAGATAGTCACTAAAACGGAAAGCACTTAGGATAATCAGTGTTGGGTGTGGGTTGGAATACTCGGTTTCTGGGCCATGTCCAAAGCTAAACTTATTACAACGCCAACCGCCATCAGCATATTGGGTATTTAAAAGGTGTTGGTATGTCTTTTGCAGCCGCGCATCATTGGCATATCCCATATGGCATAGCACATCGGCAGCATGGGCCGTATGGCATGGGTAAACTGATCCTTGTGGATACACCTTAAAACTACCATCTTCTCTCCATGCACGGAATAATAACTCAGCACATTCTTTAAGCAAAGGGTCGTTGGGTTCCATGCCTAATTCCAACAAATATAGTATGCTTTCAATCGTGGAAAAAGGTGATCCTTTGATTAAGCGGTTGTCAGGTGTAGTCCAATAATCTGCACCATTATCATGTCTGTGTGACAGTATCGATTCAAAATCCGATAAATATTGATCCTTGATAGCCATATTTTCAACTCCGTTTCTTTTTATGATATTTGTCGGTAAGCAGGAAATCTATCTTGATTCAAGAATGTGGTTAGGAACCTGTAAGGAGGGATTGAGTTCATATGTTTCAATGATAGTGTCTAAGTTATTATCAACATCTAAAGACAAGGAAGCAATCTTGTCAAGCAGTAGGAAATCTGATTCGGCTAAGTCAAAATCATTAGCAGTTAAAAACCGCCAAGTATCCCAATCAAGGTCGCGCCTGCATAGATGTGGAGTTGTTTCAACTTTGTTGAGAGCAGCAAAATCTCTAAGAAGCTGTCCCCTGACAAACCATAATCCCCAAAGATCTTCAATACCGCATTTCATTGGGTCAAACAAGCCATTACGGCAAAGCTGCCAAGCCTTGCCGGCAACAATGAAGTCACTTTCAAAAGAAAGATTATGTGGATTTGGGAAGTCATTGTTAATTATTTTTTCGTTTTTAAGCGCTACATTATTAGGTCCCCACTTATAAAGCATGCTTAACTGGAATGGATCAATCTGAGGGTCATTCGCAATCCACTTAATTCCATTCCAGTATTCCACAATCCAATGATCTTCTAAGCTGCCTTGATAACCTAAATAAGCGGCGAAGCCACATCTGCATCTGGCAGGTATGCCCTTCACTCTTAGAATTGCGCATGCTAAAGTTGCAAATTCTCTGCAAGACGCAATTACGCGATTTTCAGGCAATCGTGGGATTAAAATGGAACGAGCGTCATAGTGAAGTATTTTGGTTAATAAATCGCTCAAGTATAAAGGATAACTTTCTTTTTCTGAATCCGAAGGAAATCCGTATAGCTTAGTCCATGCTCCATGCACAATCAAACCTTGAACGATTTGGCAAATGTATTCTGGATTGTTAGTAATATTAACAGTAACATCATTATAACTGCTAATATTTGTAAATGAACCCGGTTCTTTGTAGTACTGCTGTGAATCTTTCATAAACGACCTCCAAGATAGTTTTTACGAAAGGCGCCTTCCACATTTTCAGTTTAGCAAATAATTTCTACAAAGCAAGCTTTTTTTGAAATATATGTAAGACGATAATGGAAGTATCTTTGGACATATAACTTATTTATCATCTATTTTGTACATTAATTAGTGTAAAAAGAAGATATATGTAATGAAAATTGGTTACTTGAAAAGGTAAGTTCCACTTTGAATAAGTAAGTTCCACTCAAACTAGGGGAAATAAATAAATACAAACGTGAGAACTAAAAAAATATATATAATAGATGTATTTTATATCATTTTG
>JAEZVF010000016.1 GCA_023443225.1 Bacillota bacterium
ACTGGTATAATAACCTAAGAATTCATGGTTCTCTAGATTATATGACGCCAGTTGAATATAAAAAGATATTTTCAAGAAAAGCGAGAAAAGTAGCTTAATAAGTTTTTTCATTTATAGCTATAAAAAAGGTTACAACCCTGCCATCTTGAATGAGGTTTTATGTTCGGAATAAATTTGTCCAAAAAAGGGTTGCCAATCCATCCTGATGGTGTACAGTCTGATAAAATTCTACTTACGAACTTATATAATTATTCTCAGCCATTCATCCGGTATGAGATTACTGATCGCATAGTAATGCATCATGAACCTTGTGCATGTGGTAATATATCTCCTTGGTTGACTATTGAAGGACGTGTTGATGATATTGTCACGCTCCTGGAAGATGATAAGGAAATAAAAATCGCTCCACTTGCCATCTATGCAGTATTAAAAGAAATCCATGAAATCCAAAGATTCCAAATTATAGCTCATAAGGATAATAAATTGGAATTAAGAATTAATCAGGCTAACGGATATAGTAAGGAAGAAGTATTTGATTTAGCCTGCTTGGCTCTAAGAAAGTTCCTTACCTCCCATGATATTCACCATGTAGAGATTTCTCTATCTAAGGAGGAACCAAAGCAGCATCCTCAAAGTGGTAAGTTTAAACATGTGATAAATGTTGGATGAAAAGCAGAAAATGAAGTAGCTTTTCAGTACAAATTGCTACAGGATTCTAATAAAAATACTCCTCCACCTAGGGGTTACTGTTTATTTGTGACATCATTATTGTACTCTCAAGGCATGTTGAGACGGTATGTCTGATGTTACGTAAAGATAAATAAAGAGGCCTCAAGGGGCTTGAAATCAGAGGTTTGCAGACTTTCGTGAATAATCCGGACTAAAATACATCACCTGTCCGGTCGATGAAAATCAACATTCCGTTTTAGAAGAAATCACGATTCCGTCAAACGGAAATCATTTCTCTGTAAATATATCTTATAATGGTCTAATGCATCGATAGATGTAAATCCATTATAAGGAGGTCGTAAATATGACCAAATATCGTGAAATCATAAGGCTTACAAGTCTTGGATTCACTCAACGTAACATCATGCAAAGCTGTGATGTTGCCCAGAAAACTGTCGTCAAGGTTCAACACCGTGCCAAAGAGCTTAATCTCTCTTGGCCATTAGATGAATCAATGACAGATGATGCTTTAGAGAAACTGATGTTTCCTAAAAGCAGTAAGGAAGTTAACAATAAGCGAATGCCCAACTTTGCTCACATCCGTAAGGAACTACTCCGCAACGGTGTCAGTAAAAAGCTCCTGTGGACAGAATATATGGAGGAGTGCCGCCTTAATAGCGAAGAACCACTCATGTATTCTCAGTTCTGCTATTACATCCAACAAGATGAACAGAAACGCCGCGCTACCATGCATATCAATCGGAAGCCTGGCGAACAAGTGGAAGTTGATTGGGCCGGAGATCCGGCACATATCATTGATCCTGATACCGGTGAAATCATCAATGCCTACGTATTCATTGGTGTTATGACATACAGTCAGTTTACATATGCGGAAGCATTCATTAATGAGAAACAACGGGCTTGGATTGCTGCGCATGTTCACATGTATGAATACTTCGGTGGCGTTGCAAAGATACTGGTTCCCGATAATTGTAAGACCGCTGTTGTTCATAATGGTGGCTGGTATAACCAACAATTAAATACCGTATATCATGAAATGGCAGAACACTATGGAACCGCTATTATTCCAGCAAGGGTTCGTAAACCAAAGGATAAGCCAAATGCGGAAGGAAGCGTGGGAAATATATCTACGTGGATCATTGCTGCACTTCGGAATGAACAGTTCTTTTCTCTAGCCGAGCTAAACCGAGCAATTAAGGAAAAGCTGGACGAGTTCAACAAAAGGCTCTTTCAAAAGAAAGAGGGTAGCCGATTGGACCTCTTCCGCGACGAAGAACTGCCATTGCTGGCTCCCCTACCTGCTACCTCTTACGAATTGGCGGAATGGAAACAAGCCACCGTTCAGTTCAATTATCACATATCTATCGACGGAATGCTATACTCAATTCCATATGAATATATAAAACGCAAAGTCGATGTAAGGGTAACAGATAAGACAATTGAAATCTTCTACAATCATAACCGCATCGATTCCCATCGAAGGCTGCATGGCCGGAAGGGACAGTATGACACCATCGTGGAGCATATGCCGGAAGACCACCAGAAATATTTGGAGTGGAATGGTGACCGGTTCCGTAAATGGGCTGAGCGAATTGGAAATAATACGTACCAGGTAGTGGATGCAATCCTTACCTCCAAACGTGTGGAACAACAGACTTATAAAGGCTGTATGGGACTTCTGAAACTGGCTGATAAATATTCGGTCAAACGATTAGAAACCGCCTGTGAAAAGGCTCTGAGCTATACAGCCACACCAAGCTATAAGAGTATCAAAAATATACTCACTGCTGGTCAGGATAAGTCTTTATCAGAAGAACAACCAGAATCCACACAGAATAAATACGGCATCACCAGAGGTGCTGGCTATTACGGGAGGTAATTACATATGACAAACCAAAGTACGATTGATAAATTAATTGAAATGCGCCTAACAACAATGGCTGATGCATTCCGTACCCAGCTGAACGATACAAAGATGAAGGATGTTCCCTTTGAGGATCGTTTCGGTATGATGGTGGACATCGAATTTAGCAGCCGCAAAAGTAACCGACTTAAAAGATTAATTCGGAATGCTGAATTCGATCAGCCGGATGCTCATGTCTGTGATATCAATTACACTTCAGGTCGCAAGTTAAACAAAGCCCTTATACAAAGGTTGGCAACCTGCGAATATATATCTGAACACCGGAATCTATTTATTACCGGTGCAACAGGTAGCGGAAAGACTTACATGGCTTGTGCCTTTGGTATGGAAGCCTGCAAGCAGCATTTCAATACAAAATATGTTCGACTTCCTGACCTTCTCATAGACCTAGAAATGTCTCGGAACGAAGGTACATATAAGAAAGTTATGGCAAAGTATGCAAATCCGGTTCTTCTCATCATTGATGAATGGCTCCTACTAAAGCCAAATGAGAAGGAACAGAAAGATATCTTTGAACTGCTTCACAGGAGACGCAAGAAATCATCTACGGTATTCTGCTCTCAATATCAAAATGATGGCTGGTATCAGCAGTTGGGGGGAGAAGCGAGTCCACTGTCTGATGCTATTCTAGACCGAATCGTTCATGATGCATATAGAATAAATATTGAAAGCATTGATCCTACTAAAGATATCTCAATGCGTGAGGTGTATGGTTTGGATAAGACTTTAAGCGAGTAAACTCGCATATGGTGTAGGATGATTTCCGGTTCCGGTCACGTGATTTCCACTTCACCGGAACTGCGATTTCATCGCACAAGAATATTCATTTCGGTAAGAATAGCCGATTGATGGGAACCTACGAATGAAAGAGATTGATAAACAGAGTTAAATTGAAGTTTATTGATAGGAATGGGGATAGAATGAAAGTATTATTATTATGTTTAAAAGCTTTTGAAACAATGGAATTCAGCGTGTTTATTGATATTATGGGATGGGCCAAAGACGAAGCGAATAAGGATGTTCAAGTAGAAACTTGTGGTTTTAAGAAAACTGTTCTCAGTACATTTGGAGTAACAATAGTAATGGATAAAACCATTGATGAAATTTGTGTAGATGATTATGATGCGCTTGCAATACCAGGAGGTTTTCAGGAATATGGATTTAGGGATGAAGCTTTTCATGAGAAAACAACTAAATTGATTTGTGATTTTAATAGTCAAGCAAAACCGATTGCAACAGTTTGTGTCGCAGCATTTGCCATTGCTAGAAGTGGTATACTGAAAGGAAAAAAGGCTACAACATATCATTTACTTGATGGGGCAAGGCAGAAAGAACTTGCATCCTATGAGGGGGTTACAGTAGTAAATGAACCGGTGGTAACGGATGGAAATATCATAACATCTTATTGTCCTCAAACGGCTCCCGAAGTCGCATTTCGCTTATTGGAGATGCTAACAGATACGGAAACAGCAGATTTTATAAGAATTATCATGGGTTACTCATCTTGTTAAAATGAAGGCAGAAATAAGCATACTCCATAGTTTGCATTCTTAATATCTTTCGATAGAAAATCACAAATATAAATCAAAAAACTAAATATAGAAACTCAAAGAGGCGGAGTCTTCGGTCAACTTATGATCGATAGTCTTCGCCTATATTTCTATTAACCGCTGATGAAAGCACAAGAACTTTGGCAGGCTTATACTCATGAAAAATCTGCCTGCAAAAATGAACAATATGAAGCATGGTGTTATGGAAGCGATGATCCAGATCTGTTGTTGCAGCTGACTCTGAGTGGAATTAAGACTGCCACGGCTTCCGCCTATCCGATCTATGAATATGAAAACTGCGGTCTGCCGAAGGTGGGAGATCATAATATCATATTGAAAACGGATAGAAGTGCTCTATGCATTATTAAGACTCATCCGTTAAGGTCGTCTCGTTTAGGGTAAACCACAGGTTGACTTGCTTCTTACATTGGCAAGAAGGGTTAAAAATGAAAGTGACAGACATGTAAAAATGCTTTTAAATTTGTATTGATTGTATTGCCTTTTGCATTGGTAGCAGGTAGCTCCATAGCAGACGTAAATGTACACTGTTAAAAAGAGAACAGTCTTCTAAAGCATATAATTGATGAGAAAGCAGTAAATTTCGAGGTTTAACAGTTCAGAAGTTTGATTATATAATGGCTAAGGAAATTGTATCTACATACCGATATACATATCACATGGATGAATTAGAGCAGCTACGGATAGCGAACCTTTGAAGCATAAGAGTTTGCTGTCTGTTTTTTGTTAGCATAGTGATGAGTATTAGTGCTATCATGCCAGTGTTTGGAACATTGCAAAGACTCAGGTTAATGGGGATGGATTCTATACTGATTTTATGAAATATGTGGGAACACAACAAACCTTATCCAAGTATCTTCTTTCTGACAACAGTTATATTTTGCTTGGAATTGGACTGGTGATAATTGGTCGTGAAGAAAAACATTATTAACGATAACTGTTAAAAGGAATAAAGGAGGTTTATTAGGATATGAGTATTTCAGGTGTAAGCAACAATTCTTATGTAAACAACTATTATCAGAATAAAACAGGTTCATCAAAGAGAGAAACTGTACAGGAGGACGTACAGCAGGAACCGATAATTGAAAAAGAGAAAACAGAAACAACACAGCCAACAGTGACAAATCCTACATACCGTAATTCTATCATGGTAAACGGACTTTATGTAAATATCGATCCAACAAGTGAAGTTGCACGCAAAGCATATTTTGAAGAACGGGCTCGACAGATAGAGGAATCAACTTGTAAAGTGCAAAGTTATTATGCAAAAGAACATGAAGAAACGATGTCTTTTGATAATCCATTTAATCATTTACTGGAAAAGTATAATAGCAAGGTTTACAAATTATTTAAATCACCTTATTTCCGTTCTGATATGACGGAGGCGGAAAGAAAAATGGCTTTTGAGCAGGAATGTGCAATGCTTGAGGGCAGAGGTTTTTATGATTTAAATGATCCATACGCATGGGCATCATCTGGTGGAGTACCAGATCGCCAAAAACAGCTTGATGATGCAGTACAGGCAGCACTTGACAAAAGAAGAAAAGAAAGGCTGGAAGAAGTTGGCGGTGAATCCACTTATGAAGATTATTTTAGTAAAAGCATGACAGAATTTACAGCTCGTTATTCCAATATAGATCAATCAGAAAAAATGGGACAAATTAATTTTCAGGCATAAATGCGATTGATGATTGATATGGAGAAGAAGCAGAGGTACAAGCCGAAAAAACAGAGGATAAGACAACAGAAAGCCAGATAACCGAATGATTCCATAACAGAAGTGAAGATGATATAGGAGTACGAGAGGAGAATTAACATGGTTACAGGTAAAATATATTATGAACAACATACATCTAATGTTGAAACAGTAGCAGAAATAGATGCTGCATCAAAAAAGCACCTACTTGTGCAAATGGAGAATATGAGGAAAGCTGACCTGGACAGCTTTGAGAAAAGCAAAATTTCCGCATCAGATGTTTGTGGTTGCTATCCTAATTATCAGATTACCAGAAGTATGCCAAAGAGCATTTTCGGAGATTCCTATGGCTATGATATGCAAAAAGAGATATCAAGTCATATGAGGGACTATTATGCTGGGAATGTGAGTAAGGAAGAACTAGGCTCATATTTTGAAGAATGTTGTACTTATATGAGAATGTATCGCATGGATCGGAGGCAGACTTCTGGTACAAATACAGCAGATAACGAGCAGATTATCAGTGAAATGTATGAGATGTTTGCAAAAGAAAATCAGCGTGCAGCACGAAATGTAAACTATTCAGAAGGCATGAAAATCAATTATGAGACATATGGCAGTAATTCCAAACAAGATGACTGGGTTTATTATAATTCAGATTATTATTATGAGTGTACTGAGACAAAAAGTAATTTGAGAGACTTTACTGCAAATATAGCATCAAAATGGGATGTAGGAGAAATTGATCCGGAGGAGATAGAACAAAATTCAAAACTTACATTAGACGGAGGTTTTGATTTCAATAGTGGATGGAATTTTACCTATCGCAATCAGGTGGGAAGAAGCAGTATGCAGGATGAATCCATGATTCCACCGGAAGATTTTGAGTTCTTTTATAAAGAAAGTGTTTCACCAAATTCAGAGAATATGGAGGAAGCATTAAAAGGGAATATGTCTGTTTCAACTGGTGGGCATAGATATAATTTTGCAATTCCATTTGAAATAAATAGAGATAGTCTTGTGGGACAGATTTTTGAAGCAGATGATTTGACAGGAGATACATTTAAGGATAAAAAAACGGTAAAAGATTTCTTGTCAGGAATTTATTTATTTACTAGATGGTATTCATTTGAAACAGGAATTAACAACACATTTGGAAACTTAATTCCGCATTATGAATAGGTGAATTGAAGAGGCTAGCAAAACAAAGCTACCTATCAGATAGGCGGTCAATCTTATACCAAGGAAGAAGTGGATTGTGTGGTGTTGTTGACTTATTGTGGTTCAGAGGAGAAATAATAAGACTTGGAGGTAATAAAAAATGGAATTAGAGTTTCGTCCAATTGATAGAACAAACTATAATGATTGCATAGAGTTAAGCGTTAATGAAAATCAAAAAAAATTTGTAGCACCAAACCAATACTCGTTAGTACAAGCAGCATATGAACCTAATTTATATCCTCTTGCAATTTACAAGGAATCGCAAATGATAGGATTTATTTTATATGACTTCGATGAAGAACTAAATGGTTGGTCAATGAGCAGATTTATGATAGGGTCATCTTTCCAAAACTGCGGATTTGGAAAACAAGCATTAAAACAGTTTTTGCTTTTTTTCAAAGAAAATTATCCGGATGTGTTAAAACTGTATACCAGCGCAGAAGTTGATAATATTGCGGCCATCGAACTATACAAAAGAGCAGGTTTTATAGAAGGTAATATATTTGAATATGAGGCTGGTGGAATTCAATACAAAGAGATACGGATGATGATTTCACTTGAAATTCAAGAAGAAGCAAAATGAGAATTAAATTATGAGGGCATATGTCACATAGTTTATATATTATGATTTAATTCCTTTTCGAAGTATAATATAGGAAAATGGGCTAAGCGCCATATGTAAAAGAGCATTGTGTGACAAGTGGTTAGATTGTACTTGTGTTATTCTATATATAGGAGGTGTTGATATGCATGCATGGGAAGCAGTTCAAAATTCTTTGAATTATATTGAAGACCATTTGTTAGAGAATATAAAAATGGAAACTCTTGCAAATGTGGCGGCATTATCACCATATTATTATCAACGCTTGTTTAGGCGTTTAGTGAAAAAATCTGTAAATGAATATGTGAAGCTACGAAAGCTGGCAAAAGCTTCGGAAGCTCTTAAAAGCGAAGATAAGCGAATCATTGATGTGGCATTTGAATATGGATTCTCAGACCATGGGAACTTTACCCGTGCGTTTAAAGAGGCATATGGCATTACACCGGACGAATATCGTGCTTCTCCTGTGATACTAAATCATTTTATCAAACCTGATCTCCTACTCAACTATGTTAGGATTGATGAAGATGTACCATTCATTGCTGATGGTATTGTGGTTGAAGTGACCCGTAGAAAACTGGATGAACCACGTACTTTTATTGGAATTGAAGGCGAAGTGCCTGGTACTGAATTAATAGGAGGCAGAACTACCGGTATAGCTACAGCCGGGATTATTTGGGATGAATTCCACCGTCAGAAATCGAACCTTATAAACTTGCTGCCGAATGGCAATGAGGTAGGAATTCTTTATATGGGAGACGCCAGAGAAGGCTGCTGTACTTATATGGCCGGAGGTGAAGCCTCTGGAAATGTGAAAATGGAGGGATATGCTTCTTATAAACTTCCTCAAGGTGAATATGCTGTTTGCTGCTTTGAGGCAGAAAACTTTACAGAACTTATTAATTCTGCGATTTTTAAAGCATCCGCATTTATGAGCAATTGGATGAAAAATAACAGTCTGACTTGCGGTAATTTTGCTGCTGAGATGTATTATGATACAAATTATATGGAGCTATGGCTGCCATTAAGCTCATCACAGAGGATGTTAAAAAAGAAGGAACTATGGGATAAAACCAATGGAGCACAAAAGCCGACAATTACAACAATCAGTTCCTATGTGAATAGCCCTTTGTTTGATGAGCTGTGCAAACATCTAGAAACAGAATATCAGAGTAAGCCTTTGTTAGAATACAGCAGATGCTCCATGCAATATGGATGGAATGTGAAATACAAAAAGGCAGGACGTACTTTATGTACCCTGTATCCAATGGGCGGATACTTTATTGCTCTTGTAGTTATAGGCGATCGTGAGATGACAGAGCTTGAATTAATGCTTCCCTATTTCACAGAGTATTTCCAACAGCTGTATTATGAAACAAAAACTGGTATGGGTCAGAAATGGCTCATGCTTAACGTGACAGATGAAGGAGTGCTGGTGGATGTTAAGCAATGTATCGCCATACGAAGAGGTAAAAAAAAGAAAAGCATTCAATATATGTAACACCAAATAAGACTACAGAAAATAATTTGATTGTAAAAAACGCAAATGAAAAAGCAGTAACTGAAAGTATGAATGTTACTGTAATTTCACGATAATAGAGTAAATAAGTTGAAATAGACAAAGCCTTGTACTAAAAGTGTACAAGGTTTTTCTATTATCAGGTCAGCTACCCATAGATTATGTATCTGGTAAAATAATAACCGATCATACAGGGAATGCTACAACATGACAGGTAATGGAAAACATTAAAGTGCTCTTGAAAAATCTTAACGTTAGCCTATGGAGGTGCTACTGTGTCCGAGTGTAAGCGGGGATATGTCCCTAAAGATGAGAAGGAATTTAATCAGGAAAGCCAAGTTCGATTACGACAGGCGCAACAGGATATTCATTATCTATTGGAACGAGGATATTCAATGAAAGGTTCGTCTACCTTTGTTGGCAATCACTACATGCTTTCGGAACGGCAGCGACTGGCAATTGTCAGGGCAACTACACAGAAAAGTATTCTTGCTATGCGTAAGGAGAAGCAAAAAAATAAAGATAACATTGGAAAGAAAGTAGCAATCGATGGCCTTAATGTAATCATTACCTTGGAAGTGGCTCTTTCGGACTCCACATTAATCCGCTGTATGGATGGAACTATACGGGATTTGGCAGGACTTCGCGGTACGTATCGCATTATTGATAAGACCGATATGGCTATCCAACTGATTGGTAAAAAACTATCAGAACTTCAGATTCATGAAGTAGTCTTTTACCTTGATGCCCCGGTATCCAACACAGGAAGATTGAAGCTTAAGATAATTGAGCTGTTAGAAGGATATCCTTTTACTGTATCCGTAGAGATTGTCAATAGTCCAGATACCGTGTTGGAGAAATCGAGTGATGTGATTACAGGGGATGGAATCATATTAAACAAATGTACGAGCTGGTTTAATATGGTAGCAGATATTATTGAAGAAAGGCTTCCGGATGCGGTTTATGTAGATTTGAGTATGAAATAATCACAGTTAGGCTTTAATTTACAGATTCAGGTCATAGATAGGTTTCTTGATAATGGGAACCCATATCTCTACAACGAATGTATTGTTATTATTATGAAACATCTCAAATTCTGGGCCGCCAGCTTTTATATAACCAGAGGTAGGGAACCATTCCATAAAAATTCGCTTACGCATATTACGAATTATCTCCGTGGTTTCTTTCGCAGTATGTTCAGGTGTAGAAAAAACAGCCCATGTGAATGAAGGAACCGATAGCACGGAATATCCGCCCGGTGTGCGGCCAGAAGGCTTATCATAACAAATCATATAGGAAAAGCTGTTTTTATTGTAATTAAACAGAGCGGCATTGAGACAGATGTTATATTCAAGTCCAATATCTCGGTGAAACTGACCGATAACGCCATTGCCGACATTGTCTTCCCAAAACCGGGTAATAACAGCGTTGGTTTTTTCGTGGAGGATTGGGACATCTATAGCAATCCCACATACCTCATGGGCATTTTTCTGTGCAATACGATAGCTGATTTCTCCGTCGCCACTAAGAGACAGGTGAAAAGACAGTTTGGGATATGCCTTAAGAGAAGAATCCCTATTCCGGGCGGCCATTGGAGTTACACCGTGCAATCCCTTAAAGGCCCTGGCAAATGCTTCCGGTGAACGATAACCGTATTTGAAGGCTACATTAATAACCTTCTCACCTTCGAATAAATCAAAGGCAGCTAGCGTTAGTTTCCTTCGGCGGATATATTCGGAAAGGGGAATCTCAGCAAGGAAAGAAAACGTACGCAGAAAATGATTGACAGAGCAACATGCTTTGCGTGCCACTAGATTTAAGTCGATGTCATCCATTATATTGGTTTCGATAAAATCTATTGCATTATTCATCTTATCCATATAAGACATAATTCTACCTCACTGTTTGTAAAATGAACCAAATATCTTTTTTAAATTTACCATTCCGTTACCCCCTTGTCAATAAGTGAACAGTATAATGTATCTATTAATGCTTAAATAATAGTAAGATACTAATAAATGAATATAAGGCATGACTTAATTTGTGCATGTAATGCTAGGGTTGTGTTTGGAATTTGTGCTAACATAAAGATACTATACCAAATTCATCAGTACTGGTAGTATAGGAGGCTGCTTAATATAATAAGAGGAGGTAATACTGTGGGAAAAAAAGTAATAGCTATGGTAACTGGTATTATAATGACTTTTGCACTGATTTTGGGCATTAGCAAACAGAACATTACGAAAGCTGCGGTAACTAATATCTATAAAGTAGATTGGAGCAAGTTTATTGAGGGTGACAAAATCAGTGATCCTAAGGAGGGTTTGGCTAGATCAGGGGGAGCAGATATCGAAGTTAAAGGTTCTTCAACCAAATCCTTTTACATATCAAACCGTAAAGATAACTGGGATGCACTAGATATTCAGAACGATCTTTTGAAACTGGACCCGAATGCAACTTATGAAATTACGGTCACCGGCCATGTGGACAGCGATGTAGACACTAAGAATGCTAATGTTAAGCTTGGTGGTGTTACAAAGAAAACGGGGGAGGAGGACGGATATCCTGAGTTCAAAAAAGAGAAACTACAAGCAGGCAAAAGCTTTACTTTAAGCTATGAACTTAAGCTTTCTGATCATATTCCTGACTCTTCAAGGAACCTATGGGTAATCCGTATACAGACGGATGAAGCGAGTGCTAGTGAAGCGGGAGATCTTGTGCCCTACTATGTGGATGATATTGTGATTACGGAAACAAAAGCAGGTACAGAAGAAACTCCTGTAACTGCAGGCGGTGAGCTCTTGACACTTTACGAACTTGATGCTGATAAAACTCTCAAGGTAGGTGATCCATTATCAAGTACAGCACTTAAAGTATCCGGGGATATCGAGGTAGTTATTGTAAAAGGTGCTGATGGAACCGCATCATTACAATTGAAAGATCGTGTTAATAATTATGATGGGTTAGACATACTTCTTGATACCCTGAAAATAAATGATAATTTTATGTCAGGAACATATACGGTTGAGGTAAAAGGCCATGTGGAGGAAGGTTCTGATGTAAGTAGTTCACCGTTTCTTATTGGTATGAGTGAATCACCATGGGGAGAGTTGACTAAAAGAGTGACACCGGGAAGCGATGGTAGCTTTGTATTGACTTATACGAAAGCATTTACAGGGATTGAATTGACAGAGCTCGGCTACAGTTTCAGAATACAGACACCTCCTTCCGTACTTACCACTTTCTATATCGATAATATAATGGTAACGGTACTGGACGCAGTGGAAACAGATCTTTCACAGGAGAGTGGAACGATGAATGCTAAAGTTAAGGAGTGGGATCTCACTCTCGCTTCCCTGAAGGAAGCATATGCAGACCGATTCATGATAGGCAATATCATGGAGCCGGGACAGACTACAGACGATGAAATCACGGCGATGTTTAAACATCACTACAATGTTGTCACTTCTGAAAATTCCATGAAACCCTGCAATATATCTACAGCAAAGGGTGTATACAATTTTGAACAAGCTGACATGCTGGTGGACTGGGCCAAGGAAAATGATATTTTGGTTCACGGTCATACATTGGTATGGCATTCTCAATCCGCTCCGTGGCTTACTACGAAGGAGGACGGAACACCACTTACGCGTGCAGAAGCAAAAGCCAATATGGAGGAGTATATCAATATGGTTGCCGGACATTACGCAGGCAGGTTGATTTCCTGGGACGTAGTCAATGAAGCATTTCAAACCAGCGTTCCCAATGTTCCATCCAACTGGAGAGATGCACTGCGTAAAGACGAAAAACCCGACGGTTCTCCATGGTATCAAGCCTATACAAACGGGGCTGATCTAAGTATAGGTGAGGACGGCTCGGATTACATCTATGACGCCTTCGTGTTCACTCGTCTTGCTGATCCTGATACGGTATTGTATTACAATGACTTTAATGAGACACAGGCTGGTAAGCGTGAAGCGATTGCCTTGATGACGGAAGAGCTAAATGAAAGATGGAAGAACGATCAACGTAACACAGAACCCGATAGGCTGCTTATTGAGGGCATCGGTATGCAAGCACATTATTGGACTGGTGATCTGAAAGCTTTGGATGTCGAGGCCAGCATTCAGCGTTTTATAGAGACAGGTGCAATGATTAGTGTATCCGAGTTAGACATTCCGCTTGGCGATTACATGACCTACAAAGAACGTGTTGACGCTCCTAGCAAAGAAGAGGAGAAGCTGCAAGCAGACTTGTATAAGCAATTGTTTGAAGTATACAATAAATATGCGGACAACATTGCACGTGTCACCTTCTGGGGGAAAGTAGATTCTCAAAGCTGGCGTTTTGAAGGTTATCCTTTATTATTTGATAAATACTTTGCAGCTAAAGAGGCATACTTTGCAGTTACGGGCTTAGTTGAGGGCGAGGTTGCTGATTCTGCAACTGATGTAGAGGATAAGGAAGCTGAACCTGTAATGGAGAATTCTATTCCAAAAACCGGGGAAGACAATAACAAGCAAATGAATTGGCCAGTATTTGCAATAATAATCGTATTAGTAATCATACCAGTTACAATCTTTATAATACGAGAGGGAAGAATAAAAAGAATATAAAGTAAATCCATTTTAAATGAAACACGTCCTATTTGGGCGTGTTTTTTTAATAAGGATTAGGTTTTCAAAATGGAAGGAATGATTGACTGGTGAAGAGGCAGTGTTTTGAAACGGCCTGTATTACTTTAAAAACATTCTTTGCCTCCCACGGAGCATGTTATTAATGCTGGTGGATTAATGAATTAAAGATTGAAAAATATGGAAAGCAATGGTAATCTGTTTATTATATAAAATAATATGAAGGAACGTACTTAGATGGACAAGAGAGAGATTATACAAATAAGAAAATATACTATCCTAGTTTTCTTACTATGTATTTGCTTAACTGGGTGTAACAAAGCAAATCAGGATAACAATACTGAAAAATTAGATTACAATACTTCAATGACCGTATCACCTACAACAAAAGTTTCTCAGAATACTACCCTAGACAACATTGAAACAAATGAAATAAAGGTAACGGAAACTGTGCCGGAGATTGAAACTGTTGATTATAGCGATTGTTTTGACGGTCTTGAAGGATGTGCTGTGTTCTTTAATAGTGATAACAATGTGTATAAAATGTATAAGGAAGAGTTATGTGAAAAACGAACCTCACCATGCTCAACATTCAAAATCATAGCAACAATAATGGCATTGGAAAATGGAGAAGTAAACTCTGTGGACACAAAGATGGGCTATGATGAGACTGTTTATCCAATAGATACATGGAATAAAGACTTAACCTTAAAAGATGCATTTAAGGAATCTTGTGTTTGGTATTTTAGAAAGGTAATAGATCAGTTAGGCCAGAATGAAGTCCAAAGGTATCTTGATCATTTACAGTTTGGAAATACTGATATAAGTGAGTGGGAAGGTAGTGGAATTAATCCTTCTACAGAATTAAATGGATTTTGATTAGAATCATCATTGGAGATTTCACCTAAGGAACAAGTAAAAGTTTTAGCCGACATTTTTAATGGTAAAACAGATTTCTCAAATCAGAATATAGAAATACTGAAAGAAGTAATGTTGATGCAACAGATTGGAAATGTTACTGTTTACGGAAAAACAGGTACTGGTAAAAATGCTAAAACAGGAAATAGAAATAATGGCTGGTTTGTTGGAATTATTGAAGATTCAGAGGAAAGAAATTACTTCGCAGTTCACTTAACGGATGAAAGCAAGGAGGTATCTGGACCAATCGCTAAAGAAATTGCGCTGAACATAATTACTACATATTTTGTTAAAAAGTAGTTTTGAACGTAACTATAACAACATAAAAATATCATAAGGAGTGATTTGATTGTGTACTTCCATCTACTCTATTGCACAAATATCTTCAATCAGAGAAAATTATAAAGACAATATTGAGAAACATATGGAGTTTATTCGTTTGGCAGCCCAATATAACTCTAGGATAATAATTTTTCCGGAAATGTCGTTAATTGGATATGAACGCGAATTAGCTAAGAAACAATATTTTACACAGAATGACATAAGATTAGATTGCATTCAAAAGGCATCAGTAGAACATAATATTGCCATAGTTGCAGGTGGGCCTTTACTGTTGGATGATCATCTGTACATTGCTTCCTGGATTTTTACACCGAACAATCACCAACATATTTATACAAAGAAATATTTACATGTGGGAGAAGAACTATATTTTTCTTCCAGTACAGAATTTGACCCGACAATAACACTTTGTGATGAACAAATATCCTTTGCCATATGTTATGATATAGAAAGGGAGGAGCATATTGAGTGTGTAAAAAACAAAAAATCAAACTCTTATGTTTCTAGTATATTCTACTCAAAAAATGGAATTCAATCGGGTCTTAATAGATTACAATATATAGCAAAGGAATATTCAATCGCTGTTATGATGTCAAACTATGTAGGAACATGCTGGGAGACGGAAGCAGGAGGGTGCAGTTCCATATGGTCTCGAACTGGAGAGTTGGTAATATCTGCTGATGGATATTCAGAATGTTTACTTGTTGCTCAAAATAGGAATGAGAAATGGAATGGAAAGATTGTAAGGTAGGAAAGGTAAGATGGTTGGATTTTATTTATGATGAATATAGTCGATTATACATTACCATAATGATATGATTTTATACTAAGATAAGGTATAAATTTAATAGATTGTATGATATAATGAAGGCGGAATGAGGAATCGCAAGTTTACTTGCGCATTCCGATTGGAGTAACAAGATCAAGAACCATTTTGGTTTATGATCTTATAGAATCTACAAAATGTTATATTTATCATTGCTTAAAAGGAGGAATTTTAAATGTTAAACAAAAATGTAGCGAAATTACTAAATGAACAAATTAATAAAGAGTTATATTCTGCATATCTTTATATGGATATGTCTGATTACTATGCTGATGAGGGTTTAGATGGATTTGAAAATTGGTTTTTTATACAAACACAAGAAGAAAGAGACCATGCACTTTTGTTTCGTCAATATTTATTAAATAATGGAGAGTCGGTAAAACTTACTGCAATTGAAGCTCCAGACAAGAAATATCAGAACTTCCGCGAGCCATTAGTTGCTGCTCTTGAGCATGAGCAATATGTTACAGCTTCTATCAATGCTATATACGAAGAGGCATATAACAATAAGGACTTCCGTACGATGCAGTTTTTAGACTGGTTTACGAAAGAACAGGGTGAGGAAGAGAAAAATGCAGATGATAATATCAAGAAATATGACTTGTTTGCAAATGAATCAAAGGGCCTCTATATGCTTAACAGTGAATTTAAGGCCCGCGTGTATGCTGCACCTTCTTTAGTACTTTAGAATTATTCAAAAATAATGAATTCCTTACTCTGCTGAACTGTGGGGTAAGGGATTTTTTTGTTTAAAAAGTATTAAATGAAGTTAAAGTATTTACTCATTATCCAGAATGGGATATTATGGAGTTGTAGATATTAATAGTCGAGAAAAGATATTAGAGGATACGTGAATATGACATATGATTGTTTAGTTATAGATGATGAATTAGATATTGCAAAAACTACTACGGAGTATTTTGAAATGTTCGGTATTAAGACTTAACATAGGAAGACATCAATAATCTTTTCCGACAATTAAACAAATCCTTGTCAAATTCTTAAATAATATGTTCTATGTTGTATTTATAAGCCTACGGAAGTAAAGCCCAGCAACAGGAAGAGGATGTCAGATAGTGAACAATAAATTTCCTTATATTAAAAAATACTCTGGGTAGTAATAATTAATAATTACCACTCAGAGTATTTTTAATTTATAATAGTGGGGTTTTGAATGATTTAACCAAAAAGGGATAGAAGAATACCCGCAGCAACGGCTGAACCAATGACACCAGCTACATTAGGACCCATAGCATGCATCAATAGATAATTACCAGGGCGTGCTTTTTGACCTTCCACCTGGGACACACGTGCAGCCATAGGAACTGCTGAAACTCCTGCTGAACCGATAAGGGGATTGATTTTACCTTTCGTAATCCAGCACATAAACTTTGCGATTAATAATCCACCAACCGTACTGAACATGAATGCCATAAGTCCAAGAAAAATAATTCCCAGAGTCTTTGGTTTTAAAAATTCTGTTCCGACGGTGGTAGCACCAACTGTAACTCCAAGAAAAATAGTTACTATATTAATTAAAGCATTCTGTACAGTATCAGATAATCTTTCGACAACACCGGATTCTTTAAACAAATTACCAAGCATGAGCATACCAATCAACGGAGCTACTGATGGAAGTAAAAGGATGCAAAATATTGATACCACAATTGGGAAACATATTTTTTCCAATTTTGATACGGTGCGAAGCTGTTCCATTTGAATAGTGCGTTCTTTCTCCGTAGTAAGTAACTTCATTAATGGAGGCTGAATTAAAGGAATCAGAGCCATATACGAATAAGCAGCAATAGCAATGGATGCCAGTAAATGAGGTGCAAGTCTGGTTGTTAGGTAGATTGCAGTTGGACCGTCGGCACCTCCGATGATACCAATGGAAGCAGCTTCTTCTGGAGCAAATCCCATAGCAGATGCAATAACAAAGGCAATTGCAATACCAAATTGTGCACCAGCCCCAATGAGTAAGCTGCTAGGACGAGCAATTAATGGCCCGAAATCTGTCATAGCACCAATTCCAAGGAATATGAGGGAAGGATAAATTCCTTTTTTAACACCTTGATATAGATAATAAAGAAGTCCGCCTACTTCAGATGAACTCGAAGGTTCACTCATGAGGCCTGTTAATGGTAAGTTTGCCAAAAGCATTCCAAAAGCAATTGGTAATAAAAGCAGTGGTTCAAATTTTTTTCCTATAGCAAGATAAATAAGTATACAGGAGATAAATAACATAACAGCAGACTGCCAAGTTAATGCAGCAAAACCTGAGTCGTTCCATAATTTAATAAGTGAATCAATAAACACGAATAAGTCCTCCTTTGGTGTAGCAATATTAATGTGTTTTCCGGTAATACTAATTATCAAGAGTGTTAGACGTTATCACGTGCTAACATTCCAATTATAATAGAAAATAAACGGATTAATGCCCATAGTATTCCAAGAACAGCAAAGACCACTGCCATACAGAATAATGCAACAAGCACACTCTCAGAAAATGCCATATCAATCACCTCGCTTCGTAAGTATGTTTATATTAAATAAAGTATTGTTAAAAAATGGGAGAACTTCGAAAAGAAGCTCTCCTCCCTATAAGCTTACAACTTGAAACAGTAAAAATCAACTGCCAACCGGAAAATCATATGTTAAAATAATAACATAAATATACAAAACAGTCAATATATAGACGTTTGATTTAATTAACATTATATGAATTATTTGATTTTCAAATTTAAACAATTCGAATTATTCGTTTTACAAATTATAAGTATTGCATTTATAATGTAATGACAGCCAAATGTGGAGAACAAGCTTGCTTGTATATTATGATTAAAGAATTATGATCATGAGCACAATTTGGTTTATGACAGAATAGATTTAGATACAAAAAACTGATTAGAATGACAGAATTTGGAGGAAAAGATGCAGAGAATTAGAATTGGAATCGTAGGATATGGGAATCTGGGTAAGAGTGCAGAACTTGGAGTAAGACAAAATGAGGATATGGAGTTGGTGGGAGTATTTACAAGAAGAGATCCATCCAGCGTAAAATTGCTTACACAAGGAATACCTGTATATGGCATGGAAGATGCTGCAAAAATGACAGAGCAGATTGATGTAATGTTACTCTGCGGAGGAAGCAGAACTGACCTTCCGGTTCAAGGACCAGAATTTGCAGCTATGTTTAACACGGTAGATGGATTTGATACCCATGCCAAGATTCCTGAATATTATGAAGCTATTGATAAAGCGTGTAGAGAAGCAAATAAGGTAAGTGTTATATCAAGTGGATGGGATCCGGGAATGTTTTCCTTAAATCGCCTACTGGGAAGTGCGATTTTACCGGTAGGTAATGATTACACATTTTGGGGAAAAGGAATCAGCCAGGGACATTCCGATGCAATAAGGAGAATACCAGGCGTAAAGGACGCAAAACAATATACCATTCCTATCGAGGCCGCAATTGAAGCTGTCAGGAACGGGGAAAATCCAGTATTTACTACCAGAGAAAAACATTGTAGAGAGTGCTTTGTTGTTGTAGAAGAAGGTGCTAACAAAGAGGTAATCGAGAATAAGATAAAAACAATGCCGGATTATTTTGCAGATTATGATACAGAAGTACACTTTGTTACAGAAGAAGAATTAGCAGCAAAACATAATGGTCTCCCACATGCTGGAATGGTGATTCGAAGTGGTAGAACAGGTGCTGACAATGAGCATATGCATGCGATTGAGTACAAGCTTACACTAGGATCCAATCCGGATTTTACAGCAAATATCCTGCTTGCCTATGCAAGAGCAGTTTACCGACTAAATAAGGAAGGGGTTTCTGGAGCAAAAACGGTATTTGATATTGCACCAGCTTACCTATCTATACAATCAAATGAAGAGCTGAGAAAACACTTGCTGTAAATTAATGTATTAGTTTAAAGTGTTTTACTATATACGGGAATGCCAATGTTACCATTATAAAATGTATAACAAAACATTGGAAGACCCGTATTTTTTTACTTATGAAGTAAATTACATAACAGATTAATTCCCACATAATATTAAAAAAATATCATATCAAATGTAGTTTTAATATATTGTAAAACTTAGTAGAATACCTTATAATGGAATTGATATATTAGCATAAACTAGTCGATGATGCAATTAGAAATGGAGGTTTCTATGAGAGAGGTAATAAAGAAAGAACGGGGATAAGATTTAAAAGTTTAAAGACTAAACTTATTATTAATTTTTCGACTATCATTTTATTATCATCAGTAGTTTTAGGTCTGACTGCTATAATAAGCTCATCAAAATCTCTTACGTCTGAAGCAGAGAAATCCTTAGTTTCAATTGCACATCAAGATTCTAAGTTAATAACAAGTCGTTTAGAAATACTGCTTCGTACCATAAAAATGATGGTCTTAGACAAAGATATGGGAACAATGGATTTGAGTACACAAATGACTATTGTTAAGCAAATTCTACCCTCAACAGATTTCTTAGATATAGCGGTTGTTGATTTGAATGGGACAGCATACTATACCGATGGTTCCACGGCTGAGCTGGGAGATAGGGATTACATACATAAAGCCTTACAAGGTGAGTCCGTGGTATCCGACGTTCTTATTAGCAAAGTTACCAATGAACCGGTTATCATGGTAGCAACACCGATTTATCAGGGAAGTAGTATTGTTGGTGCTTTAGTAGGAAGAAGAGATGGTAACGCTCTAAGTAACCTTATGGATGATACCGGTTATGGTAAAGAAGGCTACGGTTATATAATAAACAGTAAAGGTGTTGTGATTGCACATCCTGATAGGGATAAGGTTATAAATCAATTTTCTCCATTAGAAGCAGTTAAAGAAGATGCTAGTCTTGCATCTACAGCAGAAATTTTTAAAAAGATTTTGTCTGAGGACAATGGAATAGGTACATATACATTTAATGGGACAGATTATTATGCAGGATATAGTGCAATTGAAGGCACGGATTGGAAACTTATCATTACGGCTGCTAAAAAAGAAGTTCTAGCCACAGTGCCAGTTCTTATAAGAAATATAGCTATGAATACTGTAGTAATTTTATTGGTGGCTATCATCGTTGTGTTCTTTATAGGAAATTCAATAGCGAAACCAATTATTAATACAGTTCGGCATTCGGAAAAGATTGCAGTTTTGGATTTATCAGGAAACATGGAAGAAAAATATCTAAATAAGCAGGATGAGATAGGAATTTTATCGAGGGCTCTACAAAGCATCACAGATAGCATGCGGTATATTATAAGCGATATTAGTAATTCTTCTGAGCAATTAGCAGCGGCTTCCGAAGAATTGTCGGCTACTTCACAGGAATCTGCAAATGCCTCAGAAGAAGTATCTGGTACAATCGAAGAAATTGCAAGAGGTGCATCAGAGCAGGCAAAATATACCGAAGATGGTTCTGAGAAGGCAAATATACTTGGAGCTGCAATAGAAAAAGATCAAGACCACTTAGAAAGTTTAAATCTGGCAACGAAAAAGGTAATAGGGGTACTTCAGAATGGTTTGACCGAAATAGATTATCTCTAACAAAAACAGAAGAAAGTAATAAAGCTACTAAGGATATTCATGAGGTGATTTTGAAAACAGATGAAAGTTCTAAACGTATCGGACAAGCCAGTAGTGTAATTTCCTCCATTGCGGCACAAACGAATTTGTTAGCTTTAAATGCTGCAATTGAAGCAGCTAGAGCAGGTGATGCAGGTAAAGGTTTCACAGTAGTTGCTGAAGAAATTGGAAAACTTGCTGAGCAGTCGACTACAGCTACAAAAGACATTGATGATATGGTGAAAAATCTACAAAACAATTCTCAAGATGCAGTTAAGACAATTAACGAGATGTCAGCTGTTATTCAAGAGCAAACGGAAAGCGTTAATAAAAGTAAGAATAGCTATCATGAAATCGGAGATGCAATCAAAAATGCAGGCGAAGTAGTTCAACAATTGAATACATCAGGAAACGAAATGAACAAAATGAAAACAGAAATCTTAGATACCTTACAAAACCTATCTGCTATTGCAGAAGAAAATTCAGCATCTACCCAACAGGTTACCGCATCGATGGAAGAGCAGACCGCATCTGTTGAGGAAATTGCAAACTCTAGTGAATCCTTAGCAATTCTAGCACAGGATTTACAGGCCATAATTAAAAAGTTTAAACTCTAGTTAGAAATGAAATGCACTATTAATTAAATTAGTATAATAATAACAGAGACTATCTACTTGGAAAATCCATCTCATACAAGTAGATAGTCTCTGTTTCGCTATGTGAGGTTATATTTAGTCTAATTTGAAGTTGCTTACACTGGACTGAAGATCTTCAGAAAGACGATGGAGCGCACTTGCCTGGTTTGCAATATTATCCATGGTAATAGCTATTTGTGAGGTTGATGCCGTAACCTGTTGTGTTGCAGACGCTGATTGTTCTGATATAGAAGATATACTTTCTATTTGGGAGACAATACTTTCTTCCATTTTTGAGATATCGGTTATATTGTCTTTAATTTCTGAAACCTTTATGGTTAAATTGTTAACTGCAGCCATAATGTCATTAAATACTGTCTGTGTCTGATCAACTACAGTTTCTTGTTCCTTAACATTTGTATCGGTTTGTTCCATAGCTGCTACGGTAAGCTTTGTTTTCGCAGTTATGTCTTCAACAATTTCTTTAATCTGTAAAGTTGACTCCTGAGACTGGTCAGCCAACTTCCGTATTTCATCTGCTACAACTGCAAAGCCTTTGCCGGCTTGTCCGGCTCTAGCCGCCTCAATGGAGGCATTTAAAGATAAAAGATTTGTTTGAGCAGTTATGGAATCTATCGTATCTGAGATTTCGTTAATTTGATTCATACTTTTGCTCATCGAATAAATTAATTCAGCAACTTTATTCGTAGATAGTTTGGTATTACTAGATTTTTGTAATAAGCTTTCTACGCTGCTTAGACCTTTGTTTGTTAGAATATTTGCATTGCTTGATAAGTCCTGAATAAAGTTTGTAGCATCTTCCACCATGTTTATTCGGAGAGCCAAATCTTTTACGTTTGCCGCACCATCTGCAGAAGTTTGAGCTTGATCGGTAACTCCATTTGCCACATCTTCAATTGCTTTTGCAACCTCACCAATAGATGAATTTGTTTCTTCAGCCATACTAGCAAGTTCAACAGAGGTTTCCAGTACAGTCATAGAAGAATTACTTACATTTTGAATTAATGCAGATATATTATCTGTCATCTCGTTAAATTGCTTGCCCAGTTCATGAAATTCATCTTTAGAACGAATAGCTACTTTTACAGTAACATCACCTTTTGCAACCTTGTCAAAAGCAGTCAATAAAGTTTTGATATTTTTATCGATCGGTTTACTAAAAAATATAGCAATCAAAATGGAACAAACCGTCATGAGGAGCAAGAAAACAATCAGAGTATTCTTAATTGCCTGTGTATCTTTTAAAAGCTCAGAATTGCTGAGGATGGCCATGATCTTCCATCCAGTTAAATCATTTGTCATATAGGAACTGAAGTAATCATCTCCAAGGTATTGATAGGATATAAAACCTTCTTGATTTGCACCAACCTCTGTCCAGAAAGAAAAATCTTCACTACAGCTTTTGCCCAGTAGATCCAGATTTGGATGGGAAATTATGCTGCCATTGGAATCCACTATCATGGCATAACCATCATCGCCAATTTTAATTTGTGACAGTAAATACGAATAATATGTGAGATTGATATTCATACCTACGACGCCTATTATTTTAGAATCTTGATAAATGGCCTTAGCAATTGTTACTACATCTGTACTTGCTATGGAATAAGGTTCCGTTATGATAACCTCCTCTGGATTATCCATGGCTGTAGTATACCAAATGCTGGTTTTTGGGTCATCGTATTGAGACAGTGCTTTTTCCGGATATGTATAAAACATACCATTTTCTGTTTGAATGCAGATACTGGTGATGTTCTTATCAGATTCTTTCATATTTGTAATCAAAGGTTTGGCTAATTCAAATTGTCCTGAATTATCTGCTTGAATTATGTTATTATCTCTAGAGAGTATTAGGATCATATTTGACATTAGGGAAAAGTAATTATTAATACCTCTATCAACTTCTTGATTGATTTGTTTGCTGGTAGTTTTGAGCTTCTCATACAGCAGGCCCTTAGAACGAAGGTAGGAGCTTACCCCAATGACACAAATGGAGAATAAACTAACAAATAATAATATGGATATTATTTTAGCTCGAATACCATGTATATTTAATTTAGGGGAGTTTTTGAATCTAGTTTTGTTCAATTTCTTAAAAGATTTCTTCATAAGCGAGCCTCCTTCGGTTTGCTAAAATGTATATATTTAGTATATATTGAAATGGAAAATTTAGCAACATTATTTACAATATCTCCTATTAATTGAGCCATTATACTATTTATACCAATATATTATAATGAAGAGTAAAAAAATTATTATAAAAGTACAAAATTCAAAAAGATATTTTATATAGCCGAAAACTTTAGTAATTGATTGAAAATGAATGGAAAATAAGATTAAAAAATAAATTTATTTATTTATTGTGAATAGTTGACTAACAATTAATTAATTGGTAAAATAAATCAAATAATGTAAAAATATAGGCTAAACACGAAAAAAGTATGTAAAAGACTTTATTGCTAATTATTTAGGAGGAATTCATTATGCATCAAGAGGAAGAAAAAATTGAGATTCAAATGAAACAAAATGCAATTGCAACAAGAGTATTATGGTGCTCATTAATTTTAGGTATTATCTGTAATTATTTTGGGAAATCACCAATGAAAGTAATATTTGTTCTTTCGACGCTAGGACTTGCTGTGGCCCTGCTTTTTTCATTTATTACAGTTAAAAAAGTATTTATTTGCTGGACTCAGTATATTGCATTTGGGGGCTTAATCATTCATGCGATATTAATTACTTACGTTCATCAAAGTTTAAACAGCATATTCTTATTGTTTTTCAATTTAATTTTCATGGCCTTATTTTTAAAAATATCTTTAATCATCTTAACCTATGTTGCTAATTTAGTAATGATTTTTAGTTTTTATATAATATTTGGTGAAAAAATGTATGTAGGATATAACACTATACAAGGGTTATTAATCATCCTGTTCTATATGGGATTGGCGTGTGTTATCTTGTGTGAACTGGTTCGAATGATTACAAAATTACAGGAATTGACGAAAGAGCAATATAGTAAAGTAGAAGAAAGCAGTAAATTCATGAAGAATTTATTAAATCAAATAACGGATTCTGTACAATTTTTAAAAGAGTTTAGTGCAGAAGTTTTTCATGGCATGATTATGGTAAATAATTCATCAGGAGAAATGAGCTCATCTTTTAATGAAGTTGCAGCAAGTACCGAGACTCAGATGTCTAGTACAGGAGCAATTTGCGAATACATTGAAATGAATTATAAACATACGGAAAACATCATGTCTGATACAAATGATTTACAACAAGTAATCGTTGAGAATACAAAAACGATAGAAAATGGAAGTAATACACTTCGTCAGATGATGGAACAATATGAAGTTCTGACAGGTATTATTAACGAAACCGCGGAACTAATGGAGGATTTCAATAATCAGAACCGATTTATTGATGAAATCCTTACTAGTATTAATAACATAGTTAGTCAGACCAATCTATTATCCCTAAATGCAAGTATAGAGGCAGCCAGAGCAGGAGAGCACGGAAAAGGGTTTATGGTGGTTGCTGATGAGGTACGCAAGTTGGCAGAAAGCAGTGCAACTAGCGTTGGTATGATAGGCGAGATATTAAGTAAGTTGGTGAACAAATCCAAAGGAATAACTGAAAAAATCAACATTGGACAAAAGGTTATATATGAAAGTAGGGAGTATAATAACAGTACATTAGAAGCATTTACTGAAATATCGAATCTCAATACATTAGTAATAAAGAACATTGAGAATGTCCATAAAAAAATAAAAGATCTGAATCAAAATAGTATGATAGTTGCCAATCAAACAAATGAAATTACAGATTCGACACACAACATAACGGAATCCATATCCACGATTGTCGTAAATGTGGACGAGCAACATCAAATGATACAGAATATATCAAAGAGCTGCAATCAATTGGATGGAGTTGTAAATAAGCTAACGGAATTAACAGATAAGGGTTATTAAGGAATTGGAAAGATAAGCTTGCTGATCAAATTATGACAAAGGGATGTATACTATTTTAGGAGGTTATCATATGAGTAGGGCAATTATAATGAAATCGGTGGGGATGTACCATCCAGAGAACAAGGTGGACAATGATTACTTTGTTAAACATTTTTCTAAGATTGATAATGACCTGGGAGTAAAGGTATCACATTTACTACAGCACCTGGGAAGGGAGGAAAGGTATATCGCAGATTTTTCGAAAGAAAATGTTGTTACGATGGCAATTCAAGCAAGTAAATCTGCCATTGAAGCGGCGAATCTTAATGTTGAAGAATTGGATGGGGTGGTATTTAGTACAGATACACCAGAATACACTTCGCCGACAAATGCTATCATGCTACGGGATGCCTTAGGTGCTGAAAAGGCACACACGGTTTATGACATAAATGCTAACTGTGTAGGAATGGTAGTTGCACTCGATCAGGTACAGGCATTGATGAAAAGCAATAAGAGATTACATAAGATACTGGTTGTGGGTGCAACTATGATTCATCATTACGGACAAGAAACCGATCCGATTACCTACAGCTGTATTGGAGATGCAGCTGTTGCGGTTGTGTTAGAAGCAATTGAATCGGAAAAAACAGTGGGTTTTATTGATTCCGTTTATGCAACAAGGACAGATTTGCAAGACTATGTGCTTATGCCAGAATGTGGAATGTCTAACATATACAATTCTGAAATCCCAACAGAGCAAAAAGGTTGGAAATGGAAACCCTTTGATACGACGGAACCGGAAGAACGTTGCGGTGAAATAATAAAACGGGTTTTAGAAGAGAATGATTATATGGTTGAACAGGCAAGAATGATTTTTATGTCACAGTTCTCTGTGGATTCCTTAGTAAAGGTTGCAAATAAACTCAATACGCCAAAAGAGCAATTCAAATACATTGGTAACTGTTATGCCTATACTGGGACTAGTAGCCCGCTTTTAGCTTACTATCATGCAGTTCATGATCAAGAAATTGAACCGGAAGATGTATTGGTATTTTGCAGCGTAGGTTCCGGACTAACTGCTGCTTCTCTTTTGTATGTTGCTAGTTAAAAATAGGGCGCTTTGCCTTAGCAAAGCGCCTGTTAGACTAGAAGAAAATGTTTGCTATACCTAAGAGAAGACCGATGATAGCACCAAGATTTACGACTGCACCCAATTCTTTTTCCATAATGTCTAAAACAAGTTTCTCAACTTCTTTCGTATCCATTGCACATACTTTATCTTCAACAATTTTTGAAAGGTTTAATGAAGCAAAAAACTTATCTGCATAACGATTAACGAAGGTACGATAGAAATTAAGAATAATCTCGTTTAGTTCAGTAATATTAATATACTGGGCGAAAGATGATATGGAACTCTCTTTAAAACTATCATATTCCAGTTGAATATATTCATTAATTTTTTCTTCACCATGTTCTTCAATATATTGATCTACCCTGGATTTTATTTCGGCTTCAATTGGGGCCAGAGTAGAAGGTTTTACAAAAACAGCAACCAGGGTACCATGTACCTTTTCCTGAATGGCAGCCATAACCTCAGTTGCTATAATTTCTCCTAGATTCATATTGGATAAACCGGAACCAACTTTCTTGGTAAGACCCTGCACAATGGTGGTCTCTAGTTTAAATGATGTATCTTCACCGAGAAAAGGGAGCATCTTAGATTTTATTGAAGAATTCTCCAAAGAAAGATTTTGAAAAATCAAATCAATCTGCGCTTCAATATCTTTTAGCATATCCTCCGAGAGTAAAGTCTCCTTAATAACGGCAGGAGATAGTAAATTATTTCCTACAACATCTCCAATTGCTTTGCCAAGCCGGTTTTTACCTTTCGGAATAATACCCGGTGTAAATGGAACATGAAATTTACCAATGTATATTGGGTTGAGTGGACGGAATAACATATCAACCGCAATTTTATTGGTTACATAACCAATCACAGCTCCAATTAACGGACCAGTAATCCATTCCCATTGCATATCTTTACCTTCTTTCGTGTTTTGAATGAGTCTATTATAGATAAAGCAATGGGGTTTTGCAAGTTAATCTTGTGTACTTAATGATCCGTAATAACTCTGCCTGCGGTATAAGGTTTACGGTAATCAATATCTTCAATCGTTACACCGACTCTTTTGTTTTTTGCATGAACTACTTTATCATTGCCTAAGTAAATAGCGACGTGATTTACTTTATTGTCATTGGAGCTTGTATAAAAGATCAAGTCTCCAGCTAATAGATTATCCAAGGATACTTCTTCACATGCCTCCAATTGTTCCCTAGAAGTTCTAGGTAAATCATAATTATATTCTTTGTAGACTGCTTGAACGAAGCCACCGCAATCAACTCCCGTACTAAATTCATTTCCACCCCAGGTATATGCAACATCTACCTTTTGGCTGGCAAAATCAGCCACTTCTTTACGTAGATCCTTTGAATTCAGCTTTGCTGTGTCAGAAGTAACGGCATCGTTATTTTCTTGGCTAATCTTGGCCGCCTTCTTATTTTTGTATAGAGTCCCTGCTGTGTTGATAGAATTTAATATACCTGCATTCGCAGTAACGGGATCCTTCTCTGCAGAAATAAAAACTGTAGTTATTACAATAACGGCAACTAAGGTCAGAAGTAATTTGCCTGGATGTTTTTTTTCTTGGTTCATAATGGTAAGAATTCTTTTTTTCATAGTTCTTTTACCTCCGCAAAAGTTAGTTATCAATGTCACTTTATGTTTGGACAAAGGGGTTGCACTTCTTAGCAGCAGCTTGCTATAGTCCATACAATCTGCTCTAGGTGCTTTATACAGAACAATTTCATCACAGGAGACTTCGCAGCAATTATCCAAGTGCTGGAACAGAATATAGCAAAATGGATTAAACCAGTTTAATGCGAGTGTCACTACCCTAATTAACTTGATGATAGAGTCCCTTCTGTAAATATGAATAAGTTCGTGTAATATTAGAAAATGTAAATCCTTTTTCGTATAAGGTTCTTTTGGCAATAAGATGACTGGGCAGAAGATACCTATAGTTATAGGACTAGTAATTATGGAACAGTAATACATAGCTGGTGTTATGTATTTGTAGAGTCTCTTATAGGAAGAATACACTTCATGCTGGCATTCCTGCAATTCAGACAATATGTGTCCTTCTTTAATTGGTGAAACAAATCTCTTTAACTGCTGTAGACAATTGATATATCGTATCGTGTTTCGTATCAGTACAAAGAGGATACCAACTATCCAAAACCCGCAAATAAGACTGTAATAATTCTGTCTAAGAAAGTGAAGTAATATCAAAAACTGCCTGTGAAACAACTCAGGATAGCTTGTTACCGCCCTTTGATCAGTCGTATTATAATTCGGTAGAATTTGATTCTTACTACTATTTAAATCATTCGTACCGAGAAACTCACTGGATTCATTAGTATTGAGAGTGTTCGGGTTATTAAATATTCTATTCTCTATCGATATCCGCGGCAATCTGATAGAAAATAAAGAATCCGTTAGTTCAAACCGTATTGGTATCAATAATCCTAATAGAAGGATTAACCAAACCCGGTATAGACAAACTGCAGAAAAGCGTCTCTTAAGGAAAGGTTCCAGAAGTATTAACAAAACAATAACAAAAGTAATGTTAAGAGAATTCATAAAATATCTATAAAACAAGTTTATCATAATTTACTCCTCTTGATTTTTCAGCCAAGTGCTTAGTTCATCAATTTCCTCCTTTCTTAATTTATTATTTCCAGAGAATGCATTTACAAGCTGAAACAACGAATTATCATGGTATCGCTCTACAAAAAGTTCAGTTTCAAAGCGAATATAATCTTCATGTCGTATTTGCGGATAATAGGTTCGTTCTTTTCCTAATTTTTCACTACGAATAAACCCACGTTCAATTAGGCGGTTTAATAAAGTGATTAAGGTCTGTAGTTTCCAGCCTTTCTCATTGCCAAGTTGGTTCATCAGGATTGTGGTTGTGACTGGTGGAGTGTTCTTCCATACTGTTGACATAACTTCAAACTCAGTCTCCGGTAATTTCGTTAGGGTAATAGAGATATTATTATTCATTCTGTCCATGTTTTCTCCTTACATGCTAATAATCTACAGTTGTCTATAATGGTATTATACAACTGTCTATAATGGCTGTCAATATAATTTATAAAATATTCCAAAAATATTTTGATGATACGAATTCCATTATTGCAGAATAACAGATTAAATAAAGAGTGATGAATTCATATCACCATCCATCTAACTGGTTATGGGGTTGAACTCATCACTGCTTTTACATTTATGCTATTAGCTAACTTCTTCACGAGATCTCATAAATATTTTAATAATTTCATTTACAAACAAGGGAATTAAAGAAAATGCAAAAACAATACTCCAATCTCTCAAGTTTAAATTGTGAACCTTAAATGCTTCTGCAAGGAAGGGAATAGAAATTACGCCTAATTGCAGTATAAATCCTACAATGATGGCTCCAACCAAATATATATTTGAAAACAAGCCGATTTGGAAGATGGACTTGACAGAGTTCCTGACGGTTAATGAATAAAATAATTGAGAACCAGCAAGGACAACAAAAGACATCGTTCTTGCATATATAAGCACTTCTTCAGGAATATCTTTCGAACCAAGGCTATATCCATGCTCACTCAAACCAAAATAAAAAGCAAGAAGGGTTAATATTCCAATTAATGTACCGCCAATAATCGCTCTTAAGCCAGCACCTTTTGCAAAGAAACTTTCTTTTGGGTTTCTGGGCTTTAATTTCATAACATCTCTATCACCAGGGTCAATTCCAAGTGCAATTGCAGGTAAGGAATCTGTAATAAGATTAATCCATAAAATCTGTGTCGGCATTAGTGGAACTGGCCAGAAGAATAAAATGGAGGCAAAGATGGTTATGACTTCTCCCAAATTACAGGACAATAAGAAGATAACAGACTTTTTAATATTATTATAGATATTTCTGCCTTCTTCAATTGCATTTACTATGGTGGTGAAGTTATCATCAGTTAATATCATATCACTGGCACCCTTTGCAACATCGGTTCCTGTGATACCCATAGCCACACCAATGTCAGCATATTTTAAGGAAGGGGCATCATTTACACCGTCACCGGTCATAGATACAATATTACCATGAGCTTTAAAGGCTCTTACGATTTTAACCTTATGCTCTGGAGAAACTCTGGCAAATACGCGGTAATTTTGAATGTTTTTAGAGAAATCTTCATCCGATAAGGTATCAATTTCTGAACCGGTCATACTCTGTTCTATGGAATCTGCAATTCCAAGTTCTTTTGCTATCGCAACAGCCGTATTCTTGTGATCACCGGTAATCATCACCGGAGTAATTCCTGCACTTTTTGCTTCTTTTATAGAATCCTTAACTTCTAGTCTAGGAGGATCTATCATACCAACCAAACCAATTAGAGTGAGATCCTTTTCCATTTCATCTGGTTCGATAATGGTCCTAGTATCTTTATATGCCACGCCAAGCACTCGCAGTGCAGCATCTGACATTTCTTCTGTAACTTTTAGAAAATCTGACTTTAGATCTTCTGTTAACGGAACAATTTTACCATCTTGCAGAACGTTTGTTGATATTTTTAAGAGATTATCCAGTGCACCCTTTGTATGCACTTGGTATCCACTGCCTTCTACATTTAAAGTCGACATTAGCTTTCTATCAGAATCAAAGGGTTTTTCAGATGTCCGCTTATGCTTGGCATTTAGGTTGTTTTTTGACATGTTATACTTATCGCCAAGGACGATTAATGCCACTTCAGTTGGATCACCAGTTCCCTGACCATTTTCATAGGTTGCATCAGAACATAGAACCAAAGATTTCACCAATTGATCTTCATCCTTGGAAGGTTGTAGATTGATAGCCCCATCCGTCGGAATGTTTTTTAGATTGCGGAGGGTATAATGCTTCACCACTGTCATTTTGTTCTGTGTCAGTGTTCCAGTCTTGTCCGAACATATGATATTAACAGAACCGAGGGTTTCAACAGCGGGTAATTTTTTAACAATTGCATTTATTTTGGACATTCGGGTAACTCCAAGTGCCAAAACAATGGCAACGATAGCTGCTAAGCCTTCAGGAATAGCTGCCACTGCCAAACTAATGGCGGTTAGAAACATCTCAAACAAATCTCTTTTTTGGATAATTGCAATAATGAATATGAGAGCGCAGATACCGATTGCCAGAAATCCAAGGATTCTACCTAACTCATCCAATCGTTTTTGCAATGGTGTCAGTTCCGCATTGTCTTCATCTAGAATCTGTGCAATCTTACCGATTTCTGTTTCCATAGCTGTCGCAACAACAACACCTTCACCTCTTCCATAAGTGGCAAGGGTGGACATAAATGCCATGTTGGATTTGTCACCAAGTGGAGTCTTTGGGTCGGAATAAATTTTTTCGGAATCTTTATTAGAAGGAACGGATTCACCGGTTAAGGCGGATTCTTCAATCTGCAGATTAGCACTTTCAATAAGTCTTAAGTCAGCCGGTATATACCGACCGGCATCCAGTATAATAATATCACCGGGAACTACTTCCTCAGAACTGATTTCTTTCACTTCACCATCACGTCGGACGAGGGACTTTGGAGTGGTCATTTGTTGCAATGCTTCCACTGCTTTTTCTGCTTTGGTTTCTTGTGCAACACCAATTACTGCATTCAAAACAACCACAAGTAGAATAATGATGGAATCAACATACTCCCCTATAAATAGCGTTATCACGGCCGCTCCTAAAAGCACATAAATGAGCATGTCTTTTAATTGTGCAAGAAACAGAGATAGTATGCTTTTTTTGGGCTTTCCCTTTAACTTGTTCCTACCATATTTTTCAATCCTAGCTGCTACTTCCTGTGTGCTAAGGCCAGTTAAGGGATTCACATTTAATTCTTTTAAAACATCTTCCCGTGCTTTCGAAAACCACATAGAATACACCTCTTTCAGATTTTTATATTTTCAATGTCAATACTCTTAATCTCTATCTTACTTTATTTTTGCTATATTCTATTGTTTTTATACTAAGCTAATATTATACTTACATTTTCAATTCAAAAATGGAGTTATTGCAAATTTAATTTTCTATTACTTGCATTCCTGGGGCAAGTAATAGAAAATTAATATTTTGCAATAACTCCATCTAAAGATTATTTATAATCATTCTCGTATACAATCTGGATATCTTCCTGGTAACCTTTTTCCATCTTGTGTCTGGCCTTGCGATTTGAAACAGTATCAAATATGATAGAAAAATCATAATCCTCAGGATAAAGTTCTGACGAAGCAACTTTTAGTTGTAATCTTCTATGATTGATTAACTGTTTTTCCTTTTGGATTTGAACACCGATTTCTCCTTTTTCATTTGCCTTTTTATACACGATTCCAATTTTCTTCTGTGGGTATACCACTACACTATCCCCAACATGAAACCGCATACTACGGTTATTGGTCACCTTTTTTGGTTCTTCTTTCTTTATGGATACTGTAGTTTCTTTCGTTTTTACTTCCTCTTTGGCATCTTGCCCAATACTAGTCATAAACTCTGAATCCATGGCCTTATTGACAATATTGCTATCTCTACAGTAAGCTTCCTTATATGCTCGTTCTAACATTCTGGTGGGTAGCCCCAATCGTTTTGCTATATATAATGCACAGCTTTCGCCAGCTTCACCAATTTCTAATTTGTAGAGTGGTTTTAAGCTTTCACGGTCAAAAGCCATCTTGGCATTCATCAAACCATTGGTTGTCTTAGCATATTCTTTAACTTCCGGGTAATGGGTAGTTGCAAGGAAGAGGCAGCCTTTCCTTTGTAGTTCTTCTAAGATTGCTACTGCTATTCCCATTCCTTCTGCAGGATCAGTTCCAGAACCAAGTTCATCTAGAAGCACTAGACTTTCCGTACTTGTATGCTCTAAAATGTGAATAATATTTGAAATATGTGCTGAAAATGTGGACAAATTTTCAGTAATGCTTTGACCGTCCCCAATATCACATAAAATAACATTATTCATACAAAGCTCAGCTTCTTCGCAAGGGATATGCAATCCGCTTTGTGACATAAGATGCAATAAACCAACGGTTTTTAAGGCTACAGTTTTACCACCCGTATTAGGTCCGGTAATAACGATACCATTTACTCCGTTTCCTATGGCAAAATCAAGAGGAATACAATCAGCAGCTGGAATTAATGGATGCCTACCGTTTTTGATGCGGGAGTAACGAGTTGTATTCATAGTTGCTGGAATAGCCTTCATGTCAGAACTTAATTTAGCCTTGGCAAATATGAAATCTAAAGTCTCCATGCCCTCCATGTTCAAACGAATGAGTGCAGCATTTTCTTCAACAAGAGCGGTTAAGGTATATAATATTTTCCGTACTTCATTTTCCTCTGCAATATTTAGGTAGGTCAATTCCTCTTCAATCTTCAATACGGAATTTGGCTCAATAAAATAGGTGGAACCTGTTGAGGACATACCCAATACAGAGCCACTGACTTGATTTTTGAATTCTTTTTTTACTGGTAAAACAAAATGACCATTTCTTGTAGAAACATAGGAATCTGTAAACCAATCTTTTTTACTGCGTAATAAACTGTCTAGTTTGGATTTTATTTCTGCCTTTCGTTGTTCTATCTTTCGGCGGAGTTCTTTTAATTCCTTTGATGCAGTATCTTCAACGGTATTGTTACGTATCGACTCAGTAATCTCCTTGTAAAGGCCAGTAAGTTCATGAATGGAATCGCCATAATATGCAATCGTTACGTTTAGTCCTTCAGCTTTTTTTAGATAATTTTTCATCCTGTTACAGGCATTGATAAATAATATGATATTGGTAAGCTGTTCTGGAACAAGCATTCCTCCTTTTTCCGCTAGCTCAAGTAATTTTTCAACATCCTTCATAGCTGCCAGAGGTGGAAATCCCATGCTATCCAGAAGTTTTCTGGCTTCTGTAGTTTCATTAATTTTAGCATTTACTTCGCTCTCATTTAAGTAAGGACGAAGATCTAATAACTTTTGTTTTGCATTTTCAGAAAATGCATATTCACATAGCATAGCTTTTATTTTATCAAATTCTAAGGCTTTCATTGTTTTGTTCATCATAATTTCTATCATTTTTTTTGCTCCTTTTCATTAAAAATGCCCACAGGGTGTTCTACCAATACAAATGGAATAGAACACTTCCTGTGGGCAATCACTGTGGATTAGTAAATAAGCGCAATTCTACAGGGAAAGCTCTTTAGAATGCACAAAAAACTAAAAAGGCATAACAGGATATACCAATTATGCCTTGCTATAATAAAATACAGCGGGACAGTGTAATGAAGTATTTTCTGTAAAGGTAGTTAAGTAAAGGCACAACAAAATAAGGCATACTATGCCGTGGAACTTTACTTATAGATTCAATTCTGTGCTAGTTAGCACAAACCTCTTTTACAGATAATATCGACATCAAAACCATCCTTTCAAATATAATTTAATTTTATAGTATTAACAATGGCATTGTAGCATAAAGGTATATTTATGTCAAAGAAATTCTTTGGGATTTTTTTAATAGATTCCGGAAGCAACTAGTTTCTTTCGACTCGATGTTTCTATAAAAAGTTTTGCTGCTTTATTCCTATTGCTTACCTCCTTTTAAATAATGCGTCATGGTAAAAGGCGCACCATGTCCGGGATAAACCATTTGTATATTCATAGAGACTAATTTTTTCACACTATTTGATAATTGTTTGAAATCAATCGCATTGGGTGCTGCGCCGGGTTTTTTCATATTGGAAAACGTATCCCCGGAGATAAGATTATCATTAGCAGTAAGAATTGCAATGGAGCCTAAGGTATGACCAGGTATGTGTAGAATCTTTGCATCAAAGCCAAATTCGGAAAGTTGGAAACCATCCTCTAAGAAGATATCCGGCCGGAATGAATCAAAATCATGCAAGTTTTTTTCTGTGATTTTATAGATTAATTTTTTAATAAACAAAGAAACAATATTGTACAGAAGAGATTTGAACCTGAAATTTGCTATTACTTTTTCCAGCGTGGGATTTTCCACCAGTTCCAGATCTGCTTTGTGCATTGCAATTTTTGCATGGTACTTGTTTCTCAAGAAATCAGCGTTTGCAGTATGATCATTATCCCCATGTGTGAGAATGATCAATTTTAAATTATCCGGTGTACATCCAGCCTTATCCAATTCGGAAATTAATGCATTGCGTCTATTATCAAAGGTTTTGTCCATGTTCATATGACCGCCGGTGTCAAATAAAACAAAATTGTTATTTTGTTTTAAAAGATAGCAATTAACTCCGTTTAAATCAATTCTTATAATTTCCTGAATCATACTTCCTCCTCCTAATTCTCATACGTAGTGTCAAGTATGACACCCCTTTTTTATTTCAAAACCTTTATATTACAAGGGTTACATAGTCTTTTAAAATAAAATAACAATGACCCCCTGTTTTCTGTTAAAATTGAGTCACCACAACACAA
>JAEZVF010000036.1 GCA_023443225.1 Bacillota bacterium
ATCCAGCATAAAGACAGAAAATCAATATGTCTTATTAAAGTGCGTCAAAAAATTGAGATAAGAAAATATTAAAAATAAAGAAAGAAAATAAACTGCATAAAAAAAGGTGGCTCGCACCATAGCTTAATTTAGCTATTTTGCGACGCCCCCTTCTTTACTAAAGCTTCGTTAAGTTAATGTTTTAATTCCTTCAAATGTTATCATGATATCCATATCGCCGTCAAAACTAAGTTCTTTCCTACCATATGGTATCAAAAAACTATCTCCTATAGAAACATACTCGCCTTCCACGTATCCCGAACCACGTACAACAGTAGCCAGTTGATACTTATGAAAGGGAAGGATAGATAATCCCCGTATTTCTAACTTCATTATGCAAAAACTCGTATCGTTCCAAAAGTAGGTGATCTTGGCATTATCAACCTGCTTCATTTTTGGATAGCCGGGAAGTTCATTTGTCTGATCTGTATAAGTTAGACAGTCAATTGCCTGATTCAAATGAAGTTCACGCTCCATCCCATCCTTGTCTTTCCTATGATAATCATAGAATCGATAGGTTATATCCGTCGACTGTTGCACTTCATATACAATGCTACCTTTACGGAGTGCATGAAGCTTACCGGCAGGAATATATACAAAATCTCCTGTCTTAACGGGCATATGTCTTATCAAGTCATCCCATCTGTCTTGTCTGATAAATTCCTTTATTTCATTTTCATCAGATGCATTATGACCGTATACTATGTTACTATCCTCTTTTGCATCAATAAAATACCAAGCTTCATTCTTACCCGTCTTAAAACCGAGCTTTTCCGCATGTTCCTTATCAGGATGAACCTGTATACTTAAATCATCCTCTGGAGCTACTAATGATATAATAAATGGAAACTCCTCACAATGACTATGGAATAATTCTGGTTGCTTATTCCATAATTCATGTAATGTCATACCTTTATACTCACCCCGCACCACCACATTAGATGACTCTTTCTGCGCGCTAAATGACCAAGACTGACCAATTGTATCTGGAAACCACGGGTAATTGAAATACTTTTTGATTAATGTCCCGCCCCAGATTGCATGGCGTGGTATTGTAGTAAAAAATATTAGATTCAAATTTGCCTCCTATCTATATGTGACACTAAAAAAGTGCTTCAAAAATGTGCGCAGCCCCAATCATTGGGGCATCACTGCCTAATTCTGCCTGGTCGACTTTAATGCTTTTCTTTTTAGCCCAGGAATCATAGCCATAACCCATGATCATTTCAGGCAGCGGATCGATCATTATTTCTTTATGAACGCACAAACCTCCACTTATGATTATAGTATCAATAGACATAATATCAATGAAAACAGCCAGTCCATATGCCAGTTTATCAACACAGGACTCTATCAGTTTTTTTGCCTGTTCATCTCCTTCGTACATTAGTGTAAATACTGTCTCCGTTCTTTCCCTGCCAATCAGTTTTTCTGGAAATAGTTCCATTGCCTGTTTCAGAATCGCCGTACCTGATGCATAGGTTTCTAAGCAACCCTTTTTTCCACAGCTACAGTTTCTTCCACCCCAAATAATTGGTGTATGGCCGATTTCACCTGCACTGTTCATTGGTCCACCGACAATACTTCCATTCATAATTACACCACAGCCGATACCGGTCCCTAATGTAACGCATGCAAAGTTCTCATAGCTTCGGCCTGCACCAAACATTCTCTCTCCCCATGCTGCTGCCCAGGAATCCTGTATCATATTAATTTTACGTTTAAAAATTTTTTCAAAATACATGGCAACGGGGACATCAGTTCCAAACAAATTTGAACTATACTCTACAATACCAGCTGCCGAATCAACAGTTCCAGGGATCCCTACTCCGATATTTGAAATATCATCTAGTGTTAAATTACAATGTGACAATAATTCATTCACATGACCACAGACACCATCTACAAAAGCAGGAACTCCGGATTTCAATGTTGAACCTATCTTTTTTTTTGCCAGTATAGTTCCCTTATGGTTTACGATACCAATATTGGTCTTCGTACCTCCGATATCAATTCCCAAATACCTTTTTTCACCCATATTTTCCTCCATACCGCTGCTGTGGCGGCACTAATATTAGGAGAAAAAGACACTCATTACTGTATACAGCTTCGCAGCTTTTGAATTCTGCTGTCCATAGTTTCACTATCATTAAAGATACTTGCAGTGCCTGCGACAAATATATCTGCACCCGCATTACGCATCTTTACGGCATTTTCGAAGCTTACGTTACCATCTACTTCAATCATGACATCTTCTCTTCCAGATTCTTTTAGCATTGCTCTTAATTTTCTTATTTTTTTAAGGCTACGTGGTATCATCTGTTGTCCTGCAAAGCCGGGATTCACTGACATAACTAAGATACCATCTATATCATCCATGATTTCTTCAATCGCTTCACAAGATGTCCCAGGATTCAATGCAATAAAAGGTATTGCACCTTTACTTTTTATATAAGAAAGGGTCCTCTGCACATGTTTTGTAGACTCATAATGAATGCTTACTATCTCTCCAGGTTTGATATCAAACCAATCTAATTTCAATTCTGGATTATTTATCATAAGATGAATATCAAGTGGTATATTACTAGCATCACGTAATTTTTTAATAAAATCTGTACCCAGACTGATGTTCTGTACAAATTCCCCGTCCATTACATCCATATGAAGATATTCAATTTTATTTCTTTCAAATTGAAGTATCATATCATCTAATTCCAGTGGATCCGCACACATCATGGAAGGAGCTATTTTACCTGCCAAATCATTCACCTCCGTATACTTCAATTATCTGGAACACTTCCAACTTTGGTAAATATATTCTTGTAATATTATCAATTGTTGAGGTCTTTAGTACTTCCCCTTCCGGTAGTATTTTGGCCATTCTTCCCTTACCAGGTACATCGATGTATATATCATACATTGGTACAATCGGCGGTGTTTCCTGCTGATTAATGACTGCAAAATAAAGATGTTCCTCTTTTGACCATCCAATTGTTTCCACAAACTTCGGTGCATTGGAAGTAAATTTCGGTTCGTCGATTAAATCCATAAATATATGATTGAGAACCCGTCTGCTCATAAACGGCTTCATAAGTTCAATTGGTGCCGCTGCCCATAGAATTCTACCTTTTCCCACATTTTTAAGGATAAGAGAAGGTTCATCCGTATAAATTCCCGGCGGATTTGAATGAATTGCTGAGAATTCACATAAGTCTGAGTCTACGTAAGGAAGGGTCATGGTTGCCAGAACAGTACAATCCTTATCTGTCAGTTCAACACGGTATTGATGCATAGATAAGGTAAGGGGTTCTGTCCTTGTAAATCCTTCCAGATATTTCGCTCCCTCAGCTGTAGGGCTCATGTATGTAAAGTTGGATCTGGTTCTTCCAAGCATCTTAACTCCTAATAATTCCTGGAGACGTTCATGGCCTATAGGACCACTAACATAAAGGGTACCCCCATTTACAACATAATTTTCAATATCCTTCATTTCAGCATCCATAATCCTAGATACATGAGGAAGTGCTAATACCTTACTCTTGCAATTATTCAGATTTACACTTCCAATCACATCATAAGGAATATTATAGTCTCGCATAATGGATGCTAACAAAACCGGAGCATCAATGTAGTATTTTGTATCAAAAGTTCTCTTTGACATCGGAATATTCGTATCATTTGGGTCAAACTTAGAGTGAGTGGAAAACCATATTGCCACATCATGAAGCAGATTTCCTGACACATATTTTTCATATTGCATCGTATTTTCATAAACTTTTTTCATAAGCTCTGTATAGACTTTCGACACAAAAGACCCATCAGGATTTATGGCATCAACCAGTAGGAATGCGCCATTATGTACCAGTGCGGTAATAACATTCAGTAATAATTCATTCTCCGTCTTCGTCGTCGTATGATACACCAACTCCGGATCACATCTGGATGTATGGTATGCAAAGGGAAGATTAGGTGTAATACTCTTATAATACTTATTAATAAATGTCTGTTGTAGATATCCGCCATAATAATCACCACTTGCATAATCAATTGCAGGTAATTCATATTCACTGTCTCCATTAATCCAAGGTGATGTAATTTTAGAAAACTGATGCTCAATGAGGACATCCGGATTAATCTCTTTTATACTATCTGTAGCAAATTTGGCATACTCAGCTATCCATTTTTCTCTAATATCCTGAAATTCAAGGAAATCCTTGTCATTCCAATCAATCATATGTGGTAACTCCCGGCCAGTTTCCTTCTTATATTTTTCACGGCAGGAATCACAATAACAGAGATCGGGCCAGAAGGTCATATCCAAAAACATTGCTTCAAATTTATAATTTCGGTTCAATTCCTGAAGATTTTCCTTTACATATTTGCGATACTCTTCATTATTTGGACATACGATTCCATAACGACCGGTCTTAAACTCTGCACCACCGTTATACTCACGAAAATTCTTACCTTCCGCTGTTACTAATCGCCAAGAAGGATAATTTTCATAGGCCCAGTTATCAAATATCTGAGTAAAATATGCGATTACTGCAATATTATTTTCATGACATTTTTCTATCATTTCTCCAAAAAAATCTTTTCCTTTTAAACCTTTATGCATGCGGCCAATTTTCGTTGGATAGTAGCATAGACCTGTATGTGGCTTTGCTTTTACCATTGCAGCCTGTACATGTGCTTCCTTAAGTGCTTTTACATAAGCATCGCAATCTAGCTTTGATAAAAACTCCTCATTCCAATCATCGATATGCATATCCATGAGATTTCTTCTATAATTATTTTTTATCCACATGGTGTTCTCCTTTCAATTATGCCATATTTGTCTATCCTTTATAAAAAATGCCTTCACCATTTGTTCCTATCTCATCACCATAGCGGGAAGCAAATTTGTCTTTGTTAACTGAGTTTTCCATAAATTCACTAGGCGTCATTCCGTTAATATTCTTAAATATCTTACTGAATGAGTGGATACTTTGAAATCCAGACGATAGTGCTGCTTCTGTAATATTTACTTTCCCCGATAGCAACTTCTTCTTAGCCTTTTCTATCTTAATATTGAGTACATATGTGTGTAGTGACATACCTAAAAATTTTTGGAACAAAACTGTCAGATGATTCGGAGAAACACCGATTGCATTACTTATCGTTCTGTTGTCCAAATTATAATCACGATAGTGCCTATTTATATATTCTATTGCATCTTCAATATGAATCCATGATTTACTTTTGTGAGCCCGACTTACGGATACCATATCTTTCACACTAGAATCATTGCGGAAATAAGTTGCCAGAATAGCCATTCCTAATCCTTGCAGAATTAACTTGTACCCTACCTTCTTCTCCCTAAATTCCTTATACATGCGAAGATAATTATTACTTAATTCAATTCGTTCATTATCTGATATCGTGGCGGTGAATATATTGCTATCATCAATATACATGACTTCTCCAGATGGAGAAATGCAGTTAAAATGGAATATATACTGCACTAATTGTTCTTTACCCTGTGCCACAATGACATGTGGGGAATACGGGGGCATAACAATTAAATCTCCCTGTTCTAGTATGAACTGCCGTCCACGAACAATAAATTCTGCTTTACCAGAAGCTATATAGGTAAATACATGTTCCTGATCAATCCATTTGCCTGACATACCAATTGCACGCTTAATTCTCATCATGGGAACTGAAAGTATTGAATTTTCTAACATTTCTATATTCATAAATCATACAACCCTTCTGTTTAGCCCTTTACTGCACCTGCCATCATACCTTCCATGACTTTCTTAGAGAAAAATAGATAGATAATAAGAATTGGCACGGTAGCCATAACTAATGCTGACATCAATAATGTGTAATCAACCGTATATTGTGTCGTAAAATATGTAAGACCAACCGGTATTGTCTTAAATTTCTGATCACTAACCAGTATCTGGGCCAGTGGGAATTCATTCCATACATGCATAAATGTGAGAATGGTAACGGTTGATAATACAGGCCTACAGATCGGCATAATTACCTGGAACATCGTACGGAATAAACCTGCACCATCAATTGCAGCAGCGTCTTCCATTTCATTCGAGATACCCTTTACATAGCTGTCAACCAGAAAGATTGCAATGGGAAGCTCAAAGCAAATATAAGGAGCCCATAACGTAAATCTCTTATTTAGCATTCCAATGTTATTAAACTGTATAAACATCGGTACAATAAGGGAATACACCGGAAGCATTGTACCCGAGAGAAAGATTGCATACACCAATCCACGTCCTCTAAAATGATATCTTGACAACAGATACCCTACTACAAAAGAAATTATAAGCACCATGAACAAGGAAATCAGACTGTTAAGTGTAGTATTGAACATATAAGTATCAAATTTTGCTGTGACCCATGCCTTAACATAATTATCTAAATTCGGCGACTTTGGTAGTGCAAGGGTACTTAAGGTAAACTCCTGCTGACTCTTCAGGGAAGAGTAGATCAACCAGACAACCGGAAAAATGCAGGTTAATGATAGTAGGAAGATTGGAAGATTTACAAGGATCCATTCAATTATGTTCTTAACTTTTTTCATAATTAATTTTTCCTCCTTCCCATAAGCAACTGGATAACCCCAGCTAAAGCCAATCCAAATACAAGGATACTGACCGATATCGTTGCGCCATAACCAAAATTACCAATACGGAAGGTCGTATCATAACAATACAGGGTTAGTACGCTTGAAGCCCTTCCCGGACCACCATTTGTCATTACATAGATTTGATCATATATCTTCATTGTACCGGAAGCGCATAGGATAATAGCAATCTTTAATGTATCCCATATCATTGGCAAAGTAATAAAAATCGATTTCTGTCCCCAGTTTGCTCCATCTAATTCTGCACATTCAAAGATTTCATTCGGTATGCTCATTACGGCACCTAATAAAATAACCATGTAAAGACCGATAAACTGCCACACTACCGGTATCGATACAGTTTTTACTACAATACTTGGATCATCCAACCAAGGCTTAATCCAATCAGCTTGTCCTATTATGTTTAACAAAGCATTTAGTAATCCGTAATCTTTGTTATATATGAATTTCCAAACAAATCCGATTACAATTGGCGCCATGACTACCGGAAAAAAAATAACTGTCCTGTGCAATTCTCTAAATTTAAGCTTATGATTTGTCATAAGAAAAGATACGATAAGTGCAATTCCAACCTGCCCCAAAACTGCATAGAGTGCTATCACTAATGTGTTTTTTGCTGCTAACCAGAAATTCTTATCATGAATTAGTTTATTATAATTCTGCAATCCTATGAACTGCTTTTCGCCAATTCCACTCCACTTGTTAAAGCTGTATATTACAGAAATAATTAGTGGTGTAATAATGAAGAAAATATACATTAACAAAGGCACTAAAATCAATGCATAAACTAGCGTTATCTTATTTCTTGCCTTTTTCTTTAGCATAACATTTCCTTTCTTAATCATAGGACGAGGGTGGCAGATACTTGTCACCCTCATCCAAAATTACAATTTCTTTTTACTGTGCATCCAAAACTTCCTGACAATATTGTGCCATTTCTTCTGGTGTAACTGCTCCAATCAGTAATTCCTGTGTTCTTGCATAAAGTTCTTCACTAACAGCTGCCGGTAACTGTACGTCAAAAATTGGCTGCTGCTTCACTGTACTTACATATGCTAGATACTTAGCAAAAATCGGATCCAAACTGCTTGTATCAATATTTTCAACTTTAGAACCAGATATGAAACCATTCTGAAGTGCAATTTCTCCATAGTTAGAATCAGAAACAGCTTTTAGGAAAGAAAGAGCTGCTTCCTTGTTCTCACCTGTTAAAGAAGCATTAATACAGTATCCCCATCCTGCACCACCTGCAACTGCATCTTTATCTCCGCCAGCTCCTGTAACTTCTGGAAGATTGGCAAATTGTGTTACTGCTTTCACATCCTCTGGCGCATTGGCTATAATATCTCCCACACACCATGCACCTTCTATAAACATTGCTGCCTTTTTATTGTAATACATCGTCTTCTGTTGCATATTATCAATGGAGTTCATATCACTATTAAATGCACCTACATTAGCAAGGTTCTGGAAATCAGCTAACGCCTTTACAAATGCTTCATCCGTAAATTTAGCACCTTGACCATTTTTTAAACTAAGGAACCAGTCTGCTGTTACATATCTATATGCAAATGTGTTGAAAAGACAAGATTCTGCAACCCATTTTGCGGAGTTGCCAAGTGCGATAGGCGTATATCCTTTTGCATTAATCTTATCGATTGCATCAAGTAATTCATCATATGTAGATGGGAACTCATTAACACCGCATTCAGTTAATATATCCTGGTTATAAACTACAGTACAGTTTGCCTGAAGTTGGAATGGAATTGTATAAACTTTGTCATCTACAGTACCATCAGTTAACGCACCATCTGAAAATCCATTGCCCCATTCTCCTGCAATATCATCATCAAGGGGAACAATAACTCCAGCACCAGCCAGTTGCTCCAACATATCTCCCTTACATATAAAAACATCCGGTAGTGTATTACTTGCCATCATTGTTTTTAAATATGTCTCATAATCATCATGTGCCACGAACTCTTCCTCAATAGTCACACCCGGATTTACTTCCTTCCATGCTTCAGAAGCTATTCTGTATGCAGCACCGGTTCCGCTTTCGTCAGTTGTTTTATGGAATTGGAGTAGTGAAAAACTTGCTCCGCTATCATCACTAGCCTCAGGTGCTGAAGCATCCGTTGATTCCGTTTTCTCTGTAGTTTCAGCACTAGGGTTTTCCTGCACAGGTGAATCTCCTGATTTACTTTTGCAGCCTGCAAACAAACTGATAGCCAAAACTGTTGTTAAAAATAACGATAAAAATTTTCTTTTTTTCATAATACCTCTCCTTTTCTACGCAAAATATCATCAAGAATGAGAACTATTTCAGGATAGTTTTTGTTGTTAAATGCTTACATATTGCTTATTCTTTCAAATATTTTGTCTTATTTTGCTGATTTCTGTGTTATTAGTATACCTAACTTTATCTATTTTGTCTTTATCTATAAAATATATTATTTGTCGAATTCTACGATTTATTTCATTATTATTTATTATATGAAAAAAAAGCACAATATCGGCTGTATTCAATAACCGAATTGCGCTTTTTACTAACATTCTTCCAAACCCTGTCATTCATCTGTATTTTCGACAGTCTTAGTTATTTTTGTATTTTTTCTAATATTCCTGTTAGGTATGCAATCACCACACCATAATTCGACATCGGAACACCCTGTGTACGTGCAAGTTCTATTCGGCTCATTACATATTTCCGGTTGAACATACAGGCACCACACTGAATGATTAGATCATAATCCGTAAGATCCGTTGGGAAATCAGAACCACTTACTATATCAATGGTTAAGCCCTCACCGACTTTTTTTCGAAGCATCCGTGGTAATTTTACTCTTCCGATATCCTCTTCAAGGGGTGCATGGGTACAAGCTTCTGCTATTAATACCCTGGATTTCTCATTCAAGCTGTCTATGACAGCAGCACTATTTGCATAGTACTGAATATCTCCTTTGTGTCCAGCAAACAGGACTGAAAAAGAGGTCAGCATACTTTCCTCTGGTTTCTTTTCATACACAGTCTGAAACACCTGGGAATCCGTAATGATAAGCTTTGGAACTTTCGCCAGACTGGCAATCGCCTGTTCCATTTTATCTGTTGTACAGCTTAATACAATACATTTCTTATCAAGCAGTTCCCGTAATGTCTGAACCTGGGGTAAGATTAGGCGACCTTTTGGTGCTTGAATATCCTGCGGTATAACCAGTAAGACGGTATCTCCTTCTTTCACAAGATCTCCGGTAATCGTTTTTGCGTCATAATCTTCTGGTAGTTTACGAATAATCTCTTCACGGATAGTATGGATACCAATCTTATCCTTTCCACTGATTATCAATGGTTTTTCTCCACAGGCATCCTGGAACAATCTTGAGATTTCATCACTGTTTGCAAGTAGATCGGATTTCGTAATAAGTATAACAAAAGGAGTCTTGCTCTCACGAAACAGCTCTATCCATTCCAATTCCTGACTGATATTAGTATCACAGCATAACAATAGTGCAATATCCGTCTTTTGCAGGGCTGCTTTTGTTTTTTCAACTCGTAGGTGCCCTAGTTCTCCTACATCATCAAAACCTGCCGTATCGATAAGAACGCAAGGACCAATTCCATGTATCTCCATGGTTTTGTAGACTGGGTCTGTTGTTGTCCCTGCTATATTTGAAACGAGAGCAGTGTTGTGACCGGTAATTGCATTGACTAAGGTGGATTTTCCACTATTACGTTTTCCGAATATTCCAATGTGTAATTGATTTGAACGTGGGGTAGCATGTAAGCTCATCTCATTCTCCTCTTAGATATAATGTAATTAAGATTTGGGTGTCATAATTCCAGTTACTTTGGGCTTATGACACCCAAATCCTTATGAAGTACTTGCGAAACTAGAATCTGAAATCTCTTTTTCCATCATGTAATTCTGCCAAATGCTCTTTCGCGATTGCTTTTACCTTCTCGTTGGTAATCTTCTCAACTTCTTTTAGTATTACCTCTTCACCTGCCTGTTTTGTATCGGCCTCGGCATAATCCTCCAAGTATTCTTTTAAGGTCATCAATGCATTTGGTTGACAGCAGTTTACGATTTGACCAGATTTCACAAGGGACATAAAACGATCACCGGTTCTTCCTTCACGGTAACATGCCGTACAAAAACTAGGGATATATCCTAATTTCAAAAGCCAGTTCACTACCTGGTCAAGAGAACGTTTATCTTCCACATCAAATTGAGCAGAATTATCTTCTTCTGCTTCCTCTTCCGCATAACCTCCGACACTGGTTTTAGAACCACCGCTTATCTGACTGACTCCTAATCGTAATACTCTTTCCCTTGTTTTCTTAGATTCCCGGGTAGATATAATCATTCCTGTATACGGAACTGCAATACGAATTACTGCTACGATTTTCTCAAATATGTCATCTGATATTGCATCTTTGAAATCCTCTGGATTAATGTCATCTGCCGGACGTATTCTTGGAATACTGATGGTGTGTGGCCCAACTCCCATGGCAGCTTCCAAATGTTCTGCATGCATTAGTAGCCCCACAAAATCATAGCGGTACATATTCAGACCAAACAGGACTCCGATTCCAACATCGTCGATTCCACCTTCCATTGCCCGGTCCATTGCCTCAGTATGATATGCATAATCATGTTTTGGTCCGGTTGGATGGAGTGTTTCATAGTTTTTCTTATGATACGTTTCTTGAAATAAAATATAAGTTCCGATTCCTGCCTCTTTTAGCTTACGATAGTTTTCCACTGTGGTTGCTGCTATGTTAACATTTACACGACGGATATCCCCGTTTTTATGTTTTATGGAATAGATTGTTTTTATACTCTCAAGGACATACTCAATTGGATTATTGACAGGATCTTCTCCTGTTTCCAAAGCAAGGCGCTTATGCCCCATATCCTGCAGCGCTATTACTTCATTGCGGATTTCTTCCTGCGTCAGTTTCTTTCTGCTTATATGCTTATTCTTATAGTGGTATGGGCAGTATACACAACCATTCACACAGTAATTAGAAAGGTAAAGGGGTGCAAACATTACAATTCGGTTCCCATAAAATTTTTGTTTGATATCCATAGCAAGCTGAAACATCTTTTGATTCTCTTCCTCAAGATCACATTCTAGTAAAACTGCTGCCTCACGATGGGAAAGTCCCTTCATTTCACTAGCCTTTTTTATAATATGGTTTATTAATTCACGATTGCTTTTATTCTCTTTGGCATAACTTAATGTATCCAGTATTTCCTCATCATTAATGAATTCTACTGCATTTTTTGATTTCATATTATACATTTTTTTCGCTCCTTTGTTTCGTTTAAATAATAGATTTAAAATCACCCCGGTCGGTGATTATCTCATAACCAATCTTTTGCATACGATTCTGAAGACAGACTTTGCATTCTGCGGCTTCATCTCCAGTACAGATTTTATTATCATATAGCTCATATTTTTTTCTAACAGAAATCGGAGAAAGATTTGGCATCACTACATTAGCTCCGGATAAAATCCCATTTTCTCTGCCTAACGGGTGAATTGTTCCAAGGGCTGTAGTTGCCGGAATCAGTGCATTTGGTATTATCAACCTTAAGATAGCAATTAGAAAAAGGGTAAGGTCATAAGAACCCTGATCTTTCTCGGCAAAAGGGGTATCGTGATGAGGTAAAAATGGTCCGATACCAATCATAGCAGGTGAGAGTTCTTTCACAAACTGCAAATCTTCCGCAATCGTTTCCATGGTTTGATATGGAGAACCCACCATAAATCCGGTACCAACCTGATAACCAATTTCTTTTAATTGGAAGAGGCATTGTTTTCTGGTCTGTAATGACAGACTCTCCGGATGCAGCAATTTGTAATGTTGTTCGTTTGCTGTTTCATGTCTTAACAAATAGCGATCTGCTCCTGCTTTGCGGTAACGCAAATAAGACTGATAGCTTTTTTCACCAAAGGATAAGGTAACAGCGCAATCCGGATAGCCTTCTTTCATAGAAGAGATAATCTCAACGATATCATCATCTGAATAACTGCCATCTTCTCCTCCCTGCAGTACGAAGGTTCGAAATCCTAATTCATACCCTTGGGCACAACAGTTAAGAATTTCTTCTTTGCTCAACCGATAACGGCTAGCCTGACTATTGCTGCGCCTTATACCACAATAATAACAGTCGTTTTTACAATAGTTTGTAAATTCGATTAACCCTCTGGTATATACTTTGTTTTCAAAATATTGATGTGAAATCTTTCGCGCTTTGCTTTTGAGATACTCAGCATCTTCTTTCGAATAATTCGATAAAAGATATGTGTACTCTTCTTTTGTTAAAGTATTTTGCATCTCCAACTTGTCGATCAATGTTTTTGCATTTGGCATCCTGTTTACTCTCTTTCTATGCGCCTCCTTATGGGATTTTTTTATATAATAAGACGTTCTATGATATAAAAAATCCCTGTACCAAAAGGCACAAGGATAGTAAGACAAAGTAACCTAAATTCCAATTGGAACCTAAGGTATACATAAACTATTCTCTCGCCTTTTCACTTGGGCGCACCCTTGTGTTCAGTACGGTTTCTTTATATTGTAATGTGTTCGCTGCAAGAAAACGTTTGTTATTTTCTTAACAACTTACTGTCTTTATTATACATCAGTCCTCTTATGAAGTAAATACAAGAATTTCGAATTTCAAATAAGGTTAAATTTATCAATTCTCGTTAAATAAAGATTTTACAGAATTGTTTAAAATAAGATTTTCAGAATTGTTTAAAATAACTATTGACAAATTTTATAACATGGTTTATTCTTTGTTTCAACAAGCGATGACGAAGAGTAGTACATACATTTGAAAGCACAGAGAGAGGATGGCCGGTGTAAATCCTCGAGTAGATTGTATGGAAGCAGTTTCTGAGCTATGAACCGAACTACAGACCCGCGGTATGTTAAGTAGGCTTCATCGGATTCCAACCGTTATAATGGACACAGTATTCAGATATATGAATTACCTATATTTTGTACTGTAATGAGCGCAGAGTTTCTCTGAATTTAGGTGGTAACACGGATACGTATATTCGCCCTAAACTAACTTAGTTGGTTTAGGGCTTTTTTAATGCCGTACAGGCAATGCCACTGGCATAGAATGGAGGTAAGTATGGAAAGGTTTGAAAAATCAAGTAAATTGGATCACGTATGTTATGATGTAAGAGGACCGGTAGTCGATGAAGCAAACCTCATGGTTGAGCAGGGGATTGATATTTTGAAGCTTAACATTGGGAATCCGGCACCCTTTGGTTTTGACGCACCAAATGAAATCATATCTGATATGATTGCAAACTTGCGCAATGCACAAGGGTATTCTGATTCGAAAGGAATCTTTTCAGCAAGAAAAGCAATCATGCAGTATTGCCAAACAAAAAACATTCCAGGTGTTGGTGTCAATGATATCTATACCGGAAATGGAGTCAGTGAATTAATTGTAATGGCAATGCAAGGGTTATTAAATGACGGTGATGAGATTCTAATCCCTTCTCCTGATTATCCTCTTTGGACAGCTGCTGCTACATTAGCAGGAGGCAAGGTAGTGCACTATATCTGTGATGAAGAAGCAGAATGGTATCCTGATATTAACGATATTAAGAGCAAAGTAACGAATCGGACGAAAGGTATTGTCATCATTAATCCAAATAATCCTACCGGAGCATTATACCCAAAAGAAATATTGGAAGAAATTGTAGAAATAGCACGCCAAAACGGACTCATTATATTCTCCGATGAAATTTATGACCGCTTAGTCATGGATGGCTTGGAGCATACTTCCATCGCTTCCTTAGCGCCGGATTTGATGGTAGTGACTTTCAATGGTTTATCGAAATCACACCGAATTGCCGGATTCCGTGTTGGATGGATGTGCTTATGCGGTGATAAGTCAAAAGCCAAAGGTTATATCGAAGGATTAAATATGCTATCGTCCATGAGACTCTGCTCCAATGTACCTGCTCAATGTATTATCCAGACAGCTTTAGGAGGTTATCAAAGTTCAGATGAATTGTTACTTCCAGGAGGAAGACTTTATGACCAGAGAGAATTCATTACCAATCGCTTAAACAGTATTCCTGGAATTAGTGCGATAAAACCCAAGGCTGCATTTTATATTTTCCCGAAAATAGATATTAAAAAGTTCAACATTCATAATGATGAAAAATTCGTCTTGGACTTCTTAAAAGAGCAGCACGTTTTGTTGGTTCATGGTGGGGGATTCAATTGGAAACAACCGGACCACTTTAGAATTGTATACCTTCCAAGAATGGAAGAATTAAAGTCGGCTATGAACAAATTAGAAGATTTTCTGTCAGTTTATCAACAATAAGAAATAGTTATACACTATTTGCTTACTAGATTCTCAAAGATATGAAAAGCATCGCGGCTGCGATGCTTTTCACTTAAGTCTCTCGTTGAACATAAACAACCTTTCGACCTTATGTTCGTTTCCATTCAATTACTGTTTTAAATAGATCACCGTCAATTAATATCTGGAAGCTACCTTTTTGTAATTCCACAAAACTTTTTACAATGGCTAGTCCAAGCCCGGAACCCTCTGTATGTCTAGACTGGTCTCCTCTGACAAAACGGTCCGTAATATCATCTGGATGAAAGACTAATTCCTCTGCTGATATATTCTTTAGAGTTATCGTTACCGTATCCTCTTTCATTATGATATCAATATAAGCTCTTGTATGCGGCATAGCATATTTTGAAATATTTATTATCAAGTTTTCAAAAATTCGATAAGTTTTATCACTATCTAAATTCAATAATACCTTTTCTTTTGGAATATTCGTCCGGAATTCGATTTCTGATTCATTAATCTTATCATCCAATTCCAAGAGGACTTGTTTTAACAAAGCAGTTAAGTCTAATTCAATTAAATTCAAAACCACATTGTTGCTGGATGCCTTACTGATTTCAAATAAATCCTCTATTAATATTTTAAGCCGCCGCGATTTTTTATCAATGGTATCGATATAGGATTCTATTTCTTCTTTTGATAAATTCTGTTCTTTCAGCAAATCGATATATGTTATTATGGCAGTAAGAGGAGTCTTCAAATCATGGGAAACGTTTGTGATTAATTCCGTCTTCATTTTCTGGCTCTTCATTTCCTCTTCCACTGCTTTCTTAAATCCGAACTGAATCTTACTAAGTTCCTGCTTCAGTGGCTCAAATATGCCCAAATCTTCTTCTATGGATATTTCCAGATTACCCTGTGCTACCTTACTTGTTACATCCACTAATACTGTATAATTTTCCTTTGTCTGTTTGATGTACTTTTTAATCATAAAAAATAGTGCATATGAATATACAATCAATCCAACAATCCCCAAGAACCAAATGCTACAAAATATGGATAGCACCACAAAGTTAACCAGTAATATTTTTATAATGTATTTATTTGTAGAGTCAGTTAAATCAATTTTCTTTAATGAATAAAAGAACATTTTTATATGTTTCATAATACTAGCTGCTATTTTAAAGAAAATTGTTTTTTCAAATAGATATTTCTTTATTCCTATTGTAAATATCTGACGGTATGATACGATTGCAATTAACCAAATAGACAAAACTATCATCCATATAGTAAAGTTGAGGACATAGATTAGTATTTGACTTACCCAATCGGGAAACATAGAAAATTCTGTGTTAAATATGGTTCCTCGTGCAGTGTCCATAGCCATATACGCTAAATTATCATACCACATTATTACAAAGAGTAGTAATAGGGATATTATTTCAAATGGAATTTTTACTGCTATCCTTTCTCCTATCCTCCAAGATTTTTTCAATGGTAGCATTAATCCAAGTAAAATTACAATGATTATGGCGGTCCAATAAACATAAGAAAATCCGCTTCTGCTAAATCCCATCTTTTGGTAATGTTCTTGCAGGTTTTCTCCTCCGTTATCAAATAACGAATCATCATAGGAAGCAAAAACAATGGTTACATCTGTTGGAAATCCAATCTGTTCACCATTCTCACCATAAAAAACTCCTTCCTCAAGAAATAGTGTTTTATCCATCGCCATGGTAAGGAAGTCTGATATATATGTATTTTCTAGACCGGAAAACTGTGTTACTTCTATAATCCCATTTTTTCCATAGTTTAAAACCATATAAAAGGATACATTTTCCCTTAGCTCATATGATTTTTCTGAATTTTTCAGAAGGGAACTCAACATATCGTTAGTACTTGTTATTGACTTTCTAGTACTATGATCCAGGATATAATAATCCAATCCATAACGATATATTACATCTGAGAAAAATTCTTCATACCATTTTTCTAATACTTCGTTGAATTCAGAATCAATTCCACCTTGCTTAAGGAAAACCTTTGAGGGCAGGATATAGCTGTCCTCTCTTACATTCACAGCCTCCCAGTACAGACAATACGTTCCCTTCAGGAGTTCTTTCACAAAATTATTTTTTTCATTATTCTGAATTTCCTCTATTTCTGCTTGTTCCATCTCTGTTAGTTGTTGTGCGTTTCTTAAGATGGGTTCATAAGAAAATATGATTGATACCGCAATAACAGCTAATAGCAAAAAGGCAACGATGCTTCCCATAACCCGATTATTACTATTGTTTTTCAATTTTGTATCCAACACCCCACACCACCTTCAAATATTTTGGATTTTTTGGATTATACTCGATTTTTTCACGAATATTTCTGATATGTACCATAATGGTATCTGTAGTGATTGCACGTTCATTCCATACTTTTTCGTATATTTCCTCTGCTGAGAATACTCTCGCAGGGTTCTTCATCAATAAGGCAAGTATCTTAAATTCCAGAGGTGTCATTTTAACAGGAATGCCATCCACACTTAATGTCACCGTATTCTCATTGAGTTCTAATCCACCGATTGTAAATATATTGTCCTCAGTTTTCTCTTCTACAACAGAAAGGTATTTGGTATACCGGCGTAGCTGAGAATTTACCCTTGCCAGTAATTCCATTGGAGTGAAAGGTTTGGTAATATAATCATCTGCTCCGATATTTAATCCGGTAACTTTGTCAATTTCCTCCGATTTGGCAGTCAGCATAATAACAGGAAATTCATGTCTTTCACGTAATTTCATTGTCATGGTGATTCCATCCATCCTTGGCATCATAATATCCACAATTGCCAGGTGAATCACCTCTTTTTCTATAATATCCAACCCCTCTATTCCATTTCCGGCTTTATATACGATGTAACCTTGATTCTTTAAATAAATACCTATTCCATCCAGTATCTCTTTATCATCTTCTACTACCAAAACATGATATGTTTCCATAGAATCCCCCATCTTTGTTCTTTGTTTTCCTTTATTATACACCAGGCATGCAATATTTCAAGATTTTGGCAAACCCCCTCGTCTCCTTTCTCAATTTATCGATATTCACATACTACTATACAAATCTTAAAATCCTATTGATATAAAACTAAATATTTTCTAAAGATTTTCCAGAACTTTCACTTTACAAATAAAAGAGATTGTTAATCGATATAACTTTGATTAACAATCTCCTACAATATATTAATTTCTTATTCAGTTTTCTTATTTATAGGAATCCTTTAGAATACCCACACAATCTTCCTGGTTTAAAGGGGAAGGATCCACTTCAAACAGACCTCCCATGGTATCATAAGCTTTTACAACATATTTTAATAGATTCTCTTTGTCAATGCCATAATCCGACATCTTAAGGTCTGCAACGCCACATGCCTGCTGTAATTCAACCAAAGCTTCCACAAAATCCATAGGATCCGTTGCAGATTCTTTACCAAGCGCTTTCGCCATGGTAATCATTCGCTCCGAACAGCTGCCGCTCTTTGCGAAATGAGTATAGTATGCCTTACTTATCATAATTAAACCTGCTCCATGTGGTAAATTTGGATGGTATGCACTTAAGGCATGCTCCAACGAATGTTCTGAGGTACATCCGGAAGTCGATTCTACCATTCCAGCTAATGTATTTGCTAAAGCGACTCCTTCTCTAGCGTCTTCATCTTTTCCATTCTTCACTGCATTTGCAAGATTTTTTCCTATCAATTCAATTGATTTTAATGCATACATATCACTCATAACATTGGCTGTCTTATTGATATATCCTTCCGTACTGTGGAATAATGCATCAAATCCTTGATAAGCAGTTAAATCTGCGGGTACTGTCAACATAAGGTCCGGATCAACGATGGACAACACTGGAAATGTCTTATCATAACCATAGCCAATTTTTTCTTCTGTGTCTTCCTTGGTAACTACTGTCCATGGATCCATTTCTGTTCCGGTTCCTGCCGTTGTTGTAATTGCTACAATTGGAAGGGGATCGTTTGGTACTGGTTTTCCTTTACCACTTCCCGCACCTATATAATCCCAATAATCTCCTTCATTGGTCGCCATCACTGCTATTGATTTTGCAGAATCGATGCTACTGCCACCGCCAAGTCCAATAACAAAATCACAGCCCTTTTCCTTTGCTAAAGCGGCGCCTTCCATGACATGGGCTTTGATTGGATTGGGTAGTATTTTATCAAATACCTCATAAGTTACGCCAGCTAATTGTAGTTCATCTTCCACACGTTTCAGGTAGCCATTGGCACGAGTGGATTTACCGGAAGAGATTACGATTAATGCCTTTTTCCCAGGCATAGTTTGGTTATGAAGATTGTTTAACTGCCCTTTTCCAAATAATAATCTGCTTGGAATAAAATAATGAAATATCATAACATACCTCTTTCTGCTCAATCAGCCTTAGAAAGCTGAAGCATCTTATTTATAGTTCTAATATCATAATAACCCTTAGAGTTAGCTCTATGTCAAGAAGAAAATGAAAGACTACTGTAAAATGAATAGTTAAATTCATGATTGCACTAGTAAATTCAGTTATAATTTTTTATAAAGATTGGCTTCATATGGTCTTAATATTGATTCCATACTTAAATAATTCGATAAAATTAATTCATAACCCTCAATTTTTCCAACCCTTTTCTTTGGCTTGCTACTAAGATTGCATTCTACATAGAAGCTATCCTTATCCAGTTTTCGAATAAAGTTAAAGATATCTTTTCTTTTCCGGTCTTCTATCTTAAATTCACCATAAACAAGGGCTTGATTGTTCTTTCGTATATGAATCAGTTTCTTATAATAATTCAGAATAGAATCTTCTGTCTCAAGTTGTTTCTCCACATTCCATGCTTGGTAATCGTCATCGGTCTTGATCCATGGTGTTCCCTCTGTAAATCCCGCATTTTTTGAATAATTCCATTGCATTGGTGTTCTGGCATGATCTCGGCTTCCACTCAATACCTTTCTTAATGCAGAATCCTTATCCATCGTTTTTAATAGTTCCTGATACAAATTAATACTTTCTATGTCTTTTAATTCATCAATAGACTTAAAATTCTTGTTCACAGAGCCTATTTCCTGCCCTTGGAATATAAAAGGGGTACCTTTTAACGTAAGTTGTATCATAGCTAAAAGCTTTGCCAAAACCACTCTATATTTTGGATCCGGATTAACTTTTGATATCATCCTTGGATTGTCATGATTTTCATAAAACAATGACATCCAACAGGAATCACCGTAGTGTTCCATCCAATTTATCATATATTCTTTTAAATAATTTAAATTGTATTGATACTCTTCGAACCGCACATGTCCTGGTGTTTCCAGATGGTCAAAGGAGAACACCATATCTAGCTCTTTTCGGTCCTCCGCTGTAAGAAGCTTACTCATCTCCATTCCTACACCAGGTGTCTCTCCCACAGTAAAGGCCTGATAAGGTTCAAAAGCCTCTTGCTTCATTTCTTTTAAGTACTTGTGTAACTGCGGTCCATAATAATAATGTTCTATTCCATAAAACCCCATCAATCTACCAATATTCTCATTCCCGTTCGGTAATCCTGTTTTTTTTGAAATGTAGTTTATTACGTCCAATCGGAAACCATCCACACCCTTTTCCAGCCACCAGCGTATCATACGATAGATATCATCCCTAACGTCCGCATTATCCCAATTCAAATCCATCTGTTTCTTCGAAAATAAATGCAGTCCCCATTCTCCTAACTGCTCATAGTAATTCCACGCAGAGCCGCTAAAAAAAGAATTCCAGTTATTTGGTGGCATATCATCTTGGGATGTCTGGAATAGGTAATATTCTTTGTATTTGGAAGAAGGATTTGAAAGTATCTCCAAAAACCAAGGATGTTCATCTGAAGTATGATTTACAACGAGGTCCATAATCAGCCGCATATCTCTTTTATGTAATTCTTGTAATAGGCAGTCTACGTCCTCCATTGTGCCAAATTCATTCATAACATTGTAATAATCCCGTATATCATATCCATTATCATCATTTGGAGAATCATAGATTGGTGAAAGCCATATAGCATCAATACCAAGTTCTTTCAGATAATCTAATTTTGAAATAATTCCTTGTATATCTCCTATGCCATCCCCGTCAGTATCTTTAAAACTCCGGGGGTATATTTGATAAAATACAGCCTCTTTCCACCATCTTCTTGTTATGCCACTATTAGAAACTTTAGGAACATCCTCTTCGCTGTTTAAAAGTTCAAGAAACGTTTCAAAGAATTCATTTCCTAATGTAGATTTCGTTACTGTCATGAGAGTCTTTAAACGTAGATTTTTAATAATTGGATTTGTTATTAATTTCTCACTTTTATTTAACTGTAATAACAACTTATAAAGAATATCATGACCAATTGGATTGGCATAAACATCCTTAATTTTGCTGTGTAAATCCATTTTACTCGACATGGCAGCTCCCCCTTTTCTTTCCGCTTTCATTGTACCATGAACGTAGTAATAGTTAAATAGATATTTCATGATCTGGTAATTCTCATAAACTCTTTTGCCACATCATATACTAAATAAACATACGATGCATACATTGATAAAGAGATGCTATGAGAGGAGTATGCAATATTGGACTGTTCCGACCGGATTATAAGTGAAGATTATGCGGAATTCTTAGTAGATTTGACCACTATTTCTGAGGAAGATATAGCTACACAAGATATATGCTATGATTTAATACATAATAATGTTGTTGTTTTATATGCCCCAATTGCTAGTTTACCCAATAATATAATTCAATTATACGGTTATAGTGTTCTCCCCAATTGCTTCGGCTTAATGGATATCGGCAGTCTGGAAGCTACGGGAGTGACAAGAATTCGTAACAATCCTAACTTGAATCTCCGGGGGCAGGGTGTAATCATTGGTATTATCGATACCGGTATTGAGTACACACATGGTGCCTTTAAAAATGCTGATGGCACTTCAAAGATCATCTCCATTTGGGATCAAACTATTCAAAGTACAAATACTCCAGAAGGTTTCTTTTATGGTACGGAATATACACAAGAACAAATCAATGCAGCTCTTGCAAGTGATAACCCATTATCATTGGTTCCAACCACAGATGAAAACGGACATGGAACATTTTTAGCAGGAATTGCTGCGGGAAATATCGACAACCAAAATAATTTTTCCGGTGTTGCTCCAGATGCAGAACTTATCGTGGTAAAATTAAAACAAGCAAAGCGTTTTATACGGAATTTTTTCTTAATTCCTCAAGATGTTGTCTGTTATCAGGAAACTGATATTATGCTCGCTATAAAATATATCACAAATGCCGCAAGTAAACTAAACAGACCCCTTTCTCTTTGCATAGGTCTTGGGACTTCTCAAGGTGCACATGATGCTCGAGGATATTTAAGTACCTACCTTTCTATTCTTGCAGATCGAAGAGGAATAGGGGTATCCATTGCTGCAGGGAATGAAGGGAATCGTGGCCACCATTTCATGGGCTCAGTTGATGTATCAAATGGATTTGAAACGGTAGAATTACGAGTTGGACCAAATACAGCCGGGTTCTCAATGGAATTATGGGGAACTAACCCTAATTTATTTTCCATAGACATCCTATCGCCTGCCGGAGAATTCATTCCACGTATTCCTGCCAGATTAAGAGAATCACAGGAGATACGTTTTATATTCGAACAAACAATCATCAATATAGATTATGAAATCGTAGAATTTCAAACCGGTGATGGACTAATCCTAATGCGTTTTCGAAATCCAGAAGAAGGCATCTGGCGTTTTCGCGTGTACTCATCCAGCACTCTGAACCCTCTATTTCACATATGGTTACCTATCTATGGCTTTATAAATGATGATACTTATTTTACAGAACCTAATCCTTATGTTACTCTAACTTCACCCGGCAATACTTACGTCCCAGTAGTAGCCACCACTTATGACTATACAGATCAAAGTTTATACCTGAATGCAAGCAGAGGATTTACCAGAGTAAATTTTGTAAGCCCTTCGATAGCTGCGCCGGGCGTTGATATCATCGGTCCATCCCTAAATAACGAATACACCTTCCGCTCTGGGAGCAGTGTAGCAGCCGCACATACCGCCGGAGTTCTTGCTCTACTGTTAGAGTGGAGTATAGAGATGAATCCGAGACCATTTCGGTCCATAGAAATGAAAAATATATTACTCCTCGGTGCAAAACGTGATCCCAATACTACTTATCCCAATGAAGAGTGGGGGTATGGAATATTAGATATCTACAATTCCTTCCTAAGTCTAAGAGGGGCATAAACTAGAAATAACGTGTGAATTATTATCCAACTTAAGACACGGTCTCTTATGGATAATAATTCAAACGTTATTCTACTATTAATATGATAAACTTTCTAGTTTTCTGTGGGCGCCTTTTTTCAACGTATGTGAGACAGCCTCATTTGTGGCTACCATAAGTTCCCATCTTCATTAAAAGGTAAATACTCTGGTTCACTCTCAATTACTAAATCCGAGCTTTTTTTGACCTCATCATAATAGGCTTCTGAAAGCATGATGTGTTCGATGTGAAGGCTATTTGGAATTCGGACTATTCTTGGATTCTTCTTATCTATTTCGTTACAAGTTCTAATACATACCTGTATTGTTTCTTTATCACTCTCCATAATAATAGGGATTCTCACACCACCTAACACCGTACAGGTGATTGCATTTGGATACATAGATGCCAAATCTAATTTTTGAAATACCCTTTTTGTTGTAGCACTGGAATATCCTAGCCCTATACCATTTCCATGAGTTTCAGGGCTCAAATCCAAGACTGCTACCCTTTGCGCTTTGATTCCACCAGTTGCATAAGGAGTACAGAAGGTACCTGTTATATTAGGATCCATCCCGTCACCACTAAAATTCTTACCTATTTGGTCAACTACGAGTACATCGCACTCTGGAACCAGAATTCTTGGCATATTAGCAAACGCCTCTTTTAATAGAATTGGTTCCTTTTCTTCAATCTCATCGGCAGAAACTGCAACAATCTTGCAGGTCTCATCAAATGCATTTTCTATGGTAGGAACAGCAAATAATATCGGTGCATATTTGATGATTGCCTTTCCAAACATAGGCACATATTTTGCCATGTTTTTAAATCCTGCTTCATGGCATACCTCAGCACCGATCTGTTTGCCAAGACCAATGGCCATCATCTTCATAATACCACTTTCATAAGGTCCCCGAAATGCAGTATGTGGTTTAATTCTGCAGCCAATAATAATTCCATCTGCCTCAGCTGCATATTTATCAATAAAAACATCCATGCCTTCTTCATTCACACCGATTTTCTTTACTTCCATGGAAGATAGGATTGGACACTCTAAATATTCTTCTGTTATTCCATACCCTTCCAAAAGAGTTTTCTGACCTTCTGCTGTAGCTCCTCCATGGCTTCCCATCGCTGGCACAATAAAAGGAAAGGCTCCTCTTGATTTAACAAAATCTGCAATACACTTGGTGGTTAATGCCACATTTGCAACTCCTCGCGATCCGGCAGTTATTGCTATCCTCATTCCAGGCTTCACTTTCATGGCAAATTTATCATCCGATAACAAATTTTTAATAAGCTCCGGGATTTCTTCCCTCTCTATTTTAGGCCTTGGGAAGATTTGCCTTGCTCTAAACATTTTTGGGACTTCTATATCATTCACTAAATCTGCTACATATTGACGTTCTCGCATATTACCTCCAATAGTACTTAATGTTCCACTTAGAATTCAATCATTACCTTCAACATAGAGCCGGCATTTTTATCAAATTCATCAAAAGCCTGTGCTGCTTTAGCAAAAGGATAAATATTAGTACAAATTTTATCTAATTCTATTTTACCGCTTTTAACAATATCAATCAATTCCAAGAAATCTTTTTTCATTGCATTACGTGAACCAAAGATATTAAGTTCCTTCTTCTGGATTAAGGTGAAGTTAAAATCTAAGTTTTTCTTTCCAACACCGATTAAAACAACCCTTCCACCAAAAGCTGCCGCATCAATGCAATTTTGGAACGTAGATGGAAGCCCGACTGCTTCAATGGTAACGTCAAAACCACAACCACCTGTAATCTCCTGAACTCTCTTATCAAAGTTCTCAGGTGAATCATTTAAAAGAATTCCATCCACGCCAAATTCTTTGGCATAAGTCAATTTTTGTTCTGCAACATCACTAATATATACGGTTGCACCGAAAGACTTTGCAGCAACAGCTGCAAGCACTCCAATCGTACCGGCACCCAAAATCAATACCTTATCTCCTGCTTGTACATTTGCCCTCGCAACACCATGATAACTGATACAAAATGGTTCAATCAAAGCCAGTGTCTTTGCAGACAATCCTTTACCATCATAGATTCTATCAAGCGGCATTGTAATATATTCCGAAAATGCACCTTCTCTTTGGACACCCATGGTTTGATTGGTGGTACAGCAGTTTACCAATCCTCTTTGGCAGGAATAACATTCTCCACAGTTAAAATAAGGGTTACATGTGACAATCATACCTTTCTTTAGACCTTTGTCATTGTCACCGACCTCTATAATTTCAGCAGAAAACTCATGCCCCGGTGTTCTTGGATAAGAAAAATATGCAAAAGTTCCTCTGTAAGAACCCAAATCACTGCCGCATATTCCACCATATAAAATCTTTAACAGAGCCTCGCCTTCCTTAGGAACCGGTTTTTCAATATCTCTAATTTCAACTTCACCTGGTTGATTAATCACTATTGCCTTCATAACTTCCTCCATCATTCTCTTCTTGATTTATGGTCTTCTTGTATGCTATATTGTATATATTGTTGTATACAATAAATAATAATTCAGAATTTATATAATGTCAATCCTAAATTATAAAAGGGGTGCTAGTATTTTACATTTAATGTATTAACAAATGTATACAATTGTGTTATGATGTTTAGGATTACATTTATTGAAAGGAAATACTTACCAATGTCAAAGAGTTTAAAGCAACAAGCCTACAATGCAATACGAGCAAAAATATTAAATTGCGAATATCCTCCTAACACATTTTTAAACGAAGATTTATTATGTCGGGAATTCAACGTAAGCAGAACACCAATACGAGATGCTTTAAGCAGGCTAGAGCAAGAGAATTTAGTTAAAATTATTTCTAAGAAGGGTATTATGGTAGCTCCTCTTACCCTAAATGAAATCAATACAATTTATGAAACCAGAATACTTCTGGAACCATATATTCTCTGTACTTATGGTAGTAGAATAACAGATAGTAAGCTGCAAAAAATGCAGGAAAATATTAAGAAAGCTGAAAAAAAGTTGGATCATATTCAAGAACTTTATACATTGGATGATGAGTACCATCGTATGATTGTTGAGTTATGCGAAAACAAGTATTTAATTCAATGTTATTCTAATATTTACGCCCAAAACCTACGACTACGTATTATCAGTGGGAATGATAATAAGGATCGTCTGTCTGCTTCTTGTCAGGAACATAAAATGATAACGGATGCCATTTTAAACAAAGACTATGAACAATCTGCCAAGGCCATGAGAACACATCTTTTAGAATCTAAAGAGGCGGCATTTAAAGTAATTATAAACGGTAATATACACATTAACTAAGGTACCGCTGCAAAATATGAACCAACCTAGAATTTGATTTTGCAGCGTTTTCCTAGATTGGCTTGTAAATATGTTTTTTTAATGCTTCCACATAGATGGTTCCCAAACGACTAAGTGCGACATTTTTATGCTGTATATATCCCACCTGAATCTTTTCATTTACATTAAGTGGAACTGCAATAATGTTCTTGCCGTTTAATGCTTCACTAATAATTCCTGTACTTATGGTGTAACCGTTTAACCCGATCAGAAGATTGAATAAAGTAGCTCTGTCACTGACCTTTATACTTTTTTTATGTTCTAACGTACTTAATATTTCCTCCGAAAAATAAAATGAATTATATTCGCCTTGTTCAAAAGAAAGGTTTGGATAATCCTCCAGGTCTTCTAGATTGATTATCGTTTTTGCCGCTAGTGGATTCCCTGTGCTAATGAATACATGGGGTGCTGCTTCGAACAATTCCGTAAATATGAGCTTGCTCTCCTTAAGTAGTTTTCGTATCACTTGTTCGTTAAAACTATTCAGATAAAGAATTCCGATTTCGCTCCTTAAGTTTCTTACATCATCAATAATTTCGTAGGTCTTTGTCTCCCTTATGGTAAATTCATATTCATCAATCCCATACTTTTTAATTAAATCCACAAAAGCGTTCACAGCAAATGAGTAATGCTGTGTTGTAATCGAAAAATGCTGTTTGGATGGCTTAGCATTCAAATACTTCTTTTCTAACAATTCAGACTGTTCTAATACCTGTCTTGCATAACCCAGAAACTCAGTACCCGCAGAAGAAATACGGATTCCTTTATTGGTACGGGTAAAAATAGTAATGTGAATCTCATTTTCTAAATCCTTGATTGCATTGGAAAGGCTAGGTTGTGAAATAAACAAGCTTTTTGCTGCTTCATTAAACGAACCTTTTTCTGCTATGGTAACCGCATACTTTAATTGCTGTAATGTCATTACACCACCTGCTTTCTGTTAGTTTGGGCTTATGGCACTAATTTATGAATAATATAAATTATATCACATGATTTTTCAACAAACAACAACGGCAACAGTGGATTACACCAAAACGAAATAGAGTCATCTGTTATTAAACTAGATGACTCTACTTATAAAAAGCTTAATATTACAGTCAATTTAATGTTTCTGGAACTTCGATTGATAAATCCATTCCGTCCATTTCTACATCTACATCCACGTCCTTGTTATTAGCGGCATTATCCTCTTTCTCCCAAAGAGATTCATAAACTTTGTTGGATTTGTGCTTATTCATCGCTGCCGCATTCATTGCCTGCATATACAGTTGCGAATTGTATTCCATAAGTTTTTTTAAATCCTCTGCAGGTACTTTCCCACCAGCAGCAATTCTTCTGGCAATTTCCAAACATTTTGATACATCTTTAGCAGCTTCCGACAATGTCTCACCTTGTTGCTGTGCCACTGCCGCATTATGGAGTTCCGTCTTCATTTGAAATAGATACTCAGTAAAATTATGGACTGCATCATATTGTTCATTCACTTCTGTTAATTCAATTGTTACCGTATCATATTCTGATTTCTTATCTGCAACCCCGGATAATTCCTTTTGTTCTTTTAATAACGCCCTTTTCTGCTTCCACAATTCTTCTAACCGTACAGAATATGTTTGCCATGCTTCACCAATCTTCATTTAATCACCTCTTTTCTAAAAATCTTTTAATTATTACACTTTGCCACTCTTTATTTACATAAACTAAAATATCTATAAGTTAATAATTGAATCATTTGTGTTGCACATTTTTTTATGTTACAAATTTATTTGTGTTGTATATTTATTACATCGGAATGTTTTGTAAATATATTAACTGTCAATTGTGAAAGATTATGAAAGATAGAGGAGAAAACATGTACCTAGACTAGTCATCACGCCACTGATTTGGTATAATGTTCACGATAAGTAGATTAGTCCATGGAATCTATAGTGCTTTCCGTGCTCCCACGAGAAAGCACTATGGATTCTATGGATAAGTATAACGTGAACGATAGGACGTAGTCCCTCGTTCCTAATCTGCTAACTAGACTACTTGAGATAAGAGTGACTAAACTAACTATGCATAAATAGATATTTAGAAAGAGGTAACTATGGACAAGAACAAAAAAACGTTGTATTTGGAATGTTATTCCGGAATCAGCGGTGACATGACTGTTGCTGCATTGCTTGATTTAGGTGCTGATAAAAATGTATTACTAAAAGGATTAGAAAGCCTGAAGGTAGACGGTTATAAGGTGGTAATTGGAAGACGGGCAAAAAACAGTATCGATGCCTGTGATTTTGATGTTATACTAGATGAACAAAACCACACTCATGAGCATGACCATACTCATCCCCATGACCTAGACCACTCACATGAGTACAATCATGCTCATCCCCACGACCTAGACCACTCACATGAGCACAATCATGTTCACCCCCACGACCTAGAACACTCACATGAGCACAATCATGTTCATCCACACGACCATGAGCACAATCACGCACAGCCCCAGGAGCACCCTCATACCCATGACCACACTCCTTCTTGTAATGATTCTAATTTATCGGGCAATGCACATCTACATCTCGGTCATCATGAACATAGAAATCTATATGATATTAATACAATCATTGATTATTCCAGTATATCTTTGAATGCTAAGGAACTTGCAAAAAAGATATTTTATATCGTTGCAGTTGCTGAATCAAAAGCACATGGAAAGTCCATCGAAGAGGTACATTTCCATGAAGTCGGTGCAGTTGATTCCATTGTTGATATTGTAGCAGCAGCAATTTGTCTGGATAATTTAAATATCGGTGAGGTAATCGTATCTGAACTATACGAAGGCACCGGACACATAACCTGTCAGCACGGAATCCTTCCTATTCCGGTTCCTGCGGTTGCTAATATTTCGGCTGAACATCACCTTCCTCTTCATATCACCTCTGTGAAAGGAGAACTGGTTACCCCAACTGGAGCTGCAATTGTTGCTGCGATTAAAACAAGTAGTACGTTGCCGAAAGAGTTTAAGATTGTTAAGATTGGTTTGGGTGCAGGAAAACGTAATTATGAAACTGCAAGTATTTTACGAGCTATGATAATTGAAGATACTACTAAAACATCCACCCATGCTACTATCACAGATAAAGTCTGGGTGCTTGAGGCTAATATTGATGATTGCAACGGTGAGGCATTATCGATTGCAATGGATTTGCTTTTTCAAAATGGAGCAAAAGATGTATATTACACTCCTATCTTTATGAAAAAGAACCGTCCAGCTTATCTTTTGGGGGTCATCTGCAAGGAAGAAGAGGTGCAGAAACTGGAAGAAATCATATTTACGCATACTACTACCATAGGTATACGCAAACAAGAATCCTTAAGGAGTATTTTAAAACGGGATATCTTAACCATTTCAACGCCTTATGGTGATGCCTTGGTTAAAGTCTGCTCCTTTGAGGATAAGACATTCTATTATCCTGAATGTGAAAGCATTCAAAAGCTCTGCCAGAGTTCTGAATTAGATTATCTTACGATGTATCATCTAATTCAAAACCTTGCTGCAAACCGATAAATAAAAGAAAGTGGATATTATGAAGAATAGAATTATACAAGATAAAAACAAAAAAATCTATGAAAACCTATCTCAACTTATGGAAAAACACGTGAACGAAGGCATCTGCGTTGCATTCTCTGGTGGAGTTGACAGCAGCCTTCTTTTAAAAATCGCATGTGAAGCCGGGAATCGCTTCGGCATAACCGTTTTGGCGGTTACTTTTGAAACAAAACTGCATCCTCACGGTGATTTGGAAGAAGCAAAGGATATGGCGCAGAATTTTGGTGCTGTCCACAAGGTTATCGAAGTGGATGAATTTTCAGATCCTGAAATCATGAATAATCCGAAAGACCGCTGTTACCGTTGTAAAAACCTTTTATTTCAGTCACTAATAAAATGTGCCAGGGAAGAAGGATACTCTTATATCATGGACGGAAGTAATTATGATGATCTGAAAGCCTATCGTCCGGGTATGAAAGCACTAAAAGAACTGGGTATACACAGCCCGCTACTGGAATTAGAAATTACAAAAGAAGAAATACGCTCTCTTTCGGCTGACCTCGGAGTAACTTCCTCTGATAAGCCTTCCGCACCTTGTCTGGCAACAAGGCTCCCCTATGGAGCAAAACTTGATTTTGATCTACTAGAGCGCATTGATCAGGGTGAGAAATTCCTTCGGGATTTAGGTTTTTATAATGTGCGCTTACGATTACACGGTGATATTCTTAGAATCGAGGTAGATAAAAAAGACTTCCTTCCCTTATTGGTTCATGAAGAAAGTCTAATATCCGAATTAAAACGTCTCGGTTTCCTTTATATCACATTAGACCTCGAAGGTTTCCGTTCAGGCAGTATGGACATCAATATAGACTAGAACGCAAAATAAACCCATAATATATATCTATGGGTTTATTTTTCTTTATATCATAGGCATTTATTGTATAATGGAAACAAATCGTTATTTAAGACGAGAAATTTATAAATTATTTTTAAACTTTTGTTACGAATTTTACTTTCAGAAGTCTTATATAGGAAGGCGAGGTGAGGACGTGACTGAATTCGAAAACATTTATGCTCTGTATTTTGAAGATGTTTATAAATTCATATTATCCCTGTGTCGTAATGAGGTTGTTGCGGAAGATATTACACAAGAAACCTTTTTCAAAGCATTAAAAGGCATTCACAGCTTTCATGGCAAATGCAAATTAAATGTTTGGTTATGCCAGATTGCAAAGAATACTTACTTTACTTATTGCGAAAAAGAGAAAAAATATGTTGCTGATAATTTCCTTGAAGCACAAGCAATGACAGATGATTTTGAGCAAAAGTTCGCAAATAATGAACTTGCATTCGAAATACATAAACTGCTTCATACATTAGAAGAACCTTATAAAGAAGTATTCACTCTTCGATTGTTTGGAGAGTTATCATTTTTACAAATTGGGAGACTTTTTGAAAAAACAGAAAGTTGGGCAAGAGTCACTTATCACCGCGCAAAATTAAAATTGAAGGAGGACTTATAATGGAACTATCCTGTGAAATCATTAAAGATTTATTACCCCTATATTATGATAATGTGTGTAGTGCAGAAAGTCATATGTTGGTTCAAGAACACATTTCAAGGTGTAAAGATTGCCAAGAAGAATTAGGAAAAATCAGTAAGGAATATAACTATCCCACTCTGAATCAAGAAGAAGCAAAACCGATTCAATCCATTGCCACCGTGTGGAAAAAAGATAAATCAAAATCATTTATAAAAGGTACATTGATTACTCTGATTATTTGTAGCCTACTGATTGGAACTTTCATAGGTCTGACACAATGGAGGATAATCCCTGTACCTGCTGACATGCTTGAGGTAACCGATGTTTATCAACTTTCTGATGGACGGATTGTATATCATCTTAATATTCCAGATGATCGGGAATTGCATTTTATTAAATTTACTACCTATAAAGATGGTAGTTACTATAATACACCATATCGTTCTGTTATTGAAGGAAAACGCATCATGGATCACGGTTTATTTAATAGCTACAATTATATTGATTTAGCCCAAATCAACGCTGATCAACAGGCTCACGGAGATGGAATTGAGATTACTTCCTGTTACGTAGGGCCGAAAGAAGATGGAATTTTGATTTGGGAAAAAGGTATGGAACTACCTGCGGCAAGCGAAGAATTAGAACAGATGCTACAAAGCTCTGACTAATCCTTAGTATTAGACCCGTCCGATTGCCAAATGATTAATCTGCGTACTAATGTAACCTGCACCAAATCCATTATCAATGTTAACAACGGATAGACCTTCTGCACAGGAGTTTAACATTGTTAGCAATGCGGATACTCCGGCAAAATTTGCACCATAGCCCACGGAAGTTGGAACTGCAATAACTGGTTTATCTACTAATCCTGCAATGACACCTCCAAGTGCTCCTTCCATCCCAGCAACTGCTATCACACAATTTGCTTTTCTGATATCCTCCACTTTGGATAACAATCGATGAATGCCAGCTACACCCACATCATAAATTCGTAATACATTACTTCCAAAGAACTCCGCCGTTTGTGCTGCTTCTTCAGCAACCGGGATATCCGATGTACCTCCGGTACAAACTGCTACACATCCTTTTCTTACTTTTTCATTCTTCTGAATACATAGTACTCTTGAGATTGGATCATATTCAACCATTGGAAGGATTTCTTTTATTAATTCATATTGCTCTTTCGTTGCCCGGGTACCTAAGACATTCGTATCCCTCTCATAAAATTTTAAGAAAATTTCTTTTAAGTGGTTATCTGATTTACCAGCACAATAAACAACTTCTCCATAACCTGTTCTTAAAGCCCTGTGATGATCAAGTTTTGCAAAACCCAAATCTTCATAGGGTAATTTTTTTAGTAATTCTTCTGCTTCTTTAATCTCTATTTCATTATTCTTTACTTGCTCAAGTAATTTATGAATGTCCATACAATCTCCTTTAAATAGTTGCTATTTTATTACATAAAAAAAGCATGACGATTTGACCTGCTGTTCTCAGCAAGAGGAATCTTCATGATTCTTTATCTGTTGTTACATTATAATAAATTCGCATCCTATAGTTTCAGTGTCATAAGTCCAATTTAGACTGTTGAATGAATAACAATTACATATATACAAATTAACCGTTATCTTCATGATAACATTAATTCAACTAATATATTTGTATAGGATTTATTATAGCATAACCCCATAAAAGGTCAAGAGTATTTCAAAGGGTTGCAAATACATGAGTTAAAAAGAAAAGAAAAAATAGATTTTCACTATTTTTTCTTTCAATGATGTTAATTAACTTTATAATAATCCTTTACTTAACATTATACATACCATGACTATGCATGTAATTAAATAGTTGCTCTCCATGATGCTGCTCTTCTTTTTGGATATGCTGGAGTGCCTGCCGAACCGTTGGATTGGCTGCTTCAAAAATACCAGTGTCATAAGTGCTGGATACGTATTTTTCTGTGGCTAGTAGATCACTACAAAGCACTTTATCATCACTATTCGTGATTCCCTTATAACCTGATGTACCTTGCTGTCCGCTTTGACTTTGTGCTGATTGACTCTGATTCATTTGGCTATGACTCATATCTGGTTGCTGACCCTTTAACATCTGGTCCACCATATCATAGTGATGCTGTTCTTCGGAAGCTAGTGTATTAAATAATTGTTTTAATTCTGGATCACTAGCCTGCTGTGCATAATTCTTATACTTTGTAACGCATATTTCCTCCTGATTCTTATCATCCTCCAGGAGCATTCTTTCTTTTTGACTAAGTTTTAATTCCATAAATTCACCTCCTATTCATATTTTTAGCAAATAAGAGATTATTATGCATGGAATGAACTTTTAGTTTTTAAAAAAGTGAATGATGGAATTCGCACAATGATTATTCATAGCCGTAAAAGTTTCCTTTGTAAAAGTACCTATGTGGGGTGTCAGTATTACATTATCACATTCCAGTAGAGGTGAATCTGTACAAGGCTCTTGTTCAAATACGTCAATACAAGCACCTGCTATCTGATCATTTTTTAATGCATGGGCCAAATCTGCTGTATTTACAACGCCTCCCCTTGCAGTATTTATTAGAACCGCATTTGCTTTCATACGTTCAAAAGCAGACTTGTTAATTAAATACTTCGTGTCTGCATTTAAAGGTACACTAACTGAAATATAATCACTCTGTGCCAATAGTGAATCAAAATCAACGTATTCTGCCTGATATTGCTTTTCTACAACTGGGTCAGAATGACGATGGTAACACACTACCCTCATACCAAATGCAGTTGCACGGATTGCTGTCGCCTTACCAATTCCACCAAATCCTATAATACCTAATGTCTTACCTTTTAGTCCGGTTCCGATATGATAAGACCAGATGCCCTGTTTCATTTCCCTATTGTGTAGCGATAGCTTTCTAGCGTGTTCTAAGATATAAGCCATTACCAACTCTGAAACTGCATCTTCAACACAGCCTTCTGTTCTAGTAAGAGCAATTCCCCGTTCTTTGATTGCCTCTTGGTCTATCATATCTACCCCTACTCCTCTGCGTGCGATTATTTTGAGTTTCGGCATATCCTGAATGTCTTCTTTCGTATAAGGTTCTAATCCCGCTATGACTGCATCAGCATCCTTTAAAATATCTTTTAATTTTTCTTTTGTGTAGAGTGCTGCATCTGGATGTTCTTCCACTTGAAATCCAGCATCTCTTAACATGGTTACTGCCTCTGCATCTACCTCGGATACCTTATTCGCTGTTATAACTACTTTCAACATATACATCCCTTTCCAGAATTATCAAGATTCTAATGTTTTTATAAAAAAGTTTTTTATAATTAATATATTAGTATTATATAGTATATCACGAGGAAGTGCTTAATTCAACGAAAGAAGCCGTTTGTTAATGTATTGACTCTATTTTTATTCTGAATCTTTTCTTATATGGTTCTTCCTTTCTGATATTGGAATTCCGGAATATGGAAAGTATAATGCCAAGAACCACAAAATTGACGATTAGGCTAGCTCCACTGTAAGAAATAAAGGGCAGGTTTACCTGTGCAAATAGTCCAACACTCAGATTTGCTAAAATATATACAACTCCTTGGATTGCATAAACCAATACACATCCAAAACCTACGTACCTTCCCAATGCATTTTTCTGTTTTAATGCTATATAAATCATTCTACCGATAAAAAGTATAAAGAGGCTGATCACTAAGATGCCTGCTGCCAGACCATACTTTCCAATCACAAAAGTGAGTATATAATCGGAATGAAGAACTGTTTTATATCCCCCTTCTGCATGTAGCGAATCTCCAAATACTTCTGCATGTAAAATGATCTGTCTTGCCACATTCATCCGATAACCTTGATCAAATTGGCCCGGATTCCTCAATATGGCGAACATTTTCTGTAAACGACTTAATTGATAGGATCGTAAGAGTAATTTACCTCTAAATATAACCGCTAAAACGGGAACAAAAATCCATCCCCAAATTAATAAAAGTGATTTTGCTTTTGAAGTATGAAACCAGTTTTTCCAAACGGCTAAGGAAAGCATGAGCAAGCACGAAAGAAGAATTCCTATATATATTGATGCCTTCACTACGAAACCGCGTACAATAATTACAGTAAAAAAGCTAAAGAAAAGACACTTTAAAATGCCGAAATAGCCACATTTTCTGTAAGCATAAAGGATTCCGCCAAAAACTGGTAGGAATAACATCGCATAAGCATAAAGATATGGACAACTCCCATTAATCCGAGGGGCAATAGGCCCATATAGTAATATTCCCAATAATAAAAGCATCCAAATTAACTTCGGGTATCTTCCTAAGACAGTATAATCTATAAAATATGCAAAAAACATAACAATTATACCCACAAGTAAATATAGGATGTGTTTTCGATAATCGAAAAAAGGTATTCCAGCAGCATCTGCCACCTGATTCAAGCTAATTTGAATCAGAATACCCAATATACTCAATCCCATAACCACAAGAAACAGATACCATTCCATCCTTGGCCTGTGAATCTTATCTAATTGTTTCCCTACAGCAATAGGATCCCCCATCTGCACTAAAGCCTTCTCCATAGCAATGGATTCTTCCATGCCTGCTGATAGATATGCGTTTTTCTGGTCTTCGATATGATTTTCCACTTCTTCTATGATCATACTTTTCGCTTTTTTACATCGTATCTGCGTCTTTATTTCTTCTAAATAGTCCTCTTTCTTTTCAAAAGGTGCCAAAGCTAACACCTCCCAAAACATTATTTACTGCATGTGTATATTCCTTCCACTCCTGACTTTTCTCTTTTAAGAATTTACGTCCACTTTTTGTTATGCTATAATACTTCCTTGGTTTTGCATTCGCAAAATCATCATAAGCTTCTAAATAACCTTGTTCTTCAAGAGAATGCAGTAATGGATATAAGGTACCTGCTTTTAAGTCAAAAATATGATTGGAACGAAGATGTAAAGTTTCTATCATCTCATAACCATACATATCCTTTTCCGCTAACAGACTTAAAAGCAGCATTGCCGTACTACCTGAAATTAAGTTTTTACTAACCGACATAATGGCTCCTTTCTTATATATGGTTTATCCATATATTATATATAGATTGTCTATATATAATATATATCGACAATCTATATATGTCAAGAAATATTTACCATCATCAAACGCTAGCTATTCAGCAATTATCCAAGACTATTTTCCTCTTTCAGCCATTAATAAAGTTATCTCCTGTTCATTGATTCCTACCATGGCTTCACCTAAATCTTCTGATAATTCCGCAATCATTTTAGCATCCGTATAATTTGCTACTGCATTTACGATAGCTTGTGCACGCTTAAATGGATTTCCGGATTTGAATATACCGGAGCCTACAAAAACACCTTCTGCTCCTAATTGCATCATTAGTGCTGCGTCTGCCGGTGTAGCCACTCCGCCAGCTGCAAAATTAACTACCGGAAGTTTCCCATTCTTATGTACATACATCACCAGTTCATAAGGGACCTGTAATTCCTTTGCTTCCTGATATAATTCATCTTCTCTCATGGTTACAATACTAGCAATTTGACGTTTCATCATCCTCATATGACGGACTGCCTGTACAACATCTCCTGTTCCCGCTTCTCCTTTCGTCCGTATCATGGAAGCACCTTCACTGATTCGTCTGAGCGCTTCTCCCAGATCTTTTGCACCGCATACAAAAGGAACTTTGAATTTGGTCTTGTCGATATGATACACATCATCTGCCGGTGATAGAACCTCACTCTCATCAATGTAATCGATTTCTATCGCCTCTAACAGCTGTGCTTCCACAAAATGTCCAATTCGGCATTTTGCCATAACCGGGATGCTTACTGCCTCCTGAATCCCTTTCATCATCTTCGGGTCACTCATTCTGGATACTCCTCCGGCTTCCCGAATATCTGCAGGGATACGTTCTAATGCCATAACTGCACAAGCACCGGCCTCCTGGGCAATTCTTGCTTGCTCGGGGGTTGTAACATCCATAATTACACCGCCTTTTAACATCTGTGCCAATTCTTTGTTAAACTTATATTTCTCATTCATCATTTTGCTTCCCTCTTTCTATAGTAATGATGGATTTATTTTACAGCAAAATTGGCATTGTTAAAATATCCAGTTTGAATATATTTAATCATGCCAGTTCTTTATGAAAGAAACTGTTTTAAAGCTATGAGTGAACCGAAAACCCCCGCCGGACACAAGTTATGAATAACTCGTGTCCGGCGGGGGTTACATTAATATTTTATTTTTACAACAGCCCTTCTAATTAATTCTCAAAAGGAATTACAGCCCCATTATATGTTGTATTAATAAATTCTTTTATTTCATCTGATTTGAGAACTTCAACTAAAGCTTTCACACCCTCATTACTTTCATTACCTTCTTTTACAACAATAATATTAACATAGGTTTTTGCTGCCTCTGATGCGGAGGTTTCAAACGCCACTGCATCCTTTGCAACAGATAATCCTGCCTCTAAGGCATAATTTCCATTTAATACTACGAATGCTACTTCGTCCTTTACTCTTGGTACCTGCGCTGCTTCAAGCTCTTCGATCTTCAGATTATGTGGGTTGTCAACAATGTCATTCACCGTAGCTGTTAATCCAGCACCTTCTTTCACCTTAATCAGTCCATTGTCTTGAAGTAATAATAATGCTCTGGCTTCATTTGTTGTATCATTAGGAACTGCTATCGTTGCTCCGTCTGAAATACTTTTCAGGTCTGATTCTTTACCCGGATAGATTCCAAAAGGCTCGTAATGAATTTCTCCAATACTTACAAGATGTGTTCCCTGCTCTGAATTAAAACTATCTAGGTAAGGTATATGTTGAAAATAATTCGCATCAAATTCACCACTTTCTACTACTAGATTGGGTTGAACATAATCATCAAAAACGGTAACTTTTAAATCCCATCCCTTGCTAGCTAATATTTCTTTCGCTTTTTCAAGGATTTCGGAATGTGGCGTAGCGGATGCCGCTATCGTAATTGTCCCCTTTACTTCAGTTTCTTCGCTAGCTTGGGGTGTTACAGCCTCAGTTGATTCATTTTCTTTTTGAGCTTGTGGTGTGCCTGCCTCCACGGATTCCTTCTGTTCATTCGTATTTACCTTAGATGATGCGTCTGTATCTTTTTTAGCACATCCTGAAAATACTCCTGCTACAACTGCTAGTGTTAATAAAGCTACTAAGATTTTTCTCTTCATACTATACTCTTCCTCTCTTTTTAATTTATTTTTCTATGGTCTAGGGCCTTAGATATCATCATGCCTACCCCCTGAAAAATCTGAACTAAAATCACTAATATAACTACTGTTACAATCATAATATCTGCCTGATAACGATAAAAACCATACCGAATTGCAATCGCTCCGAGGCCTCCGCCTCCGATAACTCCTGCCATGGCGGAATATCCTAATATCGTTCCGAACGCTATGGTAGCCCCTACAAGTAGTGAAGTTCTTGCCTCTAGCAGTAATACCTTTCGGATGATGGTAAATGTACTTGCCCCCATACTTTGCGCAGCTTCTATTACGCCCTTATCCACCTCCTGTATGGAGGACTCAATCATACGAGCAATGAAAGGTGCCGCTGCAATTACCAGAGGAACTATCGTAGCACTTGACCCGTAGCTTTTCCCTACAATAGCCTTCGTTACCGGTATGACTAAGATAAGCAATATTAAAAACGGTATACTTCGGATAATATTTGCTGTTATATCAAGTATTTTATAAACAACAGCATTCGGCCTGATTCCTTTTTTGTCAGTGACCGCTAACGTTATCCCCATGGGAAGCCCCAAAACATATCCCAAAACAGTGGAGCATACTACCATAATGATTGTCTCCAAAATGCCTTGCAGAATCATTGTGATTACCGGACCCGTCCATTCAGAACTATTAAACATAATCGGCAGCCTCCTCTACTGTTAATTTTCTCATTCTAAGGTACTCTATCATCTTAGAGGCAATCTCTTTTTTTTCTGGCAGCTGCAATATCATCTCACCGGCAGCAATTCCGTCAATATTCCTTGTATCTGCTTTCAGTATATTAACCGGTGAACTATATTCTAAAATCATATTTGCAATAACAGGTTCGAAGGATGAATTTTCATGAAAAACAATACGGATGCAATGCTTTCCTTTCATCTCCATTATTTTTTCATTATTTAAGAACAGTTTCTTTGCTTCCTTTGATTTAGGAGCCGAAAAAATATCCATAACTTTACCGTTTTCAACCAAAAAACCATCATCTAGGATAGCCACATGGCTACATATTTCCTGAACTACTGACATTTCATGGGTGATGATTGCTATGGTTATTCCATAGTTTATATTAATCTCCTTGAGTAAGGCCAATATCGACTTTGTAGTCTGAGGATCAAGTGCGCTAGTTGCTTCATCGCATAATAAAATCTTAGGATTATTAGATAAAGCTCTTGCGATTGCCACCCTCTGTTTCTGCCCGCCTGATAGTTGTGCCGGAAAGGCATTTGCTTTATCTTCCAAGCCGACAATTTTCAAGAGTTCTTCTGCTCTTTTCCTTGCATCTTTTTTTCTCACTCCGGCAACCTCTAAGGGAAAGCATATATTGTCAATCACATTTCTTTGCATGAGCAAATTAAAGTGCTGGAAAATCATAGCTATCTCTCTTCTCGTTTCTCTCAATTCCCTATCAGATAAATTGGATAAATCCTTGCCGTCTACGATAACCGTTCCATTGGTCGGTTTTTCTAAAAAATTAAGGCACCTGACAAAGGTACTTTTTCCTGCACCTGACATTCCAATGATTCCACAGATTTCACCTTTCTGGATAGTAAGACTGACATTCTTCAAAGCTTCAGTTGTATTCTCTTTTGACTTAAATTCTTTTGAAAGATTTTTTACTTGAATGATTGGAATCATAGTCAACGCTCCTTTTTTCATTTTTGCTTAATTCATATAATTCTTATATGATTAGTATGTTAGAAATGATATTACATTTTTTCCATTTTGTCAATTACTTTTCTTTAAAAAAATAGCTGCTTGGGTAATGTGTATTCCATTTCCCATGCAGCTATTCGTCTCCGATATACATTTTATTAAAATCATCTAAAAAGCTTTGTCTGTCTTCCCGCTTATGATAAGATAAGCAATAATTACTTATGTTACTGATGAAGAACTCCCATTCGATTGCAGCAATAAATTACGCGCTGAAGGAAAATCCTTCTTCAGCGCGTCGTATTATAAGCCTATAGCTATCGTAATTAAGTATTTCATATTTTAATTTTACTCTGTTTCTTCTTCATCCGATTCTTGTACCTCTTGTACTCGTGATTCACTTACAGAGGTAATAAGAAGCTCTGGATCAACATCTGCAGTTAATCCATCAGCAAGTTTAATATCAGAAAACAGAATACTATCGCCAGCCTTCATATTTGATACATCAATCTCTATAGCATCAGGAATGTCTTGTGGCAACCCTTTTATAAGGATACTGTTCGTTTGTTTGTTTACAATCAATCTTCTAGATTCAAGTACTTCTACTCCAAGTAATTTAATGGCTACGTCTGTATTAACTTCTTCAGAAAGAGAAACTTGTTGAAATTCCAAACTTAGATATTCATTTTTTATTCCTGAATATTGGATCTCTTTTACCATTACTGTATAAGTATTTTTGTCCGAACTTTCAAGTTTAAATACAGAATTTCTACCGCTTTTACGCAAGGATTTTATAAATTCATCTCTTTTTAATGCTATCGATATAGAATCTTTTCCTCTACAGGAAATACTAGCCGGTAAATATCCATTCCGCCTTAACAACTTGTTTGCACCCTTAGTTGACTTTTCTCTTGTTGCTATTTTAATAATTGTTTGTTCCATGTATGATTTCCTCCTTATTGTTGTTGTTATTTAGTATCTAATTGAATCAAAGATGTTGTTGAGTCTTTCTAAGCTAAAATAATAGACAACTTTAACCTCACAATATAAGTTCTCGCTTGGGGAGCAGGAAACTTTGTGAATATTATAGTTGACTAAATTAAAGTTACGATATAAATTGTTTCGAAAATATAGTAGACGCGAGTTTATTATATACTAAATAACATTATTAACATCGAATTGTAAAACAAATATACTTTATATTATACACGAAATAAAAAAACTGTCCAGTCCATTTTTAAATTCGCTGATAATATAACGATAACGAGAATTGAATAATTAATTTCCACCCCTCTCACCACTTGATGTGGACATAACTATTTCAAAAATAAATGTGGAAGTAAGTCTTTCAAAAAGTTATGATGTTTATGGTGGTGCCTCTTTAGGAGG
>JAEZVF010000082.1 GCA_023443225.1 Bacillota bacterium
GAGTTATGAAAAAAAGTTTTATAAAACAAGTTTGGAGTAGTTCTTGTTTCTATAACTTAGTATATAGGAGAGATGTGAAGTAAGTTTGTAGAAGATGTAAATAATTTTTGTACGGCTTGTGAAAAAATTGTGAATGAATAACGATGGTATTTTATAAGCGATTATAGCTGATATATGAATATTAGCAGATTATAGATGAATAAATATTAATAAAATGCAGTTTGAAATATCGCTGGTAGTAACGTGCTTTTTAAATTAATATCCAGCAAAATACTAACTGCTAATTGCATCTGCTGAAATTTCTTCTCCTCGAAAAAGGTGGACATGGGTTGGGAATGGCTTTAATATTAGAAAAATTAGAATTTGATGGAGGTAAAAAGATATGGTGAGACCAGATGGAACAAAGTCAGCTAAAGTTGTACAAGTAATAGAGACAAAAGCAAAAAGAGGCCTTGGGACAGAAAAAGACCCAGTAAGAGAGGTGACTCAGTACTGGGATCTTTAAGGCAACTTTTTAGCTGAAACGGATGTTGAACATTCTATCTCATGCATACAACATGATACACAAGTTGTTGAAAAATCTATTTTGCAGGTTCCATAGATTCTGCATCTTCGGTTATTAAAATCATTGATATAAAATATACCGTGGCAGAAATAAATCGCTTCATATCATTGATATCGCGATTTTCTTGCTTGCGAATATAGTGTGCTTCATCATTACCAATCCAAGTCGATTTAATAGCAAGTGTTTTTATATTGGGAGAATCGATATATGTATTAATGCAAGGACTTAATTGTAAAACTTTAATTTTTTCTGAATCATCAGGGTTGCGTTTTATCGCAAAATCTTTGATTAGGAATTCAAGAGATTTTCTATATCCAAGACCAGCGATTTCATCTAATCCTGATGTTTCAGCGGCGAGTGCTTGATTATATATTTTGATAAACTGTGGGGATAATTTATTGATACTTTGGTCAAAAGTTTTCTGAACAAATTTAGCTGGTTCTGAGCTAATTAAAGACCCATCGCATAGATTATTAATGCCAGCATCTGGTACAACGTATGTATTTATAATTGCAGAATGGCAGTTGTTGCAAAATTCAAATAATGAAACATAAGTCGAGTTGCCTTTATCATATACCAAATGACTAATATTGATAGGAGAAATTGCATATTTACAGCATGGACATATATTTACAGGATCATAAGATAGTTTTGTAAAAGCTAAATTTGTAAATGTTATATTCTTGATATCGATTCGAGTTTTCGCCATTGTTAATCACATCCGTTTTTTATAATTATATCATGAAAAAAGATAATTATCAATGCAGCAACAAGCTTGTTAGAGGGATAACAAAACTGAAATTTCACGTAGAACCGGAGAAAGGAATAGATATGAGTGATACATTTTAAAAACCATTGACAACTGCATTCAGATCAAAAATAAATGAATTAATTGACAATAACATAAACGATTTGATGACATGCAAAAACAATGGGTTGGTAAATATTCAGATCGCAGCGCAGACCATGGTTAAAAATCTTGTAAACAATCTGCCTGATGGATATTTGATACCTATGGAAAGGCGAAAAAGCTGAAATTTGATAAGATTTATTGTTCTTTGAAAATTGAATATTGATAGTTGGAAAAATATGATATATACTCTACATAAAAAGTGATTAGAGGGTTTTATATGGAAAAATGGTTTTCTTGGATAAAGGATAATATACCCAGGGTTATTTTAATATTGCTGTTGCTAATAGTAGGGGTTCCATTTGTTATATATGTTTCTTTTAAAATACCAGCACCAGTTGGTTTCCTAAAAGCGGGACCGGAATGGAATGAAGGAACTGTTTTAGGATACTATGGTTCGGTTCTAAGTTTTTTGGGAACTGCTCTACTAAGCATGTTGGCTATTTATCAAAATTTGGAAATAAAGAAAGAGGCTGATAAAAGAACAGAAGCATTAGAAACTGAGAAAAATTCACCCAAGCTTATATGTAAAGCAAGGGGGTGTAGTGGTAATTATCAAGGATTGAGGTGTGAATTAGAAAACATATCAAATAATCTGGCGAATAAAATAACTGTTAGTAACTTTGATATATATAATGAAAATGGGGATTTTGTATATAAATCAGAGAATGTTAAATTACCACAGAACACCCTCCGTGGAAATGAAAAGTTTGAATTTAGTTTCATAAATAATAATCTTAAAGGGAAAAATTTGAACCTCAATTTTAATGTGACTTGCGAGGATAAATTTAGAAAATTTCACAAGTATAAGGCATCTATGTTAATTGCAAACTCAGAAAATTTTTTAAACAATATGGAGTTTGAAGAATTATAAAATAGTCAACCAACTATCAATATTCGGTAGTTGGTTTTTTGTTGTCATAAATCTGGTAAACGAATGAAGAGGTGTACCCTCGGATCTAATTCGCTTTATCTCCTGCCATACAACCAGACAGAACAGCCGGCTCATGATAGGGTTCTCATGCTTTTTTATCATCTGTGCTACATGCCCAGGATTGACCATCTGGCTGTTTTTCATTAGTTTCCATGCATACGTATAAGCGGACCAGTACTTTCTAAGCTGATTCTCTTCCATCGTTTACACCGCCTTGAAAGGAATACAATACCGAACCTTAATTTTTGCCTTACATCTATATAGACATCAGCAAATATTTTTCGTAAATCGTTTCCATAAAGCTCTACCATTTCAGGTAAGTTCTCATTCACAGCGTCAAAGTTCAAACCATGATACCTACACCATGTAACAGCTTCTTCCAAGCGATCTCCGCATCTGCAGGTCCATAAAATTACTTTATTTCCCTCATTACGCCTCTTAATCAAATGATTAATCAACGCTCGATTTGGCTTGCCGATTCCAGGCCATACGCTTTCTGCAAGCGTGCCATTAAAATCCACGGCATAAGTCGTATATTTTTTACTTTCGTTCATATCCCACCGCCTTTATACTCCGCTCACAGAGAAAACAACTCTCATCGCCAAAACTTCCATCATAATGTTTGCAGGTACCGCATGTCTTCCCCGAGCAACATGTTATTACTTTTCGCAATAGCCTATGTGGGGCCATGTCCAAAGAATATGGTAATTGCTGCTTTATAAGTAATCTCCTGATCCATGTAACTTTGGAAGAACTTGAACGGATCTGGAGAATCGGAAAGTAAATATAATGAGAGGAGCCAGCCTCCGGCCGGGGCAAGGGTATACCGGGTTTCTTTAAAGAAATGGTAAATGTAGAAATATGGAGAGATACTTACATTTACGGCGAGCAGTATCAGGTAAGTAATACTGGTATTGTAAGAAATAAGATAACAGGTCATATATTAAAACCACAATTAGATAATAAAGGCTATTTGCGTGTTCGAATGAGTTTACATGATAAGAAAGCAACGGCAAAAGTACATAGGCTTGTTGCGGTCGCATTTATCCCTAATCCAGAGGATAAGCCGCAGGTCTATCATATAGATGGCGATAAAAGAAATAATGATGTCAGAAACCTTGAATGGGTAACCAATGGAGAGAACCAAATACATGCCTACAGGACAGGTTTGAATCGTGTTACTGGAAAGTCTGGCCGTAAAAAGATTCCAGTTATTAAGATTAATCTGAAGACTGGTGAGATAGAGGGAACGTACCCTTCTTTGGCCGAAGCATCAAGACGCAATAATCTTTATAGTGCTAATATTGAAATAGTTATTAAAGGTGAGAGGAAGCACGCTGGTGGTTATGCTTGGAAAAGAAGACATGAGGCTTGATGATAGCCAAGAGCAGCTTAGATTTCCCTGAATTATTATTCCTTGACAAATGAATGTTGATTGTAACTAAGAAATGTTGTATTCTTTATTTGAAAATAACAATTATCTATTTAGTATTCTATAGGAGCATGATATGAAAATATACAACAACTATATTCTTCTTTTAAAGGGAGAGAGCGAAAAGATAACTTCAAGTAATTTTAATCCAGATGATAAATCAATTGTTATAGAAACACCTGTTAATTTCATAGATTTATTAAATGAAATATTTAAATTAGAGCATATAGATTGGAATATTATATCTAAATTCTTTCGCCATACTGTGTCGTTTGAATTTTCAATTGATAGTATTGAAAGCAAAGTTGCATTTGAAGTATTTAGTGTCCAAGGTAATTATTATTTTAATGTTGAAGTTTTTAGCAACACAAAATTTCAATGTGTAAAAGTATTAGAAGTAATTAATAGTAAATTGTTTGATAAGGCAAATAAAATTGAAAAACAATTCATTATTATTCTAACGTATGATGCTGTTTCAGATTATTATTGCAACAAAATATTTTCAAAGTTCTCACATTTTGAGAGACTATTTAGAAGACTTCTTTTTAATATTTATATATTAAACTATGGTAGAAAATATTATGAAAAAACTATACCTAAAGAGATTACAGATAAGGCGAAAGGAAATATACGTGCAAAAAAGAATAAAGAAGAACAATATTTGAAAGAATATTTCTATTCACTTGATTATAGTGATTTACAAGCTCTGTTATTTACAAAAAATTGGACAAGCGTAGATGATGATAATATAAGTGATTTTCTTAAAACTCATGACAATTTATTACTTATGTCAGATGAGAGATTGCGTAAATTTATACAAGCTATTGGTGCAAAAAGCGATTGGGATCGTCTTTTCAAAAGTAAAGTTGATGTAACATCAATTGAGAAAGATATAGATTACATCCGAAAACAGAGAAATAAAGTTGCTCATAGTAAAATATTCACATATGAGGATTATAAGGAATCGTTGAAAACACTAAATAAAGTAGAAAAAACAATTAATGAAGCGATTAAATATACACAGGATAAAGATTTTTCAGATAAAAACATAGAGGTTTTAAGGAATAGAATTGAAGCTATGTCTAAAACTATAAGAGAATTTTCTGAAAAGATTATATCACCAATAAAACAGATACAATTACAAGTTAGTGAGACAATTGATCCTATCTCTAGAACTATGTCAGGGTTTAGACAGACAATGGAGCCGATTTATAAGTCTTTAAATGATTACATACTAATGATGAGTAATGATAACGCAACGCTAGATGAAAATAATGGAGAAGACGATTAATAATTTTAGAAAAGAAGCCGGGGCATAGACCCCGGTAAAAAAACAACTCAAAAAGAACATATTTTCGAATTCGGGCCAATAAACAAGCGGCAGAGTCCTCGTCCAAAGTTCTTCTACCCTTCATGCTTAAGGATATTATAAATTAGTTTATCTCCTTAAGCAACTGAAATTTAAAGAAAAGGAGATTGCATATTATGAATGGACAAACATTAAAAGCGCAGGTAATTAATAATATCATTGTTGCTATGGCGGAGCATGTCACTAAGGACGTTTTAGAAATTCTTCACCAGACGATAATAAAGGAATTTGTCAATGTCAATATGGAGGAAATAACCACTCTTCCGGTAGAGTACCAGAATGACACGGATCAGAAGAATAAGTACATCGTTCAGCTTTTCATTGTGAAGAATAAAATCAAAGATAATACTAAGCAAGCTTATCTTAGTTCAGTTAAACGCCTGATCACTTTGATTGACAAACCGTTGGACAGGATAGAGGAATCCGATATCAGCTATTATCTTTCTTGGTATGAGAAGCGGAATATTAATGCTGGAGGTAAAAAGAATCAGGCCATAACAGTCAATAATGAAAGGCGTTTTCTCTCTGCTTTTTTCACTTGGATGCGAAAGGAAAAATTGATTGCAGAAAATCCGGTCGAAGCAACGGATCCACTCAAAGCCATCAAGAAGCCGATTGATTATTTTAAGCCCGAAGAGATGACCAAAATGAAAGACGCCTGCAAGAGTTACCGGGAACGTGCTTTAATAGAAGTGCTACGCAGCACCGGTGCCAGAGTGGGTGAACTGGTGGAGATAACACTTGACCAGATAGATTGGAACACTGGTGATATCATGATCTTGGGTGAGAAGAGCAATAAATACCGGCCGATATTCTTAGATGATGATGCCAGATATTATTACCGGAAGTATCTTGAATCCCGGAATGACGATAGTCCATTTATGTTTCCTCAGTGTAAGGCGCCGCATGATCAGATGACGACTTCTGGAATCAGGAGCGTACTTAAAACTATTGGAAAGCGCGCCATAGTGAAAAGTAGGGTGTATCCCCATAAGATACGCAAGACGCTCGGAATGACACTTAAAAACAAAGGTGTGGATATTGGAACAATACAGGAGATTATGGGTCATGGAAGCCCGTCAGTAACGGCTAATTATTACGCTCAATCTACACCGAATACATTAAGAAGTGTGAGAGAGAGGTGTTCTGCTTAATGTAAATAAGAGGAGAGATTAATTATAATATTAAATCTCTCAGATCAAATATAAGAATGTTTAGCACGAAAGTGTCAAATATTGTAAAATTATGAGCAAAAGCCAAGAAACCTATTTATATATTAAAAAATAAATGCTATTATAATATATACGGAGGGATAATATGTTAAATTTAGAGATGTTATTAGAAGAAAATCAATTTGTGAGTAATGAAATTGCTAAACATATACATTTTAATAAAGGAACTGCATATTATAATATGCAAACTGAAAAGTTCAATGGCCAAAGTTTACAAAAAGTGATATATGTAATTAGTTATATAACAAAGAAGTATTCTGGAAATAGATTTCCTATAGTGCTTAATTTGGGGGAATTTTATTTTTCTGATAAACTAGTGTATATATTGCTCGAATGCTTGTGCTATTATATAATAAATTACAGAAAACAGCAGATTATATTAAATTTCAATGCAACACATACAATAGCATCTGAAGGTATTCAATTTTCACCTCTTATTATGTTAGGCGTTGAAAAGGATTATAATACATTTAATAAAAAATTTAAATTCGACATACAAATGAAACATTTTAGAAAATTAATTGACAAAAAAACTAGAGATAATTCTGAATATTTATCTAAATTAATGCAGGATGTGAAAGGATTTTTAAAGTTTAATAATGTAGATACTAAAAGTTGTGATGAATTATCTGAAGTTATAGTAGAATTAGTTGGAAATGCTGGCGAGCATGGTAAAACAGATTGTTTATTTGATTTGGACATAACTGATAATAGATACAAGTTTTACAAACAAGAGCAGAATAAATATTTTGGTTTAAATGTGAGTATAGTTAATTTTTCAGAAAAGTTATTTAATGAACTTCTTATGGAGAGAATGAAGACGGTTCATAATTTACCAGAAAGATATAATTATATTAATCAGGCAGAAAAAGTACATAAAGAATATTTTAATAAGAATTATTCATTAAATGATTTTTATACGATTGCATCTTTTCAACATAAGATATCTGGAAGTTTAATAAAACGGGACACTGGAGGAACTGGATTAACATCTTTAATTAAATCATTAGAGGAGAGGTCAAAGGGGCATTATTGTTATATGTTATCAGGAAACAGGATTATGTTTTTTTCATCAGAATTAATGAAATATGATGATAAAAAATTTATAGGTTTTAATAAGGAAGGGAATTTTTTGACTCAACCTCCAGAGATGACAATTTTTCAATCTATAGAAACTTATTTACCGGGAACTGCTTATAATTTGAGCTTTGCTATTGAAAGGAATATATAACAACATGGAAAACGGAGTGAAATTGGATTTTAAGAAAGATATTACCAATCTGGCAGGATATGAGTTTGGCCAATTGATTTATATGAATCAAGTAAAAGGAAGGATAAATTTGAATAATGAATTTGAAATTATATTTCCGGATCATGTTACAGCAATTGCTTCATCATTTGTTCAAGGCTTTTTCTCGGAAATAGTTGGAGTATTGGGGTTATTAGAAACTGAAAGAAATGCTAAAATAAAAGCATCTACGGAAGATCTAGCTAATTCTGTATTAGAAAAGCTGGAATAAGGGGAGTTACTATGAATGTGTATGGAACTGAAGAGATTGTTGCGATAACATCTGCAGCAATAGCATTTATATCAATGCTGATTACGATAGTACTTTTTTATTTTAATTACAGACAGGTCTCTAATCTTAATAACGTTTCCCTGAACTCAAAATATTTTGAAAAGATATTTGATAAACATCTGATAGATTTGATACCAAATACGAGAAAATATATTAGGTTTCAAAATGATAAACTTGTAGATACAAGTAAGTTAGTGGACGAACTTAGCAAATTAAGAGTGGATGCATTATATTTTAAATATTCAAACAAGGAGTTTTATTCAAGTATAAAAAGTATTACCCAAGAAATAGAAAATTATTTGATGGAATGTGGTAATAGTAGATTTGAATCTGAAGAGCAAGCAGATGTTTACGTGGAGATACATAAGAAAATTTCAAGATTATATAAAATAATTAATGATGCATATCTGGGTACCAAATAAAGTTTAGGCTGAAAATGGTAGATTTTATTAAAAACCTAGCTGAAAAATTTTCCCTGAGAATTTGATGCCTTCCTGGAATTGAGATGAAAATCTGAAAAGTTCATTTTGAAGTTGTGAAAATCAGCGTTGAAATCTGATTCAGATTGCGAAGTTATTCCAAAAAAATCCGGTTTGAATCGTCCAATATTTCGCACATTTTCAAATTTTTTTAATGGTCAGCAGTTGTCCTATTCATGACTTAAGCATTGTTACTACATTGCTTAAGTCATGAATAGGACATTGTATTTGCACCGTGGTGAACATTAAAACGAAACATGGTATTTATCGCTTTTGAGATCTGAACTCGTATAAAGGCTATTTGGTGCTATGATAGCATATGTAGGTAGGGACTTCAAAGGTTAAATCTAGAGCCGTCAGAATGGTGGCCCTCGTTGCGTAGCCCTGTTTAACATTGGCTTGTACCTCCTCACTTTGTTTTGCATACCTCAAGCCGCGCCCGTCCACGTTCTGCCCCGTGGCTTAGAGGGCGTTGCTTGATAATATGCAGGGTGCTATCGCGCAACCGTTTAAACGCCGGATCACGTCACCGGAGCGGTATGTGGTGGATAGTTCCCGGCTTTTTTCAGGTTGTAAGCAGGTACATACCTTTTGCAAGTGTTTAATGGCCACCACCGGAATCGTACCGGCGGTACTCCAACGGCCTATATGGAACAGAGTCAGGAATCATAGATGCTTTCTTCCTCAGCCGCTTTATATTGTAATAGAAAGAGCTGGTAGGTATCCCATTCTGACTGCACCAGGCGTAATCAGATAAGCCGCTTACGCGGCACTGCTGGATAATAGAACTTAGAGTGAATTACTCCAACTGTCCTTATTTTACAGCAAAAAAAGTCAATTAGCACGACGGTAGATTATGTTGCGCTTACGTATTAAGTTAGTAGTTTTTTTGTGCAAATAATTAGTCGTAAAACTGAAATTTTTTTGCTCTCTACATTATTACAATGTTAAACCATGAGGCTTCAAAGAAAAATGCCCTCAAGATTAATATGAGGACATTTTTCTAACTAAGGTTTAAGCTGTCGACAATACTTCATTAACAACCTATTGTTATTTCCGCATTGCCATCCATAACTTGACACCTTCGCCTATAATGTTGTGTTCATTGATGAACACAACATTATTATGAGCATAATATATAAAAATATTATGGTAATAACAGTAAATGAAAAAGAGAAGTAAACTATAGGAAATGGTTGAACCAATAATCTGAAA
>JAEZVF010000099.1 GCA_023443225.1 Bacillota bacterium
GCTAGTAAGACCCCTCGAAGACTACGAGGTAGATAGGACAAAGGTGGAAGTACAGTAATGTATGTAGCTGATTGTTACTAATAGGTCGAGGGCTTGACCAAGAATAGAAAACGATTCTCGAATAGAAGACAATTCTCGAATAGAAAATGATTCTAGAACAGAAAGAATTCTATTTGGTGTATAGGTTATAAATTGATGAATAAATAGAATGTGTAGTTTTGAAGGTATAAAGAACAAAATGACTACTGTACAATTAATAAATAGTTGTATAGTAGTCATTTTTTGTTCATTCAGCTTGTATGATACAAAGAACATTATTTTACAAACTTACGCTTTTCTTTTTTGCAGATACGTTGAATAGTAAACTTTCCTGTTACAACGGCTACAGGGGTACCTCCGGGTGCTTGCAGCCATTGGCCGGTAAGAAAACAATTTTTCAAATTTTTGATTTTTCCACTGTGCATTTTCGTTTTTACACCAGGAGTCGGCGCAAATGCCATGTAGGAACCCCGAAATGCACCGCAGTATCTTGCATATGTTATCGGTGTTGCTACATCAAGCAGAGTGATTTTTCCGCCCAATTCTGGGTATTTTGTTTCTATTCTTTTAAGAAGTGATTGACCCAACTCTGTCTTGGCTGCGTTATAGGCTTGGTGATTTTCTGAATAAAGTCTATTCCAATATTCAAAGTCTTCATCAAATTGGCTCACTATGCTGCAGATGGTTGTTTTTCCGCTTTCATTTTTTATGTAATTATATATCATTACTGACATTTGCTTATACTTTTTATTTGCTACATTATAAGGTTCCGTATCGAAAATAACATGTTTTGCATACGAATTCAAGTCAGCGTCTACTGCAAAGGAAGACAAGCAGCAAGACTGTATCGGGTAAGTATTTTTATCGGCATACATATTTTCAAATTTATTATTATTGTAATTTCCTTTCAGTAACTTATGATAGCTTACATCGGCATCACATGCCAGTACAACATAATCACCACTTATCCTTTCACCATTATGGATCAGAACGCCTGTTGCTTCGTCATTTTCAATAATAACCTCATCTACCTCACAGGAAGTTCTTACCTTTCCACCGAGAGAATAATATTTCTTTTCCATCCTCCTAATCATTTCTAGAGAACCACCTTCTGGAATATCTCCATTTCCGCTCATAAATGTACTTAACGACATAACCAATGACATCAATGAAAATTCGCCTGGAATATATGCAGTAATAAAACTTTTAAGAACAGGATTTTTAAATCGCCTTGCATATTCAACGCAACTTATGTTACTTGTAGTTTTGATTGTTTTCAGCGCCTTGGACATGTATTTACCTAGCTTGGTATAATCAGATATATTCATCATCTCCATTGGTTTGTCAATGGGCATTTCTATAGACATTGAACATTTAATATGATTTATAAACTTTTCGATTTCTGTACGGTCTTCAGGTGCAATACTAAGCATTTCCTTTCTAAACCTTTCAATATCACGCCAAAGAGTGAGACTTTTCCCCAGAGTCTCATATCGGAAAAATAGTTCTGTTTTTACGATTTCTACATTTTCAAGAGCACCCACTTCTTTCCAAAGCTGATTTAGCGAATTTCCATTCTTCGTTCCTGTAAGCCAGTGAATGCAGCCATCAATAAAATTACCTTGCCGATACCAACCGGTACATTCGCCTCCAAGAATATTATTCTTTTCAAGTATGATGCTTTCAAAACCATTTCTTTGTGCAAAAATTCCTGCTGAAATGCCGGCAATACCTCCGCCTACAATAATAATTTTTTTCATCATTCATTCTCCTTTTTTCTGATAATATCCAGTACCCATTCAGGATCCGGACATGGCAATTCGGGATGCATAGCTATTGTTTCCGCTATCCCTTGAATACTGCACCAGAATGCTACGGATAGTGCCAACGGGTTGCCTTTTTTAATTTCGCCATTCCTTTGCCCCTTTTCAATTAACGGTACGGACATAGGAATGTTGTTTACTTCATTTGCTAGATCTCTTATCCTTTTGGGAAGTTCCACATTATGTTGGGTACGTTCCATTAAAATAAACATTTTTGCCACAAGGGGATTACTGTGAATGACTTCAAAAATATTTCTAGTTGCCTGCTCAAAAATAAGTATTGAGGACTCGTTCTTGTAATTCATTACTGTTTGTGTTCCTTGAAGTCCAAGCATAATTAGTTCTTCGTATAACTTTTCTTTTGATTCAAAGTAGTGAAACATCAGACCGACACTCATATTGGCTGCTTTGGCAATGTCTGATATTTTTGTAGCATTATAGCCTTTTTCTACAAATAGCTCTAAGCCTTTTTCTAGTATTTGTTGTCTGCGTAGTATTTTTTGTTCTTCTCGTTTCGTCATATATTGAACCTCGATTCAATGAAAATATATTCAATAATATAACACCTATGTATTAATATGTCAATATTTAATATTCAGCGTTATTGGGAGGTTTAATATTCAGCGTTATTGGGAGGAGGCAGGAGGCATTAAGTTATAAGTTATATGGAAACTAATATATTGACAAACAGGAAGTTCATGTGCTACCATGGTAATGTTTCATTACGTTAATAAAATAAACTAGATGGAGAAAGGCTTGGAGTAATTATGAAAAAATTATGGAAAATGATTTTAATGCTGACTGTGCTGACTGTGACGATGGTTGGATGCAGTAAAAAGACTGACAATGTAACAGATAAAAGTAAAAATACTTTAGAAGAAACTAATTCTACTGTGGAAACGGATACAACCAAAAAGGATACCTCTTTGGATGATATTAAAGCAAAAGGAAAGCTTGTATTAGGTCTTGATGATTCATTTCCGCCGATGGGATTTAAAAATGATAATCAAGAAATTGTAGGTTTTGATATTGATGTGGCAAGAGAAGTCTGTAAACGTATGGGAGTTGATCTTGTAATTCAACCAATCAGCTGGGATGCGAAAGAATTAGAACTATCTACAAAGAATATTGATTGTATCTGGAATGGGATGTCATATAATTCAGATCGCGATGAAGCAATGACATTAAGTTCTACATATATGAAAAACAAACAGGTTGCAGTAGTATTAGCTGATAGTGATGTAAATACTTTGGCAGATCTTTCTGGTAAAGTAGTTATTATTCAAAACGGTTCTACAGCTTCTGATGCTATGGATGCTAATGAGGATTTTAAAAATTCTTTAAAAAACTTAGTTAAGGTAAAAGATAATGTACAGGCACTCGTAGATCTGAAGGTATCAGGATCAGATGCTGTTGTTATGGATGAAGTAGTTGCTCGTTATTATACGGAGAAGGAAGAAGGTACTTATAAGGTATTGGATGAAGCCTTAGCAGATGAAGATTATGTCATTGGTTTTCGCAAAGGGGAAGAAGCCTTATGTTCCGAAGTGGAAAAATGCATAAAAGAAATGGCTGCAGACGGCACTTTAGCTAAGATCAGTGAGACTTGGTTTGGAACAGATATTACAACAATAAAGTAATATATAAATATTAAGTAACACCTGTATCTTATTTAAGTACAGGTGTTATTTTTACGTGAATTTGAGTTAAGTTACTATTTATTTCATGACCTAAATTGGACTTCTGGTACCCAAATGAATTATCTTTAAATAAGTAATATACTACTTCACTAATGTGGTGAAGTGTGTTATAATAAACAAATATTTGTTGTGTTTTAGGAGGTAATAGATGAGCCAGGAAGCATTACTTAATTTGTTTCAAATTATGTGTAAAGCATCTATTGAAACAGGTAAGATTTTTATATTAACATTATTATTTGGACTACCATTGGGCTTATTAGTTTCATTTGGAAGGATGTCTAAACTGAGATTAATTAATTGGCCAATTCGTTTTTACCTGCTTATAATGAGAGGTACACCTTTAATTCTCCAACTATTTTTCTTTTTCTATTTTCCTTATTTTATTTTTCATAGTACTTTGCCTCGTTTTTGGGCAGCAATACTAGCCATGTCCATTAATTATGCAGCTTATTTTGCAGAAATATACCGTTCAGGAATTGAATCCATGCCAAAAGGTCAGTATGAGGCTGCAACTGTACTTGGATTTAGTAAAAGACAGACATTTTTCAAAATAATTTTACCACAGGTTGTAAAACGTATCATGCCTCCTATGGGCAATGAGTTTATGACCCTAGTTAAAGATACGGCTTTGGTCAGTGTCATTGGTGTTAGTGAAATATACGAGGTGGCTACCGATACGATGTCAAAATCGGGTTCAGTGCTACCATTGGTAATGGCAGGTTTGTTTTACTTGACTATGAATGGAATCGTTTCAAAAGGTTGCTTTATAGCTGAAAATAAAATGAGTTACTATCAATAGAGAGAAGGAGGTAATTACATATGAGTATTTTACAGGTAAATAAACTGAAAAAAAATTTTGATGACCTCCAGGTATTAAAAGACATATCATTATCTGTTGATAATGGAGAGATTATCTCTATTATAGGTTCCTCCGGTTCCGGCAAATCGACCTTACTTCGTTGTCTGAATCGTTTGGAAACTATTGATTCGGGAGAAATTATCATAGATGGAGACACGATGGTTTCTTCCGCAAGCGGAAAAGTTAAATATGCTGACGACGCAGTTTTAAAGAAAATAAGAATGAAAACCGGATTGGTTTTCCAAAGTTTCAACCTATTTCCACATTATAGTGTATTAAGGAATATAACAGAGGCACCGATTAATGTTGCCGGATTATCAAAAGAAGAAGCAGAAAAAACAGCTTATGAACTGTTAGAGAAGCTAGGGCTCAGTGAAAAGGCTATGTCATATCCATATCAACTGTCCGGCGGTCAGTCCCAACGTGTTTCAATTGCCCGCGCCCTTGCCTTGAAACCTAAGATTTTATTCTTTGATGAACCGACTTCTGCATTAGATCCAGAGTTGACAGGAGAAGTACTCAAGGTCATTCGTTCGCTTACTAGTCTTAATATGACAATGATTATTGTGACACATGAAATGGGTTTTGCAAAGGAAATCTCTAATCGTATGATTTTTATGGATCAAGGACTAATTGTAGAGGATACCACTCCTGCGGAACTATTCAATTCCAATAACGAGAGAACGAAAGAATTTCTTGGTAAATTTCATGAACTTCAGGATTAAGATTAGCGAACCTTAATTGACTTGACGCTTTGCCTTGGGGGTTATACCAAACTCCGGGAGGACTGTATGTGTATTGATAGTTCAGAGAAAGAATCCGATATTTCTAATACTCTGTTAATCGTTTAAAGCATTCCGGCGCCGCAGGAACTCGGAGGTGTTGTACCAACACCTCCTCAAACAGCCTGCTTTGCCAGAATAAAAACGATTCCCATAGTATAAGAAATATAACGGATTCCTTCAATTCACTATCAACACACATACAATCCACCCGGAGTTTCCTATAATTCTTGAGGCAAAGCTGACTATACAAATCGTAATAATTTTCAGTGACGTAATGATTTTCAGTAATGTTAAGACTAAATTCAATAAAATAGTGTTATTGATAATAAAGTCTTGCCGCTTCTATTACCTTATTATCTTATAGGAAAATATCCTATTACATAAAATATTGGGGAAACTGATTCACAATTCCCTGTGTCATCTCATCTGCCATTTCCAATGCTTCTAACTCAATATTATCAAGTACATCGATGCTTTCAGAGAAGTTATTTGTCAGAATATCAACCGCTTCCTGCTTCGTCATCGCCAGGTGGTTGTATAGTAACCTCTGCCACTCCTCTACCGACCAATATGGATTGATACCACCGAGAAAGTTCGCTATCTGATCAGCATTATCATACCAACGCTTTTCAGCATCAGCAGCTGCAGTACTGTTGCCAGCCTTGGCGGCTTTTACAAGCTCAGCGGCAATTTCAAGATGATTTATGTTATAAACGATTAGTAAGGTATTAGTAACAACGGGTTCTTACTCTGAACATACAATAGATACCCCGGCTACTCTCCCATTTAAAGTACCTTAAAGGCAAAGCGTCCTATTGCAATAGGCAGTTAGGAAACCTCCTGGGATTTTGGTATAAAGTGATCAAAGATAAAGTAATCGAAACTTCCCTGACTGTCATCTAAACCTTCCTGGGATTTAATTGTCCATGCAAAGGTAGGTATGCGATACAGACGGCGGCACAGAATAAAGGACAGCATATTTCTGTGAAGATAATTATAAGAGATAAAATTAGGTTTCGTTAAAAAATTTAATAATAAATTCTGTAAAATAAAATATAAAAAATGATTTCCTTCTTCTTTATCCTTTATTAAGTTACTGGATAATTGCCCCCTCATGATATGAGGGCGGTTCTTACGATACCAGATAAGAACCATCGGATTAAAGGATTCAATGCAATAAAGGCCTTTGTATTGGTCTAAAATAGGCGCACAGATTTCACATACAGCAACATTATGAGTGTGAGCTTTAAATTCCACTATAATTGGAACCTGTCCATTTACCATATCGAGAACAGATTGCAAGGTGGGAATTGTTTCTTTGGAATTATATAAAGTTAAAGACTGTAGTTCTTTTAATGTTAAGTCGCATACGTTACGATCAACGCCACATACTCTTTTTAACGAAAAATCATGAAATACAACAGGAATCTTATCTTTTGTAAGTTGTACATCAAGCTCGATACCATATTGGTGCTCAACTGCTAGACAAAAAGCTTCCATGGAATTCTCTGGTGAAACCGAATGACTTTGGTGAAGACCTCTGTGTGCGTAGTAGAGATCCTTCCACGGGGTTATATCAGGTCGATTCGTTAGTTTTGGCATTATTGCAAAAAGATAAATTACAATTGCTATTAGAATAGCACATAATAAAGGTAACCACATAGTGTCCTCCTAAAACAGTTCATTTTAATCATTTGTATCGAAATGTTCTAATACTTTTCCTTTCCTTGCTGGTTTAGAATCCCCATGTTTTACAAAAAGCATGGTACAAAACGAAAGAAGGGAAAAGGTTAGGGAATATGGAAATAGTGTCTGGTAAGACACATTTTCAAGTAAAAACCCTGAAAGCGTAGGTGTTATGGTCTGGGCCAGCATGGAAAATAGATAGTAGAGACTGGTGTATTTGCCTGTATCTGATATACGGCCCATTTCAACTACCATAGGATAAGAATTTACGCTGATTGCAGACCAGCCGATTCCTGTAAAGGCAAAAACCACAAAAATTAGTGGTGAATAATCTTTAATTAATAGTCCAAAAAAATAAGAGACTGACATCATCAAGATGCCAATTAGGATGGTCTTTTTCCTACCAATAATACTGGAAATTATACCAATTGGGATATAGCTAATAATTGCAGCACCGGTAGCAACCAAAAGGGCATTTGCAAAACTTCCACCTTGTAATCCCCATACTTTAACAGCATATCTGGAATAGGCGGTGGTAACAGCATTATAAGCAGTAAACCAAAGGAAGATGGAGGCTAGTAAAAACACAAGGCTTGTTTTCACTTCTTTCGGTAAAGGAGTATTTTCCTTGTCCGTTCCGTTAACACTCTCTTGAGTAGTAACAGTATCTTTTAACTCGAGTTCAAATTCTTTTGCAATCGTATTTTCATGAATGGTCTTTAATAAAACAATTACAGAAAAAACCATGAGGAAGGCGACTAAAACAAAAATCAAGGTATAGTCTGGAAGTTCTTCCTTTTTAACTAAAAGGCTGATAAGAATTAATGTAATAATTGCGCCTATGGCGCCCATTAGATTAATAATGGAATTTGCTTTACTTCGTAACGGTTTGGGAGTTACGTCTGGCATAAGTGCAACGGCTGGTGCACGATAAGAGCCCATAGCTAAAAGAACCATCCCTAAAGAAGTAATAAACAGTATAAGATTATGTGTCCTGTCAGCATATGGAATTAACATCATAAAAATAACAGCAAAAAAGGTACCAATAAGGATAAATGGAGTCCGTTTTCCTAATCTAGTACGAACTTTATCAGAGTAGGTTCCAAATAAGGGTATTAAAAATAAGGCTAATATGTTATCCAACGCCATAATTGAACCAGTCATAGTATCGCCAAGTTGAAAAGTGTTGGATAGTATTAACGGAATTATGGAGTCATAAAGTTGCCAGAAAGCACAGATTGACAGAAATGCCAATCCTACAAAAAAAGTACGTTTGTAGTTTAATTTCATCAGAACCCCCCTCAAAGTCTACAAGATTATGACTCTAATTATAACATGAAGCAATTGAGGAAACAATGGAAAGGTATGATTGTATTGTTAAGAAATTGTAAAATATTCTTAATATAACTAACCTTTATTAATTACTAAAAATTTCACAGAGAATATAAAATAATTATGAATAAAGTATTAGAAGCTTATTAGAATTACAAATATTCGTAAATTCAAATTGTCAACGGTTTAAGAATAAGCTATAATAAGAAGTAATATTGACAGGTTTGTGTCTGGAGGCAAGAGTATGGATAGGAGAAATTTAAATAATCTAGGTGACGAAATAAAAGATATCGTTCAAAATGCAGTCACTACCATGAATTTTCAACAATTGAATAGAGATATTGGAAATACAGTTAATAGCGCCCTGGATGAAGTTAAGAAATCGATTGGCATTCATGATAATAGAAACAATCCTAACAACCCAAATTGGTCTAATCAGAATGGAAACAATCCAAATCTGAATAATCGCAATAACCAAAATCGCAATAACCAGAATTGGAATAACCAAAATTGGAACAATAAGAATCGGCAGAATTGGAGCGGCTGGAATAGGAATCATCAGAATTGGAACAGATCCGTACCTCCAATGCAACAACAGCGGAACACAAATCCAACTTGGGCCGGAGGACAAAGGAATAACGCTCCAGTAGTGAGAGGTTCCAAATATGCGATTCCCGTAGGGAGGGTATCATCTATTTTATGTACTGTCTTTGGGTCTATCGGCATTGGATTGTTTGGACTAGGGATTTTAGTTTTAGGTATCCTTGCAAATGTACTATTTATGCCACTTTTGGGAACAATAGCATTTGGAATTCTACCATTATTTATAATAAGCCTTTTCCTTTCTGCGAAAGGCAGCCGACTCGGACGCCGATTGAAAAGATTTAATCAATATTTTGGACTACTTCGTAACCGTAATTACTGTACGATTAAAGAATTATCCGCAGGTAGCGGACTTAGCGAAAAATACATTTTGAAAGATATTCGTAAAATGATTTCGATAGGCATGTTTCCAGAGGGCCGAATTGATGAACAAAAGACATGTTTTATGTTAAATCATGAAAGCTATGATCAGTATCTGAAACTTCAAGAAAACATTCGGATGAAGCGCATGGAAGAATTGGATACTCAGAAGAAGGAAGAGTATCAGAAAAAATCCGAAACTGAAAATAGTGAATTCATGAATGTAATTGAGGAAGGTAAATCCTATATCAGACAAATAAAAGAAGCAAACGATGCTATTCCTGGAGAAGAAATCTCCCAAAAATTATATCGTTTAGAGATGGTTACCGGTAAAATTTTTGATTATGTTAAACTTCATCCGGAGCAGATTTCTGAAATACAAAAGTTTATGGAATATTATCTACCAACCACATTAAAGCTGTTAAATGCCTATAAGGAGTTTGATAACCAACCTGTTCAAGGAGAGAATATTTCTACTGCTAAGAAGGAAATAGAAGGTACGTTAGATACCATTAATCTGGCATTTGAGAATTTGTTGGACAGCCTCTTTGAAGATGCAGCAATGGATATTTCAACAGATATCTCCGTGTTACAGACAATGCTTGCACAAGAGGGTTTAACCGAGAAAGATTTTAGTACGGAAAGAAATTAGAGTCATACACCTAATATAAACAAATTTGTAACAGAAAGAGGAGAGTATATGAATAATGAAGTACCTACTTTAACATTTGATGCTTTTTTTGATGAGACAGTGAATCAGGAAAGCGCGAAACAAGAAGTTCTGACAAATGATAATCAAAGTGTGGCGGAAAAGGCTGCACCGGCATTTGATGAGACCAGCTTATCACCGGAAGAACAAAGGATGGTTAATGAATTTGCAGAAAAGATTGAATTAAGTAAATCAAATCTTATCCTTCAGTATGGAGCTGGTGCACAGAAAAAAATTGCTGATTTTTCGGAATCTGCGTTAAATAGTGTTAAGACAAAAGATTTGGGCGAGATTGGTGAGATGCTCTCTGGTGTTGTTACAGAATTAAAGAGTTTTGATGTAGAGGAAGAGGAAAAGGGCTTCCTGGGATTCTTTAAGAAAACATCAAACAAGATTACTGCCATGAAAGCAAAATATGACAAGGCAGAAGTTAATGTAAATAAAATCTGTCAAGTAATGGAGTCTCATCAGATACAGCTGCTGAAAGACGTGGCAATGCTTGATAAAATGTATGAATTAAATAAGACATATTTTAAAGAGTTATCTATGTATATCTTAGCGGGCAAGAAGAAACTTGCTAAAGTGCAAAATGAAGACTTGCCTATACTCGTAGAGAAATCTAAGGCAAGTGGATTACCGGAAGATGCACAAGCGGTGAATGACCTTGCCTCTCTATGCAATCGTTTTGAGAAGAAGATTCATGATTTGGAATTGACTAGAATGATATCTATACAGATGGCTCCTCAGATTCGACTCGTGCAGGGGAATGATACTTTGATGGCAGAGAAGATTCAATCAACCATAGTCAATACGATACCTCTTTGGAAGAGCCAGATGGTATTAGCTCTTGGAGTAGCTCATTCTGGTCAGGCAGCAAGAGCGCAAAGAGAGGTAACCGATATGACAAATGAACTCTTAAAGAAAAATGCTGCAACATTAAAAATGGCAACGATTGAAACTGCGAAAGAATCCGAACGTGGTATTGTAGATATTGAAACACTGAAGATAACGAATGAATCGCTTATAACCACGCTGGATGAAGTGATGCGCATTCAGACAGAAGGACGTCAGAAGCGAAGAGAGGCAGAACTTGAATTAAATCGTATTGAAGGTGAACTTAAAAACAAACTTTTAACCATGAGAGGATAGTTCCTTTATACAATGAAATTAGGGCAGGTGTAATTAATTCTGATAGCAAATTAGAAAATCAGAATTAATTACATAGCCCTTTTTTTATTGTAAGATGCAGAGAAATCTGACAAAGTACATTCTTTATTATTAAACCAATAATTCTAAGGGAAAGGTCAATAGACTTGCACATTTTAATTAATTTTGAATAAATTGAAATGAGAATAAGGATAGTTATAATCCCGGAGATAGTTCAGGAGTTAATATGGATAATAGTAGTTTCCGAAATAATGTACTTACAGATGCAGGATTACCTTATGATGATATTATATGGTATGACATTGAAGGTCAACCGTTTGGGGTAGCTTCTAGGTTTAATGCTATTGTTTTTGGTAATGCCAATAATATTGTTGATGTTAAAGGCGCTATGGCTGTAGGGGGAAACTTTGAGAGCCCAAGAGGCTTAAGTGTAGCTTATGGTAATAATACTAGACTTGCTAAATCAGGATTTTCACCGAACATGGTAAGATTTCTTGTAGGTGGTAATGTAGCCATGGGCGGACCATTGGTGGTAATTGGCCATGTTGTGGCAGGAGGTAACTTCCGTGCAGGTAGTGGAAGTACTTATTTAATTGGTAAAGGTGGTACAGATCAGGTTGATGAGTTGGAGTATTTATATCAGGCAGCAGGTGGAAGTAGATACTGGGCACCTAGTGATAAAGGAGATCATTATTTAATCTCAAGTTATGATGTACCACGCTTTATCCCTGAAGACAGAATAGGTGCGGACACGGCAAGATTTTTTCAACAAGCAAGAAGTAGCATCGAGGCTTATAAGGAGTGTATTGAAACCCTTGAGCCAAATGGCAGTGTAATTGACAATATACACGAATGGATTCTTCGTGGAAGTGATCCTAAGCAAAACGTCTTTTTGCTTGATTTTCGTCCAAACGGATTAATAAACAAGGGTATAAGAGCCGAGGTACCAGCAGGAAGTTTAGTCATTGTTAGATTAAGGACTGGTGATAATGCTCATCTGCAATATGGTGTTATGGGTGAACAATGGCGCACAAACCACACTCTTTATGTATTTGAAGATGCAAGACATATTTATATGGAAAAACCGTCCGATATCTGGGGCAGCATACTAGCACCACAGGCAATGTTCCATGCACATTCCACCGGTGGTCATGTCAGTGGGAATGTTGCCTTTGGTTCCTTTACGGTAAATGCTAACAGTGGTTTTGAGTTTCACCAATTCCCATTTGTTGGAGGAGTGGAGTGTGGAGAAATAACTCCACAGCTTCCAGAGGAAATCATGCCTTTACCAGAGATGCCATTACCAGAAGAAGCAGCACCTATGTGCCCGCCATGTCCAGAAGCGGCACCATGTCCGGAAGCAGCTCCATGTCCGGAAGCAACACCATGCCCGGAAGCAGCACCATGCCCGGTAGCACCACCATGTCCGGAAGCACCGCCATGTCCGGAAGCACCGCCATGTCCGGTGTGCCCTGAAATGGAGCTTTGTCCGGAATGTCCTAGATGTCCGACACCAGCGCCATGTCCAGAAGCACCACCATGTCCTGTTTGTCCAGAGATGGAAGTTTGTCCGGAATGCCCGAGATGTCCGGAAGCAAAACCGTGTCCGGCTTGCCCAGAGTGTCCAGAGTGTCCAGTATGCCCAGAATGTCCAGAATGTCCATCCTACCCGAGACAAAGATCATTAGTTGGCATAGTCCCAATACCGGTGCCAATGCCTTGCAAAACATGTCCTGTTCAGATGCCATGTCCGGATTGTCCGGAATGCCTTATCAAAGAAGGAGTCATTTCCGGATGTATCAAAGGATGTTATTGCTGTAAATCTCATGAATGGGAGATACAATTATGTCAAATCTGTGAAGATAAAAACATTTTATTGTATTGCGAATGGGTAGCTTGTAATGAGAGTTTTCGATTTGAAGTTCCTTACGATGGTAGCTATTTGTTAGTGGTGTGTCCTTCCAGGTTTGATAGAAGGTCCAGTAGGTGTAAACCAATTATTTCATTTACCAACATTGGTGTAGCGAATTTTGCAGTGGAACAGTAACTACAGAGTACGTAGTATAAAGAGCATTCTACAATTCAATTAAAAAAGATGAGCCTTTCTCCTGTGAGTAATTGGCACACTCATAGCGGGATAGGGCTCATTTTTTACTAGTTGGTTTGGTCAAAATTGATAATTATATGGTACTGTTATTGTATATAAATCGTATTGACGGAGGAATATTTAGTTGCTATGATTAAGATGAACAATCGATTGCGCAAAGTATTGTTCCTACTTTAAATTTAATGTGTACTTAGGGAGGTATATGATTGAAAAACATATTTGATTATAACAAGGTTAAAGACCCCAAATATTTCGCTGATAATAGGATGCATGCACATTCCGATCATGTATGGTATCAATCCTGTGATAAACTAGCAGCTGGTATTAATGATTTTAGATATTCCTTGAACGGCCTCTGGAAGTTTTTATACTCTAGGAATTATGCAAGTACTATCAAAGGGTTTGAAGCAACGGATTATAATTGCAAATGCTGGGAAGATATTCATGTGCCAGCGCATATACAAATGGAAGGTTATGATGTTCCTCAATATGCCAATATACAATATCCATGGGATGGACGGGAAGCAATTGACCCAGGGGAAATACCTACCGAATTTAATCCAATCGGTAACTATGTTAAATATTTTACCCTCCCGGAAAATATGAAAGGCCAAAAAGTCTTTCTTTCCTTCCAAGGAGTAGAAAGTGGTATGTCTGTATGGTTAAATGGTAATTATATTGGCTATAGTGAAGACAGTTTTACGCCTTCTGAATTTGAATTAACCAAATTTATAAAGGATGGAGAAAACAAACTAGCGGTGCAGGTATTTAAATGGACCAGCAGCAGTTGGTGTGAAGATCAGGATTTCTTCCGTTTTTCAGGTATTTATCGTGATGTGTATTTATATACAATTCCCAAAATACATATTTATGACTTGAAAGTACAAACTTTACTTGATGATTCCTACCTTGATGCTGAACTTAAGATTTCTATTATTACTACAGAAAGTGGCAAAGCTATCTTTACATTAAAAGACAAAGAATCCATAGTTTTTACTTCAGAAGAGGATATGAGTATTAGCAGTGAATACAATTTTGCTGTTAAAAATCCTAAACTTTGGAGTGCAGAAGAACCATACTTATATGATCTAATGATTGAAGTAATGGACGAGGATAATCATATAACTGAGGTGATTCAGCAGAAGGTTGGATTCCGAAGATTTGAAATAAAAAATAGTATCATGATGCTGAATGGAAAACGGATTGTTTTTAAAGGTGTTAATCGACATGAATTTAGTTCTAAAACTGGGCGTTATGTTTCAGAGGAAGAAATGGAGCAAGACATCTTTACTATGAAAAGAAATAATATCAATGCAATCCGAACCTGCCATTATCCAGATGATTCTAGACTTTATCATTTGTGTGATAAGTATGGAATCTACATGATTGATGAAACCAATCTAGAAACCCATGGCTTATGGGATATGGTAGCGCGGGGTTTGGCGGATAAAAGTACCGTGCTGCCTGGTGATAAACCCGAATGGCTTCCGATGATGTTGGACCGTGTTAACTCAATCTACCAGCGAGATAAGAACCATCCGGCTATATTAATTTGGTCCTGTGGAAATGAATCTTATGGGGGAAAAAATATCTATGAGATGTCTAAGTTGTTTCGTGAATTAGATACTACTAGGTTAGTCCATTATGAGGGTATATATCATGATAGGACCTATAACGATACTAGTGATATGGAAAGTCAAATGTATCCATCCGTTGAGGCAATTAAAGAGTTCTTGGCAAAGGACAGGAGAAAGCCATTTATTTGTTGTGAATACACCCATGCAATGGGAAATTCTTGTGGAGGAATGCATAAATATACGGATTTGACAATTCAAGAACCTTTATATCAGGGAGGATTTATCTGGGATTATATTGATCAGTCTATCCTGAAAAAAGACCGCTACGGTAAGGAATTTCAGGCATACGGCGGTGATTTTGATGACCGTCCTTGTGATTATAATTTCAGCGGTGATGGAATTGTTTATGGCGGTAACCGAGATGAATCTCCCAAGATGCAGGAAGTTAAATTCAATTACCAGAATATCAACATAGAGGTAGAGAAAGAAACGGCAATAATTCATAATAGGAATCTTTTTCTGAATACAAATGCTTATCATTGCATTGTAGTATTACATAAGAATGGTAAATTTGTAGAAAGTACTACCATGGAAACAGATGTAGAACCTTTGAGCAAGAAGAGCTATCTGCTTCCAATCCCTGTGCAGACAATGCCTGGTGAATATGCTGTAACAATATCCTTTGTATTAAAAGAAGACCAACCTTGGGCAAAGGTTGGGCACGAAGTTGCCTTTGGACAGGGGGTATACAAAATATTGGAGGATAAGGTAATAAACCGAAAACCAGTACAGATTATAAAAGGCAAGCATAACATTGGAGTAAAAGGCGAACATTTTGATGTTCTTTTTTCAGAATTAAATGGTGGTTTGGTATCCTACCGGTATGGTGGAAAGGAAATGATGAAGGCGATTCCAAAACCGAATTTTTGGAGGGCACCAGTTGATAATGATTGTGGAAACAATATGCCAAACCGTTACGGTCAGTGGAAGATTGCCAGCATGTACCTGACACACAAGCACAGTAATGGTATGGCAGCAATTATGCCTACACTTGAAGAAAAAGAGGATAGTGCCATCATCACCTTTTGTTACTTAATGCCGACAGCTCCTGCAAGTAAGTGTTATCTAAGCTACCGTGTATATGAAGACGGAACGATTCACACTAAGCTAAGTTATGATCCAGTGAAGGAACTGGGAGACATGCCGGAATTTGGTGTCATCTTTAAATTTGACGCAGACTATAATCAAGTTGAATGGTATGGACTTGGGGCGGAAGAGAATTATTGTGACCGGAATCAAGGTGCTCGCTTGGGAATCTATAAAAACACAGTGCAAGATAATATGTCAAAATATCTGGTACCCCAGGAGTGCGGAAACAAAACAGGTGTCCGTTATGCGAAGATTATGGATTATAAAGGTAGAGGAATGCTATTTGAAGGAGAAAACCTTAGTTTTTCTGCTTTGCCATATACACCCCATGAATTAGAAAACGCAATGCACCCTTTTGAATTGCCACAAGTTCATTATACCGTTGTCCGTGTTGCAAAACAGCAAATGGGAGTCGGTGGAGATAATAGTTGGGGAGCTCTTACGCATGAAGAATACCTGTTGGATGTCAATACTAAGCTTGAGTTTGAATTCAGCTTTCGTGGTATTTGATGTAACAAAGGCTTTTATCAAACCAAAGAGTATAATATAGATGGAGCCATTGATACCTAATCCATCATAAAATGAATAGAATTACTTGACATCTGCTATTTCGGAAAATATACTTAGTTTGTCAAGGTGCGCAAAATGCATATGAGTTGCGCAAAACTGAGGGAGAAAAATCAAATGAATCGACTAACGGGTAACTTACAGAATAAACTTACATTAGATGATATAGCAAGAGAATTGGGGGTTTCAAAAACCACTGTTTCAAGAGTAATCTCTGGAAAAGGAAGGATTGGCGCTGAAACCAGAGCTAAAGTATTGAAATATATTGAGCAACATAATTATACCCCCAATGCACTAGCACGAGGATTGGCTCAATCTAAAACTTATAATATTGCGGTTGCAATTTACGGGGATTATAATCTGGTTGATTTGCCCTTTTTTCAAAAATGTCTTTTGGGTATTAGTGAAATTGCGTCTTCAGTAAATTATGATATTGTAAATGCTATTGTAAAAGGTGATAATATCTCACAGCTTGAAAGGATTATAGATAATCATAAGGTAGATGGTGTTATACTAAGCAGAACACTCATTGTGGATAAACCGGCTCAATTTCTTAAATCAAAGGGGATACCATTTGTTACGATAGGGACCTCTTTGGACAAAGATATTATTCAAGTAGACAATGATCATCGCAGTGCTTGTAAGGAGTTAACCTCTATTCTACTGGCCAAGGGTATTAAGCGAATCGCACTAATTGGTGGAAGTGAAGCTCACATAGTAACGCAGAACCGTTTCAAAGGCTATTTGGATGCATTTGACTCGTTACAGATACCAGTGGATAAAGACATTATTCATTTCAATGTAGATAATGCGGTGTTATCGGATAAGATAGTTGATAGTCTGCTTCAAACTAAAGTTGATTGTATTATCTGCATGGATGATTCTCTTTGTATCTATGTACTAAATAAACTGCGAAGAGAAAATATCAGTGTGCCACAGCAAATGAAGCTTGCATCCTTTTATAATAGCAGCCTCTTGGAAAATAATATTCCATCAATTACATCCTTGAATTTTGATGTAAATGAATTGGGCATGGTGACTTGCAGTACCTTATTAGATTATATTAATGGGATAGAGGTTAAGAAAAGGACAATGCTTGGATATGAAGTAATATTAAAAGAATCAACAAAATAGCTTATAAGCATGTAGCGAAGAGGATGCAATTAACCTATTATATAAAGCTGCTATAGTTCAGTTGTGCTGAATTATAGCAGCTTTTTGCATTTTAATAATACAATATTGTGCATATTATACAAATAAACATGTTAAAATATATAAATAATATACATAGACAACAAAGAGGGCGAATGGTATACTCTGAATTAAGAACAACCGATTGCGCAAATTGAATAAGTTCTGTCGTAAAGAAAACAACGATAATGTGGGAGGGTCAAATTATGAAAAAAAGAGTATTTAGTCTGATTGTAATGTTTACTATGGTAGCATGTTTTCTTGCTGCATGCGGTAAAAAAGAAAGTACCACAACGGATGCAGAACCAAAAGAAGTAGCAGAAAAACAGGAAGCATCATCTGGCAAAGAGGAGACTGCCGATAAGGGGGAAGCTTCCGGGGATAATACTTTAACCGTATGGTGTTGGGACCCGGCATTTAATATTTATGCCATGGAACAAGCAGCAGAGGTATATAAGAAGGAGCATCCAGATTTTGTTCTGGAAGTAGTTGAAACTCCTTGGGCTGATGTTCAGACGAAACTAACAACGGCAGCTTCGGCTGACAGTATGGATACCTTACCTGACATTCTGCTGATGCAGGACAATGCATTCCAAAAGAATGTTATCAGCTATCCAGATGCATTTACAGATATAAGTAATACCGTTATAGATTTCACAAAATTTGCTGAAGCAAAGACCGCTTATTCCGTAGTTTATGGTAAAAATTACGGTGTACCATTTGACAATGGTGCTGTAATCGCTTGCTACCGAACAGATGTATTAGAAGAAGCAGGTTATTCCATCGATGATTTTACTGATATATCCTGGTCAAAATACTTAGAATTAGGAAAAGATATTTTAGCAAAGACCGGAAAACCTTTATTATCTTGTCAAGCAGGAGAGTCCGACGTTATCGTTATGATGCTGCAGTCCGCAGGTGCCAGTCTTTTTGATGCAGAAGGAAACCCAAATATAGTTAACAACCCTGAATTGAAAGCAGTTATGGAAACCTATGCAGAATTAGTAAAAGCAGGGGTTCTAATTGAAGTTAATGACTGGGATCAATACATAGGTACTTTAAATAATAGTACGGTAGCAGGAACTATCAACGGATGCTGGATTATGGGTTCCATTCAATCGGCAGCAGATCAGTCCGGTAAATGGGCAGTTACCAACATGCCAAAACTGGATAATGTAAGTACGGCAACCAATTATTCCAGCAATGGTGGTTCCAGTTGGGCTGTAACATCCAATTGCAAGAACTTAGACTTAGCTGCGGATTTCTTAGGCTCTACGTTCGGTGGAAGTGTTGAATTCTATGAGACTATTCTTCCTAACTCTGGTGCTTTAGCAACTTATTTGCCAGCAGCTGACAGCACAGCTTATTCACAGCCATCCGAATTTTTTGGTGGAGATGCTGTATTTGCTAAAATTACAGATTATGCAGGTAAAGTACCAAGTAACAACACGGGAGTATATTACTATGAGGCTCGTGATGCTGTCGCTACAGCGATCTTAAATGTTGTAGCAGGCGCTGACATCGATGCAGAGCTACAGACAGCAGAAGATACAGTTAATTTTGCTATGGGCAAATAGGCAGAAAGTGAACCTGTAAGATATAAATAACAATGTGGGGGATTACTGTTCTTAGGTCATCCCCCATAACTACATAAAGGAGTAGTATAAATGAAGTTTGAAAGAAAGGCAGTATCACATTAACATTGTGATATACAATGGGTAAAAAATATGAGTCGGCCGAATAAAAAGATGTCATTAAACAAAAAGCACAACTTAACAGGCTGGATATTCCTGACGCCTGCAGTAATTATGATAGTTGCGATGTGTTTTCTACCTATGTTTAAAGCGTTAAGCTTGTCCTTTAAGACCGGAGTGGGAAGAAATTTAAAATGGGCAGGCTTATATAATTATGTACGTATGTTTCAGGATAATATCTTTGTACAGGCTTTAAAGAATAATTTTGTATATTTAATTATCCAGGTTCCCATTATGCTGATAATTGCATTAATATTAGCATCCTTACTCAATAATAGAAATTTAAGATTTAAAGGTTTTTTTCGTACGGCTATTTTCCTTCCCTGTGCAACATCACTGGTATCCTATGCTATTATTTTCCGGTCTTTATTTGCAGTGGACGGCTTTGTAAATACAATTCTTATTAAACTTGGTATCTTAAACACTGGATATAACTTTTTAGGACATGCAACGAGTGCAAAAATTATTATCATCCTTGCTCTAATCTGGAGATGGACCGGGTATAATATGGTATTCTATTTGTCTGGCCTTCAGAATATTGAGTATAGCGTATATGAAGCTGCCAAAATAGACGGAGCATCTCCTGTTCAGTCTTTTTGTAAGATTACGGTGCCCCTATTAAAACCAACAATCCTATTAACAGCAATTATGTCTACGAATGGTACGCTGCAATTATTTGATGAATCAATTAACTTAACAAATGGTGGCCCTGCGAATGCAACAATTACGATGACACATTACATCTATAATATGTCCTTTAAGTATGTTCCAAACTTCGGCTATGCAGCAGCAATGTCTTACCTGATTCTGATATTAGTTGCAATCTTAGCATTCATTCAGATGAAAGTAGGTGATAAACGTGACTAAAGCAAGAAATATAGCACAATATGTATTCTTAACCGTTGTTTCGTTATTGTCCATATTTCCACTTTACTGGATGGCTGTAGCAGCAACCAATAAAAGTGTGGATATCATCAAAGGAAAGATTCTTCCTGGAACTTATCTGGTTGAAAATCTAAAGAATTTATTAAAAGCACAGGATATAAGAAGTGCAATGATCAATTCCTTTAAATATGCAATTATTCTTACGATTATATCGTTAATTGTTTGTTCTTTAGCAGGTTATGGGTTTGAAATATTTCATGACAGAGGCAAAGATACGGTAATGTCTATTATCCTATTAGCGATGATGGTTCCATTTGCAGCAACTATGATTCCATTGTTCCAGATGTTTTCAAAAGCTAATTTATTAAATACTACAATAGGATTTGTATTGCCTACCATATCGACTCCATTCCTGATTATGCTATTCCGACAGAGTGCACGCTCCTTTCCAATTGACATTATTGAGGCGGCGAGAATAGATGGTTTAAATGAAATCTTTATATTTTTTAAGATGTTCATTCCTACCATGCGTTCTACCTATGCAGCTGCTATGACAATCACCTTTATGAATGCATGGAATAATTATCTGTGGCCAAAGGTAATTATGAGTGATGATAAAAGTATAACTATGCCTATGCTGGTTGCAAATTTGAAGGCAGGCTATATAACAGATTACGGAACGTTAATGCTGGCCGTTTTATTCTGTACCGTTCCGACGGTTATCATCTTCTTCTTATTGCAAAAGAGCTTTGCAGAAGGGATTACGGGTTCTATCAAATAATTATGATATGGATATCTTAACTTAATTAACAACTACGAAAGGAAATTACCATGGGGGACTTTATTTTAAACATTGTTCACAGACCAGAGATGGTACCGGAATACGCTGAAAAAGTAACCGGACATGGCAAAGAAGAAGATATCGGTAGAAAAGAGCTTCTTAGAGAATCCCTAGATATCTTTCAATATCAACAGGAAACAGCTCACAAAAATGGCTTAAAAACTACCATACAGATGACATATGCCAGTCTTTTTAATCAAGAAGCAATTGAGATAGCCAAAGAGCATCATAAGCAATACGGTGATGAGATTGCATTGTCACTATTAGGACTACCATGTACGGAATTCAGGGATAAATATAAAACGAAAGATTTTTGCATCTGGATGTTTTCAATAGAAGATAAGAAATCCATTGTGGATGATTTATTTAAGAAATTTTATGATTGCTTCGGATTTTATCCGGAATCTACCGGATCCTACTATATGGATGCAGAACTGATTAATTACATAAAGAAAATGTATCCTATGGTGAAGTGTGCAATTGCCACCTGTTGGGAAGAGGGGCCCAAGGCATATCACACCTGTAATAACTCTTGGTATACATTTTTAGACGGAGGTCCCTGGAATCCCTGGATTCCATCCAAACAAAATACTCATGCTCCAGCAGCTAATGAAGGCGAGGATAGCGGAATCGTAGCCATTCCGCATTTATCCCGAGATTTGCTTGCTTGTTATGATGGCAATGGTTCCAATTTTGGTACGCATCCTCAAAATATCCTCCGTGGGATGATATATCAGGATGGACAGTACCCCTACCTATATAATCTGGTTGATCAGTATCGTTCCCTTGAGAAATATAATCGGGGATATGCTTATAATATGATGTTTGTTGGTCCAGGCTGGTTGAATAAGATGGGACGTTGGGAAGCATCCTATGAGTTACTGAAGCAATCATATGAGGATGGTATGGGGTATTACGGTAATCTGAAAAAAGAGGGTAATTTAATCGATATGACAATGTCCGAATTTGCAGATTATTTCCGAAAAAACAAAAGCTATGAACAAGCAGAATGCGCACTATGGAAGGACATTTTATATGGTTCTGAGAAGCAGTTATTTTGGTATTGTGACCCATATATGAGAGTGTGCTTAAATATGGACCAGGGCGGTGCTATCGTAGATTTACGCCCGTATACTTCAAAATTAGATTGGCCCATAGGAATTGGAACCAAGCATATTACGGATGCATCCTATCCGTTCTTAATACAGGAGAAATACCGTGCTGGATACTTTACACATTATGCCGGCGAAGGAACAATTAAGAGTGCCAAATTAACTTACAAAGGTGAAGAAGTTGATTTATGCTTGTGTAGGACTAAGGCAGTATTTTCAGAAGAAGGTAATACAAGAATTGTAACCTTAAATCCGGTTGAGATTGAATTCCAAGATTTAACCATACTCTTACAAACAAAAGTCTATTTTGAGCAAGGAAGTTCCTGTATCAAGACGGAAAGATTTATCATAAGCATGAGCGATCCAGCTGCAGAAGTTGAATTAAATGAGTATATGGTCGCATGTTATGGAACAACCGAATATTCCGAAGATATGACCGGTATTTTACTGGGCTGTCAAAGCGCCACAGAATCAAAGAACATAACTTACGGCTATAAATGCAGAGAAGAACAATTAATGGGCGCCAAAGAAGTATCAGCAGTTGTCCCACAGATAGAAACAAAAGTATCCATGACTGCAGATAAGGAAGCTGTTTGCGGATATATGAAAGAAGGTTATGCATTTTCTCCGATGTTTACTTTAGGTTATACCACAAAGTTAAAAGATAAGGAGGTATTTGCAACATGGCTCAAGCTGGAAAAGGCAAATTAAATTATCGATGTCCATCCTGTTTTATGAGGGATATTGATGTAGATATGTTTTATGACAAGGATAAGCAGGAATATTATTGTCTCCGTTGTCAATACACAGGCACAGAAGATGATGTACTTGAGAAAAACAAAATGGCAAGATTCCGATATAAAAAGATTGCAGATAGAATAAAGGATTTTGATTAATATTTGTATGAGCTGTTGTAAAAGATAGAAAACTAAGAACTTAGGTCTGGTATAAGTTCGCGTAATCTATGATTTTGCGACAGCTCTTTCTATCATGTATATAAAACAAGGAGATGATTATGGATTTGTTTGTTCCAATTTTAGCTGTTATTTGTGCATATATTGTCAAAGGTATGAGTGGATTTGCAAACACTTTGATTTTTAGTACTATACTTAGTTTTACCAGAAGTACTGTAAATATCACACCGGTCGAATTAATCCTTGGATATCCGGCGAACTTCTATTTTACTTGGAAAGAGCGCAAAAAGATTTCTTTTAAAATTGTAGGGCCGCTATCTTTATTGGTAATACTGGGAAGTATACCAGGTGCATTTTTTCTTAAACTGGGAGATATACGTTTAATTAAAGTAGTATTAGGGTTCGTTGTAATCAGTATAGCAGTGGAAATGTTATTACATGATAAGAAAAAACAAGCAAAAAATTCTCCAGTGGTACTTGCCTGCATTGGTATTCTTTCTGGAATTTTAAGCGGGCTCTTTGGTATAGGGGCTTTTTTGGCTGCCTATGTCAACAGAACCACTGACTCACAAAGCCAATTTCGAGGCAATTTGTGTTTTGTGTTTCTTGTAGAAAACACATTTCGGTTACTATTGTATTCGATAACCGGTTTATTCAATTGGCATATTATTAAAAGTGCTTTCATTCTATTACCTTTTATGGTAATCGGTCTAGCGATTGGAACATCCTTGTCTTTAAGAGTAAATGACAGGATGGTTAAAAAAATAGTTAGTATTCTGTTGATATTATCAGGTATTTCAGTTGTTTTGAGTAATTTGCTGTATTAAGTTTGAGTAGAGTTGTCACTATTTTACATTAACCTAAATAGCAGTTAAATCCTTAGCACAGAACACTTTTACTGCACAAAATAGTAGGATTCCTGAAGTAATGATACAAAACAAAGTGTATATTGGATTTAAGTGATTATCCAATAATTCAGTCGGTAAGAAGTACTTTAGTGGTGCTACAATTTGTATTGCCTTATTATCTTCAGACATATCGAATATGACACCAAATAGAAATAATAGAAAGAAACATAAGTTGCTGTATAAGGCGCCTTTTTCCGCCCTTTTTACGATGGAAGAAAGAAATGCTCCAAGTGAAAAAAACAGAATTCCAACTAGAAAACCTGAAACTCCAAACAGTACCATTTGAGAGTTGATATTCCCATCTATCTTTAAAGTCATGACAGCAACAATAGAAATAATAACATGCAGCATGGAGTAAACTGCTAAAAAGATAGTATTAGTGAATAATTTTAGTCCCAAGATGTAACTTCGTGTCCGTGGCTTTGTGAAAAGAAATTCATAGGTCTTATCTACCGACTCCCGGGTGATGGAGTTGGTACCTAGATAAATGCCATAGATGGAGATGCAGATTAGTGCATAAAAGGCCAATACAGAGTAGTAACCGCCAAGGGAGTTTATGTCAAGTCCAACCATTCCAAACACAGCCAGAACGATACGGGGAAATTGATTCATTAGCTTCATTACATCTGCATTTCCTGCACCGGATATTCCGGTGAATTTTGTAAGACCTGCAAAATCTAAAAAAAACAATCCAAGTGTCCACAATAGGAATGATTTCATTCCTGCATGAAGTTCATGCTTTACTATGTTCATATTAACACCTTTCTGCATATTAATTACAAATGCTTCTCTAGACTGAATGTATATCATGTTTACAATAGACTACATATGCTGCGCCAATACTGACAATACCGATAAGAATTGCAGTGCATACATATTGTAATTCGTATTTACCATTGGAATATATTGTTGTAGGTGAGAAATATTTAACGGGAGCAAGGTAATGCATGATGTTCTCATCCATAATCGCATCCAAAGCAGATAGAATGAATGCACCAAAGCTAATGGCAGTAGCAATGCCAGAGACACTGCGGACTTTTTTCGCAATAACTGCAAATGCTGTGCCAAAGGCAGTAAATAATAATTGGGTAAAAAATAATCCAGCAACACTTAGGAGGAAAGTTCTAAGACCTTCTTTAGCTTCTCCGGAGGTGTTATAGATGATCACAGACGATAAAAGCAACAGCGCATTAGATAAACATAGTAAGGTAAGCAATTCCAATAGTTTAGAAGCAAAGATTTTGCTGCGGCTCAATGGTTTTGAATGTAAAAAATCCATGCATTTGCTCCGTTTTTCCCGGGCAAAAGAAGCCACAGATAAAGTTGTTGCCATAATTGTCCCCATAAGAGCAAGGTAATTGTAGGTCAAATTAAAAAATCCTCCAAAGCTGAACATTGTATTGGCATCAAAACCGAAAGCAGCCAGAAAAGGTTTAGGGAAGCCACTGATGATGTCCATTACATCATCAAGACTGTCAGCAAAAATAGGATAGATATTTAGTTGAAATACTGCAAGAAAAAGAATGGTAGCCAAGGTCCAGAGAAGGGCATTTTTCCATTGTGCCTTTAATTCAAATAAATAGATATTCACGCTACTTCTCCTCTCCTTCATAATAGTGTAGGAAGATTTCTTCTAATGTTGGTTCGGTAATGTCTATGTTTGACAGAAAATACTTGCTTATTGCAGTTAACAGGGCATTGCAGTCGCCCTTGTATAAAAAGCGAACAATATTATTCTGTATGTCCAGATTAGTAGCCCCTTCTATCGTGAATTCGGAGATTGGTGTATTCGTACTGAATACAACTTTTTTATAACTCTCATTCTGAAGGTCGCTGATTTTCTGTGTCTTGATGATTCGTCCTTCTTTAATGATTGCCACCCGGTCACAAATCCGCTGTACTTCACCTAGGATATGGGAAGAGAATAGGATGGTAGCACCACGTACATTTTCCTTCTGGATAAGTTCAAAGAATATTTTTTGCATCAGAGGATCCAGACCACTTGTTGGCTCATCAAGGATGATTAACTTTGGCGAGTGTAATAACCCTTGCACGATACCTACTTTTTTCTTATTACCAAGGCTCATGTCCTCAATCTTTTTATTTAAGTCAAGTTCTAATATGTTTGCCAGCTCTTTAATTCTAACTGTGCAGTCTTTCTTATAAAAACTAGCAGAGTAGCGTAACAGATCGATTGCTTTCATGTTTTCATAATAAAATATTTCACTTGGCAGATAACCGATCTGACTCAGAATTTCTTCTTTATTCTTATGACAATCCAAACCAAAGATTTTCGCTTCGCCACTTGTTTTATAGATTAAAGATAGCAAGGTCCGGATGGTTGTGGATTTTCCAGCCCCGTTCGGCCCAATGAAACCAAAGATCTCTCCTTCATAAACCGTAAGATCCACATCCAGAATACCTCGAGATTTACCATAGGTTTTTGTGAGCTTATGTGTTTCAATTACTGCGTTCATATGAAATACTCCTTCAATTAGATTTTTCGGTAATATAATTCTATTTTACTACATTGACTATTTATTACAATGCTTATATTGAAATATTTTTATAATATCTTATGATTGGAGGTGGACCGAAATGGGGCACGGTAAAGGTGCAAAACAATTCAGATAAATTTGTAATTTATACTTGAAATATGCTCGTCTATTTGTTATAATATCATTCGTGGCTGACAAGAAGAGAGAATCAAGCCACAGTATATAATATAATGGGCTATCGCCAAACGGTAAGGCACTGGACTCTGACTCCAGCATCTCAAGGTTCGAATCCTTGTAGCCCAGTCCAAACAAAAATGAAGTCGCAAGACTTCATTTTTTGTTGTCCTGGACTGGGCTTGCCCAGTTGAATCCTTGATTTTCAAAGGTTTTTTCATTATTTGATACTGAAATTTTATCATAGAAGGCACAAGATTATTACCAATTTTACAAGGTAGTCTAGTGCCTAGTTTATATGATTTTTATACAGAATAAACAGTTTTGATTTTCAACACTTTTTACCCCGCAGGAAATTATAGGGTTTACTTATTCGATAATAAGAGGTAAAATATTCCTAATAATATTTATGGGGGTAGTCATTATGTCAGTATTCTTATGTCCATTATGCGGTGATATATTTAGTCTAATGTTTGATAATGAAGAAAGATGTGATTTTTGCCGAACGAAATTAATTAAACTGGATTTAGATGTAAGCACATTTGCTGATATGACAGATGACGAAAAATTATCTTATGTATTAGAACATGCACCACAAAATGGATATGATTCCAGAGCATGGAGAAGGAGAGTACAAAAACAAGAATTAAGTTCACCGAAATCATATCAAAAAAAATGCTTATATTGCGGTTCTTCAGATTTTACACCTGTAAGAAAAAAATGGAGCGTATTAGCAGGATTGCTTACAAATAAAATTGATTTAGTATGTAATAAATGTGGAAATATAATAGAATAAAAGGGATGGATTAGCATGGCATTAATTAAATGTCCAGAGAGAAATTATTATGCCCGATTATTCATATGAAAAACGTAAACATGTAAAGTATTGGAATGAGAGATATTGAAAAATACCTAGTGAAGAAAAAGCAGACAAATATGCTCTTGAACATATGGTAGAATGTATGAAAGTATATCATAATAGTAAATAAAACCTACGCAAGGTACTATTTTTATAGTTGCCTTGCTTTTTTATCCAACTATAGTAATTAGAAATAATAAAGATATAGCACTCCAGTATATAGTTATAGTTGATAGCAATTTGATGTTTTTAAGTCAATTATATATATATGCAGAAGTACTTTTGCTGTCCTGGACTGGGATTGTCTAGATTCGTAAAAATAATTGTTACAGCAGTAATACAAAATACAAATACAATAACTAAATAATCTAAAATTTTTTTATCGGAATCACAGGAAAATATTGTAGATATATTTAACGTTATATTATATAATTACACAATCAGTTTTATTTCTTATTTATAACATAAAAAACTGAAATTTACCTAATTAGGATAATTTTAATTAGTTCATTGAAAGGGGGAGATACTATTGTTTAATAGTGAAAAGAGCATCGAATATTTTTACGGGGAATATAAGAAAAACATATTGGGTAAAAAACATTATATGAAATTATTTATTTATACAGATCATCTAGAGGGAAATGGATTCTTATGGTACAACGGGGAATTGAGTAGTGAAGCTACTCCATTTAATATAGCTTTTGATGAGATAAAGGATATATCATACTTGGATGTAAAAGGTGATAAAGGTATCATTGTCAAATATAAGCCCCAAAAATCTATTGTAAGCTCTTCAGAAAGCAAAAGTGTTGTTATTATGGGTATTGATAAATATAACGAAGTAATCGACTTGATGGAAAATAATCGTCAAAAATATTTTGAAAATGTAAGAATAGTGAACGAAAGACGAAAACTACAAGAGCAAAAGCGTGTGCTTCAAATTGCCGAGGATGAAGAACAGGCTAAGCATTTTTTTCAAGATTGTTACAAATTTCATATTACGGATCATAATAATCCGTACTTTGAAATATTTAAAGAAAACTTTCAGTTAGCACTTATTTATATAGATAAAGATAGAAATGTAAATTTTTTAAGAGTAGATGGAAATAATAAAGAAGAATCTAATGGTATAATACCATTCTCTAAAATTCATTACTATGAAAAAGTAGGTAATATTCATTATACAACTGAAATTAATAGTTGTTATTCAAGTTTTGGCGGAAGGATAACAGGCAGCACATTTTCAAAAAAGACGGCATTGTGGGCCTAATGTCATTAAGTTAAGATAAAATCATTCAAAAATAAGTAAGATTATTTTTAAAGATTAATTTTTTGTACAACAAATAGACAGATTGCAATCTGCCTGTAAAAAAGATAGAATAAAGACGGTTATT